>NZ_CP051461.1:480000-1080000 GCF_012584515.1 Polaromonas vacuolata | reverse complement strand
GAGCACGCCAGGCGGTTATGAGGTTGACCAAGCAGTCGCTGGCATTCGTTCTAGCGAAAGCTACAAGGTGTTTAAAGACCCTATGCTGGCCTGCGCTGGCGCCGACTTGGTCACCACCGACGTCTGGACCAGCATGGGCTACGAGGCCGAAAACGAAGCGCGCAAAAAAGCGTTTGCCGACTGGTGTGTCGATAGCGACATGATGAAAGCGGCAAAGCCGGACGCTCTTTTTATGCACTGTCTACCCGCACACCGCGGCGAAGAAGTACAAGCCGAAGTGATTGACGGCCCACAATCAGTAGTCTGGGACGAAGCCGAAAACCGCTTGCATGCGCAAAAAGCTTTGATGGAGTTTTTGCTGTTTGGGCGGCTGTAAATAAGCGCTTGTTTTCGGCTCTCTACAACTCAAAATCAAAAACAGCATGCCAACTATTTGCACCTTTTACGGACTAATCATTCGCATGTTTTTTAATGACCATGCCCCGCCGCACTGACAGGTCCAGTACGCAGAATTCAAGGCGACTGTTGACATTAAATTATTGACGATTACCAGTGGCGTTCTCCCGCGCCGGGCACAAGAACTGGTGCTTGACTGGGCAGAGCTGCACCAAGAAGAATTAATTCAAGACTGGCGCCTTTGCATGGACAAGCAGCAGCCCAAGCCAATTGAACCGTTGAAATGAGGCCGACTATGAAATGGGATGTTGTAGACGTCAAACCGATTGCGTCACTGGCACTTCGTGTCCAGTTCAGAGACGGGTTAGTTGGCAATGTTCAGTTTGAAAAAAGCCACCTAACCGGCGTTTTTGCCGCATTGAAAGATCCGCTAGTTTTTCAGCAGGCGCACATTGACTCAGGTGCAGTGGCTTGGCCAGGCGATCTTGATCTCGCGCCTGATGCGATGTATCAAGAAATCAAAATGCATGGGCAATGGGTGCTGAGATAAGTAGCTAGCACGGTCGGCACTGAGCGTATTCGCCCCTAGAAAACAAACCGACAGTGCCTAGCGGTGAGAGCAAATAACTCTCGCCCTGTGAATTGATGTCACCGACGGCTTAGAGATCAAAACCGCCCACTAGCAAAAATTTATCCTCTGCCCACAAACGGCATCTTGGTCGCCATGATGGTCATGAACTGGATATTCGTTGTCAGCGGCAAAGCCGCCATATGCAGCACAGCATCTGCCACCTCACTGGCGTCCATCATGGGTTCAATCGCTATCTCGCCATTGGCTTGCGGCACGCCCTTGGTCATGCGGGCCGATAACTCGGTCAATGCATTACCAATATCAACTTGGCCGCAAGCGATGTTGTACTTGCGTCCGTCGAGTGAAATCGACTTAGTCAGACCAGTAATCGCATGCTTGGTTGAGGTGTAAGGCGCAGAATCTGGCCGTGGCGCATGAGCAGAGATGGAGCCGTTATTGATGATGCGTCCGCCTTGCGGCAGCTGATTTTTCATCATACGAAAGGCGCCTTGCGCGCACAAAAATGAACCGGTGAGATTGATGTCGACGACGTTTTTCCACTGCTCAAACGTCAAGTCTTCAAACAAAGGACTGCTGCCCACGCCGGCATTGTTAAACAGCACATCAATACGGCCAAATTTTGCGCCTATGGCGGCGAACAGCGCATCGACTGACTCGGGCTTACTCACATCTGTGGAAACGGCCAATGCGCGGTTTGAACCCGACTCCGCAACGACAGACTGCAGCGGCTCAAGGCGGCGCCCGGCCAGCACCACGCTGTAACCGGCGGCTAAAAAAGTCAGTGCGACTTGCCGACCTATGCCGGTACCTGCGCCCGTGATCAGGGCTACTTTTTGGCTATTAACAGATGTGTTTTGAATGCTCATGAAATGCTCTTGCCTCTTGTGAATATTGTTCTTAAATGCAGCTATTTAAAACCGACTCAACTGCGCTTGGCGCTAGCGTCGGCTATTAATTGTGCACGAATGAACTACTGCAAAAATCCATCACGGTGATTTAGCAAAGTGGGCGCGTACTGGCCCATCACAACCAGACGTATTAAGGCTGGTTTGCACCATACAGCCAAGACATATCCATTAGCTTAGCGCCAGCTAGTTTGAGCGCCACATCGCGACCCACTCGCAGCAAACCGCTGGCATGAAACACTTGACCGTTGCGCCGCGCCTTGGCCTGCACGCGAGCGTTTCTCTGCCAGCGTAAATTGGCATAGCGCTCAACCAGAGAAGCGACTTCTTGCGAATCAGCTTGCTGGCTACCCGCCTGAAACACCGAGCCGAGCTTGGCCGCATCCTCAATCGCCATACCTGCACCTTGGGCCAGATAAGGCCGCATAGGGTGAGCAGCATCGCCCAGCAACGCCACCCTACCCCGTGCATGTTGCCTTGCGCTTTGCATAGGCGGGCGGTCATTGAGCGGCCACAAACGCCACTCTGGCATAACGGCAATCAACTCACGTAACTGCCCGCAGCATGCACCCATAGCTTGAGTCAAACTTTTAGCGTTGGCTGCAAAATCCCAACCCTTGCCCGCCGCTTGGCCATGAACAATGACCACCATATTCAAATACTCACCGCCTCGCACCGGGTAGCAAACCACATGCAGTTTGGGACCTAACCAGACGCTAACATCTTGACTGCGCGAGCTAGCCGGCAATGCCGATTGCAGCGTCAAAGCGCGGTAGGCCAGATGACCGGTGGGTGTTGGCGGACCATCGCCCAAAAGCTGTTCGCGTATGCCGCTCCACAGCCCGTCAGCGGCGACCAAAAGATCGGCTTCATAAGCAGCGCCGTTGGAGGCGTGAAGACTCACATGCTCAAAACTTTGGCTGAAGTTTTGCAAAGCGCTATCTAAATGCACACTCGCGCCCGCTTTTGTGGCGGCATCAAGCAAGAGTTTATGCAGATCAGCCCTGTGCAGCGTGAGGTAAGGCGCGCCGTAGCGTTCCTGCATGCTGCGACCCAAATCCATTTGAGCCAGCAGACGAGCCGACAGCGCGCTGCGCACCAGCAAGCGCTGGGGCGCTGCAGCCACGGCTTTGAGTGGCTCTAGCAAGCCCCAATCATCTAAGACATGGGTGACATTAGGCCCTAGCTGCACACCGGCGCCGACCTCGGCAAACGCTTGGGCACGCTCAAGCAAATCAACTTGCATACCGCCGCGCGCCAACGCCAGCGCCGCTGCCAAGCCGCCGATTCCGCCGCCGGCTATGACGGCTTTCAAACCCATTAAGCGAGCAACTGACGCAGCACGTAAGGCAAGATGCCGCCGTTGCGGTAGTAATCGGCCTCAATCGGCGTATCCACGCGTAATGTGAGCGTGATCTCTTGGCGCTTGCCATCGGCTTTGATAATCACCAGCTTGGCATCGCTCTGGGGTTTCAGATCGGGATGCACGATCACATCAACCGTTTCATCACCTTTAAGCCCAAGCGTTTCCCAAGAATCCCCGGCTTTGAATTGCAATGGCAACACGCCCATACCAACCAAGTTGCTGCGGTGGATACGCTCAAAACTGCGCGCAATCACGGCTTTAATTCCCAGTAACTGTGTGCCCTTAGCGGCCCAGTCGCGCGATGAACCGGTGCCGTATTCTTCGCCCGCGAACACTACCGTGCCTTGGTTTTGATCCATGTACTTCATGGCTGCGTCGTAGATAAACATTTTCTCGCCGCTGGGCTGAAACAGCGTTAAACCGCCCTCCTCGCGTGAGCCGTTAGCCTCGGCGGGAATCATTAAGTTCTTGATACGCACATTGGCAAAAGTGCCGCGCATCATGACCTCGTGGTTACCGCGTCGCGAGCCGTAGCTGTTGAAGTCTGCCGGCAACACACCATGCTCTTTAAGCCATGAACCGGCGGGTGAACTGGTCTGAATCGAGCCTGCTGGCGAGATATGGTCAGTCGTGATCGAGTCACCAAACAACGCCATAATGCGGGCGCCCAAAACATCATTGTTCACGCGCTTGGCGGTGCTGCCCTTGACCATCGCGTCAGTCGCAACACATTCCATTTCAAAGTCTTTAAAGAAAGGCGGCTCGGCAATATAAGTGCTAACCGGCCAGGTGTAGCTGGTACCAGTTACGCCTTGAATTTTCTCCCACAGCTTGCCCGGCTCGGTCTTGACCTTGGCGTAGTTGGCGCGAAAGGCTTTGCCATTCATAGCAAACTTCATCAAGGCTTGGATTTCGTCCGAGGTCGGCCAGATATCACCCAAATAAACATCCTTGCCGCCCTTGCCTTGCCCGACTGGCTCGGTCATCAGGTCGCGCATTACCGTGCCGGCAATTGCGTAAGCCACAACCAGCGGTGGGCTGGCTAAAAAGTTGGCCTTGATGTAGGGATGAATCCGCGCTTCAAAGTTACGGTTGCCCGAGAGCACGGCAGCGCAGATCAAATCGTTCTCGTTGATAGCTTCGTTAATTTCTGGCGTCAGATCACCGGAGTTACCAATACACGTCGTGCAGCCGTAGCCGGCCAGTGAAAAGCCGAGCTTTTCAAGGTACGGCATGAGACCGGTTTCAGTCAAATATTCAGTCACTATGCGCGAGCCCGGCGCCAGTGAGGTCTTGATGTGCGGCTGCACCTTAAGACCCGCAAGCACCGCTTTTTTAGCCAACAAACCAGCCGCCAACAACACGCTAGGGTTGGAAGTGTTGGTGCAGCTGGTAATCGCTGCAATCAGCACATCACCATTGCCGATATTGACTTGACCTTTTTTCGCTTCGGCCACGGCTTTGGCGCTGGTCGGAAAGCCAGCGGCACTGACGTTGGCGCTAGTCGTTGCGGCAGTATTTTGTTTGGCCAGCGGTTTAGCATCGTTTGCTTGGCGCAGTGTATGGCGTAAATTAAGCGTTTCAGCCGGTTGATTAAAGCCGTCTTTAGCGGAGGACTGGCTATACAAGGTGGTGAATTGATCGGCGACATTGCCCAACTCAATACGGTCTTGCGGACGCTTAGGGCCAGCCAGACTTGGTGTGACGTCGCCAAGGTCTAGCGAGACGACTTGCGAGTAATCGATATCGCCAGCATTGGCTACGCCGAACAACCCTTGGGCACGAAAGTACGCCTCGAAAGCTTCAATCTCAGACTTGGTTCGGCCGGTGCCGCGAAAGTAATCCAGCGTCTTATCATCGACCGGAAAAAAGCCCATAGTGGCGCCGTATTCCGGCGACATATTACCAATCGTTGCGCGGTCTGGCAGTGACAAGGAGCGCGTGCCTTCACCAAAAAACTCAACAAATTTACCGACTACTTTTTCGCGCCGCAGTTGCTCTGTCACGCGCAGCACCAAGTCGGTGGCGGTCACGCCTTCGCGCAGTTTGCCGGTTAACTCAAAGCCCACCACATCGGGGGTGAGGAAATAAACCGGCTGACCCAACATCGCCGCTTCCGCCTCAATGCCGCCAACGCCCCAAGCGACCACGCCAATACCGTTAATCATGGTGGTGTGGCTGTCGGTGCCGACCAAGGTGTCGGGGTAGTAAACCGCGTCCGGTGTTTTATGCACGCCACGGGCTAAATACTCTAGGTTGACTTGGTGGACTATGCCAAAACCGGGCGGCACAACGCCGAAAGTTTTAAACGCTTGCATGCCCCATTTCATGAATTGATAGCGCTCGTTATTGCGCTTAAATTCAAGCTTCATGTTCAAGTCTAGGGAATTCTTTTTACCGTAAAAGTCAACCATGATGGAGTGATCGACCACCAAATCGACAGGCACCAGCGGCTCAATTGTTTTGGGATTTTTGCCTAACTTGACGGCGACGCTACGCATGGCGGCCAAGTCAGCTAATAAGGGCACACCGGTAAAGTCTTGCAGCACAACGCGGGAGACTAAGAAAGGAACTTCTTCCGTGCGTTTAGCATTGGGTTTCCAATTCGCCAACTCGGCCACATGTTCTGCGGTCACGCGATTGCCGTCGCAGTTACGCAACACCGATTCAAGAATAATGCGCAGCGAGACAGGCAGCCGGCTGACATTGGGAAACTGTTTAGCCAAAGCGGGCAAGGAATAGAACTTACCGGCTTTGCCAGAGGCGGTCTCAAAAGGCTTGAGGGTGTTGGCAAATGCGTGCTTTAGGCTGCGTGGTGTTTTTGATTTTGACACCGCTTTTAAAGGCGTTTTTAAAGACGTTTTTGCAAGTGCTTTTGTAGATTCTTTTTTGACTGTTTTAGCGGCAGTCTGAGTCGGTGTTTTGGCCATGTTGATGTCCTTTTAATTATCCTGATCAACTATTTTGACAGGAGTTGGCAACACATCATGTCGGAGACATGACTACCCTTGTGTAGGCAAATTTCTGTTGCAAACATTTTTTAAAATGCAAGCGCTGCAGCAAGACTGATCGACGGGGATAGACAGGGACAGACAGGAGAAATAAATCAAAGTTTTTGGCTTTGCATAAATCGGTCAAACGTGGCCTCAGTAAAACGAAACCACAAATTTTGATCGCCTCTAAATGCCGAATAATCTTTATAAACTTTGGCCCAAGCCGGATTGCTGTCTGAGAGTTCCGCATACAACGCTAACGAAGCCTTAAAAGCAGCATTCATGACATCGGCAGGAAACGGCCTGAGCTTGGCACCGTCGCGCACCAATTGCTTGAGTGCGGCCGGATTTTTAGCGTCGTACTTGGCCTGCATATCCACATGTGCTGCGGCACTGGCAACATCGACAATTGCTTTGTACTGCGGCGAGAGCGCCTCATAGGCATTGCGATTCACGTACAGGTCCAACTGCAAACCGCCCTCCCACCAACCGGGATAGTAGTAGTGGGGTGCGACTTTGTTAAAGCCAAGTTTTTGGTCATCGTAAGGACCTATCCATTCGGCCGCGTCAAGATTGCCGTTTTTTAGCGCCTGATAAATCTCGCCACCGGGCAAGTTTTGCGGCAAGCCGCCAAGCCGGGTGATGACTTTTCCGGCGAAGCCGCCAACGCGAAACTTTAAACCCTGCATATCTGCCAACGATTTGACTTCATGGCGAAACCAGCCACCCATTTGCGCGCCGGTGTTGCCGCAGGGAAAACTGATGATGTTGTAGCGCGCATAAAACTCACGCATCAAAGCCAGGCCATTGCCCTGAAAAGTCCAGGCGCTCATTTGCCGGCTATTGAGACCAAACGGAATCGCGCCGCCAATTGCAAAGGTATCGTCCTTGGCAAAAAAATAATAGGGTGCTGTGTGCGCGGCCTCTATCGTGCCTTGCTGCACGCCGTCAACCACATCAAAAGCTGGCATCAACTCACCAGCGGCATGGACGCTGATTTCAAAGCGTCCGCCGGACACAGCGCGCACATGGCGAGCAAAGGTTTCAGCACCGCCGTAAATCGTGTCTAAGGAGCGCGGAAAGCTAGACGCTAAACGCCAGCGAACCAGCGCTTGAGCATGCACGGCTGGCGCTAGGGATGCGGCCAACACACCGGCAATACCGGTATGTTTAATGAGTGAACGCCTGTCCATTTAGGATTACCTCCGCTGATGTGGCTGTGGCTGTGGCGAGCAGCAACTTATGCCTTATTCAAGAAATTTTTTTCTTTATCGACTCTCTTCTCGCTAACGCGCCGCTGAACTCAACCCGGAAAACGTGCCCGAATAGAGGCCTCAATTCCCGCTGCGTCCAAACCTTGAAGGGCTAGCAATTTTGCCGGTTCACCATGCTCAGTGAACTCATCTTTCAAGCCCAAATGCAGCACTGGCATGCTGATGGCCGCAGCCTGCAATGCTTCGCTGACCGCACTACCTGCGCCGCCCATTACCGAACCTTCTTCTAGCGTGACCAAGCCTTGGTGGGTCTTGGCAACTTGTAGCAACAGCTCAATGTCGAGTGGCTTTGCCCAGCGCATATTGACGACGGTGCAGCCGAGTTTTTCTGCCGCCTCCAGCGCCGGATAAAGCAGTGTGCCGAAAGCCAAAATAGCAATGCCAGCGCCTTCGCGGCGAATTTCACCTTTGGCAAACGGCAATGAAGTCAGACCCGCATCGGGTGCTACGCCAGCCCCGGCACCGCGCGGATAACGCACGGCGACTGGATGGTCTTGCTCGAAGGCTGAGGTCAGCAGTTTGCGGCACTCGTTTTCATCGGCTGGGCATGCAATGCTCATATTTGGCACGCAGCGCAAAAAGGCGATGTCGTAAGCGCCGGCATGCGTCGCTCCATCGGCACCGACCAGACCGGCGCGGTCGAGTGCAAACACCACCGGTAGATTTTGCAGCGCTACGTCGTGAATCAGTTGGTCGTAGCCACGCTGCAAAAAGGTCGAGTAAATCGCCAATACCGGTTTCAGCCCTTCACAGGCCATGCCGGCGGCAAAGGTCACGGCATGCTGCTCGGCAATGCCGACATCGTGGTAGCGCTCAGGAAAACGCTTGTGAAACTCCACCATGCCAGAGCCTTCACGCATCGCCGGCGTGATGGCAACTAAGCGCTTGTCTTGCACCGCCATATCGCACAGCCACTGGCCAAACACTTGGGTAAAAGTTTGCTTAGACGGCACACTGGACTTTTGCAAACCCATGGCCGGATCAAACTTGCCCGGGCCGTGATAGGCCACTGGATCGGCCTCGGCGAGCTTGTAGCCTTGGCCTTTTTTAGTCACCACATGCAAAAACTGCGGGCCATCACCGTCAAGCATTAATTGCTTGATGTTCTCTAGCGTCGGAATCAGTGAATCCAAGTCATGGCCGTCGATTGGGCCGATGTAGTTAAAACCGAAATTCTCAAACAAGGTAGCCGGCACGACCAAGCCCTTGGCATGAGATTCAATCCGTTTAGCCAGCTCTAACAGTGGCGGTGCGACACCCAAAACCCGCTTGCCAACGTTTTTTGCCGATGCATAAAAACGCCCGCTCATGAGTTGCGCCAAATAGCGGTTCAACGCGCCCACCGGCGGGCTAATGCTCATGTCGTTGTCATTGAGAACTACCAACATGCGGGCATCGTCATACACGCCGGCATTATTCATGGCTTCAAAAGCCATGCCAGCGCTCATGGCACCGTCACCAATAATGGCCACCGCATTCCGTTCTTGACCCAACTGACGGGCGGCCAGTGCCATGCCTAGCGCAGCCGAAATAGAGGTGGACGAATGGGCTGTGCCAAAGGTGTCGTAAGGACTTTCATCGCGGCGCGGAAAACCCGACAGACCACCGAACTGGCGCAAGCTGGCCATGCGCTCGCGCCTACCGGTCAAAATTTTGTGCGCGTAAGTTTGATGGCCTACATCCCACACGAGTCGGTCTTCTGGGGTGTTAAACACATAGTGCAAGGCCACGGTCAGCTCGACAGTGCCGAGGTTGGAACTTAAGTGGCCGCCGGTATTCGAGACACTGTGGAGTACATAGTCGCGCAGTTCATCCGCCAGCTGTCTGAGCTGGGCGCGCGGCAGCTGGCGCAAATCCGCGGGGCTGTTAATCGTGTCGAGCAATGAAGTCATATAAAAATATCTCTGGTAATACGGTGTCTTGAGCGGCTAGTGCTGACGATTCACCAGCATGTCAGCCAGCCCACGCAGTGCATGCGTGTTGGGCAGGCCTGCGGCTTCGAGTTGCGCCAAGCTATGCAAGGTGCGCTGCAGCAATTGCTGAGCGTAATCTTGAGAAGCTTGCAAACCCATTAGGGAGACAAAAGTAGGTTTATCTTGAGCCGCGTCCTTACCGGCGGTTTTACCCAGCACGGCAGAGTCGGCAGTCACATCCAAAATATCATCGACCACCTGAAACGCCAAACCAATCGCATCGCCGTAATTGCGCAGCGCGTCTTGCACAGCGATTGACGTGGCCGGGCCTGACTGGCTGCAAGCCGCGCCCATCATGACACTGGCTTTTAGCAGCGCGCCGGTTTTGAGTGCATGCATCTCGTGCAACTCTGATGAATTGAGTTGCTTTCCCACACTAGCAAGGTCAATCGCTTGGCCACCGGCCATGCCCTTAAAGCCAGCAGCTTGGGCCAGCATGCGGCACAAATGCGCTTGGGTCGCGCTGTCGATGGCGGCGTCAGTTGTGTCCAGCGCGGGAGTTAGCAACTCAAAAGCCAAGGCTTGCAAGGCATCGCCCGCCAACAGCGCGCTGGCTTGGCCAAAAGCCACATGAACAGTGGGCTTGCCACGGCGCAGTACGTCGTTATCCATGCAGGGTAAGTCGTCGTGCACCAATGAATAAGCATGAATTAACTCCACCGCACAAGCCGCGCGCAGGGCCGCATTGGCGCTGCCTGCTACCGCTTCACAAGCGGCCATGACCAGCAGCGGCCGCAAGCGTTTGCCGCCGTCTAAAACCGCGTAGCGCATAGCGTGGCCTAAACCGGCCAGCGCAGGTGCATCTTCAGGGCAGACAACCCAGCGTGATAAGGCCTGCTCTACCCGTGCGAGTTGGTCTACGCTCCAAGTGTTGAGGTTGAACAATGGTGTTTTTTCAGATGATTTCAATCGGGCAATCTCTTTGCGCAGGCAGTGCTAAATCGAGCTTTAAACTGACCTAGAACGGGCTTTGAACTTTTCGCTTTAGTATTAACTGGAGATTATTTTAGGCGTTTGCGCGCAGTGCTCGGTTGGCTAGGCGCTTGACCCGTCGATTGACTGGCTACTTGGCGCATTGTCCATCCCTTGGCTCATCAAATTGCTTATCAATTTAACTGGCGCTTAATTAAACGCCGTCGTCTTCAAGCCAATACCAGTACCAAGGCCTGACTTTTTTGCACAGACCCGCACAGGTACAATCGATTTTTGCCATATTAGCAGCCTCCAGCGCTGTACTTCCCACCCCCCAATGCATGTCTGATCAAAGCCTTCGCCTACTGCAGGCCACCAGCCAGCTACCCATCTTTAGCTACTTTGACGCAGGCATTTACCAGCGCGAACAGCAAAAACTTTTTGCCAACGGACCACGCTATTTAGGCCATGAGTTGTCTGTGCCTAACTTAGGCGACTATTACGCTCTGCCGCATGAAGGCGAAGGGCGCGCCTTGGTGCGCAACGACTCTGGCATTGAGCTGATCTCCAACGTTTGTCGGCACCGCCAGTCAACCATGCTGCAAGGCCGTGGCAACACCGGCAGCAACATTGTTTGCCCGCTGCACCGCTGGACTTACAACACTTCTGGCGAGCTAATCGGCGCACCTCACTTTCAGACCGATCCCTGCCTTAACCTGAACCGCTACAAAACCCAAACCTGGAATGGCTTGGTGTTTGAAGACACTGGCCGCAACATTACCGCCGACATGGCGGCGCTTAGCGGCGGCGTTTTGGCGGACTTGGATTTCTCTGGCTATCAGCTGAGTAAAGTCCATTTGCATGAATGCAATTACAACTGGAAGACCTTTATTGAGGTCTATATGGAGGACTACCACGTTGGCCCTTTTCATCCCGGATTAGGCGGCTTTGTGACAACTGACGATTTGAATTGGGAACTGGCAAAACAGTTCTCAGTGCAAACCGTAGGCGTATCTGACAAGCTGGGAAAACCCGGCACTGACACGTATAAAAAGTGGCATGACGTGGTGCTGCAATACCGCAATGGTGTGCCGCCTAAGTACGGCGCTATTTGGCTGACTTACTACCCTAACGTGATGGTCGAGTGGTATCCGCATGTGCTGGTGGTCAGCACCTTGCATCCACAAGGGCCAGACAAGACGCTTAACGTGGTGGAGTTTTTCTACCCGGAAGAAATCTGCGCCTTTGAACAAGAGTTTGTAGAAGCCCAGCAAGCGGCCTACATGGAAACCTGTGTCGAAGATGACGAGATCGCGCTACGCATGGACGCTGGCCGCAAAGCCTTAATGCAGCGCGGCGACAATGAGTTCGGCCCCTACCAAAGCCCAATGGAAGACGGTATGCAACATTTCCACGAGTGGTATAGGCGCGAGATGGGTGCGAGCAAAACAACACAGATGATTTGACACAGCCAGTCAGGCCGTCGTGGTCTGACGAGTCAAACAAATAGAAAAAATAACGGCTTACGCCATTACGCCGTTACGGTGTGACGGCTCGTCCGACCAAGCGAGCAGTGCCAATCGCCGCATCGGCAGCCAGCCCGACTGTGCCGACCACGACGGTTGCAGCAACATCCGCCACAACAATTACCGCGCAGCCGGGTAGCACCATGGCGGCTAAGAAATAACTCAGAAATAAATATTTCTTCATAGCGACCCTACAGCACAAACATCAAAGCCAACATGGCCGCAGCGTCCATTAAGTTGTCCAAGACGAAGCTGGAAAATCTATAGCTGAGCAAAACAAATGAGTCTAAAAATGGGTGTGTGAGCATGGCGATGAAAGCTGGAAAGTGCGCCAATTATGTGGTCAACTATGAAGTCAATTATGCGAACTATTAAGCGCTGCGAATAATCTTAAAAAAACAATCAGTTGCTGCGCTCATAAGTTCATAAGTTCATAAGTTCAGGTGGCAAGTGATCCAAATCAGCCGGCTCATCAATATCGTGTTGCATTGGGCCGACCCAAACACGCAACCCCAGCGCCTTCATGCGTTGCAAACTGATCTCAGCCACAGCAGCAGTACTCCAAGGCATAGCGCTAAAAATCTCTGGGCATGGCGATTTCAAACCTAGCAGCACATAGCCGCCATCACTGGCCGGCAGCATGACCACATCATGCGCACCGAGTTGCTCAGCCGCCTGTTGCAGCAAGGCCGGCGTCAAGCCCGGGCAGTCGGTGCCAATCAGTAAAACCGGCTCTAACTGCGTGACGCGCTGAACAGCGCAGGCCATGCGCTGACCTAAATCGCCTTGGCCTTGATCGCTTAGCTGCACTGCGCTGTCGATGGCAATACCGAGCCAAGCGGCGTCGTCAGGCGTCGGACTCATACACAGCTCAACCGGCCCAACAGCGGCGGATAAAGCTATATCTAAGGTGCGGCCAAGCATGTGGCGCGCCAGCGTTGCCGCACCCGCCGCGCCTAAGGCCGGTATTAAGCGCGTCTTGGCTTTACCGGCTTGAGGCGCTTTGGCAAAAACAACCAAGCGAGTATTGATTTTGGTCGCTGTCTTCATCGGTATAGCTGCGCCAAACACTGAGCCGGCACACCGCGCCAATAAGCCAGGCGTAAGCGCCACATCAGCCAGATGGTGGGCCACGCACCACGGCTGTCCCAGCGCCGGCCAGAAGTCAAAACCTGAGCCCGTAAACACGCGGGGCGCGAAACGCTGAGTAATCGTTTTGAAATTTCAATATCCTCCATCAAGGGCTGATCAGGAAAACCACCTACTGCCGCAAACGCGGATCGCGTCATAAACATAGCTTGGTCGCCGGTGGCAATAAATGAGTAGCGTGAGCGCCAATTCATCAGCGCCGAGACCATGGGCAGCAGCTTGGACTGGCCGCTGATGCGCACATCAAAACGTCCCCATTGAAAGCGGCCATCGGCCAAAGCCGCTGCAACCAAGGCGTCCGAATTAGTCGGTAAAAAAGTATCGGCATGCAAAAACAGAAATACATCTCCTGTGGCTATAGCAGCGCCAGCATTCATCTGCGCGGCCCGACCGGACGCTGAGCTGATTACCCGAGCGGTGAATTTATTCGCCACAGCCAGTGTGGTGTCTAGGCTGCCGCCATCGACCACTATCAACTCAGTGCCGCACGCAACAAAAGAAGCTAAGGCTTGCAGCGTACTGGCTAAGCCAGCGGCCTCGTTATAGACCGGCATGATGATGCTCAAAAGGCAAGTTGGCTTTAAGTGAGTTGGCATGAAGCAAATGATAAAACAAGCGCCTGTTCGCACTGTCGTGAAGGCGTCTGCAACTGCAAGAGACAAAGTGCACAATCGGCCGTCGCTTCAAACCATAACGGACAAAGCACTACCCAAACCACTCTCCTGAAATTTCGTCCCACAGCCTCACCCTTTTTTCCGTAACGCCCCAGCAGGCCAATAAAAATTTATCAAAATGCAAGCCCTTTGGATGATTGCCTCGTCTTTTCTATTCGCCAGCATGGGGGTTTGCGTGAAGTTTGCCTCGGCTAATTTCAATAGCGCTGAGCTGGTTTTCTACCGCGGCGCAATTGGCATAGTTTTTATGGCTTGCTATGCGCGGGCCACTGGCGTTTCGCTGCGCACACCCGTGCTGAGCATGCATGCATGGCGCAGTGCTGTCGGTGTGGTGGCCTTGTCTTGCTGGTTTTATGCCCTCGCCCACTTGCCGCTGCCCACCGCCATGACGCTGAATTACATGAGCAGTATTTGGATCGCAGCATTTTTAGTCGGTGGTTCCATGATGCTGGCGCGCAGTGGCAAAAAAGGCCCTAGCCAAGGCCCGCTGGTACTGACCATTTTGGCCAGCTTTGCTGGCGTGGTCATGCTGCTGCGGCCCGCTATCGGTCAAAACCAAGGTTTTGCCGGTTTGATCGGCTTGCTGTCAGGCTTAGGCGCTGCCTTTGCCTATATGCAGGTCATGGCAATTGCCAAGATGGGTGAACCCGAGACCCGCACGGTGTTTTATTTTGCGCTGGGCTCAGCCTTGGCCGGTCTTGTAGGCATGACGGTGACCGGCCTCTCGCCCTGGAATTGGCAACACGCAGTGTGGCTGCTACCGCTGGGCATACTCGCGTCTTTAGGTCAGCTTTGCATGACTAAGGCGTATACCTTGAGTTCGCGCTCGCACAACCACCATGCCACGCTAGTGGTGGCGAATCTTCAATACTCCGGCATTGTTTTTGCCGCGCTATACAGCATGATCGTGTTTGGCGAATTTATATCGCTGCTTGGCTGGGCCGGCATGGGCTTGATCATCAGCAGCGCGATTGCCGCTACCGTGCTGCGCGCACGGGCCGCGCCGAATGCGCCGGCCGAAGAACATTAAACTAAAACGCACACCGACTGGAGCCAGACATGACAGACATGACGTTCACCACCTTGATATCCGCAGAACAATTGCAGGCGTTAATGGACAAGGGCAAGCCGCTGCGCGTGTTCGATTGCAGCTTTGACTTAAGCCAACCCAAAGCCGGCGAACAAGCTTACCTAGAGTCCCACATACCCGGCGCGGTTTACGCCAACTTGGACAGCAACCTTAGCGCCAAGCATGGAGTGAACCCCGCAAAGCCAGGTGCTCTTGGCGTGATTCCAACCGGCGGCCTAGATGCACCCGCATCAGGTGGACGACACCCGCTACCGACGCGCGAGAAATTCGCCGCATGGCTGTCTAGCGTTGGTTTTTCTAACCACATGCAGGCGGTAGTTTATGACCGCAACGGCGCCAATTACTGTGGCCGCCTGTGGTGGATGCTGAAGTGGGCAGGTCACCACAATGTAGCTGTGCTCGATGGCGGACTGCAGGCGTGGACAGCGGCTGGAAGTGCAATCAGTAGTGGTCACGAAGCAGCGCATTTTCAAAGCAATTTTGAACTCAGCACTGAGGCAGCAAACCTGGTCGCAACCCAAACCGTGCAGAGCAATTTGACCAGCCCCATGCAAACCTTGATCGATGCCCGCGCCACACCGCGCTACAAAGGCGAGGTCGAACCCATGGACCCAGTCGCCGGCCATATACCCGGCGCCTTAAACCGCCCATTTAGCCAAAACCTAGGCCCAGACGGAAAGTTCAAACCCGCAGCCCAACTCAAAACAGAATTTCTAGCCTTGCTCGATGGACGCGACCCCGCCTCAGTAGTTCACCAGTGCGGCAGTGGCGTCAGCGCCCTGCCAAACATGATCGCCATGGAAATTGCGGGTCTTGGCACTACGGGTCTTTACGCTGGCAGTTGGAGCGACTGGTGTAGCGATTCCCGTAGGCCGGTGGCGAAAGGGTAAGGCTAGTTAAGGCCGCCAACGAGGCTTTCAAGGTCACTCAGGACGAGGCTTGGCGAATCGAAAAACTGAACCACAACACAGACTTGTTTCTCAGAGGCCTGAAAGCGATGGATTTCGACACCATGCTAACGACGACTGCGATTATTCCGGTGCTGTATTTTGCGGCAGCCTGACATATGGTTTTGGATGAGGGGTGCAAACTCTTGGGGATTTAGACCATCATCTCTGGAAAAATCGTTTTTTAGAGGCGGTTTAGACTGCGATGATTGGCCTCATGCGGTCGAAATACCAATCCGTCGTCATACTGCGTTCCTGCCGGTTAAGAGTCTTTTAAAAAGGTGATGGTACTTTGTAAAGACGCGACGGCCTGCTATCAGCTACATTAAAAGTAGATTTTTGTGTACGCCGCCCGCTTCATAAATGGATAGTAAGCACCGACGGCTAATGAAAACCACTGAAGAACTGCCACCAGCGTAAGCAAGAAATGTCAGCTCTCAGTGAGTGACATCAAGTCACAAAACCTGCGCATGTGCAGCGGTGAGAACCAGTCCAAGGACATCGAGCGCCACGCCGATGCCCGGACCAGGAGCCACAAAAAACTTTGACGGCTAGACCAAACAGTCCCTGTCCGCCTCAAAGAAATCAGGCCTAGTGCCTCACTCGACGCGCCGCCTGAACGAAACCCCGGCGGCTTTATTTTTCAACAATAAATAGAAAGACATCACCTGATGAATAAACGCAATTTCGCACGCACCCTGATCGCCGCAGCCTTGGTAAGCTCAATGGGCCTGTCCGCCTACGCGGCCAACGACCTGCCCGGCAAAGGAGTGAGGGTCATGCCGCTGCAAAGCTCGCTGGCCGAAGAAACGTTCCAGACCTTGCTAGTTGTTCGCGCGCTACAGAAACTGGGTTACGACGTGCAGCCGATCAAAGAAGTGCAATACCCGATTGCCCACCTCGCAGTAGCCAACGGTGACGCCACCTTCATCGCCAACCACTGGAACCCGCACCATTCGGAGTTCTATAAGAGCGCTGGCGGAGACGCCAAACTATCGCGCAAAGGTGTTTACTCGTCTGGCGCCGCACAGGGCTACATGATCGACAAGAAAACGGCCGACCAATACAACATCAAAGACATCAGCCAGCTCAGCGACCCCAAGCTGGCCAAGCTGTTCGACACCAATGGTGACGGCAAGGCCAACCTGATCGGTCCCAGCGCAGGCTGGGGCGGCGAGGCCGTAGTCAGTCACCAGATCACCACCTTCAAGCTGAGCAACACCGTGACCTACACACAGGGCGACTACACCGCGTTGATCGCAGACACGGTGGCCCGATTCGAGCAAGGCAAACCAGTGTTGTTCTACGCCTGGACACCCTATTGGCTGAGCAACGTTTTACGCGCCAACAAAGAAGTGGTCTGGCTGGAAGTGCCGTTTTCCGCCATGCCCGGCGTGCAAGCAAACATCAACACCCAACAGGCGAATGGCAAGAACTACGGTTTTCCACTGAACAACGAACACATCGTGGCCAACCCGGCCTTTGTCGCGAAAAACCCCGCCGCCGCCAAACTGTTTGAAATCATGTCGCTGCCAATCAATGACATCAGCCAGCAGAACCGTTTGATGCAAGAAGGTCAAAACCGACAGCAAGATGTGGAACGCCACACCGACGCCTGGATCAAGGCACACCAGAAAACTTTCGACAGCTGGATTGCCCAGTCTCTGGCAGCCGCCAAAATCTAAAGTTCCCCGGCTCGTTCAGCGGGCCAATTAAGGGCTGCTGCGTTGACAACAGGAGTTGACACTGCAAAGCCACCATCTGCCGCGCAGCAAGCCAAGACTTGCTGCGTGGCATTTTTTTGTGTGGATTGTTGCTGCCGCAGAGGCATAAATTGTTGCGCCCCGGTGCTGTGGTCTGTTTGCCTATTGCATTTGCAGGCATCGGCGTGTGCTGGAGCGCTGACTTTTAAAATACGAACCCAACAAAAAAAATACGGTTTGCCTGCATTAATCGCAGACACCGCATTTTTTTCAAAATTTTGAATTTGCTTTTTAGCAGTGCGCGCAATCGTCTCGCGCGATAGCTGTAAATAGCCAAAAAAAATTGGCCACTTGCAAGGTCAATAGATGGCGCGAATACTGCCTATCAATGCTCTTTTTCACAATTCGGATAGGTCAAAAAGGATATCTACATTAAGTGCCACAGCGATGAATTCAGTGAGTAGATTTAGTGCGATTGCAGCTCACCGAGAAAATCAATTGCAGCTGTCGCCAAGTCTATAAATCACATTAGATTTTTAATAGAGTTGCTATTTATTGAAAACACCCCGTCGCTGAGAGACAACTAACGTGGATGTCCCTTTTGCTTTCTACTAACGTGGATATCCTTTTCGCGTAGATGTCTCCTTTACTTTTTTGTTGTTGATTATTTTGCTTTGGAAACAGCCGTATCGACAAACTGGCCCATTGTGATGAGCGCTTATTTAAGAGAGCGTTTATAGCGCGGATAACGCCAAGTTAAGTGGCGGTTTTTATATTGTGTTTTTTTGAATTATTTTTTTGTAGGAAACTAAAAAAAGCACAATATAAAAACTAACCAGCACACGAAGTGTGCGTGGCTTAAGTGAGTTTCTATGTATTGATAAATTTCAAATAAACATTAATTCGCCAAAAAAATATTATTTCCATAACGCAAGCCAATGTGAGTACGAACCACTCTTTAAAATCTTTTCCAAAGTGAAATATTGAAATTACTATTACAGCTATAAATATAATAAAAATAGATGCCGAAATTAATTTCACTCCAATCGGAAAGCCTAAGGCTGTAATTCTTGCGACATAACTTTCGCCCGATTTTTTCAAATTTGATTTGAAAGTTATGTTTATACCGAAAATAAATATTCCAATATATAAGAGCTCAGATAAATATATAAAATTTAAACTTAAGCCTAATGAAAGCGGAAAGATGTTCTTAAAAATTGAAAAAATTGACGCAAATATTAACGGTAATAAATAGTAATTTTTCCAATCCTCAGCCTTAACTAAATTATTTTTAATGTCGGCCGCTAGTTTTTTAGCATCGCGGATTCAAGTCTGAAGTGCAACTTTGAAATTAACCGTACGGGTGGGTGAGATGTGAGAGCATCCAAGCTTCCCGACTACCAAGTCAAAGTTGCCCAGAATGATTTACACACACCTCACCCGTGACGAACGTTACCAGATTGCAATCCTCGTCAAAGCAAACTTCAATCAAAGTGAAATTGCAAAAATGATGGACCGTGATAAATCGAGCATCAGCCGTGAGTTGCGTCGTAACCGCGGTCTACGAGGCTATCGCCCTAAGCAGGCAAATGACAAAGCCCAAGAACGTAGACTTGCCTGCGCCAATAGTCCTAGAGTTGCTGACTCGACATGGGCTGTAGTGGAGGAAAAGTTGGCTGAGGCTTGGAGCCCCGAGCAAATCAGCGGCCACCTCGAAGCTAGCCACCAACCCGGTGTTAGCTATGAGAGCATTTACCAGTACATCTACGCTGACAAACGCGCGGGCGGCACCTTGCATAAAACACTGCGTTGCCAGAAGACGCGAAAAAAACGCAGCAGTGGCCGTGAACGGCGCGGCACCATCTCTCACCAGGTCTCAATAGAACTGCGACCCGACATCGTGCTTGAGCGTGCGCGCTTTGGCGACTGGGAGGCTGATCTGGTGATTGGTGCCGGGCAGAAGCAAGCACTAGTGACGATTAATGAGCGTGTCTCTCGCTATTCAATAATTTTCCACGTGCCATTCAAAACAGCGCAAGCCGTAGGGGACGCGTTAATCACTTTACTCAAACCGTTCGCTCATTGCGTGCACACTCTCACGACTGATAACGGCAAGGAATTTGCCCAGCATGAACGAATAGCTTCTGCGCTGAGTGCAGATTTCTTTTTCGCCCATCCATACGCCTCGTGGGAGCGTGGGGCGAACGAGAATATGAACGGTTTGATTCGCCAGTTTTTCCCAAAGGGGATGCGCTTTAATTGCATCACCGACGATGACATTGCTTTAGCGATGCACAGGCTCAATCATCGTCCTAGAAAATGTTTAGGGTATCGAACGCCGCATCAGGTTTTTATGGAACAGTTAGAGTCCTATCAGCATACGGTTGCACTTCAAGCTTGAATCCGCCCATTCCAAAAGTACATACTATTTCCTTTATTTTTAGTTGGCTGGTAATACATAACACCTGAATTCACCGACCTAGTGATGCGAGGCCTCATCGCACAGCGACCTTGGACCGCTGGGTTTTGCATCTCTGGTGACTGAGCATAAATTATGCTGAATGTCTTTTATAAGAAGACAAAAAAATCTAGATTAAGGGTCACAGCGATAAATTCAGAGCACATACTTTGCGAGATTGCGACTTGCTAGGGGATTCAATCGCAGCTGTCGCTGTGTCTATTAGACTCATTTAATTTTCAATCTAATTGTCATTTTTTTAGAGTGTCCCGTCGCTGAGATCTCAACAACGTAGGTACCCCTTTTCTGCTTTCAGTTCCAATCGCATTGCGGTTTTTAGGCTATTCTGAAATAAAAAAATTCAGCTTTAGCGTCATACATTTGATAGCTAAGGGATTTACTCAGTAAGGTCTGTCACAGGAATTTTTCATTGATGCGCACGCCGCTGTACCGAGACTTCCGTTATCGACGCGTGATACTGCGCGCTACACAACTTATTATCTGAGCGTGACATTGATCGCGCCTTATTCAGTTTGAAAATGGTCTATGCCTAGTCAATCCAAAAACCTGGATTATGGCCATCGGGGCCATTGGCACTTACGTCCCAAGCCGTCGCAGCGCCGACGATGTGATGGTCATTACTTTGATCTTCGGCCTGATCAACTCGCCTTGCATGGCGGTCTGATCCGGCTTCGGTGGTGTATTGAGTCAAGCGCTTACGCGACCATTGTGAAGGCGTATATTCAACACCTCGATGGCGCTGTTGCTGGCGATTTCAACCTATCCAATCGCGGCGAGCGAAATCTTACGGCTCTGACTGAGCCATCTATTTCTTATCAATTAATTCGACTCTTTGAAATACGCACAAAAGCCGCATCGACTAAACCACAGCGACGATTTTAGAACGTAGATTTTTTTCGGTTGCAGCTTGGCGAAAACTCAACCACAGCCGTCGTCGTGTCTATCGGACTCATATGCTTATCAATCCAATTGCTATTTATTCGAAATGCCTCGTCGCTGAGAAATAACTAAAGTGGATGTCACTTTTTTATTTCTGCGGTTTTTTTTGTCGATTGAGTTTGCATGTCCCGGTCAGTGCTGCAGCACTGGTTTTTAAAAAACGCACCCAACAAAAAAATACTGCTTGCCTGCATTGACCGCACCGACCACATTAATTTAAAAGCTTTGAATTTGCTTCTCAGCAGTGCACGCAATCGTCTCGCGCGATAGCTGTAAATAGATGGCGTTAATACTGCCCATCAATGCGCTTTTTCCCAATTCGGTCCAAGCCCAATTTCAGCTAACAGCGGCACTTTGAGTTCAGCCACACTGGCCATGATGCGCGGTATTTCTACTCGCACCCAGTCGGCTTCTGACTCGGGCACTTCAAACACCAGTTCATCGTGCACCTGCATGATCATGCGCGTGCCGCGCTGCTCGGCGTCTAGCCGCGCTTGCACGCTATTCATACTTAGCTTTATCAAGTCAGCTGCCGTGCCTTGCATGGGCGCGTTAATCGCTGCGCGTTCGGCACCGGCGCGGCGTGGGCCGTTGGGTGAATTGATCTCGGGCAAATACAGTCTGCGGCCAAACACGGTCTCTACATAGCCTTGCGATTTGGCCGTCATGCGGGTCTCGTCCATATAGTTTTTAACGCCCGGATAGCGCTGAAAATATTTGTCGATATAAGCCGCTGCGGCTTTGGTTTCTATCCCCAAATTGCGTGCCAAGCCGAAGCTGCTCATACCGTAAATCAAACCAAAATTAATCACCTTGGCGGTGCGGCGCTGCTCGGTGCTGACTTGTTCTAGCGTGACACCAAACACTTCTGCCGCTGTGGCGCGGTGCACATCATGGCCGGCACCAAATGCGTGAAGTAAAGCCTCGTCTTCGCTCAAGTGGGCCATGATGCGTAGCTCAATTTGTGAGTAATCAGCACTGGCAATGACTTTGCCCGGCCCGGCCACAAAGGCTTCGCGAACACGCCGGCCTTCTGCGGTTTTGACCGGTATGTTTTGTAAATTGGGGTCGTTACTCGATAGCCGCCCCGTCACCGCGACGGCTTGCGCGTAATGGGTATGCACTCTGCCGGTTCGTGGAAGGGCGAGTTGGGCCAGCTTATCGGTATAGGTTCCTTTGAGTTTAGACAGACCTCGGTGCTCAAGAATTTTCGCTGGTAAGGGGTAGTCTTCTGCCAGCTTTTCCAGCACTTCTTCATCGGTGCTGGGCGCGCCGCTAGGTGTTTTCTTAATCACTGGCAGACCCAGTTTTGTGAAAAATATTTCACCAATTTGCTTGGGCGAGCTCAAGTTAAACGGCTGATCGGCCAGTGCATGGGCATCAGCTTCTAGCTGCAAAATACGCGCACCCAACTCACCGCTTTGTTTCGCCAGCATGGGCCCGTCTATGAGCACGCCATTGCGCTCTATGCGGTATAGAGACTCGCTGCTTTGCATTTCGAGCTGGTAGACAAAGTTGAGCTTGGCGTCTTTTTCAATTTGTGGCCAAAGCACGTTGTGAACCTCTAAGGTCTGGTCTGAGTCTTCACAAGAATATTCAGAAGCCTTGGCAATTTCGACTTGGTTGAACTTGATCTGATGCACGCCTTTGCCGCACAAGTCTTCGTAGTTAATACCGCTGCGTCCTAAATGCCGCTCGGCCAGACTGGCTAAACCGTGCGGCTTATGCACTTCGAGCACATAGCTTTGCAGCATGGTGTCGTGGGCATAGGCTTTGACCTCTATGCCGTGATTGGCAAAAACGTGGCGATCATATTTAACGTGTTGGCCGAGCTTGGATTTTTGCGCATTCTCCAGCCAAGGTTTAAGCCGGGCCAGCACTTCATCGATAGGCAACTGCGTCGGTGCATCGGGATAGTCGTGGGTTAACGGTATATAGGCGGCGTGACCGGGCTTGGCGCTAAAGCTCAAACCGACGATGGACGCGACCATCACATTAAGCGAAGTAGTCTCGGTATCGACCGCGACCAAGGGTGCGGCTTCAATCGTGGCTAGCAATTGATCAAAAGCTTCCCAAGTAAAAATTGTCTCGTAATGTACAACGCTAGAACGCTCGGCTAATGCAGCGTCATTTAACGTTGAAGCCTCGTCAGAAGTCGACGTCTCATCGAACAAACCGGGCGTATTTGGATTGGCCAAAGCCTTGGATTTTGATTTGGCTTTTAGCCCTTGCTCTGCTGCGCCTAGCTCGGCCTGGGTGCTAGCAGCATCGCTTTGGCGGACCAAACCTTTAAAGCCATAAGTCTTATAAAAATCCGTCAAAGCCGCGGCATCTTGGTCGAGAAAAGCGGCGGCGTCTAAAGCTGGCAGACCGTCCATGTAAGCCGAGAGATCACAATCTTTTTTGATTGTCAGCAACTCACGTCCCTTGGGCAGCCAGTCCAACGTGGCGCGCAGGTTCTCGCCGACTACGCCTTTGATTTGCGCGGCGTTGGCCACCAAGGCATCGAGTGAGCCATATTCTTTCAGCCATTTCACCGCCGTCTTAGGGCCGACCTTGGGCACGCCGGGCACGTTGTCTACCGCGTCCCCGACCAGTGCTTGGTAGTCGACCATTAGGCTGGGCGGCACGCCGAATTCGGCCTCTACGCCAGCTAAGTCGCGGCGCTTGTCGTTCATGGTGTCTATGACGGTGATGTTCTCATCGACCAGTTGACTTAAATCCTTGTCACCGCTGGAGATGATCACTTCTATGCCTTGCTGCGAGCCCATGCAGGCAAGTGTTCCTATGACGTCATCGGCCTCAACGCCGGGTACCGTCATGACTGTCCAGCCCAATAGTCTGACCACTTCATGGATAGGATCGACTTGGCTGCGCAAATCGTCTGGCATGGGGGAACGCTGGGCTTTGTATTCAGGATAAAGATCGTCGCGAAACGTCGGGCCTTTGGCATCAAAGACACACACGGCGTAGTCGGCACGCACGTCTTTTCTCAGCTTTTGCAGCATATTAATCATGCCGCGAATCGCACCCGTCGCAGGGCTAGCCGGATCGCCCGGCGTGACGCGCAGGTCGGGCATGGCATGGAAGGCGCGGTAGAGATAACTCGATCCATCGACCAGGATCAGGGTTTTTTTGTCAGTACTCATGGGGTTGAATTGTCAGCGATAAGCCAAGGCCTGCGACAAGCCTAAAGCAATCCCATCGCAAGCCCCGTGCCCAGCCTACAATCGGGCCATGAAAAATCTTTTGCACCCCCTACTTCGCGCCGCTGTTTTTGCAGCGCTAGCCACGCTCGGTATGGTGCAAACCAGCTGGGCACAAAATACGCCAACTGCTGGCGCGACCAGCACCCCAGCGCCTGCGACTAAAGCCGCAGCACCAGAACCCGCCATACAACGCATACGCACAGAAGACGCCGGCAGCCGAATAGACGAGTTGCGCGTAGGCGGTGAAACCCAAAGCATCACTGTGCAGCCAAAAACTGGCGCTGATTTACCCGCTTATGAGATCAAGCGGGCCGAAGGCGCCAAGGGCACTGCGCCCTCATCTTCAAGCGGAGAGACCAACGGCACACGCGTTTGGAATTTCTTTAAGTTCTAAGCGCAGGCTATCTCTAGCGCTGTCTGCGCCCTACTTCCCGCTCTTTTTTTTAACGTAAAGGTTTAGTTTTAGGCATGGCTGTATTTACTGAAGTCTCGCTCAAAGAGGCAACTGCATTCTTCAAGACCTTAGACCTCGGCCGCCTCAAAAGCCTCAAGGGCTGCGCCGGTGGTATCGAAAACACCAATTACTTTGCCGACACTGACCAAGGCCAGTACGTACTCACGTTGTTCGAACGTTTGAGCTTTGAGCAATTGCCGTTTTATCTGCACCTGATGAAGCATTTGGCCGAGCGCGGCATTCCCGTGCCAGACCCGGCTGGCGACAAAAATGGCGACATCTTGCACCAGCTCAAAGGTAAACCGGCAGCGGTGGTGAACCGGCTCGCGGGTCATAGCCAGCTCGCGCCTGAAACGGCGCATTGCGCAGCAGTCGGCGCCATGTTGGCGCGCATGCATTTGGCCGGCCGTGATTTCAAACGCAGCCAACCAAATTTACGCGGCTTAGAGTGGTGGAACCAGACCGTACCGCTGATATTGCCGCACTTAGACGAGGCTCAGCGCGTGTTGCTTGGCAGCGAGTTAGCGTTTCAAAACCACATTCAAGCGTCCCCAGCCTACAACAGCCTTCCCTCTGGCCCTATTCACGCTGACTTATTCCGAGACAACGTGATGTTCGAAGGTGAAAAGCTGACCGGATTTTTTGATTTTTATTTCGCCGGTTGTGATCGCTTTATTTATGACATTAGCGTCTGCCTGAACGATTGGTGTGTGGACTTGACCAGCGGCGCGCACATTGCCAGCCGAGCCCAGGCTTTTCTAGCCGCCTACGAGTCACAGCGGCCACTCACAGCGCAAGAGCGCCAATTGCTGCCAGCCATGCTGCGCGGGGCCGCAATGCGCTTTTGGATCTCACGTGTATGGGACTTTTTTCTGCCTCGGGAAGCCGCCGTGTTGCAGCCCCATGACCCCAGTCATTTCGAACGGATATTGAAGCAGCGCGTGCAGCACCCGCTGGTGCTGTGAAAAAATAAAACCTTAGCTGTTTTATTAGCCGGTATTTATTGACCGTCTTTTTTTACGATTTTCTTTTTTAAAACCACCGACCAGAATCCCTCACACCCATGTCGAACGCGCCATCATGAAACTCAATATCGTCCCTGCCCGCACCGGTGTTCTCTGGGCCAAGCAAGGGATCCGGACTTTTTTGCGTCAGCCCTTGGCCATGTCAGGCTTGTTCTTTTTGTTCATGGCCAGTTTATCGATCGCCACACTGTTTCCAGTGATTGGTCCGGCTATTGCATTGGCACTGCTGCCAGCGGCCACGCTGGGACTGATGGCGGCCACCCAGCAAGCGGATAGGGGAAAGTTTCCCATGCCCATCATGCTGGCGAGCGCCTTTCGCGAAGGCCCGCAAGTGCGCAAGTCGATGTTGATTTTAGGCAGTCTTTACGCGCTGGGTTTTCTGCTCATCATGGCTATTTCTAGTCTTTTAGACGGCGGCGACTTCGCCAAGTTGTATTTAGTCGGCGGCAGCGTCAGCGAAGAAGTCGTGACTCAGCCTGGCTTTCAAACCGCGATGTGGGTCACGCTGGTTTTATACCTGCCGCTGTCTTTGATGTTTTGGCATGCGCCAGCGCTGGTTTACTGGCATGGCGTGAGCCCTGTGAAAAGCCTATTTCTGAGCATGATGACTTGCTACCATAACTTCGGCGCGATGCTGCTGTATGCCTTGTTTTGGGCCAGTCTTTTTATCTCAGCAATCGTAGTGATCAGCCTGATTGCCGTGCTTGTGGGTGAGCCTAAGATTGCCAGCATGGCGTTGTTTCCGATAGCACTAATGATGATGGCGATGTTTTTTACCTCTATCTACTACACATTCTTAGACTGTTTCGAAGCCACGCCGGACCCCAGCAAAGCAGTTGCTCCAGAAAATTTATCAGACGGAATGCTTTGAAAAGCAAAACGCATTTGGCAGCGCTGAGCGCGTTTATCGCCGCCGAAAAATAAACACCAACAAGACGGCAGACAAACTGGCAATAAAGGTTAGGCACAAAAATGCCAAGGGGTAACCGCCAGCGGTGTTGGAGACAAGACCAAACAACATAGGGCCCACCACCACGCCCAAAAAGGTAAAAGCTAAGGTGCCGCCAGTAGCCGTACTGGCCAAGCCTTTAGGCGCGTGCCTAGCCACTTCTGACAAATAAACGCCGTTCCAGCCAATCGCTGAAGCACCGAAAATCGTCAAGATTGACAACACAATCCAAGTCGGCATGTCCGGTGTAAAAAACGCTGCGGCCAGCGCGCAAAGCGACATCAACACCGCCAACAACAGCAGCACCCTAAAAGCACCAAGCCAGCGGTCTGAGACAAAGCCCCAAGCAATTCGGCCCACCACGCCGCCCATCTGGGTTAAAGAAAGTGCTAGCCCCGCAGCCACCAAACCATAGTTGAGGTTGACGTGCAAGAAGGTGACCAAGTAAGTCGTCAAAGACATTTGCACCATAGAAAACATAAACGAGCAGGCCGCCATACTCATCAATAGACGATGGCCGAGAACTAGACGAATGGGACGAATCAAGCTGGCCCCATTTAAGGTTTGCGCGGGTTTTCGGTCATCGTCCAGACTCGCTCGCAAGCGTTGCGCGAGCACAGCAAACAGCCCGCAAACCAAAGCCACACTGACCAAACTCCATTGCCAGTCAATCCGCAGTAGCAGCTGGGGCACGATTGCTCCGGCCATCATGGCGCCCAAAGGTACGCCAGTTTGTTTGATAGAAAACACCAAAGACATTTGATGCGGCGGCGTAGATCTAGCCAATAAATGCGAGCTTGCTGGCGTGATGGGCCCATAACCCAAGCCAATCAATAAAGCACCTAAAGCAACAACTGGCAACCACGGCACGGCGCAAAGTACCAAGCCCAAGGCGCACAGCAGCAGACCAATTTGGCTGATTCGAATTGCACCCCAGCGCGAGACCGCAGCACCTGACATCAAGCTAGAAATCATGGCGCCGATATAGGTCACCGAAACATAAAAGCCCACCAAAGCTGGGGAGACTTGCAAGGCCTTGGACACTACTGGCGCCATCACTGGCAAGGTCAGCAATGCCATTGCCACCATGGCTTGTATGAAAAGGCTGACGGATAAGGTAAGCCAGTTGCCTAGGGCTGGCGCTTGAATCGATTCGCGTTGACTCATGCGGAGGCGCGCATCGTTAGGCGGCTAAACAATTGGCAGAAAAATTGCACTTTAGCTAGCGTTAGATTGCTTTTGGCTGGGCTATTTTTAGCCTTAAAGTCAGGCCTTAAAAAATAAACAAAAGTCTGGTTAAGAGATAGGTTGGCAGCATGGCTTGCAGAAATCATCGACCGAGTGTAGTCGCCGCACCCACAAGCAATTTCATGCATTTGCTGGAGCAGCGAAAGAGAAAAAAATTTCAACCACGATTCTCAGCATTTTTAAACACAAGAAATACAACTCTAAAGTCCTTATCAATTTATAAAAAAAAAGACAAAGACCCTGCATTAAACGTAACTTATGAGCAACTCACAAAACACATTTTTTGGCAATTTTCACGCCCACAATAAGAAGCCAATATTACGTGTTAACCCTAGTCTCAGAGGTGACTTTAAAACCTTCAAATTAAGCATTTAATTAGTCACCTAAGGATGGAGACAATATGAAAAAAAGATTTTTGATCGGCACGCTGTACTGCACTGCAATGACCGTGTGCATGTCACTAGCCAGTCCAGTGATGGCCCAAACCGCAGTCGCCGCACCCGCTGCGGCAGCCATTCCGCCAACTTGGGCTCAAGGCCGCACGCCAGAGCAACTGAGCATGAATTTAGTGCCGCATCCACCGGGCATTTTCGCCATGCCGGCCGATGAAATCCCGACCAGTTCACTAAAAGTTCCAGCCGGTTTTAAGGTTGAACTTTGGGCCTCGGGCATGCCTAACGCACGCTCCATGGTGCAGACACCTTCGGGTACGCTGTTTGTCGGCACACGCTTTCCAGGCAGTGTTTACGCCGTGGTTGAGAAAGACGGCAAACGCGAAGTCAAGGTAATTGCCAAGGGCTTACACCGCCCAAACGGTGTGGCGTTTAAAGATGGCTCGCTGTATGTGGCTGAACTTTCTCGCATCCTTCGCTACGACAACATTGAAGCGAATCTGGACAAGCCGCCAACACCAGTAGTGGTTTTCGATGCACTGCCAAAAGACGAAGCACATGGCTGGAAATTCATGCGCTTGAGTCCAGACGGCAACTATCTTTATTTTCAGATTGGCACACCCGCAAACATCACCGTGCAACCGGTCACACATGCTGTGATTGTTCGCTTAAACCTCAAAACCAATATTCTAGAAACCGTAGCCCAAGGCGTGCGCAACAGCGTGGGTATGGACTTTCACCCGGTCACCGGCGAGTTATGGTTTACCAATAACGCACGCGACTGGGTCAGCGACGATTTGCCCAACGACACTTTGCACCGCGTTACGCACAAAGGCATGAACTTTGGCTATCCGTTTTGCCACCAAGGCGATTTACTTGACCTTGAGTTTGGCAAGGGCCGCTCCTGCGATGAATTCGACAAACCAGTCACCAAGCTAGGCCCCCATGTAGCTGCGCTAGGCATGCGTTTTTATACGGGTAAGCAGTTTCCAGCTGAGTACAAAAACAATATTTTTATTGCTGAACACGGTTCGTGGAACCGTACGGTTAAGACCGGTTATGAAGTCATGCGCGTAGTGCTCGATGACAAAGGCAATGTGGTCAAGAAAGAGCCTTTCGTCACGGGTTGGATTCAAAAAGATGACTTCTGGGGTCGACCTGCCGATGTGCAAGTGATTAAAGATGGCTCGCTGTTAGTGTCTGACGATGTAGCCGGCGCAATCTTTCGGGTGTCAGCGATTAAATGAGATTGACTGAAATTTTTAAGACGACTCAAGGCTTGGCAGTTATGCTGCTGAGCCTTGTGCTGAGCGGTCCCACTTGGGCCGCGCCAGACGCAGTAGCGGGCAAGCTCAAAGCGCAGCTGTGCGTGAGTTGCCACGGTGCAGAGGGTATCTCCAGCATGGCCGGCACACCGCATCTGGCGGCGCAACCACCGCTGTCGGTGTTTTATCAGTTGATTCAGTTTCGCAACCAGCAACGTAAAAGCGACGCGATGCAGGCGATTGCGGCGAATATGAGCGATCAAGATATGCGCGACATCGCCGCTTGGTATGCGAGTTTGCCAGCGCCACCAGCTCACTCCGGTAGCGAGACCGCGCTGCTTGAACGTGGGCAGCAGATTGCGCAGCAGCAGTTTTGCGCCTCCTGTCATGGTGCGAAGTTAGAAGGACAAAAACACGTGCCGCGACTAGCCGGTCAGGCGAGTGACTACTTCACCCAGCAATTAAAGAACTTTCGTTCGGGCGAACGCGCAGGCATGGACGGCACCATGGCCAGTGCAGCACGCTCTTTAACGGATGAAGAGATTCAGGCCATGGCGATTTACTCGCGTAGCCTGCCTTGAAGGTCGAGTGATAGCAGGCGTTATTAACTCGGCTTCAAGGCTTAAACAATCGTTAATTTCGCCACACTCAAGGCCAACCATTTCACGCCATGTCTAGGGAAATTAATTTGCGCTCTGGCATCGTCTCCGCTGCCTTCTAGCATCAAGACTTTGCCTTCACCAAACTTGGCATGAAAGACTTGCGTGCCATTTCTCAGTCCGTGTGCCGCCGCTGCACTGCGCTGGCTTGCGGCGGCTGGGCCTTGATCGGCCTGCTCGGCTCGGCCAGAAAAAACACTGCTGGCCCAGTCACTGCGCTTGCCGCTGGCGCTGTGTTTTTCCCAACTGCTGCTGGCACCTAAACCAGAAGAAAAACCAGGATTTTTTGGCGTAATCCACTTCAGCGCCGATTCGGGCAGTTCTAGAAAAAATCGACTTTTAAGGTTGTAGCGAGTCTGGCCATGCAGCATCCGAGTTTGCGAATGACTTAAGTACAAACGCTTGCGCGCACGCGTGATCGCCACATACATCAGGCGCCGCTCTTCTTCTAAACCGCCAGCGTCGTTCATGGCGTTCTCATGCGGAAACAAGCCTTCTTCAATGCCGGTGATAAACACGCAGTCAAACTCCAAACCTTTGGACGAATGCACGGTCATGAGTTGCACCGCATCTTGTCCGGCTTGTGCTTGGTTGTCGCCAGACTCTAGCGCTGCATGGGTTAAAAAAGCCACCAAGGGACTTAAAGTCTCACCGGTTTCACTATCGGGTGCGAGTAACTCAGGCAAGGTTTCATCGAGAATTTCAAAATTAGCATCTAGACCTTGGCTGGCTGGCGATTGATTTAAATTTGGGCTGCGCATGGAGTTACCCAATTCATCAACCGGCAACGCCACCACGTCGCGGCCAAAGCCTTCTTGGCTGACAAAAGACTCAGCAGCATTAACCAGTTCAGAGAGATTTTCCAGTCTGTCTTGGCCTTCTTTTTCGAGTTTGTAATGCTCAGTTAAACCGCTGTGCGTGAGCACCAGTTCTATGATTTCACGCAGACTCATGGCGCTGGTTTGCTCACGCAGCACATCGAGCTTAGCGACAAAGGCGCGCAAATTAGTACCGGCCTTACCGCTAACTGCGCTGACACCGTCATGCAGTGAGCAGCCCGAGCTGCGCGCCATATCTTGCAATTGCTCAATGCTGCGCGCGCCTATGCCGCGCGGTGGAAAATTCACCGCACGCATAAAGCTGGTGTCGTCGTTGGGGTTCTCTAGCAAGCGCAGATAAGCCAATGCGTGCTTAATTTCAGCGCGCTCAAAAAAGCGCAAGCCGCCGTAGACGCGGTAAGGCACGCTGGCGTTAAAAAGCGCCGTTTCCATGACCCGACTTTGAGCGTTGCTGCGGTATAAAAGTGCGATTTCTTTGCGCGACGTGCCATCGGCCACCAGTTGCTTAACCTCATCGACAAACCACTGCGCCTCGGCAAAATCACTCACCGATTCATAAACCCGCACAGGCTCGCCCGGGCCAGCATCAGTACTGAGGTTTTTACCCAAGCGGTTGGTGTTGTGGCTGATCAGCTGATTGGCCGAATCCAAAATATTGCCAAAGCTGCGGTAGTTGCGCTCTAACTTAATTTGATGCGTGACGCTAAATTCACGCACAAAGTCGGCCATATTGCCGACTCTTGCGCCCCTGAAAGCGTAAATGCTTTGGTCGTCATCGCCGACGGCAATCACAGAACCACCCGGTATGGCGGCCGCATCGCTTGGTGCGTGTGGGCCTTGGCCGGCCAGCATCTTGATCCACGCATATTGCAGTTTGTTGGTGTCTTGAAACTCGTCTATCAAAATATGCCGAAAGCGGCGCTGGTAGTGCTCGCGCACCGAGATGTTATCGCGTAGCAACTCGTAGCTGCGCAGCATCAGCTCACCAAAATCCACCACGCCTTCGCGCTGGCATTGGTCTTCATAAAGCGCATAAATTTCGACTTTTTTACGTGCTTCTTCATCCCGCGCCGGCACGTCTTTGGCGCGCTGACCGTCCTCTTTGCAGGCGGCGATAAACCACATTAACTGTTTAGGCGGAAAGCGTTCGTCGTCGATATTAAACTGCTTACATAAGCGTTTAATCGCCGAGAGTTGGTCTTGAGTGTCGAGTATCTGAAAGCTTTGCGGCAGGTTTGCCATCTTGTAATGGGCGCGTAAAAAGCGATTACAAAGGCCATGGAAGGTGCCTATCCACATGCCGCGTGCATTGACCGGTAACATGCTCGTCAAACGCGTGAGCATCTCTTTGGCAGCCTTATTAGTAAAGGTCACAGCGAGTATGCCGCCGGGCGAGACCTGACCGGTTTGCAGCAACCAAGCAATTCGCGTGGTGAGCACACGGGTCTTACCCGAGCCCGCACCCGCGAGGATTAAAGCGTGGGTTGCCGGTAGTGTGACGGCAGCGAGTTGCTCTGGGTTGAGGTTTTGCAAAAGCGGGGAGTTGGACGATTCATCTTGGAACATCTCCCCATTGTAGAAAGTCCCGATGAAAGAATTTATGCAGTGTTTTTTATCACCCACTACGGGTTTGATTTGTCTAGCACTGCTAGCGCCCATGACACAAGCTAACGCACAGCAGCAAGGGTTTTGCGCCAGTGATGGCCAAGCCGCGCCAGTGCAGCTGTTGGAACGGTTTATCAACGCCGAATGTGAGAACTGCTGGCAAGACCCCAGCACGCTCAAAGCCAAGCCCGGCCAAGCTGTGCTGGACTGGGTGGTGCCGGGCGCTAGCGGTGATGCAGCGGCTTTATCGGCCGTCGCTGGCATCGAAAGTTTGGACCGCTTACAGGCATTAAAACTTGCCGTACCCGCCCAGACGGACAACAGCTTGAAAGAAGTCAAACCGTTAGCTGGTGCAAGTTTGCGCGTGGCCCATGGCTTGGCATTGACGGGCTATTTGGGCGCTTCGATTGAATTTAAACCCGCGGTCAAGGCAAACTCCGATCAAGCACTGACTGCTTGGCTGGCGCTGGTTGAAACCTTGCCGGCGGGCACTGAGGGCTCGCCAGTGGCACGTCACTTAGTGCGCAATTCCATTGCAGTGATTTGGAACGGGAATGATGCAGCGCTCAGCTCAGACGCGCCAGCAGGCCGACGTTTTGAGTCGCGTGTCATGAGCGTAGCTGGCAGCGCAAATGCAGAGCAGCTGCGGGTCATAGGCTGGCTTGAAAATTCTGCCGGTGAGGTGGTGATGGCGGCGCAGTCGGCTTGCGAAGATTTGGCGGAGCCGGCGGAGAAAGCCAAAACAACGCTGAACAATTAAGCTCCCGACTCATATGCATACTTATGAATAATAAATAGTCAACTTATAAAGCAGCGCTGGCCAAATTCATAAGCCGGATTCACCACTAAAGGCTATACAAAAAAACCCATAACGATGACCAGCACTAGGCCCTACACTCGGATACCGGGCCCAAGCAATTGCGCCCGGTTTTTTTTGCCCAAAAAAAACCGGTGCAGTCCAAGTGCCTTCTGTTCATCAACAGTTTTTTAAAAAAGCTTGGGACTCAAAAATGGAAATCTTCGACTACGACAATATCTTGCTACTGCCGCGTAAATGCATAGTAGAAAGCCGCGCTGAATGTAATGCCGGCGTCGAGCTAGGCAGCCGCACTTTTCGCATACCGGTAGTGCCGGCGAATATGAAGACTGTGATTAACGCAGAACTTTGCGTTTGGATGGCTCAAAACGGTTACTTCTACGTCATGCATCGTTTTGATTTAGATAACCTTAAGTTCGTGCGTCAAATGCGTGAGCAAGGTGTTTATGCCTCTATATCACTGGGCGTCAAACAACCCGACTACGACTGCGTCGACAGCATGCTCGCAGAAGGCCTAGTGCCGGACTACATCACGATTGACATCGCCCACGGTCACGCCGAGAGTGTGCGAAAAATGATTGTCTATCTCAAGCAGAAAATGCCCACCGCTTTTGTCATCGCCGGCAATGTAGGAACGCCAGAAGCGGTGATTGATTTGGAGAGCTGGGGCGCGGATGCGACCAAGGTTGGCATTGGCCCGGGCAAGGTTTGCATCACCAAGATGAAGACCGGTTTTGGTACCGGCGGCTGGCAACTCTCTGCGCTCAAATGGTGTGCCCGCGTGGCGACCAAACCCATCATCGCCGATGGTGGTATTCGTGAGCATGGTGACATCGCCAAGTCGGTGCGCTTTGGTGCCAGCATGGTGATGATTGGCTCAATGCTGGCGGGACTAGAAGAAAGCCCGGGCAAGACGGTGGAAGTCGATGGACAACTGTTTAAAGAATACTACGGCAGCGCATCGGACTTTAACAAAGGCGAATATAAGCACGTCGAAGGCAAGCGAATTTTAGAACCCATCAAAGGCACTCTAAAAGCCACGCTACGTGAGATGGAAGAGGACGTGCAAAGCGCAATTAGCTACTCTGGCGGTAAAAAGCTAATGGATATTCGCAAGGTCGACTATGTGATTTTAGGTGGCGATAATTCCGGTGCACATTTGCGTATGTAGTTTTGGCGCCTATTGCGCTAAGTGCGTTGACTGCAAAAAAAATTTTTGAAACTAGTGCCTTTGCTGGCACTAGCGTCAAAAAAGTTTAGACCAGTTCTGGCTGGCTCAACTCAGGCTCTTCATACACCGGTTTATCCAACCCCAGCAACTCCAGCGCCAGCTCATGCAGTCGGTGGGAAGGCTCTATTAAAGCGTCAAGAATACTAAAGTGATTCAGATCGGCCAGCGCGCCACAAATCGGCACAGTCACACGGCCCCAGACATCTTGGATCAAACGGTTCTGGCGCAGAAATTCTGCACTCTCAGCACCACCGGCCACGCTGTAAAGCGTTTTGCGGCGCGGCCGCGGCAGCAAAGCTGGGCTAGCTTTCAACACATGCTCGGGCGTGAGTTGAAGAGAGTCTTTTAAAAATGGCGTATGCCGCAGTGGCTCAAGATCAAACACGCCAGAAATCGACAGCGCCGAGCGAAATACATCAGACGGCAGATCTATCGCATAGGTCATCCACTGGCAGGCCAGAAGCATTGCAGCGAGATGACCACCCGCTGAGTGACCCACCACAGTAATGCGTCTTGGGTTGCCACCATGGTCGGCAATATTGCGCCAAGTCCAAGCCAGTGCTTTGACCATTTGGAGGCTGATTTCTGGAATCGTCACGGCTGGGCAAAGCGCGTAATTGGGAATCACCACACAAGCGCCAGCCGCAGTGAATGCCGGCGCGATAAAGGAATGATCGGCCTTATCCAATGAGCGCCAATAGCCGCCGTGGATAAACACTAGAACCGGTGCACCGCCTTCGGGAACCGGTGAACCGTCGGGTGCAGCGGCAGGGAAAATATCAAGACTTTCAGCCGGTCCATCGCCATAGGCTTGGTCTAAGGTGCAGACTAAGGACTTGCGTGCGTGATGCGAATCCTCGCCCCAGCGTTTGAAATAATCAGCATGATCGGGCACAAGCGCACGATTGTTATACATACTGTCTAGCCACTCAGGATTCCAAATCTCTGCTGATTGCTTCATTGTCAATACCTTAGTTTTACTGTGTTCTTGTAACGTCTGCCCAGCAATCCGAACCTACGCTTTTGGTTTACCAAAGCAGAGCTAGCGGTTTAGTGATCAAACACATTATGACGAGCATGTGTAAGCTGATTAAAGCTAATCGTTTTTGTTTACAACTCTTCACGTTGCATGAAGTCTTCAAACTGGGCCACTATGCTGGCGTTGGCAATCAAGCCTGCGTCCACGGGCTAAACCTCAGGCGCTCAAATACCTGTCTGTTGAGCGGTCGAAAGTGAGACCACTCATCGGCTTGAACACCTCAAAAATGACTTCACGGTGTTCGGACTGAGTCATCACTTCAGCTCGCAAACATCTCACCAACGCGTCAAGTTCGCATGCCTCAAGAGATTTAGAGAAATCATTTAAAACTGCTCGATCCATAAGGGTGAAGAAAGCGAGCAACAAAGAAATGAATGGCAAAAACCTAGACATAAAAAAAGCCGCTGCAGACCTTTCGGTTTGCAGCGGCTTTTTAGTATTTATTCAAACGGGCTTGAAAAACCCAATTGATCACAATGCGCAGAGCTTAGTCACGTGAAGGCTTACCAAACTTGCCGCCACCGGCTTTCTTGGCTGCATCACGGGGCACAAACACCTTACCGGCTGGACGGGGTGAGAATGCTGGCTTGCGGTTAGCGAAATCGGCACGCGGTGCAAAGCCTTCGTTACGACCTTCGTTGCGGCCACCATCATGGCGTGGTGCAAAACCTTCATTGCGAGGCGCAAAGCCTTCGTTACGTGGTGCGAAACCTTCATTACGCGGTGCAAAGCCTTCGTTGCGCGGTGCATTGAAATTGCGGTCATCAGGACGGCGCGGTGCGCGGTCAGCAAAATTGCGATCGCCACCACCAAAGTTGCCTTGTGGCTGACCTTGGAACTGTGGACGGTCACCGCCACGGTCGTTAAAGTTACGCTCGCCGCCACGGTCATTGCCACGATCGCCGCCGCGGTTGCCACCAAAGCCGCCGCCTGCACCACTACCGCCGCCGCCAAATGATGGCTTGCGACCGGCATAACCGCCGCCGCCACCGCCGCCGCTACGACCGCGATCACCACCGCCGCCGAAGTTGCCACGTGGGCGCTCGGAAGTCGGTGCAAAACGCTGTTGTGGCTCCAGACCTGGAATGGTGCTGGCTTTGAGGTTTTGTTGTGTGTAGTGCTCGATATCTTGAATCTTGCGACGATCGCGGAATTCGGCGATGGTAATCGCAAAACCACTGCGACCAGCGCGGCCGGTACGGCCAATACGGTGCACATAGTCTTCCGATTTCATCGGCAGACCGTAGTTAATCACGTGGGTGATGCTAGGCACATCGAGGCCGCGGGCAGCGACGTCTGTAGCAACCAAAATCTGAACCCGACCGTCACGGAAAGCCATCAAGCGGCGATTGCGCAAACCTTGGCTCAAAGCACCGTGCAATGCAACGGCGCTAAAGCCTTCTTGCACCAAATCGTTAGCCAGACCGTCACACTCGACTTGGGTGCTAGCAAACACGATGGCTTGGTTCATGGTGGTGTCGCGCAGCAGGTGGTCGAGCAACTTGCGCTTGTGCGCCATGTTGTCGGCCCACAGCAGGGACTGAGTAATTGAGAGATGCTTTTCGTGCGGCGAATCGATCTCGACGCGCTGTGGCTGACGCATTACGCGGGTAGCCAGTTGCATGATGCGCGGCGCGAAGGTAGCGCTAAACATCATGGTCTGCTTGCGCTCAATGGTGAGCTGATTGACTTCGGTCAAATCATCGGCAAAGCCGAGGTCAAGCATACGGTCGGCTTCGTCAACCACGAGAAACTGAACTTGGTCGAGTTTGATTTGCATGCTGCGCTGCAAGTCAAGCAAACGACCTGGTGTGGCAACTACCAAATTGGCGTTTTGCAGTTTTGCAATTTGCAACTGGTAAGGAATACCACCGACAACGTTGGCAACGCGCAGACCGCGGCAATGACGCACCAAGTCGATCGCGTCGGCACAAACTTGCTGAGCCAGTTCGCGGGTTGGGCACAAAATCAGGGCGCCGGGTGTGGCGGCTTTGAAATTGCGCGTATTGGTTGGGTCTTTACGCTTTGGCTTTTTAGCTGGGGACTCGCCGCGGGCAATAGCTTCTGCACTGAGGCGTTCGAACTCAGCACGCTCGGTGCGCTCAGCTTCTTCTTGTTGCATCAACAAGGTGTGCAACACTGGCAGCAAGAAGGCCGCAGTTTTGCCGCTACCGGTCTGGCTGGAGACCAGCAAGTCGGTGAATTTGGCTTTAGGGTCTTTGTTTTCAGCATCCAAGGCCTGCATGGCTTTAGGGATGGTGGCGAGCTGAACAGCGGTCGGCTGGGTGAAACCCATGTCGGCTACAGCTTGCAGCAATTCTTTGGCCAGACCAAGTTTGACAAAGCCGTTTGGCTCTGCGGCAACTGCGTCTAGTGACGTTACTTGGCCTTCAGGGGCGTCGATAAAGTCAGGAACCGTGTTGGCATCGACGTCGGAGGAATCCAGCGTCAGATCGGCAACGGTGAGCGAGAAATTCTCGTTCATGTTGTTGTCGGAAATATTGTCAGTAATAGCGTCGGACGAAACTTCGCCACGTGCCTCAAAAGAGTCAGTCATGTTTTTTTCTCACTAATCCCCTGCGCGCCCAATTAAATGATGGGGACAGGAAACTCCACCCCCCGCTGCGCGAAGGGCTTCGTTCATGGTTAATAAAACATCAACCATCAAACGAATATGCGAATCGGGCTAGAAAAATTTGCCTGATGCGTTGACCCTGTTCTCAGGGTCCAAAAGTGTGAGGTAGATGTACAAATAATTGCAAATGCACTGTGTGCTTTTCTGCAAGTCTTAGATTATGGCACGGTTTACGGGTTTCTACTAATAATTAATTGAAATCAATTTAAGGAAAAGCATTCGCGGATTCAAGTCTGAAGTGCAACTTTGAAATTAACCGTACGGGTGGGTGAGATGTGAGAGCATCCAAGCTTCCCGACTACCAAGTCAAAGTTGCCCAGAATGATTTACACACACCTCACCCGTGACGAACGTTACCAGATTGCAATCCTCGTCAAAGCAAACTTCAATCAAAGTGAAATTGCAAAAATGATGGACCGTGATAAATCGAGCATCAGCCGTGAGTTGCGTCGTAACCGCGGTCTACGAGGCTATCGCCCTAAGCAGGCAAATGACAAAGCCCAAGAACGTAGACTTGCCTGCGCCAATAGTCCTAGAGTTGCTGACTCGACATGGGCTGTAGTGGAGGAAAAGTTGGCTGAGGCTTGGAGCCCCGAGCAAATCAGCGGCCACCTCGAAGCTAGCCACCAACCCGGTGTTAGCTATGAGAGCATTTACCAGTACATCTACGCTGACAAACGCGCGGGCGGCACCTTGCATAAAACACTGCGTTGCCAGAAGACGCGAAAAAAACGCAGCAGTGGCCGTGAACGGCGCGGCACCATCTCTCACCAGGTCTCAATAGAACTGCGACCCGACATCGTGCTTGAGCGTGCGCGCTTTGGCGACTGGGAGGCTGATCTGGTGATTGGTGCCGGGCAGAAGCAAGCACTAGTGACGATTAATGAGCGTGTCTCTCGCTATTCAATAATTTTCCACGTGCCATTCAAAACAGCGCAAGCCGTAGGGGACGCGTTAATCACTTTACTCAAACCGTTCGCTCATTGCGTGCACACTCTCACGACTGATAACGGCAAGGAATTTGCCCAGCATGAACGAATAGCTTCTGCGCTGAGTGCAGATTTCTTTTTCGCCCATCCATACGCCTCGTGGGAGCGTGGGGCGAACGAGAATATGAACGGTTTGATTCGCCAGTTTTTCCCAAAGGGGATGCGCTTTAATTGCATAACCGACGATGACATTGCTTTAGCGATGCACAGGCTCAATCATCGTCCTAGAAAATGTTTAGGGTATCGAACGCCGCATCAGGTTTTTATGGAACAGTTAGAGTCCTATCAGCATACGGTTGCACTTCAAGCTTGAATCCGCCATTCATTAAAACCAAAGTATTGGCATGTTTGGTTTTTAAAGGCAAATTCACGTCTATTTCAAAAAATGTGTTCGGTAATGCTCAAGCTCATCAATGGATTCATTCACATCGGCCAGCGCGGTATGGCGTTGATTCTTCTTAAACGCGGTGTAGACCTCTGGACTCCAGCGCTTAGCCAACTCTTTAAAGGTGCTGACATCGACATTGCGGTAGTGCAAGAAGGCTTCCAGCTTAGGCATGTAAAGCGCCAGAAAACGCCGGTCTTGGCTAATCGTGTTGCCACACAAAGGCGAAGTACCCTTGGGCACGTAAAGCGCGAGAAAAGCCAATATCTGTGCTTCTGCATCCTGCTCGGTCACGTTGCTGAGTTTGACCTTTTCGATCAAGCCGCTGCGACCGTGCGTACCCTTATTCCAGTTGTCCATTTGAGCGAGTAATTCGTCGGACTGATGAATCACCAACACTGGGCCTTCAATACGCGGCGTGAGTTGCGGGCCAGTAACAATAATGGCGATTTCTATGATGCGTTCTTTTTGCGGGTCAAGCCCGGTCATTTCGCAGTCTAGCCAGACCAAATTTTGATCGGATTTTTTAAGTGTGGTTTCGGTATCTAACATGCAGGTATTCTCGCTGATCGAATAAACTGGTCGCATGAACGATTACCCCTTTCTTTTCACTTTATTGGTTTGCGCAGCGCTGGTGTTCAGTCTGCTGGTGCGCTTTTACCTAGCCTCACGCCAAATTCGCCATGTGGCAGAGCACCGCGGCGAGGTACCTCAAGCTTTTGCTGCGACCATTTCGCTGCAAGCGCATCAAAAAGCCGCGGACTACACCATTACCAAAGCGCGCATTGGCTTACTTGAAATGGCGATTGGTGCGGCCTTGCTGCTAGGTTGGACGCTGCTGGGCGGACTTGACGCGCTGAACCAAACCCTATTGGCTTCGCCGCTCAGCAACTATGGCAGTCTGATTCCACAAATTGCACTCTTGGCAGCGTTTGGCCTAATCGGTGGACTACTCGATTTGCCCATCTCTTTATATAAAACATTTGTGATTGAAGAGCGCTTTGGCTTTAACAAGCTGAGTTTCAAGTTGTGGCTGGGCGATTTAGTCAAATCAACTTTAGTCGGTGCCATTATTGGCCTGCCGGTGATAGCCCTTATTCTCTGGATTATGGGCAGCACAGGCAGCTTGTGGTGGCTGTGGGCATGGGCCGCCTGGATGGGCTTTAACTTACTGGCTCTGGTGCTTTACCCGACGCTAATCGCGCCGCTTTTCAACAAGTTCAAACCGCTAGACGACGAATCTTTAAAAGTTCGTGTCACGGCTTTGATGCAGCGCTGCGGCTTTGAAGCCAAGGGTTTATTCATCATGGACGGCAGCCGTCGCTCAGCCCATGCAAATGCCTACTTCACCGGTTTTGGTGCGGCCAAACGGGTGGTTTTTTATGACACCTTGCTGAATCAACTCAACCCAGCAGAAGTCGATGCTGTGCTGGCTCACGAGTTAGGCCACTTCAAACACAAACACATCATCAAACGCATTGCGTCAATGTTTGCACTCAGTCTTGTCGGCTTTGCGCTACTGGGATGGCTCTCGACGCAAGTCTGGTTCTACACCGGTTTAGGCGTGTTACCAAACCTTGCTGGTGCCAACGACGCAATCGCCTTGCTACTGTTTATGCTGGTGCTGCCGCTGTTTAGCTTTTTTATTACCCCGCTGTTTGCGCAGCTCTCTCGCAAAGACGAGTTTCAAGCCGATGCTTATGCGGTCTCGCAGACCGATAGTCGTGATCTGCAAAGCGCGCTGCTAAAGCTCTACAAAGACAATGCCAGCACCCTCACACCAGACCCCTTGTTTGTGAAATTTTATTATTCCCACCCACCCGCATCAGAGCGGATGGCACGCATGAATTTACTGACCGAAAGCCGCTCACTATGAACCCCATCCATCAAAACCGACACGCTTTGAGCGCCACCGAAATCGTCACCCAATTGAGCAAACTCAATGGCGAGCAAGCGATGGGCTGGCTACTGATAGATGGCGCGTTGGAGAAAAGTTTTAACTTCAAAAATTTTCATGAAACCATAGGCTTTGTTAACGCAGTAGCCTATATCTGCAATACCGAAAATCACCACCCAGACCTGGCAGTGAGTTACTCAAAATGCACGCTGCGCTTTTGCACCCACGATTTCAAAAGCCTTAGCATTAGCGACTTTTTCTGCGCGTCGAAAGTTGACGCCCTGCTCTCTTGAGCAAGCGGGAACCACGCGCCGCTGCCAGCTTGCCAGGCACCTTAACGGGTCTGGTGGTCGCTGGTTTTGGTCGCCATGTGCTAGTAGAGACCGAAGACGGCAAGCGCGTAATTTGCCACCCACGTGGCAAAAAAGGCCAAGCCTTGGTGGGCGACAATGTCCGCTGGCTGCCGTCGCAGGACGAAGGCACGATTGAAAAAGTTGACGAGCGCAGCAATGTCTTTTATCGCCAAGACGAAATGCGCACCAAGTCTTTTGCCGCCAACTTAGATCAGGTTTTGATACTGATAGCGGCAGAGCCTGAATTCTCAGAAAGCCAACTCACGCGCGCACTGATTGCGGCCGAAGCCGCACGTATCAAACCTATCATTGCCTTGAATAAAAGCGATCTGACTGAACCCTTTGGCCGGGGCTGGACCAAGTTAGCGCCCTACCGCAACATGGGCTACGAAATGCTGTCGCTAGCCATCAAACCCAAGACCGATACCGGCGACGCCAACCAAGCACAAACCGACACTTTGATGGCGCTGATACAAGGTAAAAAAACATTAGTCTTAGGCCCTTCTGGTGCCGGTAAAAGTAGTCTTACCAATCTATTGATACCGCAAGCCAAGATACTGACCGCAGAGATTTCTCAGGCACTTAATTCTGGCAAGCACACGACTACTAGCACCACGCTGTATTGGGTGGATGCGGCGCGCAGCACGGCTTTGATTGATTCACCGGGTTTTCAAGAGTTTGGCCTTAATCACATAGAACCCATGCAATTGGCAAATCTGATGCCAGACTTTAAGCGCCATGCGCAGAACTGCAAGTTCTACAACTGCACTCATCTGCATGAGCCAGGCTGTGGCGTGATCAATGAAATCAAAAGTCTGCCCAGCAGTATTAGCGCGGCGCGCTACCGACTTTATGGCGAGTTGTTTGAAGACCTGTCACAAACCCGCTATTAAATTCGGTTCCAGCCACTAGCCCAATAGGCGCGCCAACGTCAACAGGGCGAGAAGCATCATCCAAAGCACTACTGAGCGCCAAACTAGCCCGACAATGCTGCGCAAATGGGCTAGCTCTGGTGCACGGCCCGGACTAGATTCGGTCGCCTCAGCTTGAGAGCCGTCAACAAGACCGGACTCATCCGCAATCAAAGTAAAAGTTATTGGCTTTAGCGCCTGACCACCCAAGCGGACATTGACTGCACCAGAGGTCGCCGCCAGTATCACGCCGTCATTGCGCTCGGCGCTGGCGGCCGGTGAATCCGCAGCAAACCGCTGAGTATGCGTGCGCCAAGAATCTATCGCCTCTTCAAAACTACCGACTACAGCAAAACCTAGCGCAGTCGCGCGAGCGGGTAAGAAGTCAATCGCACCCCAAGCACGCGTAGCGGCCGTTTGCAAAGCTGGGCTAGCGACATCGCTGGATACGGCTAATGAAGCCGCTTTGTGAGCCCAGTAACGTGAAACAAATTCACTCAGGCGATAAAGAACCGCGCCAGCCGGGCCTAAACCCAGCGCGGCAAGCACAGAAAACCAAAGCAAAACGCCGAACACATGTCTGTGCGCCGCAAGCACAGAGTACTCAATCACATGGCGTACGATCTCGCTGCGCGGTAACTCACTGGCATCGACCTGACGCCATTGCGCTAACAACTCACGCGCTTGCGCTTCATCACCAACGTCAAGCGCATCCCGAATATCCGTAAAGTAGTGACTAAACTGGCGAAAACCCAAAGTTGCATAAAGCACAGCAACACTCCAGGCAAAAGCCAGCAATATGCTAAAGCTGAGTAACAGCCAATGAATCGCGAGAGTTAACAACGCCGGCAGCAGCACGGCGACACTCCAAGCCAGCCAGCCGTGCTGCGGTTTACCCGCATCCAAGCTGCGACTAGACCAGCGTGCCCAGGCGCGAAAACCAAGGTGAATCCAGTTGCCCCGGGCCATGGGTCTGGCCTGTTCAATAATTAGTGCAAACAATACGGCGAAAAAGCTCATACCAAATCATAACGGTCTGAACGAGTTCTAAACCGCGAAGACGCGTCAAGGACAGGTTAAGCGATTAAAAAACGATAAAGATTGCGCAACATGCCTGCTGTTGCACCCCATATGAAACGCTCTTTGAACTCGCTACCCAACAAATTAGCGTTATCCATATACGGCATAGACAGCCATCGCCGCGTCAAATCGCCAAACTGCATCTCATGGCGTCTGTGGTGAGCGGGGTTCATGAGGTAGCGCAAGGGCACTTCAAACACATCTGATACTTCAGCCGGATTGGGCTTGAGCACAAAACCGGGTCTGACCAACGCGACCACAGGCGTGACCATAAAGGCTGTACCCGTCAGATAAATGGGCAAATTACCCAGTACTTCCACATAGTCGCGCGGCAAGCCGACTTCTTCTGTGGCTTCACGCAGCGCCGTGTCGGCGGCGTTGATATCACCGGCATCGGTGCGGCCACCGGGAAAAGCAATCTGACCCGAATGCGTCGAGAGCTGACTGCTTCGTTGGGTGAGTAAAAGCATTAACTCATCGCGCATAACTAAGGGCACAAGTACGGCAGCAAACGCAGGCTTGCGATCGCCAAACTTTTTCTCGACGCTGTGTTCAGGTGTCCATATCGGCGGTTGACTAAAACGCAGACGCAGCGAATCTGGCGTGAGCTGATCGGGTGTGACATGTGGCAAATGACTGTCCATGCCCAGCATCTTAGCGTTGCGTGGATCGAATAAAGGTGTGGAAGTAGTCATGCGCAAAGATAAAAATCAAAACCTAGCGTAGCAGAGTCGAAAAAAAAGGCCGCCTCCAAAGAAGCGACCTTTTTAAACCAGATCAAAGTGCAATTAAGCGACTTTAACGATCTTGTTTTTGATACCAAGTTTTTCCTTGATACGTGCGGATTTGCCGCTGCGGCTACGCAAGTAGTACAGCTTGGCGCGGCGCACATCACCACGGCGTTTGACTTCAATTTTTGCGATCAACGGGCTGTAGACCTGGAAAGTGCGCTCTACGCCCTCGCCATTGGAGATCTTACGCACGATGAAGCTGGAATTGAGGCCACGATTGCGCTTGGCAATCACAACACCTTCAAATGCCTGAAGACGCTTACGCGTGCCCTCAACCACGTTAACGCTCACGATGACGGTGTCACCAGGGGCGTAAACAGGAATTGTCTTGTTCAGGCGAGCAATTTCTTCTTGCTCAAGGATTTGAATCAGGTTCATAAAATTTCCATCAGAAATGTTTTCTCGTTCATGCACGCGCTACGCAAAAGACTGCAAATCCTGAATAAGCTCTCATCAAAATTCTTTGCAAATTTATGGACAAAAGCTCAGGTCGCAGTGGCCGCCAGAGGATCGAAAAGCATCTAATTATAGCGGTTCATTTCCAGTCTCTGATTTCTTGGGCAAGTGAGTCAAAAAAGTCTCGTCAAGCAGACTCAATTGACCGGCCCTGCGCGCTTGCCTGACCAACTCGGGTCGTTGTTTAACGGTCAGCGCTAAGCGCTGCTCGCGGCGCCAGCGTTCAATATGCGCATGGTTGCCAGACATCAACATGGTCGGCACAGACTCACCGCGCCAAGACTCAGGCCGGGTGTAATGCGGGCAGTCAAGCAGACCGTCGAGAGCCGGATTAAAACTATCAAAATGGTGGCTGTCTTGGTCGTTAAGCACACCGGGTTGCAGCCTGGTGACCGCATCGAGCAAAGCCATTGCGGCAATCTCGCCGCCCGAGAGTACAAAATCACCCAAACTGATTTGGCTGTCGACATAACGATCTATAAAACGTTGATCTAAGCCCTCATAGCGCCCGCAAATTAAAACTGCACCATCGCCTGCAGACCATGACTGCACACCCGCATGATTAAGCGCAGTGCCGACTGGAGAAAACAATACGACTGGCGCTTTTACAGCGCCTCTGTCGAGTTGAATTTTTTCTAGGCATTGCGCCAAGGGTTCAGCCAACATCACCATGCCGGGGCCGCCACCGAAGGGCCTATCGTCTACGCGGCGGTAATTACCATCTGCGAAATCGCGCGGATTCCAGAGCCGAACATCGACTAAGCCGGACTCATAAGCACGCCGAGTGACACCGCTGACCAAAAAAGGAGCGAACAACTCAGGGAAAAGAGTGATGACGTCAAAGCGCATATAAAAAAGATTGTGCAGAGATTTCGCGTGCAGGATTAAGGGCCGCAAACATCACAAAGCCAGCGCCTTTAACAGGCTTATAAAAAACAGGCATAAAGCCCTAACCGAGAGGCTGGGTTTTAGTAATCGGGCTGCCAGTCGACAGTGATGAGTTTGCCCGGGAGATCAACCGTGTCAACGTAAGCGGCGACAAACGGGATCATGCGCTCGGTGGCAACTTCTTGACCATCTTCCTGAGTCATTTGAGATTCGACGCACAGCACAGAGTGCGGGCCAGTAGTCATCAAATCACGAACGCAACCAAGGACAATGCCCTCACGGTTAACGACATTCAGGCCGATTAAATCGACCCAATAGTACTCATCAGTTGTGGCGGCGGGAAAACTGCTGCGCGGCAAAAATATGCGGCAGCCACGCAGAGCTTCTGCGTCATTGCGGTCATCCATGCTAGCGAGCTTGGAGACCACGGAATCTGAGTGGGTTTTGGATTCATCAACGCTCACACGGACCGTGCCTTTAAAGGCCGAGAAACCAGGGCGAAATTTTGCGTCGGGCGCTTGCAAAAACCACGTTTTAGCAGTTAGCAAGGCCTCTGGCTGGGTGCTATGGGGTAAAACTTTTAGCCAACCCTTAACACCCCAGGCGTCCAATATGCGACCGACTTCAATGGCGTCAGCTGGCAAGCCAGTCGACTCGAGGACGGTCAGCATAGGAACACCACGCTTTAGACTGCGGCTTTAGCAGCGGCAGCAGCGCCCTGCTTAATCAGACGGGTCACAGTTGGGGATGCCTGAGCACCAACACCAACCCAGTGAGTCAGACGGTCTTGCGCAATACGCAGGCCTTCTTCGCCACCTTTAGCGATTGGGTTGTAAAACCCAATACGCTCGATGAAGCGACCATCGCGGCGAACGCGTTTGTCGGCCACAACGATGTTAAAAAATGGACGGTGCTTAGAACCGCCGCGTGCAAGTCGGATGACGACCATAATATTTCCTTCGGGTGGTGGGATGAAGAAATTTCCATCCCAACTGTTTAAAGTATGTTGCAGCGATTGAGACACACGACATGGCCACCCGGCCAGCGAAATGCTGCAAAGCCTGCGATTGTAACCCGCGCCAACACCGCATGCGGCGGGTTTGCTTTTTTTTGCGCAACGCCCACGCTACATAATCAAAGCATGCAAACATCGATCACGCCTACACCCCGTACAAAAAACAAAACCCTTGCAGCATGGCTTGCCTTTTTGGGCGGGCAACTCGGTTTGCATCGCCTCTATCTGTATGGATTTTTTGATATGTGGGCATGGGCTCACCCTATTTTTGCAGGGCTTGGTTGGTGGGGTGTTGAACGTGTGCGCGAGTACGGTCAAGACGATGTGCTGTCTTGGCTACTTATTCCATTGCTTGGTTTCACGCTGGCTGCCACTAGTCTGACGGCAATTTACTACGGCTTGATGGACACCGAAAAGTGGAATGCTAAACACAATGCGTCTAGCCCCGGAACGCAAGTGGGCAACACCAACTGGCTGACTATATTTGCAATTGTTTTCTCACTCCTGTTTGGCGCGGTCACGCTGATGTCTAGCATCGCGTTTAGCTTTCAACGCTATTTTGAGCATCAGGTTCAAGAAGCGCGAAAAATCAGCCAATAACACCAGCTACTTTTAAGTCCGGTTTTACCGGTCTAAAAAATAGACATGCTGACCCAGTAAGCCAGCGCTGCCACCATAGCCGCAGCCGGTATGGTGATGATCCAAGCCCACACAATGGTTGCCGCCGTACCCCAGCGAACCGCTGACATTCGACGAGTCGAACCTACACCCACGATAGCGCCGGTGATGGTGTGCGTGGTCGACACCGGAATGCCTAAAATCGTCGCTAAAAATAGCGTGAAAGCACCGCCTGTTTCAGCACAAAAACCGTCAACCGGCTTAAGCTTGGTGATTTTTTGACCCATGGTCTTGACGATGCGCCAACCGCCAAACAAGGTGCCGGCCGAAATCGCTAGATAACAGCTCACTATGACCCAGGTCGGCGGCATGCTGTCACTAGTCGATGCGTAGCCTGTAGCAATTAGTAGCAGCCAAATAATGCCAATGGTTTTTTGTGCGTCATTGCCGCCGTGGCCCAAGCTATAAGCACCGGCTGAAACCAGCTGCAGACGGCGAAACCAGCTATCCACCTTAGAGGGCGTGGCGCGTCGGCAAATCCAAGACACCGACACCAGCATCAAAGAGCCCAACAAAAATCCCAACAAGGGAGACAAAAAGATAAACGCCACCGTTTTGCCAACGCCGCTGGCTATCAATGCGCCAGCGCCCGACTTAGCCATGGCCGCACCGACAATGCCGCCAATTAAGGCGTGTGAAGAACTGCTCGGAATGCCGTACAGCCAAGTGAGCAAATTCCAAGTAATCGCACCGACCAAGGCTCCGAACACGACATGGGTATCCACAATGTCTGGCTGAACTATGCCCTTGCCGATGGTGGCAGCCACGCTCAGATGAAATATAAAAATGGCGCTGAGGTTAAAAAATGCCGCAAATAACACGGCTTGTCCGGGTTTGAGAACGCCGGTAGAGACGACGGTAGCAATCGAGTTGGCGGCGTCGTGAAAGCCGTTCATGAAATCAAAAATAATCGCCATGGCAACTAGCAGGGCCACTACCCAAAGTGTTGTCTGTACGCTTTGCATAAAGACCGGCTCAGGAATTCTCGAGGACTATGCCCTCAATCAAATTAGCTACGTCCTCACATTTATCGGTAATGGTTTCGAGTAATTCGTAGACTGCCTTGAGCTTGATAAGTTCTCGCACATCCGGTTCATCCCGAAACAACCGACTCATTGCAGAGCGCATCACACGGTCGGCATCGGACTCTAGTTTGTCAATTTCTTCGCAAGTTTGTAGCGCCGCTTCAGCAACATCGGCTTGCCTAATTTTGGCCAGCATAGAGACGGCTCCACGCAAGCGCTCGCAGCATTTCACACTCAAATCGGTCAGACGCACTATGTCCTCTGTCATATGCCGAACATCGTAGAGAGCCATAGTCTCTGCCGAATCTTGTATTAGGTCGGCCACATCATCCATTGTGTTTATCAGCTTATGGATGTGCTCTCGGTCTATGGGGGTGATGAAGGTTTTGTGCAGGGCGCGGTTGACTTCATGCGTGATGCGGTCGGCGGCATGCTCGGCAGCGTCAACTTCTTTGTTGTACTGGCGGCGTTTTACGACATCGTCGTAGTTTTCAACCATCTTGGAGAATGCTTGGGCGGCTTCGACAATCCGGTCGGCGTGCTGATTGAACAGCTCAAAAAAATTACCATCTTTCGGTAGCAGCTTACTAAACAGCATCTTTTTTATTCTCGGTTTATCTTTGGGTTGAAATCGCATTTATCAATTTTTGAAAAATGAGTTTAACGCTTTTGTCTACCGTTAAAAGAGTCAGACATGCAATCGATTTACCATCGACTAAGTCCTTATTTACAAGGTAGATAGCGCAATTTCTGGTCTCTTTAAAACCAAAATAGGCTTTCAACGTAAAAACGAGACTCTACAGATCAAGCCAGTGTGATGATGGCCTAATTGTGAATATAAGTCAGCTATGGTCCAAAATCCCTAGCGTTTGCATAGCCTGCGGTGAGAGTACAAAAATCTCAGCGAAAACTAGTCTTGCAAACATTACTTTGCGCGCTAAGAATGGCGCCTAACGCAAACACATGGATGGCAGAAATACAAATCACTTGACACTATTAGCGTCAAGCATGCGGTAGTACAAGCCCATGGCGTCGTCGTTGAGAACCAAAAATCGCCCTTCAACGACTAACGGCTCCATGCTGTATTTGACCGGCGTGCTGGTCTTGACTTCAACCATGCTTTCGGGGCCGCCAGGAGCACAAAAAGGACAGGTCAAGGGAACAGAAGAAAGCAGAAAATGCTTTTGTTTTTCGCCTGGATCGAGCGGCATCATGTAGCCCTGTATGCGCTGGGTTTTCTGATTAAGCGCGAGCTGATTGAGGGTAAAAATCGGCAAGATACGATTTTTTTGTTTGTGGGTTTTTACATCCGTTAGCACCGACCAAGGCACGACATCATCGCGCGCTTGCAAGTTGGGAAACAAGCTATTCGCACCATGTACGCCTGGTCCTTGACCGACCGGAAAATCAAGCGATGGGGCATTGCCCAAACCTGACTTTGCACCCGACACAGGCGCACCCTGAGCGCTGGCAAAAAAAGCGGCCAACAGTAAGGTGCTGCAAAGGCTAAGTCTTAGTAGCCACTGAACTAAAAAAGAAGAAGCAGTCATGATTTATCCAATGAAGTTTATTGCCGTTGGCCTTTCGCCCTTGGCTGAAAACATTTGATTGTGAACTTTAATTGAGGACTTTTTTAAGCCTCAATCGAGGTGCTTCATACCGCAAAATTTACCTATACCCAAGCCCTTGCAAGACAGTTGCAATTGCTTTTCACAGAAATCATCTTTCTTGCCAGACTCCAAACATTTTGCCGCCGCTTCATGCGCTTGCGACATAGCGCGGTGACGCTCTATGTCTTGTAGCGTGTGCTTATCCAGTGCCTGCGCGTTAACACCCAAACTGGCGGCAAGTAGCAACAGGGCAGAAATAACAAATCGAGTGCTTAACATTTGAGAATCCAGACTTAAATTAACGTGATTGCAGAAGTTCAAAAACAGAGACCCGGTACGCTTCCCAAGCCGGCAGCAGTGCAGAAATCAAGCCCACCAACAAGGCCAGCGCAGGCACGGCAAACAGCTCGGGTGGCCACACCAAATCACCAATCAGCACCGATTGCTCAAGCTGTAGCAGCCAGCCTATCAGCGCCGTCAATCCTTGGCCGACCAGCAAACCCAACACACTGGCTAGTAGGGCTAACCACAGAGCTTCGCAAAGCAGCAAGCCAGCAATTTTTCGCGGCGGCGCGCCCAACATGCGCAGCAAAGCCAAGTCAGCTCGGCGTTCGCGAACCGCGCCCCAGAGCGCAATAAAAACGCTCAGCCCGGCACTCAGAAGTAGCACGCCGGCTAGCGCACGCAGCACATCTGTACCAATCCCGACCATGCTTAGCAAGCGCGTAATTTCATAAGCGGGCGACGCGGCCTGCATTTCGGTGCTGGTGTTGATGTAGCGTGGAAAAGTAACCGCCGCTAGCGGTGTTTTGTATTGAATCAGCGCCAGCGTGATTTCGCGCTCGGCACGCATGATTTTTTTGTCTTCGTCGTCTAGCGCAGTATTGGTTTCATGCACCTGCCAGACCGACTCAGTGGCGGTCATCACCAATCGGTCTAACACCAAGCCGCTGGCGGCCAACACACCGACTACGCGGTAAGGACTGAGCTTGTGCTCTTCGCCACCACCAGACAAACCATGGGTTCCAACAAAACTATCCCCCACTTTGAGCCCAGTCTTGCTCGCGACCTGCGCGCCAATGACGGCCTGCATAGGCTGGCTCCAGACACTGCCTTGTGCCAGCTTCACAGCGTAATGACGCAAGTATTCAGGTGACGTGCCAACAATGCGGTAGCCGCGAAAGCTATCACCCAAACTAATCGGAATGACTTTGGCGACTAGGGGATGACTCTCTAAGGCCTTGATGGCTGACAACGCTACGTTGCCAGTCGGCACATCTAAGTGCAACACGCCCGACAAGATCAGTTGCATAGGGCTGCCCTTGGCGCCAACCACCACATCTATGCCCGCTAGGTCGCGCTGAAAAGCATTGCTCAGCTGATGGCTGAGCAGCAACAAAAAAGTAATTGACGCCAGCCCCAGCGTGAGCAGCAAAAGGTTGAGCGCCGCGGCCAGCGGGCGGGACCACAGGTAGCGCCAGGCAAAAGCGATAGTTTTCATGCGGGTTGTGTGGTGCAAAAAAGCGTTTGCAAATTAACATGGCCACTAAAAAAAGAAGCGACACGGCTGTCATGGGTGGCAATCACTAAGGTGGCACTAGCGCGCTCGGCGGTCTGTCGCAGCAAGCTCAAAGCAGCGCTAGCGGACTCGTCGTCTAAGCTGGCAGTGGGCTCATCGGCGAGCAACACTTTGGGCGCTAGCAACACGGCACGCGCCAACGCCACGCGCTGGGCTTGACCACCGGATAGCTGAGCGGGCTTGCGCTGCGCAAGATGGTCCACACCTAGCGCCGTCAAGGCATGACGCAAAGCGTCTTCGTTTTGCGACTGGCCAGCCGCCCATTGCGCCATAGCAAGGTTTTCATGCACCGTTAAAGCAGCACTTAAATGCAGTTTTTGCGGCAAAAATCCAATAGTTTTGGCGCGCCAAGCATCGCTTGCGAGTCGGCTCAGCGTCTGCATGGCTTGGTCAGCAACCGTAATCTGACCGCTGCTAGGCGTTAGCAAGCCGGCGGCAAGCGCCAACCAAGTCGATTTCCCAGAACCCGAAGCGCCGCGTAGCAGCAATACGCCGCCCTGCGCTACCTCTGTATCCGCAAAAAAAAGTTCTGGACCGGATTGATACCGGTAAGTTAGCGCACGCGTGCTAATCATGCATGCCCCGGAGCGCCGCTGGCGCAATCGACGCACACGCCGCGCACAGCAAAGTCCACGCTCAGCCCTTGATAGCCTAGCGCCTTTAATGTCTCCAGTGCAGTTTGTGCAGCGCGTTCTAAGTCATCTGCGCTAGATTCCAAAGCGCCGGACAGCGGGCTGTCACGGTGGCAGCTCTGGCACTCAAAGTGGGGAATCGCATAAACGCTGGATGGCATCGCTTGGTAGCGGCGTACGCGTTCTACATCGACCCGGCATAACAGCAGACCGACCTGAGTCAGACGGTCAATCAAACGGTATAAAGTGACACGATCTAGCGCCGGATGCGCATCATCTTGCAAAGTAGCCAACAACTGTGCATGGGTGTAACTGGTGTCCGGATGGGCGAGCAACAAGCCCAGCACCAAGCGTGCGGCAGCCGTGCGGCGCAAACCGTGGGCCGACAGCAATGTGTCTATCGGGTCCGCGAGGGTGGCAGGGCTGACTTTTGATGAATCCATGATTTTTATTTAATAAACGCAATTGAGTTGCATTAGAATATATCGCAATCTGGTTGCATTATGACCACTCTTTAAGTATTTACTGTGAACTACAAATCCACCCCTATTCACGCAGACGCCGACGCACAACACGGCCATAGTCATGCGGTCAAAAAAACCAAGGCAAGGCGCAACAGCGTACTCAATTGGCCGGCTTGGCAACGCATGTTGGCGGTGCTACCAGCCTTGCTACTGCTTTGGCTAGCGGTGCTTTGGACTGGTTTAGAGGCCGCGCCGTGGTAAGACTAGAAAACCTAACGGTTAGCTACCGTCGTCACCCGGCTCTTCACCATGTAAGCGGTGAATTCGCAGCCGGCTCGCTGACGGCAGTCATGGGGCCAAACGGCTCCGGAAAGTCAACCTTACTCAAAAGCATCATTGGTTTACTGCCGGTGGACAGCGGACACATTGAGGTCAGCACACCCCGACTGCGCATTGCCTATTTGCCTCAATTGGCCGAGATGGACAAGGGTTTCCCCATGGATGTGGGCGACTGCGTCGCACTCGGCTGCTGGCCGCATCAAGGCGCTTGGGGCCGGGTCGCTCAGGCCCAGCAGCAAGCGATTGATGAGGCACTTTGCGCCGTTGGTTTAGAAGGCTTTGAGGACAGACCCATCAGCTCCCTGTCAACAGGCCAGCTACAACGCGTGCTGTTTGCGCGGTTGCTGCTGCAAGACGCCGACTTAATCCTGCTGGACGAGCCATTTAACGCCATGGACAGCAAGACCACGGCGGCGTTACTCGGCCTAGTTAGCTTATGGCATCAACAAGGGCGCACAGTTATTTGCGTCTTACATGACAACGCACAAGCACTAGAATTTTTTCCGCAAACCTTGATGTTGGCGCGCGAAGTCGTGGCTTGGGGCCCGACAGCGCAAGCCTTAGACCTGGTCAACCTAAACAAGGCTCGCGCCATGTCGCAGGTGTGGGACGAAACCGCAGAAGTTTGCACCATTGAACCAAGCACACCGTCTAAAACGCTGCAAAGCAGTTACCTGAACGTTCAGCCCAGCGCACACCAGTTAGCGCATTCACATGCCGCACCGCACACGCACAAGGAAACCGCATGATGGCTGTTATCGACGCTTTTAGCGCCGCAGGCCACGGATTATGGGCTCTGCTATTGGCACCATTTGCCGAGTTCGCCTTTATGCGCCGAGCGCTAGTCGCCACGCTAGCGCTATCTCTAAGCGCTGCACCATTGGGCGTATTTTTAAGCCTGCGCCGTATGAGCTTGCTGGGCGACGCATTGAGTCACGCCATTTTGCCTGGCGTAGCCATTGGTTTTATGGTGTTTGGTCTCTCACTCACCGCGATGGCGCTAGGCGGCGTAATTGCCGGCATGCTAGTGGCGGCGCTGGCCGGTTTCATTAGTCGATACACCACGCTTAAAGAAGACGCCAGCATGGCCGCGATTTATTTACTCGCCTTAGCGCTGGGCGTGATGCTAATTTCCAGCCACGGCAGTCAACTCGACTTGCTACACATTTTGTTTGGCAGCGCACTCGGCGTCGACCGAGGCGGCCTACTGCTAGTGGCGAGTGTGACCAGCATCAGTGTATTGGCGCTGGCAGCAGCCTACCGAGGCTTAGTGCTGGAGAGTTTTGATCCCGTTTTTTTAAGCGTCGCTGGTCGCGGCAGAGCCTACAAATGGGTTTGGCAACAGGGCTTTTTAATGCTGGTAGTGATTAATCTGGTGGCTGGTTTTCAAACCTTGGGCACGCTAATGGCTGTCGGTCTAATGATGTTGCCAGCTGTATCGGCCAGACTTTGGCATGACGGCTTATTAGCGCAGCTGCTTAACGCGGCGTGTCAAGCCATGTTGGCCGGTTATCTAGGGCTACTGCTGTCATACCACTTAGACACGCCGTCGGGTCCAACGATTATTGGCTGTGCCGGCGCGCTTTACATAGTCTCCTTACTGCTAGCGCCGGGTGGCTGGTTGCCGCGAGTGTTCAAGCGCTCACATCGACTGGCCTAAAACCTAATTCACGCATTGCAAAAAAGGAAACCTCATGAAAAATCCGCTTTCACCTTCACGCCAAACTTGGCTAGCACTGGCGCTGTGCCTGGCCAGCGCCAGCAGCATGGCGCAGGAAAAATTACCAGTAGTGGCCAGTTTTAGTATTTTGGGCGACTTGGTGCGAGTAGTCGGAGGCGATCGCGTGAGCGTTCACAACCTAGTCGGCCCAGACGAGGACGCTCACGTTTTTGAGCCCAAGCCCAGCGATGCCAAAACGCTGCTGGCGGCCAAACTGCTGGTGAGTAACGGCCTGGACTTTGAGCCCTGGCTTGGCAAACTCTCGGTGGCCGCAGGATACAAAGGTCAGAGCGTCGTAGCATCCCAAGGCGTGAAGTGGCGCAGCATGGCGGCCGAGCCGGCCAACGTGGAACCGAATCACGCCTCAAAGGAAAAAGCTGATCATGCGGGACATGAAGACCACGCAGGAAAAGATCCGCATGCATGGCAAGACCCGCAAAACGTTATTCTTTATGTCAACAATATTGCCAAAGCTTTGGCCAAGATCGATCCAGCTGGGGCGATTGTTTATCAAAAAAACAGTGCTGCTTATGTGGCGGAACTCCAAAGTCTAGATGCTTGGGGCCAACAGCAATTCACCGCAATAGCCTCGGACAAACGCAAAGTCATCACATCGCACGATGCATTTGGTTATTTTGCAGCGCACTACAAAATTCGTTTTTTAGCACCGCAAGGCATGTCTACTGGTACTGAGCCCAGCGCCAAGCAAGTCGCGCAGCTGATTCGCCAAATTCAACGTGAAAAAATCCGCGCAGTGTTCTTGGAAAACATGAGTAATACCAAGCTACTCACGCAACTCAGCAAAGATGCCGGCGTAAAAGTCGGACCCGTGCTGTATGTAGATGCACTATCAGCACCAAGCGGTCCAGCACCTGACTACTTGCGCATGATGCGCTACAACATCACCGAATTGGCACGCGGCTTAGCGCTAAATTGAGCACATAAACGGTTAGCGCTTTGGTCAGCGCTAGCGCCGTCGGGGTGACGGCTTTTGACTACAGTTCAGGTTAAACTTTACGACCTGAAACTCAAGACCTAGTGCCGCCAACCAGCTGCGCTAATCAGCTCTACACCCCGGAGACAAAATCAATGCGCGCGTTACTGAAATTCTCAAACGCCGTCGACTGGCTAAACACGCAGATCGGCAAACACGTGATCTGGCTAATCCTCGCATCGGCCGTCATCAGCGGGGTCAACGCGATTGTCCGCAAAGCCTTCAACATCAGCTCCAACGCTTACTTAGAAGTGCAGTGGTATTTGTTTGCCGCCTCCTTCATGATCGCCGCCGGCTACACCCTGCTGCAAAACGAACATGTACGAATAGACGTCATCACCAGCCGCCTATCCAAGCGGAAACAAATTTGGTTGGACATCATCGGCTTTAGTCTGTTTCTAACGCCCATATGCCTAGTTATTCTTTATCACAGCATTCCGTTTTTCCTGCGCGGCTATCACTCCGGTGAAATGTCCAATAATGCCGGCGGACTGATTCGCTGGCCGGTCTACGCCATGATGCCGCTGGGTTTTACGCTGCTACTGCTGCAAGGCTGGTCAGAGTTAATCAAGCGGATTGCATTCTTGATGGGATTAATCCCAGACCCCACTTTGAAAAAGGTAGATAAAACCGCCGAAGAAGATCTCGCCAAAGCGATACGCACGCTCGCTGAGAACAAAGCTAAAAACAACAATAGCGCAAGCTAAGCGAGGCATTTGTGATGAGCTTTTTGATTGAAAACTTCGCCCCCTTTATGTTTATGGGGTTGATTTTATTTTTACTAATGGGCTTTCCAGTGGCCTTTAGTCTGGGTGCCTGCGGCCTATTTTTTGGCTTTATTGGCGTCGAGATGGGCATACTGCCGCAAGCTTTGCTGCAAGCCTTACCGCTGCGCATTCTGGGCATCATGCAGAACGAGACGCTGCTGGCAATTCCCTTTTTCACGCTCATGGGACTGATACTTGAGCGCAGCGGCATGGCCGAAGATTTACTCGAAACCATAGGCCAGTTGTTTGGCCCGGTGCGTGGCGGCCTAGCGCTGGCGGTGGTGATGGTGGGCGCACTGCTTGCGGCCACTACCGGTGTGGTTGCCGCATCGGTGATATCTATGGGTTTAATATCGCTACCCATCATGCTGCGTTACGGCTATGACAGACGGGTCGCAGCGGGTGTGATTGCCGCCTCGGGCACACTGGCGCAAATCATTCCACCGTCACTGGTTCTCATCATCTTGGCCGACCAGTTGGGGCGCAGCGTTGGTGAGATGTACAAAGGCGCTTTCATTCCCGGCTTTGCTCTGACGGGACTGTACGTAATCTACATCGTCGGTTTGGCGATTTTCAAACCTGCATGGGTACCGGCGCTGCCGCTTGAAGCGCGTAGCGCACGCGAGCCTAGTGGTAAGAGCGGTTTGATTTCGCTGCTATTTCTGACCATAGCCGCGTCCACTGTCGCGATTTATTTTGGTGAGCATTACGCGCAGTTCTTGAGTTGGTTAAACAACACGCCCGTCGTTCCTGCGGCGAAGGACGAGACCATTGTGGTGTCGCTTTGCGCTGGCATAACCTTGGCGTTTGTAGTGGCGCTGATCAACAAAGTCACGGGAATGGGTTTGCTGTCTCGCATCGCCGAGCGCGTAACCTTTGTACTGATCCCACCGCTGCTGCTAATTTTTCTGGTGCTGGGCACAATTTTTCTGGGCGTAGCGACACCTACCGAAGGTGGTGCGATGGGCGCGCTGGGCGCAATTATTTTGGCTATGAGTCGCCGCAGACTTGATATTGCACTGCTCAAACAGGCACTCACGAGCACCACCAAACTGTCATGCTTTGTGCTTTTTATCCTGATCGGCTCAACTATTTTTAGCTTGGTATTTCAGGGCGTAGATGGCCAGAAGTGGGTAGAGCATTTGCTGACCGGACTACCGGGTGGACAAGTCGGATTTCTAATTGTTGTCAACGTGCTGATTTTCTTTTTGGCATTTTTTCTTGATTTTTTCGAGCTATCCTTCATCGTCGTGCCGCTGCTCGCACCCGTAGCGGTGGCACTTGACATTGACCTGATCTGGTTTGGTGTGCTGCTGGCGGTGAATATGCAGACCTCTTTTATGCACCCACCGTTTGGCTTTGCGCTGTTTTTCTTACGCAGCGTAGCGCCCACAGAAGAGTACACCGACAGGGTGACCAAAAAACGCATTGCTCCGGTCACGACTATGCAAATTTACTGGGGCGCAGTGCCGTTTGTGTTTATTCAAATCATCATGGTTGGCACCATCATCGCGTTCCCAGGAATAGTCTCTAGCAACATTGACAAGGTCGAGGTCTATGACCTGGACAAAGTGCGTCGTCAGATGGAAGCGAATATGCCGCCGCGCATTGGCGATGAAGCACCAATCTTAGTGATGCCAGGCGATCCACAACCGGAAGCCGCAGCGCCGCAAACTGACGACGATCCAATGAAGGCTTTGCAAAACGCCATGAAACGAGAAAGTCGTCAGCCGTAAAGCAGTCAACACGCAAAAAAAAAGCCGCTTGTAAACAAAGCGGCTTTTTTATTGAGAGAACTATTCAGCGTTAAGCCGGAAGGTCAAATACGCTTGCGCGCAATTAGAGTTTTTGCGTTGCCATGAAGTTATCAAAACGGTTTTCAGCGAAGCGGAACCACAACACTTGATCGCGCTGGAAGTTACGCATGTCAGCGTAAATCTTTTTCCACTCTGGGCTCTTGCTGTCGTTCTCAGCAAAAACTTCCATAGAGGCTTTAAAGGAAGCATCGAGTACCTGCTGCGAGAACGGCAGCACTTTTGTCTTAGCGGCAACCAATTGCTTCAAAGCAATCGGGTTGAGCGCATCGTACTTAGCCAACATGTCTGACGCGGAGAGCTCGGCGGCGGCTTCAACGATGGCTTTATTTTCTGGCGATAAAGAGTCCAGCGCTTTTTGATTGATGAAGTAATCAATTTCTGGACCACCTTCCCACCAACCAGGGTAGTAGTAGAACGGCGCGACCTTATTAAAGCCAAGCTTTTGGTCATCGTAGGGACCGACCCACTCAGCCGCATCGATAGTGCCTTTTTCCAGTGCTTGATACAACTCGCCGCCGGGAATGCTTTGCGGCACTGCGCCGAGTTTTTGCATCACTTCGCCGACCAAGCCGCCGCCCAAGCGCATCTTCAAGCCCTTGAAGTCGGCTACGCCCTTAATTTCTTTACGGAACCAGCCGCCCATTTGGGTGCCAGTATTACCAGCCGCATAGCTGACGATGTTGTACTTTGCGTAAAACTCATTCATGAGTTTGCGGCCATTACCGTGCTTCATCCATGCCGCCATCTGGCGCGCATTCAGACCAAACGGTACGGCGCAGCCCAGCGCAAAAGCAGGATTTTTACCGTAGAAGTAATAAGGGGCGGTTTGCGCCATCTCAACCGTGCCGGCTTGCACACCGTCGACAACGCCAAAGGCCGGCATAAGTTCGCCGCCAGCATGCACGGAGATCTCGAACTTACCGCCAGACATGGCCTTAACTGCACGCGAGAACAACTCTGCGCCGCCATATAGTGTGTCAAGAGACTTAGGGAAACTCGACGCCATGCGCCAACGAACAGTGGCTTGTGCATGAACTGCTGGCGCCATGCCAGCTGCGAGTACGCCAGCGATGCCAGCGTTTCTAATGAGGGAGCGACGATCCATAAAACTTCTCCAGAATAGTGACTTGTGATTTTAGGAAATGACGACTTTACGCAGGTGATGCTTTTTTTGCTGCCCGCGAGGTCTATTCGATAGCCGTGCTTTGGACACGGCCTAGAAAAAGCACCCCACGGTAAAATGCAAAACGTGATTCTCGCAGAGAACCTGATACGTTTGGCTCAGTTTATACCCTAGATAAGCAGCACTTTAACCAGGAAAAACATGGGCTTGACCAGCCACAGTAATGCGCACCATGGCGCCGACTGGCGGTACGTTCATGGATGGGCTGTGTACTTGCAGAGGACTATTCCATTGCGGCTGATTCAATACCGAAGCCAACGAAGATCCGCCGCGCAGCAGCCGCACCGACAGCACGCAGATCGCACCACCGTAGTCGGCATCGAGCACCGCACCATAGCAGGCCGACGCATCGGGTAGCGGGCTCGCCGTGTTCGCGGCCTCGCTCAGCGGCACTTCCATCAGTTGCAATTGTTCTGGCCGCAGCATGATGTTGGCCAAGCCGCTACGGCCGCTGTCATTTACCGCTACGCGGCCCAGCGCGCAGTCGGCCCAACCCTCAGTTAAGTTAGCAGGTAAAACAATGCTTTCACCTAAAAAGCTGGCCGTTGCCTCATCAGTCGGACGGGTGTACAAATCTATCGGTCTGCCCGCTTGCACCAAACGACCCGCGCGCATGACGGCGACTTGGTCGGCAAATGACAGTGCTTCGCTTTGGTCGTGCGTGACCAAAATCGTGGTGATGCCGGCGTCGCCCAACAGTTTGGCGACGGCTTTGCGAGTGCTCACGCGCAAACCGGTATCTAGCGCCGAAAACGGCTCGTCAAGCAGCATCAGGCGCGGACGTTGAGCCAGTGCACGTGCCAACGCAACACGCTGCTGTTGGCCACCTGAAAGTTCATGCGGCCGGCGACTCAACATAGACACGTTGAGCGACACCATGTCCATCAGTTCATGCAGACGCTGCGTGCGATGCGGCGTATTTCGCGGCAGACCGAAGCCAATATTCCCCTCTACGCTTAAATGCGGAAATAGCGCGCCGTCTTGCGGAACAAACCCAATCGCTCGCTGGTGCGCCGGTACAGAATCAGTGTCATTGGCCAGCACATCGCCGCCTAGTGTCACACGACCGCTGTCGGGTGTTTCAAAACCAGCAATGATGCGTAGCAAGGTGGTTTTACCCGAACCAGAAGGGCCAACAATTGCGGTGCGGCTGCCAGCAGTGATGCTCAGGTCAACCCCGCACAACACCTCAACCGCAGCATAACTTTTTCGTACTGCATGAAGCTCAAGAGAAGTCATCGTCCAGAAGTCCGTTTCGATTGCGTATAAAGCAGCCAAGTCATGGGCAGCGACAGCAGCACCATGATCAGGGCATAGGGCGCGGCAGCAGCGTAATCAATCTCGCTGCTGTAGGCCCAAAAAGCTGTAGCCAGTGTGCGCGTGCCATTAGGCGCGAGCAGCAAGGTGGCGGTTAATTCATTAGTAATACCGAGCGCGACCAGTGCTGCACCAGCCGCGGCGCTAGGCGCGGCTAAGCGCATGGTGACAGACCATAAGGCCTGAGCCGGTGTGCGCCCCAAGCTGCGCGCTGCATATTCCAACTCCACAGGTGCTTGGGCAATACCGGCGCGCAGACTGATTAAGGCACGCGGCAAAAACATCAGTAAATAAGCCAGTAAAACAGTTACCGCGGTTTGATAAATTGGCATGGCTACGCGAACAGTAATGGTCACCAAGGCCAGCGCTACCACAACACCGGGCAGAGAGCCAACCAGATAGTTGCAAGCTTCCAGTACCCGTTGAAAACGACTAGGCGCTCGAATGGCCAGCCAAGCCATAGGGATAGCAGCTAGCGTGGTGATCAATGCACCCATACCTGCTAGCGCAAGGGTCTGAAAAATAGCTGGACCGATTTCACCGACAAGCCAGACATCAACACCGCCAGCGATTAACCAACGCGTCAAAGTCACCATAGGCACGCCAAGCGCCAACACGGTCGTTAGCACCGGCAACAAAATACACGGCAAGGTCCATCGACCAAGGCGACGCTTAGTCGCGGTGCGCGGTGCGCCGGTGCCAATCCGTGCATAGCGCGCATTGCCGCGTGCGCGTGACTCAACAGCTAAAAGTGCAAAACAGCAAATCACCAAAACGCCGGACAGCATATTAGCTGCCGGGCCGTTATAACTGGACTGGAATTGGTCCACGATTGCCGTGGTGAAAGTATCAAACCGGATCATCACATACAGACCGTACTCGGCCAGCAGGTGTAGGCCAACTAACAAAGAGCCACCGCACAATGCCAGCCTGAGTTGGGGCACGACGACCCGGAAAAACACCGCCCATGGTCCTAAGCCTAGGGAAGCAGCACTGTCTTCCATACCGGGGTCAAGCCGACGCAAACTAGCCGCGAGGGGTAAATAAACAAACGGAAAATACGCTATGACGGAAATCAGCACGCCAGCAAACAAACCGTGAATGCCGGGTGCGACCGTGATCCACGCATAGCTGTGCACAAAGGCCGGCACTGCCAGCGGCGCTACTGCCAGCCAAGCCCAAGTACGGGCGCCGGGGATGTCGCTGCGCTCTGTCAACCAAGCCAGCGCCAACGACAAAACCGCGCACAAGGGCACGGTGATAAACATTAATAAAGCAGTATTGATCAGCAACTGGCCTACCCGCGGCCGCACTATTAAGGCGTAAGCGGTATCCCAGCCGGTTTGCAGTGTGGCCCAAGCAACAAAGCCTAGGGGGAGCAAAGCCAGCAAGGACACCAGACCGGCGAGCGCCCCCATCCACGAAATTTCCCAACGACGCTGGCGTTTCAAGCCAGGCGTTGACGGTCTCAACAAGGCGGTTGCTCTTAAGCTGGCGCTTGATGTATCTGCTGGATGTAAGGCGTTCAAGTCAGTCTGATCAAAACGATCATCGGTGATATTTTTAGAGTAATCCGGCCTGGATCATCAGTTCGGAAACTTTCTTGCTGTTGAGCTTGGAAGGATCGACCTGTGGCGCTTGCAACTCGGAAATTTGCACTAGTTTAGCGTTGGCTGCTTGACCTTTGCCCACGGTGTACTCATAAGAGTCACCGTTACGCAGTATGGCCTGACCACCCTTGCCAGCAACCCAACGAACAAAGGCCTGAGCCTCGCTTGGGTGCTTGCTAGTAGCGAGCACTCCGCCGCCAGAAATACTCAGGAATGCACCTGGGTCTTGGTTGCGAAAGTAGTGTGTTTCAGTGTTGTTGCTGTTCTCGCCAGTACGCGCTTGGTCAGAGATCAAGTAGTAGTGGTAAATCAAACCGCCTTCAATCTGGCCAGCATTGACAGCTTTGAGCACTGAACCGTTACCCTTGTAAGCGGTGACGTTTTGCTTCATAGACTTGAGCCAAGCTAGCGTCGCCGGCTCACCCTTGAGTTCAAGCAGCGCACCAACAATAGCTTGGAAATCAGCGCCTGTTGGCGATGCAGCCCAACGGCCTTTCCAGCTTGGATTGGCCAGATCAAGCATTGACTTAGGCAACTGCTCTTTTGTCATCTTGGTACGGTTGTAGACAAACACCGTGCTGCGGGCGGCAATGCCTATCCAACGGCCATGATCCGGGCGAAAGTTGGCCGGCACCAAGGCCAGCGTAGCTGCGTCTAACGGTGCAAGCAGGCCAGCCGAATCGACCAGCGCTATAGCAGGCGAATTTTCAGTCAAAAATACATCAGCCGGAGAGTTCTTGCCCTCTTGAACAATCTGATTGCCCAACTCGGTGTCACCACCGTTGCGGATGGTGACCTTGATGCCGGTCTCTTTAGTAAAGCCCGCAACCCAATCCTTATTCAGACTTGCATGCTGGGCGTTGTAGACCACTATGCCGTCGGAAGATTGTGCATTTGCCATCATGGGCGCGGCCAGCATGGCGGTGCCCATTGCGATGGCTGTAGCTAAAGACGGAAGGGGAAATTTCATCATTGACCTTTGATTAACAGTTTTATGTTCACACGAGGATTTATAAAAACAAGCCTGGCCAGGCGATTCTAAATACAAATACGAATTAATTGCATTTATATTCTAACGCTAACGCAAATGACGTCTGAATACCTAGGGGTTTTTAACCACAATGGGTGGCGGGCGAACACAAAAAAAAGCGGCCATTAAGGCCGCTTTTTAGACTTTTAACAAGCTCTGAATTAAGCCGTTGCAGGCGCTTTCACCGCCTCAGTGATGTCGGTGTAATCCTTGACCTTGTCGAAGTTGAGGTATTGATAAATCTCGGCGCTAGCGGCCGTGAGCACCGTCATATCCGCCATGTATTCCGCACGGGTAGGAATGCGCCCGAGCTTGGAGCAAATCGCCGCCAATTCAGCCGAACCCAAATAAACATTTGAGTTTTTACCCAAGCGATTAGGAAAGTTACGCGTCGAGGTCGAAAACACTGTGGCGCCTTCCTTGACCTGCGCTTGGTTGCCCATGCACAGACTGCAACCGGGCATTTCCATGCGTGCGCCAGCCGAACCCAGAACGCCGTAGTGACCTTCTTCGCTCAACTGCTTAGCATCCATCTTTGTCGGTGGTGCAACCCACAGCTTGACCGGAATATCGCGCTTGCCTTCGAGCAGCTTGGAAGCAGCACGGAAGTGGCCGATATTGGTCATGCAGCTACCGATAAAGACCTCGTCAATCACGTTGCCAGCCACGTCGGACAGGGTTTTCACATCATCCGGATCATTCGGGCACGCCACGATAGGCTCATGAATTTCAGCCAAATCGATCTCGATCACAGCGGCGTACTCTGCATCCGCATCGCCCTTGAGCAATTGTGGGTCCGCCAGCCATGCCTGCATCGCATCAATACGGCGCTGGATAGTGCGCACATCGTCATAACCCGTGGCAATCATCCACTTGAGCATGGTGATGTTGCTGGTGATGTACTCGATGATGGGTTCTTTATTCAGGTGTACCGTGCAGCCGCCCGCCGAGCGCTCTGCCGACGAATCGCTGAGCTCAAATGCTTGCTCAACCTTGAGGTTTGGCAAGCCTTCTATCTCAAGAATTCGGCCCGAGAAAATATTCACCTTGCCTTGTTTGGCAACCGTCAACAAACCGGCTTTGATGGCGTAAAGCGGAATCGCGCTTACCAAGTCACGCAAGGTGATGCCGGGCTGCATTTCGCCTTTAAAGCGCACCAGCACCGATTCCGGCATGTCCAGCGGCATCACGCCAGTGGCTGCGCCAAAGGCGACTAGGCCGGAGCCTGCTGGAAAGCTAATGCCGATAGGAAAACGCGTATGACTGTCACCGCCGGTACCCACCGTGTCAGGCAGCAGCATGCGGTTTAGCCAGCTGTGAATAATGCCGTCACCCGGGCGCAGCGAAATGCCGCCACGGGTGTTGATGAAGTCTGGCAACTCGTGGTGCATCTTGACATCGACCGGCTTAGGATAAGCTGCGGTGTGGCAGAAGGACTGCATCACCAAGTCCGAGCTAAAACCCAAGCAAGCTAAGTCTTTGAGTTCGTCGCGTGTCATTGGGCCAGTGGTGTCTTGTGAGCCGACCGAGGTCATTTTTGGCTCGCAATACGTACCGGGACGAACGCCCTGACCTTCTGGCAAACCGACTGAACGACCAACCATTTTCTGTGCCAGTGTGAAACCCTTGCCGTTATCCACCGGATTTTGCGGCAAGCGGAACAGGGTGGAAACCGGCAGACCAAGTGCGGCACGCGCCTTAGCCGTCAGACCACGGCCAACGATTAAAGGTATACGGCCACCAGCGCGTACTTCGTCAAACAATACTTCGCTTTTGAGTTTGAATTCGGCGATTACCTTGCCGTCTTTCAAGGCCACGCCTTCGTAAGGACGCAGCTCAATCACGTCGCCCATGGCCATTTCACTGACGTCCAACTCAATGGGTAGCGCGCCTGAGTCTTCCATGGTGTTGTAGAAAATAGGCGCGATTTTCGTGCCCAAGCAGACACCGCCAAAGCGTTTATTTGGCACAAACGGAATGTCTGCGCCCGTCCACCACAGCACAGAATTAGTGGCTGACTTGCGTGAAGAACCGGTTCCCACCACATCGCCAACATAGGCAACCAGATGGCCCTTGGCCTTGAGCGCTTCGATAAATTTAACCGGGCCGCGCTTACCGTCTTCTTCTGGCGTGACGCCAGCACGGGTGTTTTTGTGCATAGCCAGTGCGTGCAGCGGAATGTCGGGGCGACTCCAAGCATCAGGCGCTGGCGAGAGGTCATCGGTATTGATCTCACCGGCAACTTTAAAAATGCTCAAGGTGATCGACTTAGCCACTTCGGGACGGCTGGTAAACCACTCGGCATCGGCCCAGCTTTGCAGCACGGCCTTGGCGTAGTTGTTGCCCTTGTCGGCTTTTTCCTTGACGTCATGAAACTGGTCAAACATCAGCAGTGTGGTCTTCAAGCCGCTGGCAGCTTGTGTGGCAACCGCCGCATCAGCGTCATCAAGCAACGCAATCATTGGGCTGATGTTGTAGCCGCCCAGCATGGTGCCCAGCAGTTCAGTGGCTTTGACGCGCGAGATTAATTCGCACTTTTCGCTGCCATGGGCCACAGCAGCCAGATAGCTAGCCTTGACCTTGGCGGCATTATCCACACCGGCGGGTACGCGGTGCGTGATCAGATCGACCAAAAAGGCTTCTTCGCCTTGGGGTGGGCTTTTGAGTAATTCGATCACAGCACTGGTTTGCGGCGCCGACAGCGGCAGCGGCGGGATGCCTTGGCTCAAGCGCTCAGCGACATGGCTGCGGTAGGTTTTCAAGAATTCTGATGACATACGGAAATCTCCTGTGGGCAAAAATCAAAATGAAGAAACTTGGGGTGCACCGGCTTATTTCGCCGGCGCTGCCTCGGCTTCAGCTTGGGCAGACGATGCTGCTGGCAAAGCCGGCTTAGGAGCGTCGAACACGCTGACTGGATTGAGTTTGAGCGCATCGGCCACCGCCACTTGCGCTGGACTTGCACACTCGTCGGCTAGGCGCGTACCTAGCTTGTTATTCATCAGCATGGACTTATTCGCCAATTGCAGCCAGACAGCGCCAGCCTTGCGGTCTTCCAAACGGATCGCACCGGTCGTGGTGGCAACTGGAAACATGTAGTACTTAAAGTTTTTTCCGACTACGTGAAAGTAGCCCGGATTTTTTTCGTCAGCACTGAGGGTCACATTTGCACCTAGCTCGCATGGCAGCTTGCCTATGTAGACGCGGGAAGCAATATCGAGTTCGTCGGGGGTTAGCGCAGCATCGGCGGCTTCGGCCGCCACCGCGAGGTTTATGGCGTCGAGCTTGAGTGCCGCACGCGCAGGTTTCACAGGTTCTTTTTTAGCCTGAACTTTTTTAGTCACGGCTTTTTTGGCGCTCGCTGCAGGTTTGGCCTTTTCTGACGTATCTGGCGAGGGCGCAGTCTGAGACCAAGCCAGCCCTGAAACCGCCATCAAGCCAACCGACAGTGCATTGGCGAGACGCTTAAGGTTAAATAATTTTTTCATAAAGTTTTCTGTTGGGGCTGGTGCGATCGACAAAAGAAATTCAAATCGGGTTGGCAAAATATTGCTGCGTCGAGAGCGGTAACTCGCGACCAGTCTGGTGAGCGCGCTCTAGCACCTGCCAAAAATAACGGTAGCTGGCGCGGTCGTGTAGCTTGCCCGCGTAAGCGCTGGGCGCCCAATCTGCTTTGATGGCAGCGGCAATGATTTCAACCGCATCATCAATCTCGCTTTGATCCGGCGCAAAAGCGGCGAGGATTGGCAAAATCTGGCTCGGATGAATACTCCACATCCGCATATAGCCCAGCTCTTGGGCGGCGCGCCGGGCTACTGATTGCAGGGCTTGCTTGTCGGAAAATTCGGTGACCACGCAGTGCGACGGTACTTTGCCATTAGCGTGGCAGGCCGCGGCGATCTCAAGCTTGGCGCGCAGCACCAGCGGATGGCTGAACTGGCCTTGGCTATTCATGGCCGATTGGGGAATCGCACCGGCGTGAGAGGAAACAAAGTCCATCAAACCAAAGCTCAAAGACTGAACCCGTGGATGGGCCGCAATTTCGAACGCATTGCTAACTGCCAAAGGCGACTCAATCAGCGCATGCAGGGCAAGCGCGTTATTGCCAACGGCATCCAGTGCGCTGCAGGCACTTTCGATATCGGCAAGCGACTCAACCTTGGGCAACATCAGGTGGCATAGCTGGTGGCCAGCTTGGCGCACGATGATGTCTATGTCTTGCTCGAAGGCGGCGTGCCCGACTGGGTGTACGCGAACGGCAACACGCGATTTACTCTCTGCTTGTAGGACTAAGGCGCTGACTAGTTCGGCGTGATCGGCTTCACCACCCACGGGCGCACCGTCTTCACAGTCGAGCGTGACATCAAAAAGGCAGCTGCCGAACTCTTGTTGCATGTCGGCTTGAAGTTTCAAGCTTTTGCGCATCAAGGCTTCAACACCACTGTAGTGGTCGCAGACTGGGAGTTGCCAAGCGCCAGATTGCGCACCTAGCAATGCGACACGCGGATGAATGAAGTCACTCACACGCTGTCTCCCAATGTTTTGCTGCTTTTCAATGGCTTAGAGCAGATGCTTGACGCCGTCTTGCTCGCCCTGCAACTCGGCCAAGGTTTTGTTGATGCGCTCTTGGCTGAAAGCGTCTATCTCTAGGCCTTCAACTAGCTTGTACTCGCCGCCTTCGGTAGTGACTGGAAAGCCAAACACCACATCCGCAGGAATACCGTATTGGCCGTCCGAAGGAATGCCCATGGTGACCCATTTGCCATTGCTGCCCAGCGCCCAATCACGCATGTGATCAATGGCGGCGTTAGCTGCTGAGGCAGCAGACGACACACCGCGCGCCTCAATGATGGCAGCGCCGCGCTTGCCAACGGTTGGCAAGAATACGTCTGCATTCCAGACCTGGTCGTTAATCAAGTCCTTGACCATCTTGCCGTTAGCCGTGGCGAAACGGTAGTCGGCGTACATGGTGGGTGAATGGTTGCCCCAGACCGTGAGCTTTTCAATGTCAGCAACTTTTGTACCGGTTTTAGCGGCAATCTGGCTGAGTGCACGATTGTGGTCAAGGCGCAGCATCGCGGTGAAGTTTTTACGCGGCAAATCTGGCGCGCTTTTCATGGCGATGTAGGCGTTGGTGTTGGCTGGATTGCCGACGACTAAGACCTTGACATTGCGGCTGGCAACAGCGTTGAGTGCTTTGCCCTGAGCTGTGAAAATTTGCGCATTGGCAGCCAACAAATCAGCGCGTTCCATTCCCGGGCCACGTGGGCGAGCACCGACCAGCAATGCGTAATCGGTGTCTTTAAAAGCAGTCATTGGGTCGCTATGGGCTTCAATGCCAGCGAGCAGCGGGAAAGCGCAGTCATCGAGCTCCATGATCACGCCCTTGAGGGCTTTTTGTGGACCTTCAACTGGCACTTCAAGCAATTGCAAAATCACTGGCTGGTCTTTTCCCAGCATCTCGCCTGAGGCGATGCGGAACAACAATGCGTAACCGATTTGACCTGCTGCACCGGTAACGGCGACACGGACTGGCTTTTTGATCATGGTAAAACTTTCATGTTGGTTAGAAAAATCAGGCGGATTACGTCGGCGGGTAAGCCATATCAAGTGCTGGCTTAAGTACTCGCATGCGTCACTGCGCCAACTCTAACCCGGGATTCTACGCTCGAACTGACGAAAAGGTCAACTTGTCTTATGTCTTATATAAGATATGATACAGATCTACAAAAAGCTAGCACCATGGCCGCAACACACTCCACCCCTAACGCCGCAAACGCTTTGTTTGAAGCCAAGCCGCCCGCCCCTACGGCGCGCGCTTCAGTGCCAGTACCAGTGGTGGTGGCTGCGGCGCCAGCGTTTAGCCCGCTATATCAACAAATCAAGGCTTTGATACTGCAAAGCCTGCAGTCAGGCGAATGGAAACCGGGTGAAGCTATTCCTTCCGAGATGGATTTGGCTGCTCGCTTTGGTGTGAGTCAGGGAACGGTACGAAAAGCCATTGACGAGCTGGCCACTGAGAACCTGGTGGTGAGGCGCCAAGGCAAGGGTACTTTCGTGGCGACGCACTCTGAGCAACATGTGCAATTTCGGTTTCTAAAGCTAGCGCCCGACAGCGGCGCGCCGGGCGCCGAGGGTCCGGCCCAACGTGAAATCATTGACTGCAAAAAAATTCGTGCAAGCGCAGAAGTCGCCCGTGCATTGGCGATTCGCACAGGCGACGCCGTGCTTCAGGTGCGCCGGGTACTGAGTTTTGTCGGTGTACCCACCATTTTGGAAGACCTCTGGTTGCCGGCCACCCCTTTTAAAGGCTTGAACGCAGAACGCCTGAGCCAGCACCACGGCGCAATGTATGCATTGTTTGAAACCGAATTTAATGTACGTATGGTCAGGGCAGAAGAAAAAATTCGTGCGGTAGCCGCAGTCAATGGGCGCGAATTGCTGCTCAAAGTGGCGCCAGGCACACCCTTGCTCTGCGTTGAACGCATCGCCTACACCTACCAAGACTTACCCATGGAGTTGCGCCGTGGTTACTACCGCACAGACAGCCATCACTACTTCAACGTCCTGAACTGAGCACAGCACATGGGCTTTAAAGGAAATAAATCCAGTCTGCCGAGCAAGCCCTGCGTCGCCTGCGGCCGGGAAATGACTTGGCGCAAAAGCTGGGCTAAAAACTGGGACGACGTCAAATACTGTTCAGACGCCTGCCGCGCTAGCAAATCCAAGGCTGTTGTCAATGCCGCAGCAAAAAAGTAAGCCATGCAAAGTTGCAAAACCATGTTACAAATAATACTAATGAGTTTTTTATTAGAATAATTGGTATGAAATCAATACCGCGCCGTAATATCCTGTTGATCCTAGGTGATCAACTCGATCATGATTCAGCAGCTTTCGACGGGTTCGATCCGGCGCTGGATTCGGTATTGATGGTTGAGTCGTTTGAAGAATCAACCCACGTCTGGTCACACAAAGTGCGCAGCGCTTTGTTTTTATCTGCTATGCGGCATTTCGCTGAAAGCCTGAAATCCCGCGGCTGGCCGGTCGAGTACCGATCGCTGGATGTTGAAGGCGACAAAACGCTAGGCCAAGGCTTACAACAAGCCATTGACAAACACCAACCGCAACGAATTATTGGTGTCGAGCCGGGCGATCTCAGAGTTCGAGCCCAGATTGAGCAGACGGTGAAAGACAGTGGCGCAAAAATCACGCTCGAATGGCGCGAAGACCGGCACTTTTTATGTAGTCTGCCCCACTTCAACCAATGGGCCGGTCAGTCCGCCAGCTTGCGTATGGAGTTTTTCTATCGCCGCATGCGTAAGCAATACCGCGTACTGATGGAAGATTGCGGCGAAAAGCCGTTGGGCGGCAAATTCAATTTTGACGCAGAAAACCGCAAAGGCTTTGGCCGCAAAGGGCCGCAGCAACTGCCCGTGCCACTGGTTTTTGAGTCGGACAGCATTACCCAAGATGTGCTGGCCTTAGTGGAAGAAAAATTCACCAAGCATCCCGGCGACTTGGCCCGCTTTAATTGGCCGGTCACGCGCGAGCAAGCATTGACGGCATTGGACGACTTCATCGCCCACAGACTGCCTTTATTCGGCCTTCACCAAGACGCGATGTGGACGGGTATGGACTTTGGCTGGCACGCCCTGCTGTCGAGCTCACTCAACCTCAAACTACTCAATCCTCTCGAAGTCGTGATGGCGGCGCAAAACGCCTATCGCGAACGAGACCTAGACTTAGCCAGCGTCGAAGGCTTTATTCGCCAAGTTCTGGGTTGGCGCGAATTTATGCGCGGGGTTTACTTTCTGGACATGCCAGAGCTGAAAAAAGCCAACCATTTCGGTCACACCAATGCCCTGCCCAAGTGGTATTGGACGGGTGAGACAAAAATGAACTGCATGCGCCAAAGCTTGAAGCAAACATTGGCCAATGGTTATTCCCACCACATTCAGCGACTGATGATCACAGGTATGTTTGGTGTCACAGCGCAAATTGAACCGCAGCAGCTTTGCGACTGGTATCTCGCGGTATATGTAGATGCGGTGGAATGGGTGGAACTGCCCAACACGGCCGGCATGGCGCTGTTTGCCAACGGTGGGCGTTTTACCTCAAAGCCCTATGTGGCCAGCGGCGCCTACGTCAAGCGAATGAGCAATTACTGTGATGGCTGTGCGTATTCGCCAGAAGCTCGGCTTGGCCCAGATGCCTGCCCGATAACCACGCTCTACTGGAATTTTCTTGACCGCCACGAAGAAGATATGTCTAGCAATCCACGCACAGCGCTGATGATTAAGAATTTGCAACGCATGACTGATCAAGATCGTTTAGCGCTGCGCAAACAGGCCGCCGAAATGTTGTCTGATCTCGATGTCCTATAACAAATATTCAAACCAGACATGACGAAATACTCAACTGATGTTGGCGATAAGGTATCGATCAGCGTTAAATAAATACTGAAGAAAAAATCGTACGATGAGAAACACAAAAAACATTGAAGAACAAATTCGCATACGTCGTGATGCAATGCTGCATTGCAATAGAATTTACGGATCCTGAAGATTTTGCGAGTTACATCGCAGTTACTTAAAAACAAAGAAAGCCAAGCATGTCTGAACCAATGCAAGCCACCAGCAAAAAGCGGCCAGAATTTCGCAACATTAACGCCTTCAGAGATCTGCCAAGCTACCGCTTGCCGGTCGCAGGAATCGTTTCAATTTTGCACCGTGTCAGTGGCGCCATCATGTTCCTCCTGATGCCTTTCATCATTTGGATGTTCGACACATCGGTATCGTCTGAAGTGTCTTTTATGCGCTTTAAAGGCGCGTTTGAAGTCGGCATGCTGGGCTTGCCAGGCGTGATTTGGAAACTCGTGGCGCTGGCTTTGATTTGGGCATCCTTACACCACATACTTGCCGGTTTGCGTCACCTGCGCATGGATACCAGTCACTCGGCGGCAACGAAAGAGTTTGGCAAGTCATCGGCAATCTTCACACTGATTGTGAGTATTGGCCTGACCGTGATCCTCGGCGCCAAGCTGTTTGGTCTTTATTAATTCATCACAAAAAGAAGAACACCATGTCTGTAAATTACGGAAGTAAACGCATTGTTGTTGGCGCTCACTACGGTCTGCGCGACTGGTTAGCCCAGCGTGTAACGGCTGCGCTAATGGCTTTATTCACGCTACTGGTATTGGCTCAGCTAATCTTGAACAAAGGCCCGATTGGCTATGACAAGTGGGCCGGTATCTTTTCTTCACAGTGGATGAAGGCTTTGACTTTCACCATCATCGTCGCCCTGCTCTGGCATGTCTGGGTAGGTATGCGCGACATCTGGATGGATTACGTCAAGCCAGTCGGCCTACGCCTTGGCCTGCATGTTTTCACGATTGTCTGGCTGCTCGCTTGTAGCGGCTGGAGTGTTCAAGTGCTGTGGCGTCTTTGAGATAAAAAGCACTACGACAACCATTGCCAACAAGGTCCTGACGCAGCTTTGAACCCATTGTTTATTTGTCAGGCAAACCCCTATCGAGCAGTCGGCCGGCCATCCTGCCGCACGACTAGCTAGTCAATTTCAGAGAAAACCATGACCTCTAGCTCCAAACTCCCCAAGCGTAAATTTGACGTCGTCATCATTGGCGCAGGCGGCTCCGGCATGCGTGCCTCGCTGCAACTAGCCCGTGCTGGTTTGAACGTCGCCGTGCTATCCAAAGTATTCCCAACCCGCTCCCATACCGTGGCAGCGCAGGGCGGAATTGGCGCTGCACTGGGCAATATGTCGGAAGACAACTGGCACTATCATTTTTATGACACCGTCAAAGGCGGTGACTGGCTGGGTGATCAAGACGCGATTGAATACATGTGCCGTGAAGCGCCTAAAGTGGTTTATGACTTAGAGCACATGGGCATGCCGTTTGACCGCAACCCAGACGGTACGATTTACCAGCGTCCATTTGGCGGCCACACCGCCAACTACGGTGAAAAGTCTGTCCAGCGCGCCTGCGCTGCTGCTGACCGTACCGGTCACGCCATGCTGCACACGCTGTATCAGCAAAACGTCAAAGAAAAAACCAGCTTCTTCGTCGAATGGTTGGCGATGGATTTGATTCGCAATGAGGCTGGCGATGTAGTCGGTGTCACCGCCATTGAAATGGAAACCGGTGACGTGCACATTTTTGAAGCCAAGACCACCATGCTGGCCACCGGCGGTGCGGGCCGTATTTTTGCAGCCTCTACCAATGCCTATATCAACACCGGCGACGGCTTGGGCATGGCAGCACGCGCTGGCATTCCACTCGAAGACATGGAATTTTGGCAGTTTCACCCCACAGGCGTAGCCGGTGCAGGCGTATTGCTGACCGAAGGCTGCCGCGGCGAAGGCGCAATTTTGCGCAACAGCACGGGTGAGCGTTTCATGGAGCGTTATGCACCAGCGTACAAAGACTTGGCACCACGTGACTACGTCTCTCGCTGCATGGACCAAGAAATCAAAGAAGGCCGTGGCTGCGGTCCGAACAAGGACTACATCAACCTTGACATGACGCATCTGGGCGCAGAGACCATCATGAAGCGTCTGCCTTCGGTGTTCGAGATTGGCCACAATTTCGCCAATGTCGATATCACCAAAGAGTCAATCCCCGTGGTGCCAACGATTCACTATCAAATGGGCGGCATACCGACCAACATTCACGGCCAAGTTGTGACTCAAAACGATGCCAACGAAAGCGTCATCGTCAACGGTTTGTACGCAGTCGGCGAATGCTCTTGCGTGAGCGTGCACGGCGGTAACCGCCTAGGCACCAACTCGCTGCTGGACTTGCTGGTGTTTGGCCGCGCGGCTGGTAACCACATTGTGGAGAACAACAGCTCTCTTACCCATACCGGTTTGCCAGAGAATGCTGCCGACGCGACGCTGGCCCGAATTGCACGTCTTGACGAAGCTACCGATGGCGAATACGCACAAGATGTGGCTAACGACATACGTACCGCCATGCAGAAATATGCTGGCGTTTTCCGCACCCAAGCCATCATGGATGAGGGCGTGGCCAAGATTGCTGAACTACGTTTGCGTGTCAACAAGATAGGACTGAAGGACAAGTCCAGAATCTTCAACACCGCACGTATCGAAGCGCTAGAAGTCGAAAACCTGATCGAAGCCGCAGAAGCGACTATCGTGTCCGCCGCCGCGCGCCGCGAAAGCCGTGGTGCTCACTCTGTAGATGACTACGGTGATACGCCAGAGCATCCAAATGGTCGCAACGACGACGAATGGCACAAACACACGCTGTGGCACAAAGAAGGCAATCGCCTGAGCTACAAGCCTGTGCAAATGAAGCCGCTCACAGTTGAATCCATTCCACTGACCGTGCGCACCTTCTAAGCCCTGCGTTAAAAAAGCCTGAGCATTTTCTCAGGCTCCTACCGTCCAATTAAAAAGACACAAGGAAAGAACACCATGACATTACGTACATTTAATATTTATCGCTACGATCCCGATACCGACGCCAAGCCCTATATGCAGACCGTACAGGTCGAGCTTGACGGCAGCGAGCGCATGTTGCTAGACGCCATCATGAAGCTCAAAGCCCAGGTGCCAAGCATCAGCTTTAGGCGCTCATGCCGTGAAGGTGTTTGCGGCTCTGACGCCATGAACATCAACGGCAAAAACGGTCTGGCTTGCTTGACCAATATGCGCACCCTGCCCGGTGTCATCACACTCAAGCCGTTACCAGGTCTGCCCGTTGTGCGCGACTTAATCGTCGACATGACGCAGTTTTTCAAGCAGTACAACTCGATTAAGCCTTACTTGATCAATGACAACTTGCCACCCGAAAAAGAGCGTCTGCAAAGCCCAGAAGAGCGCGACGAGCTCAATGGCTTGTACGAATGCATTTTGTGCGCCAGCTGCTCGACAGCCTGTCCAAGTTTTTGGTGGAATCCAGATAAATTCGTAGGCCCAGCAGGCTTGCTGCAAGCCTACCGTTTCATCGCCGACTCACGCGATGAAGCGACCGCCGAGCGTCTGGACAATCTGGAAGATCCGTACCGCTTATTCCGCTGCCACACCATCATGAACTGCGTCGATGTCTGCCCTAAGGGTTTGAACCCAACCAAGGCGATTGGCAAGATCAAAGAGATGATGGTTTTACGCTCGATTTAATAAAACCCATGTCAGAATCGAATTCTAATGCAGCTAGCGCTGCAGCCGCCATACCTAGTGCGGCAGCCGGCAGTGATTTGCTCGATCAGCGCTCTTTGAGCAAGCTGCGCTGGCGCTGCCGCCGCGGCCTGCTAGAGAACGATTTACTGATAGAAAAGTTCTTTAACAGCTACGAATCTACCCTTAGCGTCAGTCAAGCCCAAGGCTTGAATGATCTAATGGAACTGTCTGACAATGACCTGCTCGACCTGCTGCTAAGACGCAAAGAGCCTGAGCAATTAATTGAGGCAGATTCCAAGGCTAACGCCTCTACTCCTGAAGCCCGGGAAGTCCTACTAATGCTGCGGCCTGCCGCGTAGCTTCTTATCACCCTTAAGTTTGACCTGAATAGAAAGAAGAACGCAATGAAGTTAGCCGACAACAAAGCCACCATGTCCTTTAGCGATGGAAGCCCTAGCCTGGAAATGCCGATTTACCAGGGAAATGTTGGTCCTGATGTTGTCGACATTCGTAAACTTTATGGTCAAACAGGCATGTTTACCTATGATCCGGGTTTCATGTCCACCGCGGCTTGCCAATCTGCAATTACTTATATTGATGGCGACAAGGGTGAGTTGCTATACCGCGGCTATCCGATCGAGCAATTAGCCACCAACTGCGATTACATGGAAACTTGCCACCTGCTGCTGCACGGTGAGTTGCCAAACGCACAGGGCAAAAAAGACTTCTCAGAACTCGTGACACGCCACACCATGGTCAACGAGCAGATGCAGTTTTTCCTGCGTGGCTTCCGCCGCGATGCGCATCCGATGGCCATCATGACTGGCTTGGTGGGCGCACTCTCAGCTTTTTATCATGACAGCACCGACATCACGAATCCACAGCACCGCGAAATCGCCGCGATTCGCCTGATTGCCAAGATGCCTACTTTGGTTGCCATGGCTTACAAATACACGGTGGGCCAGCCCTACATGTATCCCAAGAATGACCTGAGCTACGCCGGTAATTTCTTGCACATGATGTTTGCTACACCTTGTGAAGAGTACGTTGTCAATCCAGTATTAGAGCGCGCACTAGACCGCATCTTCATACTGCACGCTGACCACGAGCAAAACGCATCAACATCGACCGTCCGCCTATGCGGCTCATCTGGCACCAACCCGTTTGCAGCGATTGCTGCTGGCGTGGCATGTCTCTGGGGCCCAGCACACGGCGGCGCCAACGAAGCGGCACTCAACATGTTGGGTGACATTCAAAAGCAAGGCGGAATCGAGAAAATCGGCGACTTCATCAAACAAGTCAAAGACAAGAATTCAGGCGTCAAACTGATGGGTTTTGGTCACCGTGTTTACAAAAACTACGACCCACGCGCCAAGCTGATGCAGGAAACCTGCAAAGAAGTGCTGAAAGAAATGGGCTTAGAGAACGATCCGATGTTCAAGCTCGCCATGGCACTGGAAAAAATTGCACTTGAAGACGACTACTTTGTCTCCCGCAAGCTCTACCCTAACGTGGACTTCTACTCCGGCATCGTTCAGCGCGCTATTGGTATTCCAGTGCCACTGTTCACCGCAGTGTTCGCGCTGGCCCGCACCGTGGGCTGGATTGCTCAGCTGAACGAAATGATTGGTGACCCAGAGTACAAAATCGGCCGTCCACGCCAGTTGTTCACTGGCTCTGCTGCCCGTGATGTGATGCCAATCGTAAAGCGCTAAAAAACCGTCAAACAAAATCACGAGCCCAAAATCTCGTGAGATACAAAAGGCCGGGAAGACTTCTTTCCGGCCTTTTTTTATTTACAGGCTAATTTCTTAGCTATTTAAATAAGTGCTCTGAGCCAATGCTTGACGTCAAGCTCAGCGCCTCGGGCATGTTAGTCATCTCATATTACGATGACTGGGATTATTTATTAATGCCAAAATGGAAAGTCGTCGCAAGATACGACCACTAAAATCCATGTCATCCAAAAGCTCTGATCGCAATTTCGCCCGCCGCATAGACCTGACTTCGCTTCAGTTGTTTGTGGCCGTGTGCGAACAAGGCAGCATAGGCAAGGCGGCCGAGCGCGAATTCATTGCTGCATCAGCCGTCAGCAAACGTCTTAGCGATCTCGAAGCTACTTTAGGCACGAGCTTGTTATACCGCCACGCACGCGGCGTGAACATCACTCCGGCCGGGGAAAGCTTGCTGCATCATGCGCGCTCAGTCCTGTTTAGCTTAGAAAAAATGCAAGCTGAACTGAGCGAATATGCCGATGGTGTGCGCGGCCACGTACGCGTGCATGCCAGCATTTCAGCCACCGTGCAGTTTTTGCCGGAAGACTTGGGCGCTTTTATCAACCAGCACAGCGAAATCAAGATTGACCTTGAAGAACACCTGAGCACAGAGGTCGTGCGCGCCGTGCTGGAAGGCGCAGCAGATTTAGGTATTTGCAATACTGCTGACGGGGCGGGTGAACTTCAGACATTGCCCTACCGCAGCGACAAGTTGGTATTAATCGTGCCAACAGCTCATGCACTGTGCGATCAAGGCCCGATTTATTTTGAAGCTGCCTTGGACTACGACCAAGTCGGATTGGACTCGAATAGCTCAATTTATTTGGCCATGCGGGCAACTGCCGCAGCGCTAGGCCGTACCATCAAATTACGCATACATGTGACTGGGCTGGACGCCATGTGCCGCATGATTCATAACGGCCTAGGGCTGGGAGTAATGCCGCAGCGCGCTTTTGAACTGATGCGCGGCACCAGCGAGCTTCAAGCCGTTGAACTGCTAGACGACTGGGCAACACGTCAGATAAAACTCGTTGCCCGAGACTTTTCAACCCTGCCTGTGACAGCCCGGCTACTAGTTGAGCACCTGAGCCGCCACACAGCAGCCTAAAATTCATTCAAACCACTAAGGACTTTTCATGGGACGCACGCTTTACGACAAGATCTGGGATGAGCACGTTGTTCATACCGAAGAAGACGGCACAGCCATTTTGTATATCGACAGACATCTGGTGCATGAAGTCACCAGCCCGCAAGCGTTTGAGGGCCTACGTGAAGCCGGCCGCAAGGTCTGGCGCATCAGCTCAATCGTCGCCACCGCCGACCACAACACGCCAACCACCGGCTGGGAACTGGGTTACGACGGCATCACAGACTTGGTCAGCAAAGAGCAAATCACCACGCTCAACAGCAATATTGCGGAATTCGGCGCCGCCGCATTCTTTCCGTTTTTGTCACGCCGCCAAGGCATAGTCCATGTGATGGGCCCTGAAAACGGCGCCACCTTGCCTGGCATGACGGTCGTATGTGGTGACTCACACACCTCAACCCACGGCGCTTTTGGTGCCTTGGCTCACGGCATTGGGACCAGTGAAGTCGAGCACGTGATGGCGACGCAAACTTTATTGGCGAAAAAAGCCAAAAATTTGCTGATACGGGTAGATGGTGTTTTGCCGCGCGGCTGTACGGCTAAAGACATAGTGCTGGCCATTATTGGCAAAATTGGCACGGCAGGCGGTACTGGCTACACGATTGAATTTGGCGGCGCCGCCATTCGTGCGCTCAGCATGGAAGGCCGTATGACGGTCTGCAATATGGCCATCGAAGGCGGTGCGCGCGCTGGTATGGTCGCAGTTGACCAAAAAACGATCGACTACGTCAAAGGCCGACTGCTCTCGCCCACTGGTGTTGAGTGGGACATGGCGGTGAAACATTGGGCCACGCTGCAGTCCGACGCCGATGCGGTTTTTGACGCCACGGTTGTGCTCGATGCCAGCGAAATCTTGCCGCAAGTGAGCTGGGGTACCTCGCCCGAAATGGTGGTCTCCATCAATGGCAATGTGCCAGACCCGGAAAAAGAAAAAGACTTGAGCAAGCGCAGCGCCATAGAGCGCGCACTGGTTTATATGGACTTGGAGCCGGGCAAAGCCATGAGCGATATTTATGTCGACAAAGTCTTCATAGGTTCTTGCACCAACAGCCGGATTGAAGACATGCGCGAGGCCGCGGCCATCATCCAAAAAATAGGCCAAAAAGTCGCGAAAAATATCAAGCTTGCGATGGTTGTGCCAGGCTCAGGATTGGTCAAAGAACAAGCTGAACGAGAAGGCTTAGACGTCATATTTAAAGCCGCTGGCTTTGAATGGCGGGAACCTGGCTGCTCTATGTGCTTGGCCATGAATGCCGACAAATTAGAACCCGGCGAGCGCTGCGCATCGACTAGCAACCGCAATTTCGAAGGTCGTCAGGGCGCTGGTGGTCGCACTCACTTGGTCAGTCCAGCTATGGCTGCCGCTGCTGCAGTACACGGCCATTTTGTCGATGTTCGCCGCTACATCTAACGCTGACTCTAACGTTTTACCCAAAGCAGCACCCACATGAAAAAAACCAAACTCGCTTTGATTTGTCTAAGCCTTGTTGCAGTCGGTCTTTTATCTGCCTGCAACACCATTAGGGGCGTGGGTCAGGATGTGCAAAGGGCCGGATCGGCCATCGAAAACTCAATGAAGAAATAATATGCAGAAATTTAACCTACACAAAGGCCTGGTCGCGCCAATGGACCGCGAGAACGTCGATACCGACGCCATCATTCCCAAGCAATTCCTAAAGTCCATACGTAAAACCGGCTTTGGCCAAAACCTTTTTGATGCTTGGCGTTACCTCGATGCTGGCTTTCCCGGCCAAGACCCGACCAGCCGCAAACCGAATCCAGATTTTGTGCTGAACCAGCCGCGTTATAGCGGTGCATCAGTACTACTGGCGCGCAAAAATTTTGGCTGCGGCTCCTCGCGCGAACATGCACCTTGGGCGCTAGACCAATATGGTTTTCGCGCCATCATCGCGCCTAGCTACGCCGACATTTTCTTTAACAACAGTTTTAAAAATGGCTTGCTGCCCATCACCTTGCCGGAAGACCAAGTCGCACAGCTGTTTGACGAATGCCAAGGCTTTCCCGGCTATAGCTTGACGATAGACTTGGAGCGCCAAGTCGTCATCAAAGCGCAGGGCGAAGAATTGCCGTTTGAAGTGCAACCATTTCGCAAATACTGTTTGATCAATGGACTGGACGACATCGGTCTGACTTTGCGCCACAGCGACAAAATTAAAGCCTTTGAAGCCGAACGCCTAGCAACCAAGCCGTGGCTAGCCAACACCGTGCCCGGTGGCACCGCAGCTTGACACTTGCAACCCTAAAAAAAAGAAATACCAAAATATGAAAATCGCAATTCTTCCCGGTGACGGCATTGGCACTGAAATCGTTGCAGAAGCCGTCAAGGTTCTCAATGTACTAGACCTGAAATTTGAAACCGAATCCGCATTGGTAGGCGGCGCGGCCTTCGAATCTCATGGCCACCCCTTGCCAGAGTCCACGCTGAAGTTAGCCATGGATGCCGATGCAGTACTGTTCGGCGCAGTAGGCGACTGGAAATACGACACGCTAGACCGTCCGCTGCGCCCAGAGCAAGCGATTTTGGGTCTGCGTAAAAACCTTGGCTTGTTTGCCAACTTTCGCCCAGCCATCTGCTACGACCAGCTGACCCAAGCGTCTAGCCTCAAGCCCGAGTTAGTCTCAGGCCTAGACATACTAATCATTAGAGAGCTGACGGGTGACATCTACTTCGGCCAGCCGCGCGGTCGCCGCATCGCTACCGACGGGCATTTCCCCGGCGCCGAAGAAGCCTTTGACACCATGCGCTACTCGCGTCCTGAAATCGAACGTATCGCTCACGTTGCGTTTCAAGCAGCCCGCAAACGCAAGGCGGCTGGCGGCGAAGGACGTGTGACCAGCGTAGACAAAGCCAACGTGCTGGAGACCTTCCAGCTTTGGAAAGATGTCGTCACGCAAATCGGCCTTCAATACCCGGATATCGCGCTTGACCATATGTATGTCGATAACGCCGCCATGCAGCTGGTGCGCGCACCAAAGAAGTTCGACGTAGTCGTGACCGGCAATATGTTTGGCGACATTTTGTCGGACGCCGCCGCCATGCTTACCGGCAGCATAGGCATGCTGCCTTCGGCCAGCCTGAACGACAAAGGCCAAGGCTTGTACGAACCTAGCCACGGCAGCGCGCCAGACATCGCCGGCAAAGACGTGGCCAACCCACTGGCCACGATATTGAGCGTAGCCATGATGCTGCGCTTTAGTTTGAACCAACCGGAAGCGGCAGCGCGGATTGAAAAAGCTGTCGACAGCGTACTCACGCAAGGCTTGCGCACCGCCGATATTTTCAGTGAAGGTACGTCTTTGGTCGGCACCGCGCAAATGGGTGAAGCCGTGGTCAAGGCCATGTCTCGGGACTAATCACCTTGCTCTGGGCAAAGCGCTGAAGGCAGGCGGTTACACTTCAGGATATGCACATGAATGTCACCGCCCAAAACCAGATCGCCGCCCAGCACGTGATCCGCTTTGGGCCGCTTATTGCGCAGACCACCTCCATTAAAACGACAAACAAAGGCTGAGCAGCCTGCCTCGTCGTGCCCCACCGGCTCGATGAGCCGGGAAAAAAGCCTTCTTTCCAGAACTTTTTCAAGGGCAATGCAATGAAACTCTCAGGCAATCTCACCGGACTCGTAGGCTGGCGCGGCATGGTCGGTTCCGTGCTGATAGACCGTATGCAAGCCGAAGGCGACTTCGAGCTCATCGAACCGCTGTTTTTTTCGACCTCAAACGCCGGCGGCAAAGCACCTAGCCAAGCCAAAAATGAAACCGTGCTGCAGGACGCTTTCGACATAAACGCCCTCAAACGCTGCGACATCATCATCACCGCCCAAGGCGGCGACTACACCGCAGAAGTTTTCCCTAAGCTGCGCGCAGCCGGCTGGAAAGGCCATTGGATTGATGCCGCATCAACACTGCGCATGAACGACGACGCGGTCATAGTGCTGGACCCGGTTAACCTTCCCGTGATTCAAAACGCCTTAGCCAAAGGCGGCAATAACTGGGTTGGCGGCAACTGCACCGTCAGCTGCATGCTGATGGGCGTTGGCGCACTGTACAAAGCCGGCTTGGTCGAATGGATGACCAGCATGACCTATCAAGCGGCCTCCGGTGGTGGTGCTCAGCATATGCGTGAGCTACTTACTCAGTTCGGCACGCTCAATGCAGAAGTCAAAACCCTGCTCGACGATCCAAAGTCAGCGATTTTAGAAATCGACCGCCGTCTGCTGCTCAAGCAGCAAAGCCTTAACGCACTGGAAACTGCTAACTTTGGCGTGCCGCTAGGTGGCTCCTTGATTCCATGGATAGACAAAGACCTTGGCAACGGCATGACCAAGGAAGAATGGAAGGCCGGCGCAGAAACCAACAAAATACTCGGCCAAGGCCCTGGCTTTGGTACACCAGCAACGCCAGTCGACGGCTTTTGTGTGCGCGTAGGTGCGATGCGCTGCCACAGCCAAGCGCTGACGTTCAAACTTAAGAAAGATGTACCGCTAGCTGATATCGAAGCCCTGATTGCAGCTGACAACGCTTGGGTCAAAGTTGTACCGAACAACCGCGAAGCTACGCTCAAGGACCTGACACCAGTGGCCGTCACAGGCACCATGCAAATTCCAGTTGGCAGACTGCGCAAGTTGGCCATGGGTCCTGAGTATCTGGGAGCATTCACAGTGGGCGACCAACTGCTTTGGGGCGCGGCTGAACCACTTCGCCGTATGCTGCGCATACTGCTTCAAGCTTAAAAAATTGATAACTCGGTTTTATAAATTGAAAGCCATGTGGTAGCGTTGCTTTAATGCAACGATAAAACCGGTAGACCAGCGCGACTGCGCGCCAGCAGACCTTAACCCGCCTCTAAGCTTGTCAGTCCAATACCTTGATGGTAAGGTTGTTTTTAGACTATTGCCTCAAGGTTTTTTGTGCGCTTAAGCAAAATAAAATTACGATCACATCAAGCAGCGGAGACCCAAAATTCCATGACTAACTGCAATTTTCGGCGTTTTTCAGCGCTGGCCAGTGCCATTGCACTGATTGGTTGTTTGACCAGCCTAGATGCCACGGCACTAGGCCTAGGACGTATCACGGTACAGTCCTTACTGGGTCAACCGATCAAGGCTGAAGTTGAGATCCCACAGATTAACGCCGAAGAACTCAGCAGCCTACAAGCCAACATAGCATCGCCCGAGACATTCAGGGCGGCCGGCTTAAGTTATAGCAACGTAGCCAGCGAGATCGTTGTTAGCCTGCAAAAACGCTCTAACGGCAGCAGTTATCTGCGCCTGACCAGCACTCGCCCGATTAACGAGCCATTTTTAGACCTAATAATCGAAGCGAAATGGTCATCTGGCCGAATAGTGCGTGACTACACGATGCTGTTTGATCCACCCCAACTGAACGCAAATCGGGCCGCTACCCCGACAAACCCCATCACTTTAGCGGCGCCAGCGCCCGCACCAGTAGAAAAAAGCAGAACACTACCCGCCGCACCCGCACTTAAGCCCAGCTTGCCTGACCCAGCAGCACAATCTAAGCAGCCAGAGACAGAAAAAACTCCACCACGCCCTGCACCGCTCAACGTCACGCCAGCCAAACCCGCAAAGTCAGCTGTTAACGTCAAAAATGGCGACACAGCCTGGGGCGTTGTAGCTGCAAATAACAAGTCGGGCGTATCTCTAGACCAAATGCTAATTGCACTGCTCAGGCTTAATCCTGACGCATTCGTGGGCAATAACGTCAATCGGCTCAAATCCGGCAGCCTGCTAGAAATACCCAATACCGAACAAGCTCAAGCGACAGCGCCACAAGAAGCCACACGCTTGATTGTGGCGCAGAGCAAAGATTTCAACGACTTTAGGCGCAAGCTGGCGCAAGGCATGGGTCAGGTCGAACAAAGTAACGCAACGCGTGAGTTGGGCGGCAAGCTACAAGCCAAGGTCGAAGACGCTGCAGCCGGTGCCGCAGCGCCAGATAAGCTGACTTTGTCTAAAGGTGCTGTACAAGGCAAAACCGCCTCAGCCGAAGAGAAAATCGCCAACGAGCGCCAACTCGCTCAAAACGCAGCGCGTATAACCGAGTTGGCTAAAAACATAGCCGAACTAAAACGCCTCACCGGGGACACCAGCGGTCCAGCCGCTAACAATGCGGCTTCAAGCAGTGCGAAATCTGCAAGTGATCTTGCGCTAACCGTTCCAAGCATTCCGGCCCTCGCCACAGCAGCGCCAACGGCTGTGGCCAGCCAACCGAGCTCGTCAGCTGCAAATGCCACCGCAACAAACCCTCTTGCACCAGCCAGTACCGCTGGGGCAGATCTAGCTGCGGCTCCCGCTGCCGCTTCTGCCGCAGCGGCCTCAAGCGCAGCGCTAGCCGCGCCTGCTGCAAGTAGTTCAGCCAGTAAACCAGCAGCACCAAAAGCTAAAGATCAAGAGCAAGACTTAAAAGCTCTCTTTAACGACAGCGCCTTCTTGATTCCTGGCTTGGGTTTGATACTCTTGTTGCTAGGAGCCCTAGGTCTTTACCGTTACCGGCAACGCCGAAACCTCGCACAGGTTGATAGCTCGTTTATGGAAAGCAGAGCGCAAGCGGACTCCTTCTTTGGCGCCAGCGGTGGTCAGCACATTGACACCTCTGACGGTGGCGGCACGGGCTCCTCTTTAATCTACTCACCTAGCCAGCTTGACGCCGGAGGCGATGTAGATCCGGTTGCCGAGGCCGATGTCTACCTCGCCTATGGACGCGATCTGCAGGCCGAAGAAATTCTCACAGAAGCCTTGCGCAGCAGTCCTGTACGGGTCGCCATACATGCCAAACTTCTGGAAATTTATGCCAAACGCCGTGATATCAAAGCCTTCGAAAGCTTGGCTAAAGTAGCCAGCAAAGTAAGTGGCAACGTAGGTCCTGAATGGCTTTACATCAGTGAAATGGGTCGTGAGATTGACCCAAACAACAATTTGTACAAAGAAGGTCAATCTGCGCTGGACACCAAGACTGAGCTTGCCAAGCCAGCACCTTTGGCCGAACCCCTGTTGGCAGCCAATACACAGCCTAACTTGGAACAAAACCTTCTAGCCAGCGTGCAAGAATACATGCCTAAGCAAAACAATTTTGCCGACAAAACTGAAATTCGACCAAGCCCTGCAGTTTTAGATCAAGCAACAGCGTCAGGACAATCTCCCATCGCCGAAGCCGCACCATTGACAGCGCAGAGCAAGAAAAACATTGATTTCGACTTAGACATTTCGCTAGATAATTTAACCGTTGAGCCCAGCACACTTAAGCCCCAAGATCCAACTCTGCTGGGCGAAACAGCAAACCAAGCCCAAGCTTCGGACCCTCTGTCTGAGGGCTTAGATATAGAAACTCCAAGCGCGACCTACACACCGACGCAAGCCTTCGCAGAAAGCACCCCACCAGCAACTCCCCCCGCCTCACCCAACATATCGCGAGATAACGTGATTGAATTCGACATGGGCGCTTTATCGCTAGATCTGGAACCTCAGCAAAGCAATAGTCCAGAGCCAAAAGCCTCAAACGATGCACAGAGCCCCTTAGAGACCAAGCTTGCGCTTGCCCAAGAGTTCCTCGCAATTGGCGACCAAGACGGTGCGCGTACGTTGGCAAAGGAAGTGCTAGCACAAGCCAGTGGCGCACTGAAAGATAAAGCACAGGCGTTTATCAACGCATTGCCTTAACGCCACGCTTGAAACTGTTTTTAATATTTGAAGCTAGGCCTCGGCCGACGCCATCACAACCATCAGCACCATTAGCACAGTCAGGGACAGCAGCATGAGAATCGCGCTAGGCATCAGCTATAGCGGCAGCGCCTACCAAGGCTGGCAAAGCCAGTTATCGGGCAACACAGTACAAGACAAACTCGAACTGGCCTTGGCACGTTTTTCCACCGGGCCAATACGGGTAAACTGCGCCGGACGCACCGACGCCGGGGTACACGCCTTAATGCAAGTGGCCCACTTTGACACCTCGCTGCAGCGCGACATCGCCTCGTGGGTGCGCGGCACAAATAGTTTCTTGCCGCATGACATCGCCGTGCAATGGGCGCGCGAAGTGCCGGACGATTTTCATTGCCGGGGCAGCGCGACATCGCGGCGTTATGCCTACGTGGTGCTGGAGTCGCCAGTGCGGCCCAGCATTGAACGCGGTCGGGTCGGTTGGGTGTTTCGTCCCCTCAACGGACCGGCGATGCAAGAAGCCGCTGCGTTGCTGATAGGTGAGCACGATTTCAGCTCTTTTCGCGCCGCACAATGCCAAGCCAAATCGCCGATTAAAACGATTTCCCGCATAGACATCAGCCAGCGTGCAGGCTACTGGCGCTTTGAATTTGAAGCCAACGCGTTTTTGCATCACATGATTCGCAACATCATGGGCTGCTTAATGGCAGTCGGCCAAGGCGCGCAAGCGCCTGATTGGATTAATCAGGTCCTAGCGGCCAAGCGGCGCGATGCAGCAGCGCCTACCTTCTCACCCGATGGTCTGTATTTTTTAGGCCCACGCTATGAAGACCGTTACGGCTTGCCAGAACGCACAGCCGCCTATGATTGGCTTCCATGACAATTGAACGCACCCGAATCAAAATCTGCGGCCTGACACGCGAGCAAGATGTGGACGCAGTAGTCGCCGCCGGCGCAGACGCTGTTGGCTTCGTGATCTACCCACCTAGCCAGCGCAATGTCAGTGCCGAACGCGCAGCCGAACTGGTTAGCCGACTGCCAGCATTCGTCACCCCAGTACTGCTGTTTGTGAACGAGCCGCTGGAAAACATTCAAGCGGCTTGCCGCTTAATCCCGACGGCAGTGGTGCAATTTCACGGCGACGAAGCGCCAGCAGATTGCCAGCGCCTAGGCCGTCCGTTTATTCGTGCAGCGCGTATTCCCCTAGGTGACGGTGCGGCATTCTTTGATCTCGTAAAATACACACAGGACTTTAAAGCCGCACAGGCCATCTTGCTAGACGCTCATGTCGAGGGTTTTGGTGGCAGCGGAAAAACATTCAATTGGTCACTTCTTCCTCCAAGCGTCAACGCTCACCTCGTTTTGTCTGGTGGATTGACGCATGCAAATGTGATCGATGGCATTTTGCAGGTAAGGCCACGCGCTAAAACGCTGGCCGTTGATGTGAGCTCTGGCGTTGAGATTTCTAAGGGAATCAAATGCCACGAAAAAATCAAACAATTCGTCGCCGCCGTTCGCGCTGCTGACGAGCAACTTGCAAGAAACCATGTACGAATACCAACAACCTGATCTCAAAGGCCATTTTGGCAATTACGGCGGCAGCTTTGTCTCAGAGACACTGACCCACGCAATCAATGAACTAAAAGCTGCTTATGCCAAATATCAGTATGACCCCGAGTTCATCGCTGAATTTAACTACGAACTCAAGCACTTTGTAGGCCGGCCCTCACCTATTTACCACGCAGCTCGCATGAGCCGTGAGCAAGGTGGGGCGCAAATCTACCTCAAACGCGAAGACCTTAACCACACCGGCGCGCACAAGATTAACAACACCATTGGTCAAGCCATGTTGGCTAAGCGCATGGGTAAGCCGCGCATTATTGCCGAGACCGGCGCTGGCCAGCACGGCGTAGCCACTGCGACTATTTGCGCACGTTACGGCTTGGAATGTGTGGTCTACATGGGTAGCGAAGACGTGCTGCGTCAAAGCCCCAACGTCTACCGTATGAAGCTGCTGGGCGCCACAGTAGTGCCTGTCACCAGCGGCAGCAAGACGCTTAAAGACGCGCTAAACGAAGCCATGCGTGACTGGGTTGCCAATGTCGACAACACTTTTTATATCATTGGCACGGTTGCCGGCCCCCATCCCTATCCAATGATGGTCAGAGATTTTCAAAGCGTCATAGGCACGGAATGCATTTCACAAATGCCACTCATGACCGAAGGCAAGCAGCCCGATGCGGTCGTCGCCTGCGTAGGTGGTGGCAGCAATGCCATGGGCATATTTCATCCCTATATCGCCCACGAAAACACCCGTCTCATTGGCGTAGAAGCCGCTGGTGAGGGCATGGACAGTGGTCGACACTCGGCTTCGCTGCAACGCGGCATTCCCGGTGTGCTCCACGGCAACCGTACCTATGTGCTGCAAAATGAAGATGGTCAAGTCACTGAAACGCACAGCGTTAGCGCCGGTCTAGACTACCCCGGCGTAGGCCCAGAACACGCCTTTCTAAAAGACATAGGCCGGGCCGAATACGTGGGCATTACGGATACCGAAGCGCTAGAAGCATTCCACTACCTGTGCAAAGTAGAAGGCATCATCCCCGCGCTTGAGTCAGCCCATGCCGTGGCCTATGCCATGAAGCTAGCCAAAACCATGCGCAGCGACCAGACGATTCTGGTCAACCTCTCTGGCCGCGGCGACAAAGACATAGGCACTATCGCCGACTTGAGCAATGCAGACTTTTACTGCCGCCCCTCCTGCAAGGGCCAATCCGTCAAAGGTGGCCAAGAACAAATCGTGAGACTGGTCAAATGAGCCGCATCCAAGCTACCTTCGCCAAGCTAAAAACTCAGGGCCGCAAGGCCTTGATTCCCTACGTCATCGCTGGCTACCCGTTTGCCGATGTCACACCTGAACTCATGCACGGCATGGTCGCTGGCGGTGCCGATGTGATCGAGCTGGGCGTGCCTTTTTCTGACCCCAGCGCGGACGGCCCAGTGATTCAAAAAGCCGGCGAAAAAGCCCTCAGCATGGGCATAGGCTTGTTACAAGTTTTGCAAATGGTGCGGGAATTCCGCCAAACCAACACCGAGACGCCAGTCGTGCTCATGGGTTACGCCAACCCAGTCGAGCGCTACGATATTCGCCACGCTGTCAAAACCCCATCTGACAAGCCGCAAAGCGCCTTTATCCGCGATGCCGCCGAAGCCGGTGTGGACGGCATGCTAATCGTGGACTACCCGCCAGAAGAGTGCGTGCAGTTTGCCGCTGACTTGCGCGCCAACAACATGGACTTGATCTTTTTGCTAGCGCCCACATCAACCGATGCCCGCATGCAGCAAGTCGCAGAAGTCGCCAGCGGCTATGTCTACTATGTTTCGCTCAAAGGCGTTACCGGTGCTGGCACCTTAGACGTGGATGCCGTGGCTCAAATGTTGCCGCGCATTCGTCAACATGTGAGCGTACCAGTAGGCGTTGGCTTTGGTATTCGCGACGCGCAGACCGCACAATCGATTGGCAAGGTCGCCGATGCAGTGGTTATTGGCAGCAAAATCATCCAGCTGATTGAACACCAGCCGCGTGAGCAAGTCGCCGCAACCGCACGCGACTTTTTGCGTGAAATCCGCCTTGCGCTAGACTAGCCCTAAACGTTTTCAGCGCCTGAGCGGCAAGCATCTCTACAAGGAATCCCTCCATGTCCTGGTTAGAAAAACTTCTACCCCCCAAAATCACCCCCACCAACCCAACCGAGCGCCGCAGCGTGCCCGAAGGGCTGTGGATTAAATGCCCAAGCTGCGAGTCGGTTCTTTATAAGGCCGACTTACAAAAAAATCAGAACGTCTGCCCGCAGTGCAGCCACCACCACCGGATAGGCGCACGCGAGCGGCTAGACGCCTTTCTCGATGCTGAAGGCCGTTACGAGTTAGGCCAAGAAGTTCTACCGGTAGACGCGCTGAAATTCAAAGACAGCCGCAAATACACCGAGCGGCTGAAAGATGCACTAGAAAACACGGGAGAGACTGACGCACTCATAGTCATGGGCGGCTCAGTTCACAACATAGGCGTCGTCGTTGCCTGCTTTGAATTTGACTTCATGGGTGGCAGCATGGGCAGCGTAGTGGGCGAGCGTTTTGTGCGCGGCGTGCATGCCGCCATGGAACAAAAAGTACCTTTTATTTGCTTTACTGCAACCGGCGGTGCACGCATGCAAGAAGGCTTGCTTAGCCTAATGCAAATGGCTAAAACCAATGCCTCACTGACGCGGCTGGCGAAAAAAGGCCTGCCCTACATCAGCGTATTGACCGATCCAACCATGGGCGGCGTAAGCGCTGGTTTTGCCTTTATTGGTGATGTTGTCATTGCCGAGCCCAAGGCCTTGATAGGCTTTGCCGGACCGCGCGTGATTGAGTCCACCGTGCGCGTCAAACTGCCCGAAGGCTTTCAGCGCGCTGAGTTCTTGCAAACCAAAGGTGCGGTTGACTTTATCTGTGACCGCCGCGAGCTGCGTAAAACCATCGCCAGCACACTCGCCATGCTGCAACGCTTGCCAGCCGATGCAGTGAGCTAAAACCGATGGCAGTACAGACGAAAATCTGCTTACTGCCTTGGTATTGACAGGATTTAAGCGAGCGACGCAAACTGAATTTTTAGTCTGTGAGATGATTAAAAATTCACATTCAAACTAGGCATTCATCCATGTCTGAGCCATTAAGTCTCGCATCTCTTCCTTTATTCCCCTTAGGTTCGGTCATGTTTCCGGACGGCTTGCTGCCACTGCAAATATTCGAGGTCCGCTACCTCGACATGATTGGCAAATGCCACAAAGCTGGCGCGCCCTTTGGCGTGGTTGCGCTGACCGAAGGCTCAGAAGTAAAAAAACCCGCCAACACCGGCCCTAGCGGCGACGGCTTTGCCAACGAAGCCTTCTCAATGGTCGGCACGCTGGTCACTATAGACACCTTCTCAATTCCGCAACCAGGCTTGATGATGATCCGTTGCAGCGGCACGCAGCGCTTTAATATCCAGCGCTACGAAAAGCTCAAACACGGTTTGTGGATAGCCGACGTTACGCAAATTGCCAATGACATGCAGGTCGCCATCCCACCCGATCTGCAGGCAACTGCCAACTCCCTAGGCAAGCTGATCAAAAGCCTAAAAGAACGCCAAATACCCGCCGATCAAATGCCTATGCAAGAGCCCTATCAGCTCGACGACTGCGGCTGGGTCGCCAACCGCTGGTGCGAGCTGCTGCCCATGCCCATAGAGCTCAAGCAGCGCTTAATGGAGCTAGACAATCCACTGGTCAGACTCGAACTCGTGAGCGACATCCTAGACCGCACCGGGATTGCGTTTTAAGCCAGCACGCCGGCGACATATGCTGGCTTGATGTTACGAATAAAAGGTGTGCATTCATTGCTGCGGCCCAAGCCCAGCAAAGAATGCGTTAAGTGACGGCAAGTTAGCCGTTATAAATCTTTTATAGGTGGGGTCAGACGATGGACATCGGAAGTTTCAGTCAAGCAATAAGCACTTTTAAAAAGAACCACACAGATCTCGGCAAATCCGTCGTTACGCTAAAAGCCAGTCAGCTAACAATCAATAAGCCGCTCATGCCGCCGAGCCGCTGGACTTCATTCTTGGGGTCTTTGTCGAGCAGCTCAGTATTCGGTAAATGGCGCTCGGTCGCAGATGCCAAAAAAACCTGTGATAACTACCCCGCTGCAGCGCAGGAATATATAGCGAACAACAACGATGTTCGAAGTGGTTTTATCCAAGCACTAAAAGCAAAGCATGGCGACCTGACCAACCTATGTTCGCTGCCACCAATAAACGGCAAACCTTTAAGCGCCAAGACTGTTACAACTACCCTCGCGGCCCTAGACAAAGCCAGTAAAAATTGTGCAGCACAAAACTCCAAACGTATTAATACTATCGCCGATGCCCTCATCAAAGAGATAGTAAAAAAAAGGCCAGTCTCAGCAAAAGACGATACAACATTCCTTAAAAAAACGATTTTAGAAAATTGTAAAAAACAAGCCATCTACACCCAAGGATCAATCAGTGCCAATGAAGTAGAAGCCCAAACCACAAAGGCATTACTGCTGCTCTCAATGCATAAAGAGCTCCAAGAGCTTCCCTTTTTGACCCCCGAAAAATGCGATGACTTTATCGCTAAATCTAATGAAGAAATTACATGGCGGATTCAAGCTTGAAGTGCAACCGTATGCTGATAGGACTCTAACTGTTCCATAAAAACCTGATGCGGCGTTCGATACCCTAAACATTTTCTAGGACGATGATTGAGCCTGTGCATCGCTAAAGCAATGTCATCGTCGGTGATGCAATTAAAGCGCATCCCCTTTGGGAAAAACTGGCGAATCAAACCGTTCATATTCTCGTTCGCCCCACGCTCCCACGAGGCGTATGGATGGGCGAAAAAGAAATCTGCACTCAGCGCAGAAGCTATTCGTTCATGCTGGGCAAATTCCTTGCCGTTATCAGTCGTGAGAGTGTGCACGCAATGAGCGAACGGTTTGAGTAAAGTGATTAACGCGTCCCCTACGGCTTGCGCTGTTTTGAATGGCACGTGGAAAATTATTGAATAGCGAGAGACACGCTCATTAATCGTCACTAGTGCTTGCTTCTGCCCGGCACCAATCACCAGATCAGCCTCCCAGTCGCCAAAGCGCGCACGCTCAAGCACGATGTCGGGTCGCAGTTCTATTGAGACCTGGTGAGAGATGGTGCCGCGCCGTTCACGGCCACTGCTGCGTTTTTTTCGCGTCTTCTGGCAACGCAGTGTTTTATGCAAGGTGCCGCCCGCGCGTTTGTCAGCGTAGATGTACTGGTAAATGCTCTCATAGCTAACACCGGGTTGGTGGCTAGCTTCGAGGTGGCCGCTGATTTGCTCGGGGCTCCAAGCCTCAGCCAACTTTTCCTCCACTACAGCCCATGTCGAGTCAGCAACTCTAGGAATATTGGCGCAGGCAAGTCTACGTTCTTGGGCTTTGTCATTTGCCTGCTTAGGGCGATAGCCTCGTAGACCGCGGTTACGACGCAACTCACGGCTGATGCTCGATTTATCACGGTCCATCATTTTTGCAATTTCACTTTGATTGAAGTTTGCTTTGACGAGGATTGCAATCTGGTAACGTTCGTCACGGGTGAGGTGTGTGTAAATCATTCTGGGCAACTTTGACTTGGTAGTCGGGAAGCTTGGATGCTCTCACATCTCACCCACCCGTACGGTTAATTTCAAAGTTGCACTTCAGACTTGAATCCGCGCATCAAAAATAGAAGCCAACAAGCTTAATAAGGGAAACTCCAAAACGGAATTAAGTGAGAATAAAAAAAATATCCAAGAGGAGATGCAGCCGATTATTAATAAAGCTCTGAAAGAAAATATAAGACAAAACCTTAGAACTGACGCTTTAAAAAGCACTGTTGACACTCATTTCAACAACGCTCTTCAAACACTGAATACGACAGCACCCATTGATAAAGCAGTCATTGCAAGCGAAGTAAAAGCCTTCTTAGAAAGCTTAAGCAATATGAGTGCGGAGGTAATTTCTCAGCAACTATGCGGCAAACCAAACAGTAGAACCTCAGAGATTGTGAGCGCTATAGACAAAACAATTAGCAACACAGTTGAAAAAGCAATTACCGAAAATAATAAATTGCACAACCAAAGTCTTGACCAGCTTCATGACGCCTCGTGCCCACTAAGTGATGCACAAAAAAACTACCTTCAAGAAGTTGGCAAGCAACGTCCACTTAACTTAGAACTAATCCAACGCAGCGTAAACATTGCAGCAACTTTAAAACTAGAAGTTGCAGGTACAGGCATCACAGATGAGCAGCAACTAGAGGTCTTCAAACAAGTCTGTGAATTACCAGACCCTCAGGCAGCGCTGCCGAAAGCGCTTATTCTCAAGCGCACCGAGTCAATGCTAGACGCAGCAAACCCTAATTCAACGATTTCTCAAATAGCGTTAAAAAATGGCGTGTCAGGGCCTGTGATCCAAACCATTAGCAGAGCTATGTTGGAACACGTAAAAGCCGACAATCGATCGACAGCGCCAGGCATATGCCGAGAAATGGAAATAAATCTAACAGCAAAGATTGACGCAGTACTTGGTCAACATGTCATAGCCCTAAAGGCTGTTAATAGCTCAAGCATTTTTTCAGATGAGCAGAAGAAAAAACTAGATGAGATCAGCAAAAATACTCCGCTAAATACGGTGCAGATCGAGCACTACGAAAAACTTACCAAAGCACTAAAAGGTATCAACTCTACAGAAGGAAAATCACAAGCTTCTGAGTCTCAGCAGCCCACGATAATAAATACATTAGAGTCTGCTTTAAACGCCATACAAGAAAACGCCAGGCCGCAATGGATGGCTTTTAGCGTTGGTGTATCAGACATCGGAGCACATGCGCTGATCCAGCAGCTTGTGTTTGTTGCTGTCGCGGGACTTAGTAAAAACGAAGCCAACACTGCACTGGAAAAACTAGGCAGCTCTCTCGTTATAGAACCTAGTCTTGAAGTTGTAAGCCCAACTGCCAATGCAGTTTGGCGCCCTGCAATTGGCAAGATCTTGCAACAGTCGCTGAGAAATCAAAGCCAAAATTCTGCAGAACTAACTGCCACAGACTTTACTTCTTTAACGTTAGTGTCAGCGGCTCAAGCACCAAGCCAACAACTAAGCAGCATGCTCACCAGACAAGACGAAATAGATGTGCGCGGCGTCACCAAAAAAGCTACTACATCTAGTCCAGTCAGCGCTGACTTTAGAGCTGGCGTTGTTTTTTCAAATATGCGAGCCGAAATTTTGAACCACATCAATCGTGATGGGCTAGAAAATGGTTTAAGCGCCACTATGAATAAAGACATCGTACGCTCTCGTTTTAGCATTAATGGTGAACTCATTAATGCAGCGCTCGTTAATGGCGAGAGTGATACACCGGAACTTAAGACAACTATCAAAACAAGTTTTAACTCCAAACTAAAAATCAGCGGCGCAAGCCCAGAGACAATGAAAGCCATCAGCTTTTGTATGAATCAAAACGGTATTAATAGATTTAATGAAGCCTGTACTGTGCAGGCAATGAATGGCTCACTAGCAACTGAATCGTTCAATATTGAGCATGAAGCTTGGCAGCAAGCCGATAACAGTTGGCTAGTACGCAGCAGCTACAGCTTTAAGCCCGCAGTGATAAATAGGGACGGCGTCAACATATTCACCGAAGGCGATGGCATCGGACTCTACTCACTAACCTACCGCATCACACCACAAGCCGGTGATGGAGCACAAATAACATTAGAAGGCTATACCGCAGCCTACGACTTTTAACCCCACAGTCAGCCTGAATGAACAACTACGCAAAAGCTCGCAAACTCATAGAAGGCTTGGCACAAACGCTAACGCTGCAAGGCTTAAAGCTAGACGATGAAAATCACAGCTGCATGTTGTTGTTTGAAGGCGATATTGTTTTAAACATTGAGTACGATGACCCCGAAGGCCGGCTGGTGCTTTCCATTTACTTGGGCGAATTGCCCGACACAGGCGCTGAACCCTTGCTACGCGAACTCATGGGTGCCAATCTTTACTGGCACCGCACCTCTGGCGCCACCTTATGCCTAGAAGAAGAGACGAACGCGGTGATGCTGGTTTATGGCCATAACGTGGGCCAGCTCCAGCCAGACGTTTTTGAAAACATTATTGAAAATTTAATCAAGCAAGCCGAGCATTGGCAACAGCGCATCAAACTAGTCAAAGCTGAGGCGGCCAATTCGATCGCCGGGCAAGCCGCGCATGAAGCGCAATCACCCGGTCGAACTGACGGATTTATTTTTGGTTAAAAAGTAGGTCGGCTAGCAACGCTTGCTAGCATCCCAGTGAGCACAGAAACTTAGAACTCCAAAACGTTGGTCCGCACACTTTTTTCTTAATCACAGCCGCGCCTGATACTCCGGCACATGGCTGCGCAGCCACTGCCGAATGTCGGCACTCGATGGTGCGGCACCGGCATCGTTTACCCAAGCTACTACGCCTTCAATCTGCACGGCTTGCAAGCCATTGCTCTTGGCGATGCGCAGTTTGGCATGTGGTGTGGGCTCCGTGGTTTCGTCGTCTGCGAGTAATTCTTCGTAGAGTTTCTCGCCCGGGCGCAGACCGGTAAAAACCAATGCAATCTCATTTTCAGAGCGGCCAGACAATTTAATCATCAAGCGCGCCAGCTCAGCAATCTTCATGGGCTCACCCATATCCAGCACATATATCTGCCCACTTTTTCCCATCAAACCGGCTTGCAACACCAGCCGCGCAGCCTCAGGAATAGTCATGAAATAACGCACGATGTCGGGATGCGTCACGGTGATGGGCCCGCCTTTGGCGATCTGCTCTGTGAACAGCGGCACTACCGAGCCACTAGAGCCCAGCACATTGCCAAAGCGCACGGAGACAAAGTCAGTCGCAGCAAACTCTCGCGCCACGCTTTGCACCACCAACTCGGCCATGCGTTTGGTCGCACCCATGATATTGGTGGGGTTGACTGCCTTGTCGGTAGAGATCAAAACAAACTTTTTCGCGCCACACAAACCGGCCACGCGTGCGGCGTTCAGCGTGCCCAAAATGTTCGTGCGCACCGCTTCAATTTCATTGTTTGACTCCATCAATGGCACATGCTTATAGGCCGCAGCATGAAAGAAAACCGTGGGCTGATGGCTTTGCACAACCGCTAACAGGCGCTCTGGCTCGCGCACGTTGGCGGTGTAGTAAATGCCTTGCATGTGGGGGTGGGCTTGGCTCAGCTCTTGTTCCAGTTTGTAGACTGCAATCTCAGAAGCATCAATACACACTAGTCGCGCCACACCCAAGCGTGCAATTTGTCGGCAAAGCTCTGAGCCAATCGAGCCGCCCGCGCCTGACACGCAGACTGTTTGTCCAGAGAACAATTCAGCCAGGCCGCGCATATCGAGCTGCACGGCTTCGCGGCCAAGCAAGTCTTCTAGTTCAATTTTGTGCAAACTTGCGCCATCAGCGCGCAGCCAAGCATCAGCGCGCGGCATGGCCAACAGCGTCAAGCCGGCAGGATTAGCTTGCAGCAGCGCGTCCCGGCGCTGTGTTGAACCCGGTGGGCTGGCAAGCAGCACCGTAGTTGCACCTGTAGAGCGAGCAATTTCTGCAATCTCGCTGGCCAAACCAAGTACCGGTATTTGTTGCAAGTAAGCGCCCTGCTCTTTCATCAGCGGTGAGGCAATGCCTACACAATGCCATTGACTTGAGCCCTTGAGAACGCGCAGCGCGCTGGTGGCGTCTTCCAGTGAGCCAATGATGAGCAGTGGTTGGGAGTTAGGTGAGAGTTCTGTATGCTCGGCAAAAGTGCGCCATCCGGCGCGTGCAGCACCTAGCGACAGCACCACTAGCATCGGATGAATTAGAAGCACTGAGCGTGGAAACTGTGGATACCTCATCATCAGCACCGCAGCCACACAAAGTAGACCGCCCAGAAAAACACCCAAGCCTAGCTGGCGTAATTCAGGCAGACCTATGTAGCGCCACACTTGCCTATAGACCCGCGCCAGCACCAAGCCAAGCAGGTAAGCGCCCAACATCAAGGGCATAGACAGCCAGACTAATGGATTGAATTCATCTGGAATGGAAAAATTAAACCGTAACCAAAACGCCAACCACCAGCTAATGCTCAGTAACAAAAAATCCACTAACCAGAAAGGCATTAGTGATTTACGCAGCTGCATAGCTGTCCTTTCGCATCGTCAAAGCGTGGCTCAGATAGCGTGTAGCACGGCTTTGTTGTGACTGGCTTTTGCAGGGAAGCGAATACAGATAGCTAGCGAATTGAAACAAAGTAATGGACGCAGCAACCATGCAAGCATCTGTCGGGAATCCAGTCGCGCGACTGAGCACAACACGGCTCTTAAACTTAAAAACGGACATTTTCAAACCTTTGATAACTTTTGACTTTGTCCAGAAGATAGGGGATGTGGCTAAGCAGATAACCGGAGCAAAGCAAAGCCAGCTGTCGCAGCAACAACTAGCCGACAAGTTTGAGCGGTAACTCAGCGTCAGTACCAAATCCTCAAAACCACTTTGATAATAACCACAGTATCGGCGGTGTCGGCCCTCTTGTATGGCACTTTTGTATGACATTCTTAGATGGTCATCTCAAATGGCACACTCATACAACATATTTAAAAGGCTAGCGTCAAACCAATAATCACTTGACCTGCGTCCGCCACAGCTTTGTCTGAACTTAAGTAATTTTTTAAATCCGCTGATGGCTTTGAACCTCAGCGTCAATTGACCAACGCCTGAGCGTTAAAGTGAACAGGATATATGTGCTTATTAATGACTAATGGCAAGTCCCTAGGTTAAAACGCTGGTGCAGAGATAGCGTTGGAGTCATTTCAATTCAGGATGAAAAGCCAAATTTAAACCGGCTAAAAAACCGCATTAATTTCGGGTATTTCGGTTACCCTTGGCTGCACGCGTCGTGCCACCAGATCGACGGAAAAATCGCCGCAAACTGACGTAGAAAATAGCTTATCTAAGTCAAAACAGAATCATTTGAGGCCCAGAAAACGTCCAAATGCAAAGCGGCTTTTTAAAAACCTAAAATAAAGCCTTCGGGCAAGCCACAGCCTGCCGCCATTTAGCCCCTAACCGCACAAGACCGCCTTCATGACTCATCCAACGCCAGCCGCAGCAGTTCCCGCACCACAAGACGAAAACCAACTGATTATCGAACGGCGCGAAAAGCTCAAGGCCTTGCGCAGCACCGGCATTGCCTTCCCCAACGACATCAAGCCCAGCCACCATGCAGAAGAGCTTTTCGCTCGCTACGCGGAAACCAGCAAGGAAGAGCTGGAAACCTTGGCCATAAAAGTGCATGTCGCCGGTCGCATGATGCTCAAGCGCGTGATGGGCAAAGCCAGCTTTGCAACCCTGCAAGACTCGTCTTTCGGTCCATCTAACGGCCGCATTCAGATTTATATCAACAACGAAGGCGTGGGCGAGCCGGTTCACAGCGACTTTAAACACTGGGATTTGGGCGATATCGTTTCAGCTACCGGCACTTTATTTCGCACCAAGGTCGGCGAATTGTCCATTCATGCCGACGGTCTGCGCTTAATCACCAAAAGCCTGCGCCCCCTGCCAGACAAATTCCACGGCATGGCCGATCAAGAAGTCAAATACCGCCAGCGCTATGTTGACCTGATCATGGACGCCGACGCACGCAAGCGCTTTATGTCGCGCAGCAAGGCCGTCTCCAGCATTCGAGACTTCATGGTCAAGAACGACTTTTTAGAAGTCGAAACTCCCATGCTGCACCCGATTCCCGGCGGCGCCAACGCCAAGCCCTTTAAGACCCATCACAACGCGCTAAACCAGGAAATGTTTTTGCGCATAGCCCCTGAGCTCTACCTCAAGCGACTTATTGTGGGCGGCTTTGAGCGCGTCTTTGAAATCAATCGCAGCTACCGCAACGAAGGCATTAGCGTGCGCCATAACCCCGAGTTCACCATGATGGAGTTCTACGCGGCTTGGTGGAATTACACCGATTTGATGAGTTTTACTGAAGCTTTAATCCGCCACGCAGCAGAAAAAGTGTGTGGCTCAACCCAGCTGACGTATGCCGGCAAACCAGTTGATTTAAGCCAGCCTTTTGAGCGCCTGACGATTCGCGAAGCGATACTCAAACACACACCGGCTGGTGATGGTGTGGACGACAGCGTCTGGCTCACCAACGCCTTGAAAAAACTCGGCGCGAGTGAAGAAAAAGACCGCTTATCAACGCGCAGTTTAGCGAGCTTGCAGGTGATGTATTTTGAAGAAACGGTAGAGGACAAACTCTGGCAGCCGACGTTCATCATGGAACACCCCACCGAGATTTCACCACTAGCCCGCGCCAACGACAGCCGGCCAGAAGTGACCGAGCGCTTTGAGCTCTACATCACCGGCCGCGAATTTGGCAACGGCTTTAGCGAGCTTAACGATGCAGAGGAACAAGCCGCACGCTTTAACGCCCAAGTCGCAGCCAAAGACAGCGGCGACGACGAAGCCATGTTCTACGACCACGACTTTGTACGCGCACTGGAATACGGCATGCCGCCCACCGGTGGCTGCGGCGTTGGCATTGACCGCTTGATGATGCTGCTCACTGATAGCCCTAGCATTAGGGATGTGATTTTGTTTCCGGCTTTAAGGCGTGAGGCTTAAAACTAGCGAGGCGATGTGGGTGATGTTGCGAACGCACACCAGCTGTCGCACAACCCACTCGATGCCGCAACCTAGGTTTAGTCGCGCAGATCTGAGAATGCAATTCACGTCTGAAATCTTTTAGCAGTCAATATTTTCGTTTGAATACACGGCGCGGTAAGTGCCTGTTTGTGGCTTGCGAAAAGGTCAATAGCTAATCAATCAAAAACGGTCAGCAGATTTGTTTTTTTGATGGATTTAAATTTGCACAGAGGCAATAGCTCAGCGCAGATTTAGACGACTAGCGCTTGCACCGCAAGTTGAATTTTGGGTGCGAGTTGCAACGCTTCTTTGGCGATATTAATTTGTTTGGCGACTAAGGCTACATCAAGAATTTTTTGTTCTAGTTTGTAATTGCCTCTGGCTTTTAACCAGTTCAGCACATCTGCCAAATGCCAAACAGAAGCACTACCTTCATGAACTGGCATGGGAAAATTGTTGGCATGTTTAAGCATTAGCTTGCGCATATTTTGCCGACTTAACCCGACAAACTCCGCCACATCTGTAAGCCCAACAAAATCAGGTGCTGTTTCAATCAGCTTAGACGTGGGAATAGCTTGCTTGACATCTTTGAGCGCACTCAAAAGTGCTGCTTGCGCACTCTTCGCATCACGGGTGAATTCCAGCGCAATCCGGCCTGGCTGGCCGACACCCACCAAAGCATCGTCACAGCCGGCAGCACCCAATCGTTCAAGCAGATCGTCGTAGTTGCAATCGTTTTCAGAAAGTAGGTATTTGAGGGTAAATGTATAGTCCATGCTCTTACTACTAGGCCGAGTTAATTTTCGCTTCAATTCGATTTTTTTATGCGTAGAGCAATTGTTTACCACGCGGATTAACCCACTAGCGTGGTTAGCAGGACTTTTGGGAGTATTCCATACGCTTGTGATGCAAAACTCTCCGCATCGACATTCGTCATTGTTATAAGGGCAGTAAATTTCCCCCCAAGCATGACTGCCACCAACTGATACACGCCACCCGTTATTTTCTGCATGTTTAACTGCATCTTCTATTTCTTTTTTCGGGTGTTTTGTGCGACTCATTCATAGTCTTCAGCATAAATATGTTTTAAAAGTTGTCAACTGACAACTATAAATATTTAAAGCAAAGTCACTATTGATTTTGAACAATTTAATATTTCAACGCAAGCATGTGCAAACAGCGTTAAGTTGCAAGATTAAATATGAGCAGCGCATCTGCTGCCGGTACTTGGCTTACTCTAGCGATTAAGTCAAAGTACAGCTCCAAAAATTTCAAGCCTTGAACCTTAACGTAATCCCGACCTCAAACCGAATATCGACAATATTTTCACCAAAGCCAATAGTGTTATGGTGATCCATCGTTTAATCATGAAATACCTCAGCGCCTACCCCCAAAACCTACAGACTCAAGTCCAGCAATTGCAAGACCAAGGCAAGCTGGGCGCGATGCTGCTTAAAAAATATCCGCAAGCCCACGGCGTGCGTACCGACAAAGCTTTGTACGACTACGTGATGACGCTAAAAAACGAATTTTTGCGTAGCTCTGAGCCGCTCTCCAAAATTGCCTACGACAACCGCTTGCAAGTCATCGCCCATGCATTGGGCACCCACACCACCATCTCCAGAGTGCAAGGCAACAAACTAAAAGCCAAACGTGAAATACGCGTGGCTTCGCTGTTTAAAGAAGCACCGCTAGAATTTTTAAAAATGATTACCGTGCACGAGTTAGCCCATATTAAAGAAAAGGGCCACGATAAAAACTTCTACAAACTCTGCACCTATATGGAGCCCGAGTACCACCAATACGAGTTTGATTTACGGGTCTACCTCACACATATGGATGTCTCAGGCAAGCTGGCCTGGGCGGGTTTAACAGCTGCGCCAGACGCAGTAAATACAACGAATGCAGCGCCAAGCTGAGCGAAATAAAAGCGCCGGGTGAGCAGCAATAACTGATCACTAATCGCAGGGTAACTACTCACAGATAGCGTAATAAAAGTCCGCGGATTCAAGTCTGAAGTGCAACTTTGAAATTAACCGTACGGGTGGGTGAGATGTGAGAGCATCCAAGCTTCCCGACTACCAAGTCAAAGTTGCCCAGAATGATTTACACACACCTCACCCGTGACGAACGTTACCAGATTGCAATCCTCGTCAAAGCAAACTTCAATCAAAGTGAAATTGCAAAAATGATGGACCGTGATAAATCGAGCATCAGCCGTGAGTTGCGTCGTAACCGCGGTCTACGAGGCTATCGCCCTAAGCAGGCAAATGACAAAGCCCAAGAACGTAGACTTGCCTGCGCCAACAGTCCTAGAGTTGCTGACTCGACATGGGCTGTAGTGGAGGAAAAGTTGGCTGAGGCTTGGAGCCCCGAACAAATCAGCGGCCACCTCGAAGCTCGATGCCAACCCGGTGTTAGCTATGAGAGCATTTACCAGTACATCTACGCTGACAAACGCGCGGGCGGCAGCTTGCATAAAACACTGCGTTGCCAGAAGACGCGAAAAAAACGCAGCAGCGGCCGTGAACGGCGCGGCACCATCTCTCGCCAGGTCTCAATAGAACTGCGACCCGCCATCGTGCTTGAGCGTGCGCGCTTTGGCGACTGGGAGGCTGATCTGGTGATTGGTGCCGGGCAGAAGCAAGCCCTAGTGACGATTAACGAGCGTGTCTCTCGGTATTCAATAATTTTCCACGTGCCATTCAAAACAGCGCAAGCCGTAGGGGACGCGTTAATCACTTTACTTAAACCATTCGCTCATTGCGTGCACACACTCACGACAGATAACGGCAAGGAATTTTCTCAGCATGAACGAATAGCTTCTGCGCTGAGTGCAGATTTCTTTTTCGCCCATCCATACGCCTCGTGGGAGCGTGGGGCAAACGAGAATATGAACGGTTTGATTCGCCAGTTTTTCCCAAAGGGGATGCGCTTTAATTGCATCACCGACGATGACATTGCTTTAGCGATGCACAGGCTCAATCATCGTCCTAGAAAATGTTTAGGGTATCGAACGCCGCATCAGGTTTTTATGGAACAGTTAGAGTCCTATCAGCATACGGTTGCACTTCAAGCTTGAATCCGCCGTCCCTAAAAAACGAATCAAACTTGATTTGACCAGTCCCTGACCAGAATTTAGCGTACTGCGTTAAGGTCTAAGCTTTGGCAACAAAGGGACAAACCACATGAACGAAAAAATTGCCATCATTGGCGCCGGCTTAATCGGCCGTGCTTGGGCGATTGTGTTTGCACGCGCGGGCTGCGAGGTAGGGCTTTACGACGCCGCACCACAAGCGCTGCTTGACTGCCAAGCATTGCTGCTAGAGAACATCAGCGACTTAGCCGAACACGGCTTAATTGAAGAAGCGCCGGCTAGTGTGTTGGCGCGTATTCGCATCGCAAGCAGTTTGGCTGAAGCGGTTCAAGGCGCTGCGCTGGTGCAAGAAAACATACGCGAAACGATTGAAGCTAAGCGCGAAATATTTGCTGCGCTTGATGCGCTTTGTGGGCCGGAGACGATTTTGGCTAGCTCAACCTCATGGTTAATGGCGTCAGAGTTTTCTGCCGATTTAGCCGGAAAGGGCCGCATCTTAGTGGGCCATCCGGTCAACCCGCCCTACCTCGTGCCTTTGGTTGAAATTGCGCCAGCGCCTTGGACTTCAGAGGCGGCTGTGCAGCGAGCCCACGACCTCTACAGCCGAGCGGGCCAAACACCGGTACTGCTGAAAAAAGAGATCACCGGCTTTTTGCTCAACCGCATTCAAGGCGCGGTGCTTAACGAGGCACTCAATTTATATGCCGAGGGTTACGCCTCAGCAGCCGATCTGGACAAGGTCATGAAAGACGGTCTGGGTCTGCGTTGGGCTTTTATGGGGCCGTTTGAAACCATTGATTTAAATGCGCCCGGCGGCGTGATTGACTATGCCCAGCGTTATGGGCCGACCTATAAAAATGTCGCCAAAGCGCAGTTGCCAAACGAATGGGAAAACGCAGTGCTGCTAAAGCTTGAAGCTGAACGGCGCTCAGAGTTATCAGCCGCCGAATTGGCGGAACGCACGCGCTGGCGCGACAACCGGCTAATGGCTTTGGTGGCGCACAAACGCAATCAGACAAACTAAAACCAAACTTATTTTTTAATAAAAAACCAAGGAGACAAGCCGTGAAGAAATCTAAAAAAGTCATTATTACTTGCGCAGTAACCGGTGCCATACATACGCCGTCAATGTCGCCCTACCTGCCCATTACCAGTGAAGAAATCGCCGCCGCGGCGATTGGTGCGGCCCAAGCCGGTGCCGCCATTGTGCATTTACATGCACGCAAACTAGAAGACGGCTCACCCTCACAAGACCCGGCGTTATTCAAAGACTTTTTGCCGCAGATAAAAGCCGCCACCGATGTAGTCATCAACATCACCACAGGCGGCGCACCGACTATGCAGGTTGCTGAACGCTTGGTGCCTGTGCATACCTACAAGCCAGAAGTTGCATCACTCAACATGGGTTCTATGAACTTCGGTTTGTACGGCATGTTGGAGCGGTTTAAAAACTTCAAATACGATTGGGAAATTCCCTATTTGGCCAACAGCGATGACAGAGTATTTAAAAATACTTTCAAAGACATCGCGCATATTTTGGAGAGCTGCGCTGACAACGGCACGCGCTTTGAAATCGAATGCTACGACATAGGTCACCTCTACACCGCCGCCCACTTCATTGAACGCGGCTTGATCAAGCCGCCGTTTTTAATTCAATCGGTGTTTGGATTGCTGGGCGGGATTGGCCCTCATCCCGAGGACGTAGCCCACATGAAGCGCACGGCGGACCGGCTGTTTGGTGACGATTACGTTTGGTCAGTGCTGGGCGCAGGTCGCAACCAAATGCCTATCGCTGCGCAGTCGCTGGCCATGGGCGGCAATCTGCGGGTTGGGCTGGAAGATTCGCTCTGGGACGGCCCGGGACAATTGGCAAAAACCAATGCCGATCAAGTCAAGCGCGCCGTCGCCATGATTCATGCGTTAAGCCTGGAAGTCGCTACGCCGGATGAGGCGCGTGAGATTTTGAACCTCAAGGGCCGCGACAACGTGAATTTTTAAGCCCAGCAACTACAAGCTAAAAACCGCCCACATCCCAGTAAGCGGGCGAGCCGTATTTAGCGACAAAAAAGTCAATCACGGCTCTAACCTTGAGCGAGAGATGACGCCCACCGGGATAAAGCGCTGCGATTTGTTGCTGCTCTAGGCTGTTGGATACCGCGTAGTCTGGCAGCACCGTCACCAGAGAGCCATCACGCAAAGCTTGAGCGATCAACCAAGTTGGAAACATCACCAAGCCCATGCCGTCTAACGCTGCTTGGGTAAGGGTTTTTGCGTTATTGCCTTGCAACGGTCCGCGCAACGCGTGCGCCGTCCAGTCTTGACCGGGATAGCGAAAAAACCAACGCTGCGGTCCATGGTCGCCCTTAAAAATTAAGCATTGATGCTGCTGTAATTGTTCCGGTGTTAGCGGCACGCCAGCCTTAGCGAGATAGGTCGGGCTGGCCGCGAGCCTATAGTTTTGTGCCGCTAAGATTCGGCCCTGCATGCCCGAATCATTGAGCACGCCAATTCGAAACAACAAATCTTCTGCCGCCAGCAATGGGTCTACGAAGCTGTCGGTCTGCTGCAAATCTATGCTCAATTGCGGATAGAGCTGGCACAGTTCAGCCAGATGCGGCGCGATATGGAGTTGTCCAAAAGCCAGCGGCGCATTGATACGTATCTGACCGCTGGGCTGATTAGCCTGCTCTTGCAAGGCCAGCCCCGCCTCAGCCAGTTGCGCCAACACTTTGCGCGCGTGAAAGCCCAGCAAGCGACCCGCCTCAGTGGCATTGACCGCGCGCGTATGCCGGTAAAAAAGCTGCTGACCCAAGGCCGCCTCCATCTGCTGAATTTGACGTGAGATGGAGGACGGAGAAATACCCTCTTGACGTGCCACCTCAGAAAAGCTGCCGTGGTTCAAGACCGCCACAAACAAGCGCAAAGTCTTGATGCTCAAGTCATTAAATTTATCCAAAGTACGACTCCATTGATGCAATTTCCTCACAAGTGTTATGGCGATTGTGCCGTTTATTCATATGACGAAAGCGATCAGAATCGACCTCTTGCCAGTTATTTAATTGTTTTGTAAGTCAGGATGTTCTTTGTGAGTTTGAATTTTTTACTTTTACCCTTGGTAATATTTGCCGGTATGGGCTTGTCGGTCGAGGCCGGTTTACTCGGCCCGCTTGGCAACGACGTTGGTCACCTCTGGGCGACGCTGAGCATCTTCGGCGTAGGTAGCGCCTTACTCGGTTTGCTGCTGCTGTTTTTTGGACCCAAAGACGGGCCAGCTTTTAAAGAGTTACCGCGCTGGCAACTATTAGGTGGCCTGCTCGGCCCTATTTATGTGGTGGTACTGACAGTGGCCACACCCTATATCGGCATTGGTATGACCATGGTTGCCATACTCTCGGGCCAAGTCGGCGCGAGTTTGTTGATTGACCACTTCGGCTGGCTAGGCACGGCACATAAGCGGGTCGGGCCTGAGCGCTTGCTGGCGCTGGCACTCATCGTCGCCGCATTGGTGTTAATTGCAGGCGGTGCGCAATGAGCGAATTAATTCTCACCGCACTAGTGGTTGCTGCCGGCGTGGCACTGAGCATTCAAGCCGCCATCAATGGCCGTCTTGGCCAGCGAGTCGGCGTACTACGCTCTAGCTTTTTAACTTTTATAGTCGGCGCGGTCATCACTGCGCTACTGGTTTTCTTTTTTGAACCACCGCATGCCGAAAATCTGCTGAGCGTGCCGAAATGGCAGTTAATGGGCGCGCTGTTTGGCGTGGTCTACATGGTCTCAATGGTGGCAGCTGTGCCGCGTATTGGCACGGCAGCCGCGACTGTGACCGCAATTGTCGGCCAGCTTGGCATGAGCATGCTGATAGATAATTTTGGCTGGTTGGGCAACCCTGCGATTGCACTGTCGGACAGCCGGATCGCCGCCATGGTTTGTCTGAGCTTGGCATTGGTACTGATTTACCGCAGCAATAAAAGTGCAAAAAAAGCCGCTCAATAAAGCATAAAAAAAAAACGGATCAGTTTTTAGCTGATCCGTTTTAAGGTTTTATTAACTGAGGTTTAGGTTGACGGTTACTTTTTCTCAGCTATCGACTTGGCGGAAATACTCAGCGTCAGCAAAGCACCCACGACTAAGGAAGCCGCCAGCATATACATGCCAGCGTCAGTGCTCTGGGTACGGGTCTTGATCACGCCAATCAAAAATGGGCTGACGAAACCGGCTAAATTACCCAGCGAGTTAATCAGCGCAATGCCGGCCGCGGCCGCTGTACCGCGCAAGAATGCAGTTGGCAAACTCCAAAACAATGGCAGCGAGGTCAAAATTCCAAAGGTGCCCAGACTTAGTGCGGCCATGGAAAGCACTGCATTGCCGTGCAGCAGCACACTTAAAATTAAACCGATAGCGCCCAGCACAGCCGGGATGGCCACATGCCAGCGGCGCTCGCTGTGCTTGTCGGCGCTGCGGCTAACCAAGACCATGCCAACGACTGCTACTGCATAGGGAATCGCAGACAGCAAACCAATATCCAGCGCGCCAGCAACACCCATGCCTTTGATCAAACTAGGCAACCAAAAGCCAATCCCATACAGACCCATGACGAAGCAGAAATAAATCAGTGCAAAGCGCCAAATCATCAAGCTGGTGAAAATTTTCTTAATCGAGTGATCTTGCTTGTCTTGACCATCAGCATCAATGCGGTCTTGCAAAATTTTCTTTTCACGCGGGTTAAGCCATTTCGCATGTGAAATGCCATCGGTCATCAACACCAAGACCAGCACGCCCATGATGACGGAAGGAACTGCTTCGACCACAAACAACCACTGCCAGCCGGCGTAGCCCATGGTGCCGTCCATACTCTGCAAAATCCAACCCGATAACGGTCCACCCACCACACCGGCCAGCGGAATAGCGGTCATAAATAGTGTGGTGATTTTTCCGCGGCGGTCAGCGGGAAACCAGTAAGTGATATACAAAATAATGCCGGGGAAAAATCCCGCTTCAGCAATACCGAGCAAAAAACGCAATATATAAAAAGACCATTCACTGGTCACAAACATCATGCAACCCGAGATCACGCCCCAAGTAATCATGATTCGCGCAATCCAGCGGCGCGCGCCAACCTTATGCAAGATGATGTTGCTAGGCACTTCAAAAAGAAAATAACCCACGAAGAAAATACCCGCGCCTAAACCGTAGACTGCCTCACTCAAATTGAGGTCTGAGAGCATGGTTAGTTTGGCGAAACCAACGTTAACCCGGTCTAGGTAGGCGACGATGTAGCAAAGAAAAAGAAACGGAATTAGTCGCCATGTAACTTTGGCGTAGACCGCGGAGACTTCAGCGGAATCTTCGTGGCCTGTGTTGCCCTTGTGGCTAGCGCCAGCACTCATAAATCGATACCTCTTGTTGTAAGAATAAGCCGGGAGGCTAACACAAGGTATGCATACTTATTATTCATCAACAGACAGATGCACTCAGTTTGAGTAAATATTTTTGTATTCCTACCCGTGCACTTTTATTTAACAAGCATGGCGACAAATACAAATAGGTCGATATGCTGTTTGGGGTTGGGCGCGCATGTAGCCTTACGCACTGGGCCTCTCTCCATGGGATCGTCTGACGCACGTCAAACGCCTGCTCGACGAAATCAGCGACAGGCCTGCAGCGCAGCGCGACTAAGCACTCAGGTCACGCTTTAATTTAAAGCCGAAATGGACGCAGACGCGCTCAAAGCCATGTTTCCACAAAATGCGCGGCTGCACTTCAAGCTTGAATCCGCGCCTGATTTATTGCGCTGAAAAAGTAGACTCCGCTGGCCTGCGCGCCAGCAAGTCTTGCGCGACTGCTTCGTAAGCATGGGCTAATTGCAATACAGACATATCACCACGCGGCCGACCTATGATTTGCATACCCATTGGCAAGCCTTGCGCGTTAAAGCCTACCGGCACATTAATGCAAGGCAGGCCGGCAAAAGTCGCGTAAATCACCACTTCCATCCAGCGGTGATAGCTGTCCATCTCACGCTCACCAATACGCTTTGGCCAGTGTTGGCTAACTTCAAACGGCCAGACTTGAGCAGTTGGTAAAACCAAAAAGTCATGGCGTACAAACAACTTGCACATATGGTTGTAAAAAGCTGTGCGTTGGGCGCTGGCCGCTAACAACTGTGCGGCGCTCAATTCGCCAGCTTGACCGCACTCCCACAAAGCCTCGGGTTTTAACAAAGCGCGTTGCTCAGCCGTTTGCGTAAACGGCAGTAAGCGCGATGCCACCAGTGCGCGCCGCCACACCAGCCAGGCTTGCCAAATCGGCGCAGGCGCCGTGCCTAAAGGCAAACTATCCACCACACAGCCAATGCCCTCTAAGCGATTCAAACCGCTTTTACAACTGTCTAAAATGCCATCTTCCATAGCCAGATAGCCATCAAGGTCACCCAACCAACCGATGCGCCAAGGCTGAGCCGGTCCGGCAATAGGCGCGCTGTATTGCCGACCATCACTGCCTAAGGACAGCGGCGCGCGGGTGTCGTAACCGGCCTGAATACTCAGCAGCATGGCGATGTCGCGTACGCTGCGTCCCATCGGCCCTTCGGTCGATAGCTGGGCAATATACGCATCTGACGCCGGCCAAGACGGCACCCTGCCCTGACTAGGCCGCATACCAAAAACATTATTCCAAGCCGCAGGATTGCGCAGGCTGCCCATGAAGTCACTGCCATCGGCCACTGGTAACAGGCGACACGCTAAGGCCACGGCCGCACCACCACTACTGCCACCAGCGGTTTTTCCTAAATCATAGGGATTGCGGGTCGCCCCAAACAGCGGGTTAAAAGTGTGTGAGCCAAGTCCAAACTCGGGCGTATTGGTCTTACCAATCACTATGCAGCCGGCGGCTTTCATGCGCTCGACCATCAAACAGTCTTGACTAGGAATATTATTTTTTAGCAGCGGCGAGCCCTGCGTCATAGGTATGCCGGCGACCATGGCAAGGTCTTTAATGGCCTGCGGCATGCCGTGCATCCAGCCCATGCTGTGACCATTGGCGAGCTGCGCGTCGCGCACATCCGCCTGTGCTAACAAGCTATCCGCATCTTGTAAATTAATGATGGCATTGACGTGAGGATTGACCCGCGCGATACGGTCTAGATAAGCCTGCATAACCTCGCGGCAAGACACGGCCTTAGCATGAATGGCCTCGGACAGCGCATCAGCGCCCAAGTCGGTGATGGTATTTGAGCCAGCGTTGACGTCAATTAATTTTGATAAATGCATGGCACTCTTATACGTCTAATCGCTAGCGAAATATTTTGCTGGCATCACGCAGAGAAAAGTTAGCGCAGAGCAGCAAAAGCATGCAGACGTTAAGATGATTTTTAACACCGGCCAATCGGCTCGGTAGCTGTCCGCACCAATAAACGCGGCGCAGGAATTGACTTTTTTTTATAAAGTGTCATCATGGCAAAAATTGCATATCTCGGTTGTGGACTTTTAGGCAGCGCTTTTGCTGAAGCTGCTGCCAAGCGCGGCGACCAGGTCACGGCCTGGAACCGTTCACAAGACAAACTCAAAGCATTGACCGCGTTTGGCATCACGCCAGCCGCCACACCGGCTGAGGCCGTCAAGGGTGCAGAGCGGGTGCACATGGTATTAAAAGACGATGCAGTGGTTGAAGAAGTCATTGCAGCAGCCCGCGCAGGTCTGCTACCCAACGCGGTATTGCTTGACCACAGCACTACCCTGCCAGCATTGACTTTGGCGCGGGCAAAACGTCTGCAGGCCGAGGGCATTAATTACCTGCATTGCCCAGTCTTTATGGGCCCACCCGCAGCGCGTGCAGCCAAGGGCGTGATCATGGTTGCAGGACCTAAAGATTTGTTTGAAAGCGTGCAAGATGCGTTGGCCGCAATGACTTCCAAGCTTCAATATCTGGGCGAGCAAGCTGATCTAGCTGCCGCCCACAAATTGTTTGGCAATGCCGCCATCATTGGCTTAGTCGGCGTGATGGCTGATGTGTTGACATTGGCCCAAGCCAGCGGTGTGGACGGCGCTGATGCGATGGACACTTTGGGCTGGTTAGACCTTAATGGCATGGTCAAAATACGCGGAAAAAATATGGCTAGCGGCGACTTCAACGCTAGCTTTGAATTGGCAATGGCACGCAAAGATGTTGGCCTAATGTTGGAAGCAGTTGACGGCCGACCGATGTCAGCATTACCCGGCATTGCAGCACGCATGGACCAATTGATAGCGGCGGGCCACGGCGCACTAGACACTAGCGCGTTGGGTTTGGATGCGGCGCAGAAAAAGTCGGTTTAATTCGTTCGACAGCGCCACTTTACCGTCAAGTTTTTCGTCAAGTTTTTCATCAAGGTTTAAGTCAAAGCTTTTGGCAAGAGCCGTAAGCCTCGACGCCTTACCTTTAAGCTTTAGCGCAAGAAAATTTTTGCGCTCAAACTGAACTAACTGAACGAGCTGACTAGCTCAAGTTAGGCCAGTTATTTAAGCCGCTAAGCAAAACTAAGTATGCTTAGTAATTGAATAATTAAGCCTTCACTCTTGATGCAAAAGTTTTTCTAAACTTCTCGACCTTGGGTCCGACCACAAAGGCGCAATAGCCTTGGCTGGGGTTGTTTTCGAAATAGTCTTGGTGATATTCCTCTGCCGGCCAGTAGTCGGCCAAGGGGAATACTTCGGTAACGATTGATTTCTCAAATGTGTGGTCTTGGCTAGCTATGTGCAAAAAAGCATCTATCTGCTGTTTTTGCAAATCGGTGGAATAGTAAATGCCGCTGCGGTATTGGGTACCGGCGTCGTTGCCTTGGCGATTCAGGCTGGTGGGGTCGTGGATGACGAAAAATATCTCGAGTATCTCGCTCAAAGAAATTTCAGCGGGATCGTAAGTGAGCTTAACCACCTCATTGCAGCCAGTGCGGCCAGTGCAGACCGCCTCATATGAGGGCTGGGCAGATTGGCCATTGCTGTAACCTGACTCCACATCGGTGATGCCGCGTACTTTGACGTAAACCGCCTCGGTGCACCAGAAGCAGCCGCCGCCTAGGGTGATGGTTTGCATTTCATTCATAGTCATCTTTCATGTCTTGGACAATCATTTTGGCCGCTATGGACACGCTCTGGGTAAAGCATGGTGTTAAACCTTTCATAGCCCCGCCCATGTGACGTTTTACATAACGGTTTTTATTACGTTTTTTATAAAGTTTCTAACCCGGCTTGAATTTGCTAACGGCAGAACCCTACATAGCCCAAGGTGGTGGCAACGCTTTAAGCCTTAATTTTCAACCCACGAACCTGTCAATAGTTAGGCCTGAAGTCAACGCCTTGCCAAAAAAACCTAATCCTCAAGCTAGCTAATTCAGTCTTATCACTGGCTATACCAGCGCCACAACCCATAGCTCAGCGCCATCCACAAGGCTATGACTAAAACCGCGCCCAGCGTACTTTTGGGTTTCGCCGCTTTGGAAGCAATCCATTCATCGGCTTTTTCTCTGCAACTGCACAGCACCGTAGCCGGCAGCATTTTGATAGTCAGCCAAATCAGCAGCGGCAACAAAATCACATCATCTAGGTAGCCAAGCACGGGGATAAAGTCAGGAATTAAATCGATAGGGCTAAGCGCGTAGGCAACCACCAATGCCGCTAAAGCTTTGGCAAACCAAGGTGTGTCAGGATTTTTCAAGGCAAACCAAAGCGTTAAACCATCGCGTTTTATTTTCTTAGCCCACAACTTGAGTTGGTTTAAAAAATTCATCACCCGAGCCTTGCATCGTTTTTCACACTTTTCATTTTGCTCGGCATTAACTTAATCCCATCAGAAGCAGACCGTACTGCCGCTACAAAAGCAGCCAAGGCGGCGTCTTCGCGACCAGTTTTCCACAAACAATGGGTCTCATAAGCACTGACGGCTGGATTGACTGGCTCGCCAGAGGCAGAGGGGGAAGCCGCTGCCAAAGGCACGAAAACTGCGCCCGCAATCCGCGACTGACGCAGCGCCTCAGGCACTAACGCCACGCCCATTCCTTGCGCCACCAAGGAGGCAACGCTCAGCCAGTGTTGCAACTCGTAGCGAATCTCGGGCTTAAATCCGGCATCTGCGCAACTCGCCAAGATGCGGTCATGGTAGTCCGGCGAGGCGGTACGCGAGATCACGGCAAACGGCTGACCTTCGAGCATTTTCAAAGGCAGCTGACGCTTGCGCGACAGTGCATGACCTTGCTGCAAACAGCAAACAAAAGCTTGGCTGGCCACTAGTATTTGGCTTAACTCTGGCGGCACACGGGTGGTGTGGACAAAGCCTAAATCTAAGCGGTCGTGTGCAATTTCTATGAGTTGCTCGCTAGAACTCAACTCTTTAAGCATCACCCGCAGCAAAGGGTGCTTTGCCTGAAAGCGCGCTAATATTTCGGGCAGACCGCTGTAGAGCAAGGTACCGGCAAAGCCTATACGTAAGTTGCCGGCCATGCCTAAACCCACGTCCCGCGCTAAGGCAGCCGCTTGTTCGGCTTGCTCTAGTAGTGCGCGTGCGGCTGGCACAAAAGCACGGCCAGCGGCAGTCAGTTGCACCGACTTGCTGTTACGCGTCAGCAGTTGTGCGCCTACTGCGCTTTCTAATTGCTGCAAATTGAGCGAGAGCGGCGGTTGCGACATGGACAAGCGTCGCGCAGCTCGGCCGAAGTGAAGTTCTTCCGCTAGAACCAAGAAGTAGCGCAGATGACGAAATTCCATGACAACTCCATAAATATAAAAAATGTATCGTCAATTAGTTAAACGATATTAGACAACTATTCATTGCCAGCGGAAAATAACAATTATTAAGTGATATGGACAACAAGCGCCTACACTTTGATCACACAATGTTTACAACTTCATAAAGAGACGCAAGATATGAAAACCAACGTCAAACAAAAATTTAACTGGCAAGACCCGTTCTTGTTGTCCGAGCAGCTTACCGACGACGAGCGTGCCATCGTTGACGCAGCCCATGAGTTTTGCCAAGAGCGTTTGCAAACCCGGGTTTTAATGGCCGCGCGCAATGAGCACTTTGACCGCGAAATCATGAATGAATTCGGCGCCATGGGCTTTTTGGGCTCATCGATTGAAGGCTACGGCTGCGCTGGTCTTAATTATGTGAGCTACGGTTTAGTGGCGCGCGAAGTCGAGCGTGTTGACAGCGGCTACCGCAGCGCCATGAGCGTGCAAAGCTCGCTGGTCATGCACCCGATTCACGCCTATGGCGACGAAGCCCAACGCCAAAAATACCTGCCAAAACTCGCTACCGGCGAATGGGTAGGCTGCTTTGGTCTGACCGAGCCAAACCATGGCTCAGACCCAGCCAGCATGCTTAGCCGCGCCAAGCCGGTCGATGGCGGCTACATCATGAACGGCGCCAAGATATGGATTACCAACAGCCCGATTGCTGACGTGTTTGTGGTTTGGGCAAAGCTTGAAGACGCAGACGGAAAAGTCGGCGGTCAAGAAAGCATTCACGGCTTTATCTTAGAAAAAGGCATGAAGGGTCTGAGCGCGCCAAAAATCGAAGGCAAGATGAGCTTGCGCGCCTCCATCACTGGCGAAATCGTGATGGACGATGTGTTCGTGCCAGCAGCCAACATACTGCCGAATGTGTCAGGTCTTAAAGGTCCATTCGGCTGCCTGAACAAAGCCCGCTACGGCATTTCTTGGGGCGCATTGGGTGCAGCAGAAGACTGCTGGTTCCGCGCCCGCAACTACACCATGGACCGGATTCAGTTTGGCCGTCCGTTGGCACAAAACCAGTTGATACAGAAAAAATTAGCCGATATGCAAACCGAAATCACGCTCGGTTTGCAAGCGTGCTTGCGCGTAGGCAGGTTGATGGACGAAGGCCGCGATGTGCCAGAGATGATCTCCATGGTCAAACGCAATAGCTGCGGCAAGTCTTTGGACATTGCACGCATGGCGCGCGATATGCACGGCGGCAACGGCATTCATGATGAATACCATGTAATTCGCCACATGATTAACTTAGAGACAGTTAACACCTATGAAGGCACACACGATGTGCATGCCTTGATTTTGGGTCGGGCACAAACCGGTTTGCAGGCGTTTTATTAATTTAAGCGTTGACTTAATCTGCTAACTAGTCGCAAACACTTTGCGACTAGTCTCTGGGCTAACTGGTTGATCGCCAATTTGCAATTGGTAATTGATTAGTTAGCCCTTTGTTTTTTTATTGCCGCGCCGTACGAATATTGGCCGGTAAACCTTGCGGGTGGCTGGTGCGAAACGGGTTGATGTCTAGCCCGCCACGCCGTGTATAGCGCGCATAAACTGATAGCTTTAAGGGCCTGCAACGGGTCCAGATATCCATAAATATGCGCTCGACACATTGCTCATGAAACTCGTTGTGATTGCGATAACTCACCAAGTATTGCAACAAGCCTTCTTGGTTAATTTGCGATCCTGAGTAGCGTATTTGCACACTGGCCCAATCCGGCTGGCCGGTCACCAAGCAATTACTTTTAAGTAAATTACTGGTCAAGGTTTCTTCTACCGGCGGCTGGTCGAACTCGGCGAACAACAACTCTGGCGCTGGCGTGAAGTGCATGCACTCGACGTCTAGACGGTCTAGGTTCAAGCCATCCATCTCGTGAATCGGCTCGCGGTCAAATAGCTCTGGCCCCAAAGTTTTAACCCCCACACCGGCGCCGGCAGCGGCATTGATATCGGCACGTATGCGTTCACGTACGTCTCTGGCATCGGCAAAACGGCTGTTGTTAAAACTGTTGAGATAGAGCTTGAAAGACTTACTCTCGACGATATTGGGTGACTCACATGGCACGGTGATGTGGGCTAATGCTACCTGCGGTTTACCGCGTAGGTTTAGCCAACTCAGCTCATATGCGCTCCACATGTCAGCGCCAAAAAACGGCGTGCTGCCGGTTAGACCGATTTCGGCACGCTTGGTCGCGCGTGGTATGGGAAACAACAAGGACGCGTCGTATTGGTCGATATAGGCAGAGGTTTTGCCTAGCTGCGAATTTTCAGGAATGTTCATAGAGGCTATTTTAGAGACGCCGCGGCGCTAGCGTTTATATGCGTAGCCAACAAAGGCAACAAACGTGCAATCACACCTGCGGGCAAATCATGACCCATGCCCTGAATCATCTCTAATTTGGCACCAAAAATACGTTTAGCTGTATCTTGCCCGCACGCCAGCGGTACCAGCAGGTCACTGGTGCCGTGAACAACCAGCGTAGGGACGCGAATCGATCCCAGCTCAAAAGCCCGCGTGGTGTCCGCCACAACGGCCATCATTTGCCGCATCAGGCCGTGGGGGTGATAGTTGCGCGTTATTGAACTGGCGACGCGCTCTTGCAGCGTCGCTTCTTCAGAAGGAAATCCGGGGCTACTGATAGCCATTAACAGCCGCATGGTGTGTTCTTGCGCCGCGGCCACGCTTTTATCGCGCGGCCGACTCAGCAGCACGCGCGTAACCGCTGCATCCGTGGCAGGTAGACCTGGCGCACCGCTGGAACTCATGATGCTGGCCAGACTGACAACACGGGCCGGCGCTAGCAGCGTCAAGCGCTGAGCAATCATGCCGCCCATGCTCACGCCCATCACGTGTGCTTGTTTAATGTTAAGTGCATCTAACACGCCCAAGCTGTCGCGCGCCATGTCTTGCAGCGTGTAGGGGGGACTAATACTCATACCAAGCCGGTATTTCAGGCCCTCCCACAGCAAGTTGGGCGTGCCCAAGCTGTCAAAGTGCTGGCTCAAGCCAATGTCACGGTTATCAAAGCGCAGCACCCTAAAACCAGCTTGGACCAAGCCAGCAACCAAGGTCTGTGGCCAGGCCACTAATTGCATCCCTAAGCCCATGATGAGCAGCAGCGTGGGCAATGGCTGACCAGCCGCATCAAAGCCTGCGCCGCTGTCCTCGACCTCTATAGAAATTCCGTTCGCAATAATCTTCATAGGTGGTGGTTTTAACTTGTTTCGCGTTCGCGCAACCACTTGATGGCTATCCATGCCGAGTCTTGTGGTGGCTTAAAACTGTGCGGTAACGCTGCGTTTGGAATGGGTGATGGATAGCTCTCAAAAATCGCATTGCCGCGCCGCAATTGCGTTGTCATGTCCAGATCTTTCCAGTCACTCAGGCAGGCTGCATCCGGCTGACTGAGGTAGATAGCTACCGCCGCTACGCGCCTGCCGCCACGCGCTGGTGGGCCAGAAATACCAGCGCTAGCCAAGGGCGCAAATGGCGAAAAGGGCTCGTTTTGTGTCTGGCTATTGGCTGCATCTGAATCCTCAAGCAACACCTCGGACGGGCGCGCTGGGTAATACAGTATTTGCAGACCTTCGCCGTTTTGTGCGGGCCAATTCAGTGACTTAGCAATTCGCGCTTCTATGCGCTGCAGCACCGCATTTTCACTGCGTTCAAACACCATGCCTTGGCAACTGGGTAGCGCCTCACCGATTAGCGCTGGCAGCAAGCGTTGTTTGGCCTGTTCAATCAAGGTGTCGCATTCGGCAGAGCTAAGCAAATTGCCAAACACCACCTTTTGCAAATTGTTTTGATGCGCCAAGACCTGCACCCATTTATCACCGGCGTCGACCATATTGGAGTCGGCATCCAGCACCGACAAAGGCAGAGCGACGACGCTCTTTAGCAGTTCGGCCAGTAGCGGCACGCCAAAAGCCGCGTTTTCTTCGTCCGTCAGCCGCAGAGCAAGACTGGCGCTAACGGCCAGCCAACCCGCGTCCAGCATGGATTTAAAAATACTTTGTCGGGTACGTCCCAAAGCTGACTGCGCCGTGATCCAAGCCTGTAACGCTGGCGTGAGTGGCTGGCCGGGTTGTATCGAAGAAGGAGTGCTGGCCGATGAATTCATACACAAAAATTCCTTTAAAAAGCTTGCTGGCTTGCTCAGTCTGGAGGAAGGTCTGCTGGATTTTTTGCGAGCGGGTATTTAAGTCAATTGGATCAGTCGACCAGCCTGCGTCTGAAAACTAATCGATCTGGCGTAGAGGCCTCGGACTCAAACGAGTAAGACTCGGCGTCAAAGCCTTCCAGTGCATCAACACTTGTGAGCTTGTTCTCAATCGCATAGCGCAGCATCAGGCCGCGCGCGCGCTTGGCATGAAAACTGATAATTTTGTACTTGCCACCTTTGTAGTCTTCAAATACGCAGTTCACCACCCGCGCCTTGAGCGCCTTGCGGTCAACAACCTTGAAATACTCTTCACTGGCCAAGTTAACAATCACCGGTGAAATATCCGTCGCCGCCTTGGCGTTAAGGTAGTCGGCAATCTGTGTGCCCCAGAACTGGTACAAATTTTTGCCATGCTTTGTGACCAGCGCAGTACCCATTTCCAACCGGTAGGGTTGCATCCAGTCCAGCGGCCTGAGCACGCCGTACAAGCCGCTGAGTATGCAGACATGTTGCTGCGCCCAGATCAAGTGGCGCTCGCTGAGTGTTTTGGCGTTTAGCCCCTCATAGACGTCGCCATTAAAAGCCAGTACCGCCTGTTTGGCGTTTTGTGCAGTAAAACGCGGCGACCATGTTTGATAGCGCGCCACATTTAGATTGGCCAGCGCGTCAGATAGCTTCATCAAAGCGCTTATCTGCTGCGGTGACTGCGTCTTGAGCACCTCAATTAATTCGGCAGACTGGGGCGTGAACAGCGGCTGGCTGTGGCTGGCGATATGAGCGGGAGTCTCGTAATCAAGAGATTTAGCCGGCGAGAGTAAAAACTGCATGAAAGGTATTTCTCAAAGAATCGGATGAACAACTGACTTTACCGCTAGCGACATGGTGTTTGGGAAAGCCGGTGCAACACATATTAATGCAGCCAGATGACTGCGCCTGTGGCTATCGTAACTGTACTTAGTACCTAAAGTAGCAAACCCACTGATACGGGCTTTATCTGCCTATCCCTAGAGATATCTGGGTATATCTGACAAAGTCCAGCAATGTCCGGTTAGCTCTATATTTTCTGCCCGCAAGCGGTGTGAGAAATATCAAGCTAAGCCAGTCATCAATAACTACAGTGGACAGAAAAAATCAATCAAGCATGACTAGCGCATGTCGCGCCATAATTTTTGACTTGGCAGGGTCGACGCGCATTGCACTGCGATTGGCAAGCCAATATTGGCTTGCGGTTTTCATCGCTAAAGGGGGATTTTTAAAATAGTTTTGGTATTTCACTACGCAAACGCAGAGTAAAAAAACTCTTTGTAAAAATACGGCGTGGTGCTTATAAAAGACCAGTACCACCAGCATTTTCTTCGGGTTCCCTTGACTCAAAACTAACATTTGAATTACTCAAATTCCTTGAATACTTATTTTCAAAATCAGCAGTTTTTGGAGTAGCTATTTTTTCTGCCGGTCTATTTAACTCGCTTAGAGATATCGAAACAGGATTTTTGAACTCTTTTAGTGCCTCTAATGCGTCCGTCACTGCCTGATCCGCTTTCCTCAATTGGTCAGGGGAATTGTTTTTATTTTCTACTTTTAATATCGCGCGGGCTAAAACAGCGTCGTCCACATCTTTTTGCGACCTTTTTCCCATTGATTTCATACTTTCTTCCGCGTCTCTCTCGCTGTACTTTTTATGGCCATAGGCCCCTATAGCAATACCAGTTAGAGCACCAATAGCCACACCCACACCAACAGCCTCGCCAGTGTTTAATTTATGGCTAGCATTAGTGCTGGAATTAGTAGACGTGGAATCAGTATTGACGCCGTCAGGATCAGTATCGGTGCCGTTGAATGGATCTGTGGTGGTGCGGTCTGGAGAGGTCGTGGTGGTGTACGGATCTGTGGTGATGAGGTTAGGAGAAGTTGTAGTGGTGTACGGATCTGTGGTGATGCTGTTTAGAGAAGTCGTAGTGGTTGAATTTTGAGAAAATGCAGCAGTCGTGCTGCTGCTATTTTGAAGAGGAACGGCAGTGGTGGTTGTAGTGTTTTGAGACAGCACGGCTATCGTGCTGCTGCTGTTTTGACGAGGTGCGGTAGTGGTGGTGGCCGTGTTTGTAAACGGTACGGTAGTGGTGGCGGTGCTTTGAGGCGGCGTAGTAGTAGTGGCTGTGCTTGTAGACGGTGCGGCAGTGGTGGTTGTGCTTGGAGGCGGAGCGGCAGTGGTGGCTGTACTTGTAGGCTGTGCGGCAGTGGTGGCTGTACTTGTAGGCGGCGCGGTAGTGGTGGCTGTACTTATAGGCGGTGCGGCAGTGGTGGCTGTACTTGTAGGCGGCGCGGTAGTGGTGGCTGTACTTGTAGGCGGCGCGGTAGTGGTGGCTGTACTTATAGGCGGTGCGGCAGTGGTGGCTGTACTTGTAGGCGGCGCGGTAGTGGTGGCTGTACTTGTAGGCGGCGCGGTAGTGGTGGCTGTACTTGTAGGCGGCGCGGTAGTAGTGGTGTTACTTTGAGGCGGCGCAGTGGGAGGGTTGGTCGAGGGTACGAACGGAGTTGTAGTGGTGAAAAAGTCGGTCGTAGGTACGAACGGAGTGGTGGTAGTGGGAAAGTCGGTCGTGGGTACGAACGGAGTTGTGGTGGTGGGGATGTCAGTGGTGGGTAGGCTTGACTGCAGCAGCTGTCTGATTTGTCGACTCAAAAGCGGTGTGTTGGGAATATTTTCCTGTCCAAGTTGCGGGTAGCTGTTGCGTGGTGTTGGGCTCATAGGAACATCACGATCAGATGGTCGAGCGGCAACAGCTAATGCAGAAAAAGCAGCCACGGCTTTGAGTAGTTGAACCATAAACATTCTCCAGATTTACGTTAGGTAAAAAGCCTGCTAACTAAACTAGCGCTTGTTGCCTCAAAGGCGTAAACACTATCAATCAAAGGCCGGTTAAAAATAAAAGTCATTATTTTTTTTCTAAAAAATCCCTCGCAAAATCCTAATCGCGGCAAGATTTTTTTGCAAGACTTGCGTTGGCGCTAGCGGCGCTTGACCACACGAGATAACGGATTTATTGACTATTGACGGGGCAGTTTTACCGCAAACGTAGTGACGCCGACACAAAAAATAACGCTAACTTTAGGACCAAAAATTTAGGACCAAAATTAGTAACTCAACGCCGCAAAAAATCCCCGGCGCGTCATGCTAATTTGGCATCACATTTAAAAATGCAAACTAAAAAACTAAACCATTTTTTGATTGGCGGATTCAAGCTTGAAGTGCAACCGTATGCTGATAGGACTCTAACTGTTCCATAAAAACCTGATGCGGCGTTCGATACCCTAAACATTTTCTAGGACGATGATTGAGCCTGTGCATCGCTAAAGCAATGTCATCGTCGGTGATGCAATTAAAGCGCATCCCCTTTGGGAAAAACTGGCGAATCAAACCGTTCATATTCTCGTTCGCCCCACGCTCCCACGAGGCGTATGGATGGGCGAAAAAGAAATCTGCACTCAGCGCAGAAGCTATTCGTTCATGCTGGGCAAATTCCTTGCCGTTATCAGTCGTGAGAGTGTGCACGCAATGAGCGAACGGTTTGAGTAAAGTGATTAACGCGTCCCCTACGACTTGCGCTGTTTTGAATGGCACGTGGAAAATTATTGAATAGCGAGAGACACGCTCATTAATCGTCACTAGTGCTTGCTTCTGCCCGGCACCAATCACCAGATCAGCCTCCCAGTCGCCAAAGCGCGCACGCTCAAGCACGATGTCGGGTCGCAGTTCTATTGAGACCTGGTGAGAGATGGTGCCGCGCCGTTCACGGCCACTGCTGCGTTTTTTTCGCGTCTTCTGGCAACGCAGTGTTTTATGCAAGGTGCCGCCCGCGCGTTTGTCAGCGTAGATGTACTGGTAAATGCTCTCATAGCTAACACCGGGTTGGTGGCTAGCTTCGAGGTGGCCGCTGATTTGCTCGGGGCTCCAAGCCTCAGCCAACTTTTCCTCCACTACAGCCCATGTCGAGTCAGCAACTCTAGGACTATTGGCGCAGGCAAGTCTACGTTCTTGGGCTTTGTCATTTGCCTGCTTAGGGCGATAGCCTCGTAGACCGCGGTTACGACGCAACTCACGGCTGATGCTCGATTTATCACGGTCCATCATTTTTGCAATTTCACTTTGATTGAAGTTTGCTTTGACGAGGATTGCAATCTGGTAACGTTCGTCACGGGTGAGGTGTGTGTAAATCATTCTGGGCAACTTTGACTTGGTAGTCGGGAAGCTTGGATGCTCTCACATCTCACCCACCCGTACGGTTAATTTCAAAGTTGCACTTCAGACTTGAATCCGCGATTCATTAAAGATTCGGAACCCGCACTTTTTTTATCTCAAGCGCGGCTATATCCTGCGATCAACGCCAAGCAGGCTAATGCCAGCGACAAGCTCAGCAGCTTCCAAAACAGCAAAGGATTGCGCTCTAAAAATGGTGCGCGGCGGCTGTTTACAAATTCGGCGTTGGGTTGGTGCAGATCAAACACAAACTCTGAAAGTTCTTGGTAGCGTTTCTCGGGGTTCGGGTTGACTGCCTTGCGCAACACGGCGTCAATCCAACTTGGCACTTCACGGTCATCCGCTAATGCGCAGTTGTAGCGCAGATTACGCTGAGCCAGAACAGTGCGAGTTTTGGCAACTTCGGCGCCAAAAGGAAGTTCACCAGTCAGCATTTGATAGGTCAACACACCCAGCGAAAACAAGTCAGACCGGCTACTGCCCGGCTCGCCTAAAAAATACTCAGGCGCAGTGTATTGAGGGGTTCCCAAAATGTGCTCTAGCGTGCCTAGCGCTGCGGTTTCGGCCAGGCCAGCGACGCGGGTAGCACCGAAATCAATAATCTTGACCGTGCCGGTGTGGTCTATGAGTATATTTTCTGGGCGTAAGTCCTGGTGCAACATCTCTAGCCGGTGAAACGCCTGCAAGCCCTTGCTAATTTGCACCACCAAGGCCCTGACCGTATCAAGGCTGGGTTTGGGGTGATCAATCATCCACTGGGCCAAGGTCTGGCCTTGGATGAACTCGTTAACCACATAGACGTAGTGGCGCTCACGCTCGGGCGGCATGGGTTTGAGGATGTAGGGACTATTGAGTCGCCGGGCAACCCATTCTTCAAGCAAAAAGCGCTCTAAATGCGCCGCGTCTAAATGCATATCAACGCCTGGCGTTTTCAGCGCCACCGTGGTTTGACTGGCGTTGTCTAGGGCTAAATAAACGTGGCTGCGGCTGCTGCTGTGAATCTCACGCACTATGCTGTAGCCGTCAAACTCTGTGCGGGCGCTCAGCAGTGGCGGCAGTAAGAGCTGGCGCAAGCGTTCTGGCATTTCGCCCGCAGAAGGTGCAGGCAATGCCTTTATAAACACGATTTGCGCGGTGAGATTGTCAGTACTGCCCCGCGCTAGGGCATGCTCGACGATTAGCTTAGCCGCAGCATCTAGCCCATGTGCTTGGGCCAATCCATTGTGCAAAGTCGTCACCAAAAACTCAGGCTCAGCGAACTCAAACACGCCGTCAGTGGCTAATAAAAATACATCGCCAAGCGCTAGCGGTAGGGCTTTGTAGTCCACTTCGAGTTGCGAGTCTGCACCCAAAGCCCGACTGAGATAGCTTTGCTCCGAAGATAACCAAATGCGGTGATCGCTGGTGAGTTGCTCCAGCGACTGACCGCTCAGACGGTAAATGCGGCTGTCGCCCACATGAAGTAAGTGTGCCGTGGTGGACTTAAGCACCAACGCACTAAAAGTGCAGACATAGCCCCGGTCTTTGTCAAAGCGATAAGGGCTTTGCCGGGTCTGACCAGACAGCCAAGCATTGGTGGCCACTAGCACACGTTCAGCCGAGGTTTTAACCGACCACGCGTCAGAAGTGCAGTAGTAGTCTTCGATAAATCCCGTGACTGCTGCCTTGCTGGCGATTTGGCTGACTTGGCTGCTGCTGATACCGTCAGCCAGTGCAACTACTATGCCTTTGGCACTGAGCTGAGGTTCATCGGGAATACGGAAATCACAAAAATCTTGGTTAACCGCCTTTCGACCTTTGTCAGAGTACTGGCCAACCGAGATTTGCATAAGCGTGAAGTATGGTGGTGAGCCCGCTAGGCATGCAGCCTTAGCCGCTGCAGCCTAAGGAGAAACACAATCAATAGGATTTGTATGGCAAAAATTTGCCCGACATAGTGATGCTAACCCGGTCACCCATGGCATGAGGCTCACGCGCCAAGTTCATCTTGAAGTCAATGGCTGACATGATGCCGTCGCCAAATTCCTCGTGAATGAGGGCTTTGAACGTGGTGCCATAAACGCTGATGAGTTCGTAAAAGCGATAAATCAAAGGGTCAGTAGGCACGGCGGTAATCAATGAGCCTTTGTAGGGCACCACTTGAAGCAATGCGATGGCTGCTGCGGGTAAATCAAATACTTCCCCCACCTTGGCGGCTTGAGTGGCATCAAAAGTCATCTGGCCTAAGCACCCGGCTGTGACCCATTCTTTAGACAGGCCGACTTGTTCAGCCACATCAGACCACTTGATGCTCTTGGCTATCTTTACACCAATAATCATCTCGGTTACGTCGTTGCGATTCATAGTTTTACTTTCAGGTTTAATTTAGAAAATTTATACGCCAGCTTGGTGCAACAGTGCACCAATGCTGTCACGTCAGTTATAAAAAATAGGCTTAAGCAACACGCTTAGGCGCGGTGCGCAAATGGGTCGAGTACAGAGCCAGACCGACAAAAGCCACGCCACCCACCAAATTACCCAATACCGTGGGAATCTCGTTCCAGATAAGGTAGTCATAAAGGGAGAAGTTACCGCCCAACATCAAGCCCGAGGGGAACAAAAACATGTTTACGACGGAATGCTCAAAACCCATATAGAAAAACAACATGATTGGCATCCACATGGCTATCACTTTGCCCGACACGGTGGTGGACATCATTGCGCCAACAACGCCGGTAGACACCATCCAGTTACACAACACACCGCGAAGAAACAAAGTCAACATACCGCCAGCACCATGTGAGGCATAACCCAGTGTGCGACTTTCACCGATGTGACCAATGGCTTCACCTACCTTGCCAGGCGCTGTTTCAAAGCCAAAGGTAAAAATGACCGCCATCATCAAAGCCACAGTGAAAGCACCTGCGAAATTGCCCACAAACACCAGCCACCAGTTACGCAGCACACCGCGCAAAGTAACGCCCGGGCGCTTGTCTATTAATGCCAACGGGCAAAGCGTCATCACGCCCGTTAGCAGATCAAAACCCAGCAGATACAAAATACAAAAGCCCACGGGAAAAAGGATGGCACCAGCCAAGGGTTGGCCAGTTTGCACGTTGATAGTGACGGCAAAAGCTGCTGCTAAAGCCAAAATCGCACCCGCCATAAAGGCTCGGATGAGGGTGTCCCGGGTGGACATGAAGATTTTGGCTTCACCGGCGTCAACCATTTTGGTGACAAACTCTGAAGGGGCGAGGTAGGCCATTTTTTTCCTTTTATTGGGGCTAAGGGCTTGCGTTAGAAGGTTGGAGAGCGCTTACAAGATCCGACTCCAAAAGATTGGCGTTCAATCGCAGACATCAACCACAATGCAACTACTGTGCCAACTAAAAATTCCTTTTGTCCTCTCCTGCCGCAGAGCACTGCTTAGGCATGATTAAGCCAATGGCACTGTGCGGATGCAGGTTATTCATCCTGTATGTCTACTCCCTAAGCCAGCATCTCTGATGCCTAAATTCGATATGTCTACAGGCTTATAAACGTAGCAAACAAGCGCAAAACAATAGCCAGTGCGGAGTCGAATAAAATAAAGCCAACTCCCTCACAACCCACAAGCGGCATTCCCGGATGCCGCTTTCTCATTGCCCCCATGACACAAGCAGCAACTCCCCCAGCGTCCACTCCGCCAGAAGCCATCAAAGTATTCGCGCCCACCCCTGCGTTAGACAGCTTGGCCAAGTCTTTTGAGCCCGCAGCGATTGAGGCCAAATGGGGCGATCTGTGGGAGCAAAGCGGTCAGTACGACCCAACGCTGGACGCGCAAAAAGAATCTTTTTCCGTGCAATTACCGCCGCCCAATGTCACCGGCACGCTGCACATGGGTCATGCGTTTAACCAAACCATCATGGACTCGCTCACCCGCTACCACCGTATGTTGGGCCACAACACCCTGTGGGTGCCGGGCACCGACCATGCGGGCATTGCCACGCAAATTGTGGTCGAGCGCAAACTACAAGCCGAAGGCAAAACCCGCCACGACCTAGGCCGCAAGAATTTTGTCGCCAAGGTGTGGGAGTGGAAGGAAGAGTCCGGCGCCACCATCACGCGCCAGATGCGCCGCATGGGCGACTCGGTGTCTTGGAAATACGAGTACTTCACCATGGACAGCAAAATGTCCAAGGTAGTGACCTCCACCTTTGTCCAGCTCTATGAGCAAGGCCTGATTTACCGCGGCAAGCGCTTAGTCAACTGGGACCCGGTGCTCAAATCGGCGGTGTCTGATTTGGAAGTTGAAAACGAAGACCGCGACAGCTTTATGTGGCATATCGAATACCGCTTTAGCGACGGCCCACAGCTAGACGCCGATGGCAATCCGATGCGCGGCATGCACATCGCCACTACCCGCCCCGAGACCATGTTGGCCGACGGCGCGCTGGCCGTACACCCCGAAGACCCGCGTTACAAGCACCTGATTGGCCAGCGCGTTGACTTGCCAATGTGCGATCGCTCAATTCCGGTGATTGCGGACGACTTTGTGGACCGTGAATTCGGCAGCGGCTGCGTCAAGATAACCGGCGCGCACGACTTTAACGACTATGCCGTGTCGCTGCGCCACGACTTACCGCTAATTACCATCTTCACGCTAGACGCCAAGATCAATGAGAACGGTCCTGCGGCTTACCAAGGTCTGGACCGCTACGACTGCCGTAAAGCTTTGCTGGTGGACTTAGAAAAAGGTGGCTTTTTGCAAAAAGCCGTACCGCATAAAAACACCGTACCCGTCTGTGCCCGGACCGGCGCGGTGGTCGAACCGATGTTGACCGACCAGTGGTTTGTCGCCATGAGCAAGGTCAGCGAGAGCGACCCAACCGGCAAATCCATCGCCCAAAAAGCGCGTGATGCTGTCAGCGACGGCGAAGTCAGTTTTGTGCCCGAGCAATGGGTCAACACCTACAACCAGTGGATGAACAATATCCAAGACTGGTGTATTTCGCGCCAGCTCTGGTGGGGCCACCAGATTCCAGCTTGGTATGACGAGGACGGCAAAGTCTACGTCGCCGCCAACGAAGAAGACGCCCAAAAACAAGCGCCCGGCAAAACATTGCGCCGCGATGAAGACGTGCTTGACACCTGGTACTCATCCTCACTGGTGCCGTTTTCATCTTTGGGTTGGCCTGAAAAAACCAAAGAGCTCGATTTGTTTTTGCCGTCAAGCGTACTTGTCACAGGCTACGACATCATCTTCTTTTGGGTCGCCCGAATGATCATGATGACCAAGCATTTCACCGGCAAAGTCCCTTTTAAACACGTTTACATCCACGGTTTGGTGAAGGACTCGCAAGGCAAGAAAATGAGCAAGTCGGAGGGCAATGTACTGGACCCGGTTGACTTGATTGATGGCATTGAATTAACGCCATTATTAGAGAAACGCTCACAAGGTCTGCGCAAGCCAGAGACCGCACCACAGGTGCGTAAAACCACTGAGAAAGAATTCCCAGCCGGCATTCCCGCCTATGGCGCGGACGCGCTGCGCTTTACCTTTGCCTCACTGGCAAGCTTGGGTCGCAGCATCAATTTCGACAGCAAGCGCTGCGAAGGCTATCGCAATTTTTGCAACAAGCTCTGGAACGCGACTCGCTTTGTGCTGATGAATTGCGAAGGCCAAGACTGCGGCCTAGCCCAGCACACCAAGGCGCAATGCGCACCGGGCGCGGAGTTTCACAACTACCTGAGCTTCTCGCAAGCCGACCGCTGGATCTCCTCGACCATGCAACGAGTTGAAGCCGACATCGCCAAAGGCTTTGCTGACTACCGCTTAGACAATGTGGCTAGCAGCATTTACCAATTCGTCTGGGACGAATTTTGCGACTGGTATTTAGAGATCGCAAAAGTGCAAATTCAGACCGGCACAGACGCACAAAAACGCGCCACCCGCCGTACCTTGATACGCACGCTAGAAGGCATATTGCGTATGGCTCACCCCTTGATTCCCTTCATCACCGAAGAGCTCTGGCAAAAAGTCGCGCCCGTCGCAGGCATGCAAAAAGGCCCGCTGATTGGTCAAGCGGCATACCCACAAAGCCAAAGCGAAAAAATCGATTTGCAAGCTGAAGCCCATGTGGTCAAGCTCAAAACCTTGGTCGACGCTTGCCGCAATCTGCGCGGCGAAATGAATGTCTCACCGGCCACCCGCCTGCCTTTATTTGTGGTCGGCGACAGCGACTTTATGAACACCATCGCACCGGTGCTCAAGTCGTTGGCAAAACTTAGCGAAGTCAAGTTGTTTGATGATCAAGCCGCTTGGGCCGCAGCAGCGCAATCCGCACCCGTGGCCATGGTTGGTGAAGCACGTGTTTGTCTGCACATGGAAGTCGATGTGGTGGCAGAAAAAGCCCGTCTGGGCAAAGAAGCTACGCGCCTCGAAGGCGAATTGATCAAGGTCAACGCCAAACTGGCTAACGAAGCTTTCGTGGCCAAGGTGCCGCCGGCGGTGCTGGCGCAAGAGCACAAGCGACTAGCCGACTTCAGCGCGACGCTGGAGAAAATTAAAGAGCAATTGCTGCGTTTGTAAAGGAAAAAAAAGTCGGCTCTGGCAAAGCCGACTTAGCTTTTAAGCGGTTGTTCGCCGGAGATCAAAGGCCAGCATTCAATCCAGACGGCGACTCACCCCACTGTGAAGGCGAAGCCAACATGGGTATGTCCATCGGTATATCTATCGGTATATCCATGGGCAGGTGCCTCACCATCGCATCAGAGCTGGTGTCAGTACTGGCATCAACGCTAGGAGCGCTAAGCACCTCATCCAGACGACGCGCCAAAAACCAACTCGAACGCAGTTTGGCCTCGCGGGTGTGGGGAGCAAGCCGCGGCGTGATGAAGAAGCTTTTAATCCCCGTCAGCGGTGAGTCTGGTCCAGCAAAGCTGGAACTGGCACCATCAAGAATAAATGCTTCAATCCGACCATCGACTAACGCAGCGGCCAGAGCGCGTTCTTCGAACAGCTCACTGCGGCTAATGCCTACCCACAGCTGATGCGGCTTACAGTTAGCGAGCAAAGCATGGTTGATGAAATCTTTAAAACGGGGGGCATACAGCATCTGCACCGACACAGCATCAGCTCGGGCAATCATCTCAGGCAGCGAAACTGCCTCTATCTTGAGTTGTGCCCAGACCGGCGCTGTAGGCGGCACAACGGGGTCATAGCCAATTAACTTAACCCCTAGGCTGTGCAACATATTGGCCAGAATATGAGCTGTGGGCGCCAGTCCAAGTATGGCCACCGTACTGCCATGCAGCTCTCGACCGATCGGGACACTGGCAAGGCGCCGCCCCATGAGGGACGACACTAGGCCGCGCCTATACAAAAGCAGCAAGCTACTGAGTAAATATTCCGCGTTAGATCTGAGGTTGGCACTGCTCGCATGCACGACCTTGATGCCGCGTTCCCTGCAAGCCTCTAGGTCGGCGTTGTCAATGCCTGTATGCAGCCGGCACACCACCTTGAGCCGCGGCATGAAAGCGATGAGTTCACGGGTGAGTAGCGTCTTTCGCGGCAAGACAATCGCGCAGGCCCTGTGAGCCTTTTGACGCAGAGCAACTGAGTCTTGCGCCAGTTCGGGACAAAAAGCCAACTCATAGCGAGCCTCCAGCCAGGCTCTGGCCGCTGGCATCAAGGCGTCTAATAACAAGATGTCCAAAGCTTGGTACTCCTTTTGCAGCTTGGCGGTCTAATACCAAGCGCTAAGACAAGAACATTGTAATTTTGGCTGACTAATATTTAGCTAGTTGAGATGGCGAAAGAGGTGTGCTTTATGCCTAAACAGGATTATTTCTATGCCTACTTTGGTCATTTATTTTCGAGATGTTTTAATCTATTGTTTACGCACTACAGTACATGCAAATTTTAGAACTATTTACACATGAACGTCATTGAAAAATTTACTCTCCAAAAAGCCGTATTTCCGGTTGCAGGACTAGGGACCCGCTTTCTTCCCGCCACCAAGGCCCAGCCCAAAGAAATGCTGCCTGTCGTTGACAAGCCATTGATTCAATACGCGGTTGAAGAGGCCTATGAAGCCGGTATTCGCCATATGATTTTCGTCACCGGCCGCAGCAAGCGCGCGATTGAAGACCATTTTGACAATGCCTACGAGCTAGAAACTGAACTCGAAAAAGCCAAAAAATTCGAACTCTTGGCAATCCTTAAGTCAGTCCAGCCTGAAGGCATGAACTTCTCCTATGTTCGCCAAAACCGAATGCTAGGTCTTGGCCACGCCGTTTTGTGTGCCGAACACCTAGTGGGTAATGAAGCCTTTGCCGTGCTATTGGCTGATGACTTAATGGTCGGCCCTAGTGGTGGCCCGTCAGTGATGAAGCAAATGGTCGAGCAGTTCAACGAATTGCAAAGTTCGATTCTCGCTGTGCAACAAGTACCGCCCGAGCACACGCGTCGCTACGGCATAGTGGCCGGCGATGTAGTGTCAAAAGGTTTATTGAGAGTCAACAAGATTGTAGAAAAACCTGCCCCTGAAGTTGCACCGTCCCTCATGGGTGTGGCCGGTCGCTACATTTTGACACCGGCAATATTCGCGCATATCCGCCAGCAAACCAGCGGCGTAGGCGGTGAGATTCAACTAACCGACGGGATTGCGAGTTTGATCGCGCAAGAAAGCGTCTACGCCTTTGAATACAAGGGCAAACGCTATGACTGCGGCAGCAAGCAAGGATTTTTACAAGCCACCGTCGAGCTGGCTTTGCAACACCACGAAGTGGGCGCTGAATTTAAACAATATCTAGCCCAGCTCAAACTCGATTAAAAAAGTTCTGACTTCAAAATCAACGGATTTAGAAAAACTAGCAAAAGTCAGCCGCTAGACTTTTGCAAGTTTCTTCTATCACTTTTAACCTGTAAATACAATTAAGAGTTGATAGCATCAGATAACGACTGTTAAAGCCTGTCACTAATTTTTTACAAAAATTTAACGCCTCTTAAGTACATGGAAAAAAGATGCGCCTTCAGTTTTTTGCTCCAACAAGTCATTACCAGTTTGTTTAGCAAAAGCTTGAAAATCACGTATTGATCCAGCATCGGTAGACAACACACGCAAAACTTCGCCACTTTGCATCTCGGCCAAAGCCTTTTTTGCCTTGAGTATGGGCAACGGGCAATTGAGATTGCTGGTGTCGAGTTCTTTGTCTATGTGCATGGCTGAGCGTCCTTTAATGAAAACAAATTTTAGCCCAGCAGTTAACTATAAATAGACGCAGCGGACAAAGACCAACGGCGCTGGCAGGCCTCAAAAGCGGATACTTAGGAAGCCTTAGGCCACTCCACAAAAGTCGGACTATGACCGCGCGACTTAAGCCAGTCAGCCATTGCGTAGCCGGTGCCCGCAGGCCAGCACTTAATGTTTTGTGGGTCGTACAAGCGATACTCGGCTAACTCAGGCGACAGCACAACATCGCCAGTGCAGACCGCATGGTAAGCAATGATGATTTGGTTTTGGCGCACAAACTCATACACACCAATCAGGTCGAGCGCGCTAGTGTCTAAATTGGTTTCCTCTTTGATCTCGCGTGCAATGCCGAACTGCGGCGTCTCGCCAGCCTCCATAAAACCGGTGATTAGCGCAAACATACGGCCCGACCAAGCGGCATTGCGCGCCAGCAAAATTTGACCGCCAACCTCGACCACCGCCGCTAGCACCGGCGTCGGATTATTCCAGTGGACATAGTCGCACTGGGCGCAACGCATACGGGTTTTTTCACCCCCATCTTCCATGCGAGAGATAGGTGCGAGCGGATTAGCGCATTGAGGACAAAAACGAAAAGTGGTGTTCATGCGGGAAAGATCCCGGTGGAGAGGTAGCGGTCACCGCGGTCGCAGACGATAAAGACAATCACTGCGTCCCGCACGGTTTGACTCAATTGCTGGGCTACCCAGCAAGCACCGGCAGCGGAAACGCCCGCAAAAATACCCTCCTCGCGCGCCATACGGCGGCACATGTCTTCCGCATCTAGTTGGCTGACCTGTGTGACCTGATCGATGTGACGAGGATCGTAAATAGCCGGCATATAAGCTTCTGGCCACTTGCGAATACCGGGAATACGTGAGCCCTCACTGGGCTGAGCACCAACAATTTGAATCGCTGGATTTTTTTCTTTCAAAAACCGCGATACACCGCTAATGGTGCCAGTCGTTCCCATGGCGCTGACGAAATGCGTCACCTTACCGTGCGTATCAGCCCAGATTTCCGGGCCGGTGCTTTCATAGTGGCTGCGTGGATTATCAAAATTAGCGAATTGATCGAGAACCTTGCCCTTGCCATCCGCCTGCATGCTCATGGCCAAGTCGCGCGCATATTCGATGCCGCCGCTTTTGGGGGTGAGTAGTAACTCAGCGCCGAAAGCTTTCATAGTCTGGGCCCGCTCAATCGACAAGTCCTCCGGCATGATGAGCACCATTCGGTAGCCCTTAATCGCAGCAGCCATAGCCAAGGCAATACCGGTGTTGCCAGAGGTGGCCTCAATCAAGGTGTCGCCGGGCTTGATCTCACCGCGTTCCTCTGCATGTTTAATCATCGCCAGAGCCGGTCTGTCCTTGACCGAGCCGGCCGGATTATTGCCTTCAAGTTTGCCCAAAATAATATTGTTGCGAGTTGCGTTGTCAGCAGCGCCTATGCGCTGAAGTCTAGCCAACGGTGTTTTACCGACGGCATCTTCAAGAGTTGGATAATTCATCCCCACACTGTGCCATAATTGAGTTCTCAACAAAGACTGCCCGGGTGGTGAAATTGGTAGACGCAGGGGACTCAAAATCCCCCGCCGAGAGGCGTGCCGGTTCGATTCCGGCCTCGGGCACCAGTCTGTTGAACAATTAGGTCTTTGACCGCATTAAAACCCCGCTTAGCAATTAGCTACAGCGGGATTTTTTTCGTCTTATGAAGACTACAAAGGCATAACGCCCTGTCAATGTTTTATCCATCAGCATCGCAGCAATAAGCAAAACGCAAAATAAAAGTTCAAGAACGCTGTAGCGTCCTTAAAAACCTAATGCATTACTGACGATTCGGCTACCTAGTAAATTTTTTACATGCACAGGTGTGTTGACCATCAACCAAAAATTTTGAATCAGCAGTGTCAGCATTAGCACGGTTGAAATCTAGCCAGATTTAACGTGGGCACGAGCCGACGATGTAATTAGCGGTAAAAGTTTTTGCGTCTCGCAGAGCTATCACCCGCACAAGCAGGTCTTTCAGCTTCAATAGAAGTTCATGCGGCAAGACCAGTGCTTAAGCAGCGAAGCGGGCATTCGTTAGAACCAAGCGAAGAATCAGTGAAGTATGTTGCTTTAACTATTTTCTTTAGGTTGATTCATCAATAACTTTTGTCAAAAATGAAACCCTATAAATGACTTAATTCTTATCTTCACATCACGCCCGTAAGTCATTTTTTTCTGATTGCATCCTCTGGCAAGCACACCTTGCATTGAACAAAAAAATGCAGTATTTGACATGAAAAAGACACATTGCCCCCTTAAATTTGTGAAGTAACACAAAGGGATAGCATGAAAAACGCAATTGAAATCGACTCGCTGAGCAAAACTTTCAGCAGCGGTAAAAAGGCATTGCAAAATATTTCACTCAGTATTCAAGCCGGTGAAATGGTGGCCTTGATAGGCGCATCGGGCTCGGGTAAATCTACATTGCTGCGCCACATGGCGGGCTTGATGGTGGGGGATAAAGCGGCAGCGGGCTCCGTCACCGTGCATGGCCGCAATGTGCAAAAAAACGGCAAAGTAGCCAAAGATATTCGCTCAGTACGATCTGATATCGGCTTTGTCTTCCAACAATTTAATTTAGTCGGCAGACTACCAGTCATAGTCAATGTACTGACTGGTACGCTGCACCGCGTGCCCATGTGGCGTAGCTTAATGCGCTGGTTTAGTGAAAAAGAAAAAGCCGGTGGCATCGAGGCATTGCGCCGCGTCGGTATTGCTGAATGCTGGGCCCAACGCGCATCAACTTTGTCCGGTGGTCAGCAGCAGCGCGCCGCCATCGCACGCGCCATGGTGCAAGGCGCAAAAGTAGTTTTGGCTGATGAGCCTATCGCCTCACTAGACCCAGAGTCATCACGCAAAGTCATGGACATACTTGCGCGAATTAATCGCGAAGACAAATGCACCGTCGTAGTCTCGCTGCATCAAGTCAATGTGGCGATTAAATATTGCCCTAGAACCATCGCATTGCATCATGGCGTTGTGGTTTATGACGGTCCTTCAGCAGGTCTGACACCGGCAGTGCTGCGCGGGCTTTATGGCGCTGAAGCAGACGATATATTGTCCCTTGGCGATCACATCTCTAGCCTTGAAGACAAGGCCAAACCAGTACCAAACCGAATCTGGGCCGTGCCGCTAACACGTGTCGCTTAAAACAGATTATTTTCTTCTCATTTCGTTGTTAGTTTTTCGTCTTAATTTTTTAATTTTTAATCTGGACTATTTTTATGCTCAAAAAACTTTTATTCAGTTTAAGTACTTCCGCACTTCTGGCTCTCACACCAGCACATTCAGCAGATCTTAAAGAGCTCAATTTCGGCATCATCTCTACCGAATCTTCACAAAATTTGAAGTCTGACTGGCAACCTATCTTGGATGCTATGGGCAAGAAAACCGGCATGAAAATCAACGCTTTTTTTGCCTCTGATTACGCAGGAATTATTGAAGGCATGCGCTTTAATAAAGTACAGGTGGCTTGGTTTGGCAACAAGTCGGCGATGGAAGCTGTAGACCGTGCCGACGCTGAAGTGTTTGCGCAAATGGTTAACGCCGATGGCACTAAAGGCTACTACTCGCACTTAATTGTGAACAAAGACAGCCCCATCAAAACACTGGACGACATGCTTAAAAAAGGCAAGGACTTGTCTTTTGGCAATGGTGATCCGAATTCGACATCCGGTTTTTTAGTCCCCAGTTTTTACGTATTTGCAAAAAACAAAATTGATGCACGTACTTTCTTTAAAGTCTCACGTAGCGGCAACCACGAATCGAACGCGCTGGCAGTCGCTAACAAGCAAATTGATGTGGCGACCAACAACAGTGAAAATTTAGAAAAACTAAAAGAAAGACTGCCAGAAAAATTTAACGCTCTCCGCGTCATCTGGACCTCACCGCTGATACCACTAGACCCCTTAGTCATGCGCAAAGACCTGCCAGAGTCAACCAAGCAAAGCATCAAAGATTTCTTCTTTGCCTATGGCTCAGGTGGTCAGCAGGAAAAAGACGCCTTGATGAAGCTTAGTAAGCTATCCGGTTTTAAAGCCTCAACGAACGCCCAACTAGTGCCCATTCGCCAACTCGAATTATTCAAAGAAAAAAATAAGTTTGAAACAGACGCTGGCATGGCCGCTGCAGAAAAAGCCAGCAAAATTGCTGAAATCGACCAAAAACTCGCCGCACTGGGTCAGTAAGTGTCGATATTGCATATGACGAATGCAAAAATGCAGCCGCCAGTAGACCTGAAGGAAAGCAAAAAAAGCTGGCTAACACTGCTGCTTTGGGGCGTTAGCCTGGCATTGCTGGCCGGTTCATGGCGGGGTGCGGATATGCGCCCGTTTGATTTATGGCGTGACTCGGCCAACATGACGCAATACGCGGCGGACTTTTTCCCACCCAACTTCAGAGACTGGCGTTTCTACATTCAAGAAATGCTGGTCACCTTATCTATCGCAGTCTGGGGCACGGTGCTAGCGGTTATTTTTGCAGTGCCCTTAGGCTTGCTGTCGGCCAACAACATTGCACCAGCTTGGGTGCGTCAGCCGGTCAGAAGACTTATGGATGCAGCGCGCGCCATCAACGAGATGGTGTTTGCAATGCTGTTTATCGTCGCCGTAGGGCTTGGGCCTTTTGCTGGTGTGTTGGCGCTCTTTGTTCACACCACTGGCGTGCTGGCTAAGTTGTTTTCTGAAGCGGTGGAATCTATAGATTCACAGCCGGTAGAAGGCATTCGCGCCACGGGTGCGAATGCGATGGAAGAAATTATCTACGCCATCATTCCGCAGGTATTGCCACTTTGGATTTCTTTTTCGCTGTACCGGTTTGAATCGAATGTGCGCTCAGCATCTGTAGTCGGCATGGTGGGCGCCGGTGGAATCGGCGTGGTGTTGTGGGAAATTATTCGAGCGTTTCAGTACGCTGAGACTTGCGCGGTGATGATTATTGTGGTCGTGACGGTGTCCATACTTGATGTGATTTCTGCGCGGATTCGGGCTGCGGTTATTTAACCCCAACAATATAAAAAAGGCGCTGCTCGGTTCAACCCAAGCAGCGCCTTTTGAACGCCGAAAATTTAATCGAAAAAGTCTGTACTCACGCCTTACCGAAAACCTGCAATAAATAATCAGCTAACGCGCGTCCAGCGTCGGCCAGCGCCTTGCTGTTGTCCACTACGCAGTCAGCACGGATAGAAGAAAAACTGGCATTGCGTGCCAACCGCAGGGCTTGCGAACTTTCTGAATCACGACCGCGTTGACTAAGCCGCAAGGCCAGTTGAGCCGGCTCCACGCTGATTTCCACCACGCTAAAACCAGCTGATGGTGACAAGCTTTCGACATGGGCGCGCGAAGCATTCACCACCACCACCTGCCCGTCCCTCACCGCTTGGGTATAGCGACTGTCAATGCCGTAGAAAAATCCATGCGCCTGCCAATGCCAACACACGGCTTGATCGCGCAAGGCTTGCTCAAACTGCAAATCGGTTTGAGGGTCGTGGTCTGAGCCTGGCTGCACCGGTCGGGTCACAATGCGGCGGGCAAAAACTATGTTGTCGTGCGCGATAAGAAGTTCGCGGGCGCAGGCCATCACACTGTCTTTTCCTGAACCGGAAGGGCCGCAGACAAACACCCAACTCACGCACCCACCTGCACGTCAGCAATCCGCAAAAATGCAGCGCCGGGCTGATACTCGGCAAATAAACACAGCCGGTCTAAAACCAAGGGCGATTGTCTGTTGAGCCCTTCAAGCGCAGGGTGCAATACAGACTCCACCCACTGCCGAGTCTGTGGTGCAACCCGGCCAGTGAGCGTGAAGTGAAGACGCAAGCGCTCCAGTACATGCGGATAACCAAACTGCGCCAACAACGCTAAGCCGCGCGCGTCTAGGCCTGGCGTGCGGCGCGCTAATTCATCCGCCGTCAAAGGTGCGCGCAAATCATCGAGTTCAGTCACACAAGATGCAGCCAGCGCTAACAATTCTGCAGTGGGTAGTTGCGGCACGAGTGCAACAAATCCGTCCCAGCTAGCCAGCCCCAAAGGAGACAAAGTTAAGGGCTTGAGTGTTTTAGCCAAAGCCTGCATACGCGGCAAAAGTACCAACTCATCCACGCCATGCGCGAGTCGAAACGGCGCTTTCAAAGTGGCGTGAAAACCATAGCGTCTTGGCTCTGCGGTAATTCTCTGAAAGTCTTCAGGACAATCCTCGGTAAACAAGGGCTGTACCAAGCGCTCTCCAGTCGACTCATCGCGCCCCAACCAGCGACTGCCTAAATTCCACCAAGGTGAATTGCTCGCCGGTGAAAAATACACTGCATAGCGCGCGCTCATGAATTTTCTCCGGACGTCACAGCCAGTTGCACACGGTCGCCACAAAACAAAGTCTCGCCATATTTAACCGGCACGCCATTCATATCCACATCTAAGTTTTCAACGCATAGCAAGGGGCGCAGTACAGACTGTTTCAGTAAACGCGCAGTTTCTTCTGACGGCATTTGTGTGGTGATACAGCTTTTCGCACGCACAAAATCAGCCACACCAAAGTGGCGCAAGATGTCGCTAATTTGCGAGCCATCGCCCAAGCGTTCTAGCAAGCCGTTAAAACGCGCAGCGGGGTAGTAAGAAGTGGCCAGACCGATAGGCTGGTCATCGGCTTCGTCCAAGGTTTGAATCATCAAAACCGCAGCGCCCGATTGAATTTTTAATTGCTCAGCAACATGTTCAGGTGCGGGAATTTCCATGGCGGTTAGCAGCTGTTTGCCGGGCTGCAAACCTTGGGCGCGCAAGTTGTCGCCATAACGTGTACGGCGCGACAAAGGGTAGTTAAGTAAATCGTTTTGCACAAACGTGCCGCGTCCCGGCTCAACTCTTACCAAGCCCTGAACTTGCAATGCAGCGACAGCTTGGCGCAGTGTGTGGCGCTTCACGCCAAAGCGTTCGGCAAGCTCACTTTCACCCGGTAATTTTCCGGTTGCACTAAAGTTTCTGTCGCGAATTTCAGTGCCTAAGGTGTTAGCGATTTGCTGCCACATCAACGCGCCATTGCGTTTTTCCGGAGTCAGTGAATTGGCGGTGTTTGATCTCCGTGCTGTCATCATTTAGTCATGTTGTCCGGTTGTACTGAGTTCTCGAACCCAAGCTAAGTGCTTGTAAATATCTATTATCTCCACTTTAGCAACCGAATTAGACAACTCTATGACCACTGACGATTTGAATCCGCAGACCAAGGCGCGAAAGCGCTGGTTAGCAATTCTGGCCCGCGCTAGCAGCACCGAGTTGAAGACTGCATGGAGTGACAGCGCGAGCAGCGCAGACATCGTCAGCATTACGTATTTGCGCGCCGCAGAAACTGGCATGGTGATGCTGCGCGGTCGAGTCGGCGGCACTGGCGACGCATTTAATCTGGGTGAAGCTAGCGTGACGCGTTGTGCACTGCGCTTAGGCAACGGCCCACTCGGTGTAGGCTATACGCTGGGGCGCGACAAACAAAAGGCAGAGCTCATCGCAGCTTTTGATGCCATGTTGCAAAACAGCGCCCGAACCGCTCACATCATGCAACGTGTAGTCGAGCCAATGGCGAAAGTGCAGGCCGCCGCAAACACTGCGCAAAGTCTATCGGTGGCGACTTCCAAAGTTGAATTTTTTACTTTTGTACGAGGTGCTGCATGAGCGAATTGAAAAATTTAAGCGTCGGGTTTAGCGACCCCGTTCACGATGCACAACACGCTTTTAAGCAAGCACTTGACGCGCTGTCCATGCCAGGACGCAGCCTTGCATTAGGCCAACAAATTAATGGTTTGAGTTTAGGGCCAGCCATGGCGCAACTACTGCTTGCACTGAGCGACGACGAAACGCCAGTTTGGTGGCAATCCAGCCCAGTTAGCGAGGCCAACTGGCTGCGCTTTCATACCGGTGCAGCAAAAGCAGAAGAGGCCGAAGAAGCGAGTTTTGCCGTCATCACAGATGCGGCTTTAGCGCCCGCATTAATCTGTTTTTCTAGTGGCAGCAGCGAATCTCCCGAGCAATCTTGCACCTTGCTAATTGAAGTGCCAGCGTTTGACACCGGCCCCGCCATAACGCTTTACGGCCCCGGAATTGAGACGACTCAAACTGTGCGCATTGCGGGTTTGCCGGATGACTTTTGGTCGCAGTGGAGCATCAACCACGCGAGCTTTCCGCAAGGCGTGGACATTATTTTTACCAGCGGCTGCCAAGCACTGGGTTTGCCGCGTAGCACACGCGCACGGCGTTTGGAGGAAATTTAAATGTACGTCACCGTTAAAGGCGGCGAAGCCGCGATTGAAAGCTCTTGGCGCTTACTCGCCGAGCAGCGCAGAGGCGACACAGACTTGCCAGAACTGAGCGTGGCGCAAATCCAATCGCAACTCTCACTGGCGGTTGACCGCGTCATGACTGAGGGCTCTTTATACGACCGCGAGTTAGCCGCCTTAGCCATTAAACAATCTAGCGGCGACTTGATAGAAGCGATTTTCTTGCTGCGCGCCTATCGCACCACCCTGCCCCGCTTCGGTTACAGCTTGCCCTTAGACACGGCCAATATGCGGCTGCAACGCAGAATTTCAGCGACTTTCAAAGACGTACCCGGCGGCCAAATTCTGGGCGCAACCCATGACTACACCCAGCGCTTGCTTGACTTTTCACTGCTCGCAGAAAGCGTCAACTCCGACCAGACTATGCCGCTTGCAGATGCGCCCATGCAGGCGAATATGCCGCGTGTGAATGACTTGATGGCACGCGAAGGCTTGATGGAAACACCCCAGCCTTTAACGCAAACTGAGCCCGGTGACCTCACACGAGAACCCTTGATGTTTCCCTGCAACCGCACTCAGCGCCTACAAGCCTTGGCCCGTGGTGACGAGGGTTGGTTGCTGGCACTGGGCTACTCAACCCAGCGCGGTTACGCCAACTCACACCCCTTTGCCGGCGAGATAAGACGCGGCATGGCGGCAGTTGAAATCACGCCCGATGAGTTGGGTTTTTCTATCGACATAGGTGAGATTGAATTGACCGAATGCCAGATGATTAACCAGTTCGCCGGTAGCCGCGAAGCACCGCCGCAGTTCACCCAAGGCTATGGCTTGGCGTTTGGTGGGTCCGAGAGAAAGTCCATCGCCATGGCAATGGTTGACCGTTCGCTGCGTGCGGCGGAACTTGGCGAGTCGCTCACCGCGCCAGCACAAGACGAAGAGTTTGTGCTGTCACATGCCGACTCCCTTGAGTCCTCGGGCTTTTTGCAGCACCTCAAACTGCCGCATTACGTAGACTTTCAATCCGAGTTAGAGCTGGTGCGAAAGCTACGTGCAGCGCATGCAAAAAACCACCTGGACAGCGCCAGCCCAGCGCTGGAAAAAAAGGAAAAATCAGCATGATGGACAGCAACTACAACTTTGGCTTTCTTGACGAGCGGAGTAAAAAAATGATCCGCCGCGCCTTGCTAAAAGCGGTTGCCATACCCGGCTACCAAGTGCCGTTTGGCTCGCGTGAAATGCCGTTTGCCTATGGCTGGGGCACCGGCGGCGTACAGGTGACGGCGAGTATTATTGGCCGCAAAGACGTGCTCAAAGTCATAGACCAAGGCGCTGACGACACAACAAATGCAGTCAATATTCGGCGCTTTTTTGCGCGCACAACCGGCGTGGCAACAACCCAAAAAACACGCGACGCCAGCATCATACAAACCCGTCACCGCATACCCGAGACAGCGCTGTGCGAAGGGCAAACCATCGTCTATCAAGTGCCTATGCCAGAGCCTATGTTTCGCTTAGAGCCGCGCCGGCGCGAAACCATCACCATGCACTCACTCGCAGAATACGGCTTGATGAACGTCAAACTCTATGAGGACATCGCCCAACTAGGCGCGGTAGACAGAACCTACGACTACCCAGTGTTAGTCAATCAGCGCTACCTCGCGTCACCCTCCCCGATTCCAAAATTCGACAATCCCAAAATGCACATGAACCCAGCCTTGCAACTGTTTGGCGCAGGCCGCGAGAAACGCATTTACGCCATACCGCCTTACACCAGCGTGCGCAGTCTTGATTTTGAAGACTATCCGTTTGAAGTTCAGCGCTGGGATCACGCTTGCGCGCTGTGCGGCTCAGGCACTAGTTTTCTTGATGAGATGATTGTCGATGATGCCGGCAGCCGCTTGTTTGTTTGCTCCGACAGCGACTATTGCGGCGAACGCGTGGCGGCCGGTCACGTCGGCGCGCAGCAGGCGGTAAAAATGGACAACACGCTGAGCAGCCAAGGCGGTGCAGCATGAACGACGTATTGCTATCGGTGCGCGGCGCCGGAAAAAACTTTAGCCAAGGCAGCACTTCACGCTGGGCTTGCCGGGATGTGAATTTTGATCTCTATCCCGGCGAAGTGCTGGCCGTAGTGGGCGAATCGGGCTCTGGGAAATCCACGTTGCTGCGCTTATTAGCCGGCCGTTTAGCCTGCGATGAGGGCAACGTAAATTACCGCGTCAGAAGCGAGATCAGCAGTGAAGAAAATCACGCCAGTGAATTAATTAATCTTGCCGATTTATCCCAAGCGCGACTGCGTTGGTTGGCCCGCACCGACTGGGGTTTTGTCGAGCAACATGCACGCGACGGACTGCGCATGAATGTGTCTGGCGGCGCGAATATCGGCGAGCGTTTAATGGCCTTAGGTGCGCGCCATTACGGCCAGCTGCGCAGTCAAGCTTTGTCTTGGATGGAGCGGGTTGAACTTGATACCAGCCGCATAGACGATCTACCCGCGACCTACTCTGGCGGCATGCAGCAGCGCTTGCAAATTGCACGCAATTTAGTCACCCATCCGCGCTTGGTTTTTATGGATGAGCCGACCACGGGCTTGGATGTGTCGGTACAAGCGCGGCTGTTAGACTTGATGCGTGAATTGGTTGAGCAGCTCAATTTAGCCGCCGTTATCGTCACCCACGACTTAGCCGTTGCACGCCTATTGGCGCACCGAATATTAGTCATGAAAGATGGCGCAGTCGTCGAGCAAGGCCTGACAGACCGGGTGTTGGACGACCCGCAACATGCCTATACCCAGTTGCTGGTTTCTTCTGTGCTGACCAACTGATTGCCCACATGACTGCATCCCTTCAAGCCAAAAATTTAACTAAAACTTTCACACTGCACGGCCGTGGCGGAATTGAACTGCCGGTCTTTAATGGCATTGATTTAACCGTCAACCCGGGCCAGTGTCTGGCGCTTACGGGTCACTCTGGCAGCGGCAAAAGTTCGCTGCTACGCTGCTTGTATGGCAACTACGGCAGTAGCGCTGGCGAGGTCAATATCCGCCACAACCAAGAATGGGTCAGCATGACCCACGCCGAGCCGCGCAAAATCTTAGAAATCAGGCGCCAGACGCTAGGCTATGTTTCGCAATTTTTGCGTGTAATTCCGCGCGTGACGACCTTGGAGATAGTTGCCGAGCCGCTGCGGCGCCAAGGCGTTGATGCGGCAACCGCACGCGAGCAAGCTGGCAAGTGGTTGGCCCGCCTAAACCTTAGCGAAAGACTTTGGCACTTGCCGCCAGCAACGTTCTCGGGTGGAGAGCAGCAACGCGTCAATATCGCCCACGGCCTGATTGCCAACCATGCGGTGCTGCTCCTCGACGAGCCCACCGCCTCACTCGATGCGGATAACCGCCGCGTGGTGGTGGAACTTATTCACGAAGCGCGCACACGCGGAACCGCCATAGTGGGTATTTTTCATGACGACGAAGTCCGACAAGCTGTGTCCAGCCACAGCCTAGATGTAGAGCAATACCGTAACACCGCCACCAACCTAGCCTAAAGCCAGCATGACACAACACATCATCACCAACGCAAAAATCGTCACCGCCACAGAAGAATTCATAGGCACTATGACGCTTGAAGATGGCTTAATCCAGTCGATTGCCAAGGGCAATACCAGTCTGCCGAATGCACAAGACTGGAACGGCGAATGGCTGCTTCCGGGTCTTGTGGAAGTGCATACCGACAATCTCGAAAAGCATTTAATACCCCGCCCCGGCGTGGTCTGGAACGCGCATTCAGCCACTGTGATGCATGACGCGCTGTGCGCAGCCGCCGGCATTTTGACGGTGCTCGATTCGGTCGTGATTGGGGACATGGACCAAGGCGGCGCACGCAGTCAAACCCAACACATCTCAATCGCCGCACTGCACGCTTGCCGCGCTGAAGGACTGATGCGCGTAGAACATTTGCTGCACTTGCGCTGCGAAGTTTCAGCGCCCGACATCGTCGAAGTGTTTGAACAATACGCAGACGACAGCTTGTTGGAATTGGTCAGTGTGATGGACCACACACCCGGTCAGCGCCAATGGCGTGACTTGAGCAAATACCGGCGCTACAGCGAGCGCTACGGCAGCTTTAGTGATGCCGAATACGCCGACATCGTGGCAGAAAGGATAGAACACCAACAGCGCTACGCGATTCCCAACCGCGCCGCCATTATTGCCGCCAGCCATACGCGCAATCTGCCGCTAGCCAGCCATGACGACACCTTGGTTGAGCACATCGAAGAAGCCAGCGCAGAAGGCATTGCGATTTCAGAGTTCCCCACCACCGTAGCGGCAGCCAAGGCGGCGCGCGCGGCCGGCATGTCCATAGTCATGGGCGGGCCAAACTTGGTGCAAGGCGGATCGCATTCAGGCAATGTATCGGCGAGCGAGTTAGCCAGTTTAGATTTGCTGGATATTTTCTCGTCCGACTACGTACCGGCGAGTTTGTTGCAGTCGGCGTTTATGCTGCGCAACCAAGCCGGTTGGTCGTTGCCAAAAGCAATTAACACTGTAAGCCGCAATCCAGCCCACGCGATTGGTATGCATGACCGCGGTGAGATCGCTGTCGGCTTGCGTGCCGATTTTCTGCGTGTACGAATGAGTAAGGAAATGGCAATTGTGCGCGGTGCGTGGAGCCTAGGCGAGCGGGCGTTTTAAGCGCTTAAACGCAAGCTTTATCCACCCGTGTAGCGACTTACCAACACGCCTATCTCACGTTGTATCTCGACCCGACAGCGCACAGATGACTCATCTATTCACAGCGCTAAAAGCCAAACCTATTGATGTGCAAACACGTCTGTTAACCGGCTACAGCGCAGTGGTTTAAGTCTCTGGTTATGGCGCTAGCAATGATGGCTACGTTGTTACTAAAGACTGCGCAGTGTGGTGTCCCGCCAGTGACCGACGGCGGGTAAACCCGCAAAATGCTTTGGCTGAATCTGCCTATGCTTATCTCAAATTACTGAAACTTTACAAATAAGCATTTAAATAATTTCATTCTTTTAGGAAAAAACACATGCGTTCAAATTCAATCTTACGACTGAGCTTAATTAGTGTCGCCACATTACTGAGCGCCTGCGGTGGTGGTTCAGACACAGCTGTCGTTCCCGAAGAAACTCGTTTGCAAGACAGTCGCATAGACTTTGCCGTGACTGCTGCCGATGCGCAAGCCACCACCTTCGCAGCTATCTCGACACAGAGCACGGATACGGTCGACGTCAGCACGACTAGCCGCTGGGTCGGCGTCTTGGGCGGCGCAGGTTATCGTATAGAAGTGCCGGCTAATTGGAACGGCAAGCTGGTCATGTATGCACACGGCTTTGCTGGCAATGGCAATGTGTTGTCAGTTAATAACCCGCAAATTCGCCGCTATCTGATTCAAAACGGCTACGCTTGGGCCGCGTCCAGTTACACCAAAAATTACTACGATGTGCGCGCTGGCGTAGAGGACACCAATGCGTTAGCACTCGAATTCAATAAGATTGCAAACGCTAGAGGCAGAACGCTCGCAGCACCTTCCAAAATCTACATCACCGGCGTGTCTATGGGTGGACACATTACCGCAGCAGCGATTGAGGCAGAAACAGCGGCCACCGCTATACACAAAGTGAAATACAGCGGCGCCGTACCTATGTGCGGCGTAGTCGGTGACACTGAATTGTTCGATACTTTTGCCGCGATGCAGGTGTCGGCTCAAGCCGTCGCTGGCGTAGCTAACAACCCAGTGACTAAATGGTCAGACATTCAAGATCAGGTCACTAACGCGCTTTTCACAACCTTCCCGTCAACGCCAACAACACTCGGCACCAAGTACGTATCCATACTCCAAAACCTCACTGGCGGTCCACGTCCGCTGTTTGCGCAAGGTCTGGCTTTTGGTGGCAGTTTTGCTTTTGCCTACGGCACTTTCGGCAGTGACGGCACGGTGACAGGCATACTGAATAAGAATGTTCTGGACACCAATCGCTATACCTACGTCATAGACGGTGACGCAGCGGGTTCAGCAAGCATCAACGCGACGGTCCAGAAGCTGACGGCGACGCCAGACGCCAACCGTCTGCGCACCGACGGCCTACGTTGGATTCCCAAGGTCAATGGTGAATTCAAAATTCCGGTCGTCACGATTCATACCTTGGGCGATTTGTTTGTGCCGTTCAACATGGAGCAGGTCTACCAAAAGCGAGTCGCTGCCAAGGGCAACAGCGCTTGGTTAGTGCAGCGCGCGATTCGCGGCGCCAGTCACTGTGATTTCACCGTGGCTGAATCGGAAACCGCTTTTGACGACATGATTAAGTGGGAGCGCGACGGCATCAAGCCGCTAGGCGATGACGTAGTCACGCCAGCCGTGGTGGCCGCAACCAGCTACGGCTGCAAGTTCACCAAAAACACCATAGGGCCGGATGACACCGCCACCACCACCCAGCTGCGCGCAGGCATTGCACAAACCACGCCGGCTTGTTCCGGCTCGTTCGCCCTGACCGCTGCGCAGTATTGACGTGAAAATTGCACGCCGCACTTAGCGACTAAGCCAACGCGTAGTTAAATCCTTAGCCTGCTATTAAAAAAACAGCCGTTAGACAATTTGTCTAGCGGCTGTTTTTTTGGCAGGTATTTTTTTGATGCTGTTTGTCTGAAAAAAAACAACCGTCATAGTAAGTCTACTTACCAAATCGGATTGAGCCCCGACATCAAGCAATCCAAAGCGCTAACTCTTGCACCGCCATGGCCAATGCACCGGTCACCAATGCCTGCCCTGCTTCATCTCTGTCATCTGTCACGACTGCGCGAAGTAGTGTCGGTTGAGACAATTGCAAATGGTGTAGGTAAGCCACGATTTGCTTGTCCGCTCGGTTCTCACCGCAACCACCTGAGAAATGAATCTGCAAATTCTCGCTAGCGCAGCTCTCGCCCTGCTGGGGGCCGTCAAACCACAAATGAATCATCAAACCAGAGCGTTGCAAACTCAGTGTTTGCAAGCGCTGCACCAAAGCTTGACGCGCGCGTTTTCCAGGGAAACCTTGCTCGTAATCCGAGCGAAACAGCCAGCCCAATTTATGCAGCACGTTGTGACCATCCACCACCAAGGTGCAGGGTAAATCATGCGCTAACGCCTCTTCCAGGGCATAAAGCGGTAGACCCTTGAGGGCAGGATTGAGCTGCGGCTTATCCCCCGCAAGACTGCTTTGCGCATAGACCCGGGAAGTCGCTGCACCCATCATGGCGTAAGCCGAATGCAGTTCGTGGTCTAACAGCAGACCGGCGCTCTCGCTCGCTTGCAGCGCTTGGCGTAGGTTGGCTATTTCGTCCAGCGAAATGCTGGTGCTCAGCCTGAGCACAAACTGATCAACCGCGCTACTAATAGCGACTGGCATCACGGGTGTCAGTCCAAGCAAGGACTTGATCGCTGTAATTCGCATCGCCAACTCGCCAGACAGCACTTCCAGCTCAGCCAACGGGTGCAGCGAATCGAGCTGCGCCGCCTTGAGTTTTTCGCGCATCGCCTCGCTGCGAATGAGTTCGTCCTGCAACTGCGAACGCAGACCGAACAAGCGATCCGTGTCGGCTTGCTTTTTCAATAACAAATCTGCGCGCCCCAAAAGATTGGTGTCGGCGCTTTGCGCTACAGCACTGGCAAAAGTCTCTGCCGGCCTGAGCCAGGGCAGCAGACGGTGACTCAAGCGTGCGTTGACTTGTTCATTGACGTTGGCATCAAACTGGCCTTGCAACTGAGACAACTGCAAGGCTAAGTCCTTTGCCAGAGCCGCAGACTTATCCCCAGCCCTGCATTCGGCCAGTTTTGCAGACAGCGCGCTATCGCGCTCGAAGCTAGAGGCCTGCAATGCGCGCTGCAGCAACCTGACTTCTTTGCGTTTTTCTCTCAGTTCTAGCAACTGCCTACCATCTTGCGGCGTGCGTTCTGATCGCAGTGACAGAGGCAAAATTGATGGCAAAAGACCTGCTGCCACAGCCGAATCCAGTGCCTTTAATTCTGGCGGTGACTGCAGGCGCAGAGAATTAATTTTGTCTACAAAAACAGTCCACTTCGCGCCCAGAGCGAGGGCAGAAATGCTGCGCTGGGCTGAGTCTGGCTCTGTGCCATCCCAGTCGGCTAGCAGCGCAAAACCTTGAGTCCGTACCGTTAAGCGTTCATCGAGCAACATTGCAGAAAATGTCTCAGCCATACCAAAACATTGGCCTAGCATGGCTGCGTCGCGCACCACCACCGCATCGGCTAAGTACTCCAACACGCTAGCGACGGACGATGCCGACTGCAAGAAGGCGCGGTATTCTTTGGGCAGTTCCGGGAAAGTGAGTAACGCCGCTTTGATACGGGTCGTAGCAATTGCAGGATTGACATGGCCAGGTCGAAAGCCGGCGCCCAAGTGCGGATAGGCCTGAAGTATTTCTTTTATTCCAACAGTATCAAGACTGGACAAAGCTGTCTTCCACAGATCTAAAACATTTGTGGGAACCAAAATGCTATCTATTTTCATGCGCGAAGGTTCACTTTTAAGCATGGCCTTGAGACCGTGCTGCTGCTATCGACTGACATTGGTGTTCCTTCTTAGTTTGTGGAAAATCCGCGCGCGCCGTTGCTTGGCCGGTTAAAAACTGTGTGCGTTGCGTGGATTTTTAAATCTACCCTGTATTTTAAGAGGGCCTAAGAGTGAAAAAGTTTCCAATGCGATTCATGTAGCGAAGCTGAGCACTGTCATACCGCGCTCTGGATTCTGAATCAATACGGAACTACTGATAGCGAAGTCACCAGCTTGACAGCCGAATCAGGCAGCTGGCGCCTGAGCGGCTAGATGAAGAAACTAAGTTTTCGAAATCGTCAACGCCCTAAATAAAGCCAGCGCATGCTGTGGAGATTACGACTATTTTTATTGGAGGCCAGCGCATTAAGAGCGGGTCGTCGCGTCTTAAATCCAAATGTTTCATGCCGCCTAAGAACGGCGGTGAAACTGCAATTAAAAAAATAGTATTTATGTTGTGACATGTTTTCCTCCCTTTATTTACTTAAAAACAATCTTTGAGGTTGAGGCTACAAGCGACATTACGCTAGGTCTGTGTGCTACCGAGCATATGAAAAAATTGGCGAAGTTAGCCTACAAGAACAACAATTTTTGACAAAGAAATACTAACTTAAAAATCAAAAAAACTTAGGCTCAAGCTTGAGGTTTAAAGATGATATTTTCTGAAATTAGTATTTGTACATACTAATTAATTAACCAAAAATCAGGTGAAAATTTATGCCGCTTGTAGAACGCCGCGAACCCAATAAGTTCGCTTAAAAATTAGTCAATAAAGGCAGTATTTAATACTTCTTAAATTTTTTCACGCTATACAAATGCAGGCTATGAAATGTCGGTTGCAAAAAAATCGTCGAGCAGCGCAAAAGTACTATTCGTTCAATGCCTACAACGCAAAGTCTGCGCTGTTGCATAGCAATTAAGTGCTAACACTTACTGACTTGCGACTGTTGAATTTAAGCGCCAGTCGTACTCTAGATAGTCAATATTTAAACTACCCGAAGCCAAAGCAGCTGCGGCCGCATTCGTCAGACCCAGCGGTTGGCGATAAAGCAGTAAAAAACTATTGAGCTGCTTAGCCCCGCGCCAGCCCTTTTCAAAGTCGCCAGCGTACCACTTGAAAATGTTAGATATTTTCAAGCTATCACCCTCCAAGCGATTACGCGTGCGGTCAGATAAAAAACTTTTTGTGGCATCTTCTAGCTGCGCATCTATTTGCTCACCCACATAGGCCTGCGCCCGCAGCGCGGGGCAACCAATGCTGGCGCAATTGACTGCAAAATGAATGCGTGGCTCGTTATAACGACCGGACCCACGAATCAATTCATGCTCTACAGCGTCGAGAGAGCGTTTTTTTTCAAGCAGTTGAAAAAACTCTTTTTTCCACGGGGACTGAAAAAAGTTACCCAAGTCTTTGATGGACTCTAATTTTGGGTAAGCCGTTAACACCAGCTCAACCGTGTAGGCGTTGTAAGCATTAATCAGATACGCCAGTTGCGTGGCTTTATCCCATTGGTCAAAATCGGCGCGCGTCACGGCTGAAAGCTTAGTTAAATAGCCATTGAGTTGACTGTGATCAGCACTCATGCCTTTGTAGTCGACTTGCGTCGCTTGACCAGCGCGTAGCGTAATCACATGTTTTTTAAGCAAACCATCCCAGACAGAATGGTCAAAACCGGCCGCCTGCACGACCAAGCATTGCAGCGCCAGCAACGCTGCTAAAAAGTATTTAATCATTTTTCTTACCCTCTGCGCCAAGTGTGAAATTTACCCAACCAGGCCAATACTCGCTTGGGCGCGTGTGCGCGTTTCCACTCACCAGCCGCGTATTTGTTCGCTTCTGAGAGCGTAGGATAAGTATGTATGGTGCCAAGAATTTTATTCAAGCCCAAGCCGTGTTTCATCGCCAAAACAAATTCGGTTAACAAGTCGCTGGCGTGCTCGCCCACAATCGTCACACCCAAAATACGGTCTTTGCCCGGCACTGTCAGCACTTTCACAAAGCCGTAGGCTGTGCCGTCAGCAATCGCGCGGTCTAGGTCTTCAATAGCGTATTGAGTGACTTCGTAGGCAATCCCTTTTTCGCGCGCCTCTTGCTCGTTTAAACCCACTCTAGCGACCTCTGGGTCAATAAACGTCGCCCAGGGAATCACAGAGTAATCCACCTTAAAGCGCTTGAAGTCGCCAAACAATGCGTTCACAGCGGCAAACCAAGCTTGATGCGCAGCGACATGGGTGAACTGATACGGGCCTGCGACATCGCCAGCGGCAAAAATATTCGGATAAATAGTTTCCAAATAGTCGTTGGTGATGACCGTTCGCTCAGTCGCAATACCCAGCGCCTCCAAGCCATATCCGCTCAGACGTGCAACACGTCCAACAGCGCATAAAAGGGCATCGAATTCAACTCGCTGCTCTAGGCCTTCATGCGCAATCACAATAAATTTACGCTCACCGTCGCGTTCGCAGCGCAGCGCTTTGTGGCCGGTCAAGACGTCAACGCCGTCACGCGTCAAAGCATTGCGGGCCAAGTCAGAAACCTCTTGGTCCTCGCGCATCATGATGCGCGGGGCCATCTCGACCTGCGTCACCTTGGAGCCCAAACGGGCAAAGCTCTGTGCCAGCTCACAACCAATCGGGCCACCGCCCAACACGACTAGCCGCGCTGGGGCTGCATCGAGCTTGGCAAATTCGTCCCACAGCGTGTCGCTGGTCACATAGCCAACCGCATCTAGCCCCGGCAGTGGCGGCACGACCGGCTTGGCACCCGCGCTAATGACTATGCTGCGCGACGTCAGCGTCTGGGTCTCACCGGTGTTGAGCGTGATCTCTACCGTCCAAGGATTAGTGATGCGGGCATAGCCTGATAACACCTCAACACCCAGCCCGGTGTAACGCTCCACGCTGTCGTGCGGCGCAATCGTTTTAATCACTTCATGGATGCGTGCCATCACGCGTTTAAAACTAAAGGTCGGCTCTGTCGCGTCCAAACCATAATGCTCAGCATGACGCATTTGAGTCGCCAGCTTGGCACTTTTAATCAAGGCTTTGCTCGGCACGCAGCCGTAGTTCAGGCAATCGCCGCCCATTTTGTGGGCTTCGACCAATGTCACCTTAGCGTTAACCACCGCGGCGATATAGGACGTCACCAATCCTGCTGCGCCTGCACCAATAACAATCAGGTTACGGTCGAACTTCTTAGGTTTTTGGCCCGCCCATTGGGCATAGACTTTTTTGTTTTGAAACACGCTAACTACTTTTTTGGCCACTAATGGAAACAGTCCGAGCGCCACAAACGAGAGCAGTAAACCGGGCGACGCTATGTCATTGAGCGAATTAATCGCCGCTAACTGGGTACCCGCATTAACGTAGACCAGAGTTGCAGCGAACATGCCCAACTGACTGACCCAGTAAAAAGTGCGCGTCTTGATATTAGTCAGGCCCATCAATAAATTGAGCATAAAAAATGGCACTAAGGGAATCAAACGCAGGCTAAACAAATAAAAGGCACCGTCTTTTTCTAGCCCTTGGTTAAGACCTGACAGGCGCGCACCAAAGCGTTTTTGTACGCTGTCGCGCAGCACATAACGAGACGCCAGCATGGCCAGAGTGGCGCCCAAACTTGAAGCGAAAGACACGACAACCGTGCCTAGCAATGCGCCAAACAAAGCGCCCGCAGCCAGAGTCAAAATCGTTGCTCCAGGCAAAGAAATAGCGGTCACGAGGACATAAACCAGAAAAAATATGGCCACAGCCTGAACTGGATTTTCTGCAAATGCAGCGGTGAAAGTCGTTTGGCTTTGCTTGAGATAGTCCAAACTAAAGTAGTTGCCCAAGTCAAACACAAAATAAGCAACCAACAAAGCTGCCAAGGTGAGAATGATTAGGAGCTTTTTTTTATTCATTAAAAATCCGAGTAGTTACAGTGTTTAGTCGTGTTGGCCGCATTTTCATTACACGGCGGATTCAAGCTTGAAGTGCAACCGTATGCTGATAGGACTCTAACTGTTCCATAAAAACCTGATGCGGCGTTCGATACCCTAAACATTTTCTAGGACGATGATTGAGCCTGTGCATCGCTAAAGCAATGTCATCGTCGGTGATGCAATTAAAGCGCATCCCCTTTGGGAAAAACTGGCGAATCAAACCGTTCATATTCTCGTTCGCCCCACGCTCCCACGAGGCGTATGGATGGGCGAAAAAGAAATCTGCACTCAGCGCAGAAGCTATTCGTTCATGCTGGGCAAATTCCTTGCCGTTATCAGTCGTGAGAGTGTGCACGCAATGAGCGAACGGTTTGAGTAAAGTGATTAACGCGTCCCCTACGGCTTGCGCTGTTTTGAATGGCACGTGGAAAATTATTGAATAGCGAGAGACACGCTCATTAATCGTCACTAGTGCTTGCTTCTGCCCGGCACCAATCACCAGATCAGCCTCCCAGTCGCCAAAGCGCGCACGCTCAAGCACGATGTCGGGTCGCAGTTCTATTGAGACCTGGTGAGAGATGGTGCCGCGCCGTTCACGGCCACTGCTGCGTTTTTTTCGCGTCTTCTGGCAACGCAGTGTTTTATGCAAGGTGCCGCCCGCGCGTTTGTCAGCGTAGATGTACTGGTAAATGCTCTCATAGCTAACACCGGGTTGGTGGCTAGCTTCGAGGTGGCCGCTGATTTGCTCGGGGCTCCAAGCCTCAGCCAACTTTTCCTCCACTACAGCCCATGTCGAGTCAGCAACTCTAGGACTATTGGCGCAGGCAAGTCTACGTTCTTGGGCTTTGTCATTTGCCTGCTTAGGGCGATAGCCTCGTAGACCGCGGTTACGACGCAACTCACGGCTGATGCTCGATTTATCACGGTCCATCATTTTTGCAATTTCACTTTGATTGAAGTTTGCTTTGACGAGGATTGCAATCTGGTAACGTTCGTCACGGGTGAGGTGTGTGTAAATCATTCTGGGCAACTTTGACTTGGTAGTCGGGAAGCTTGGATGCTCTCACATCTCACCCACCCGTACGGTTAATTTCAAAGTTGCACTTCAGACTTGAATCCGCGCACATTAAAAATATGCAGATACGCAAAGAAATGCTGCAGACTAAAAGCGCAACCGTCAGCAATGAAAGCAAGCTTAAAAAGTAGTCTAAAAAACGGGTCTAAGCAACAAGCCCAAGTCATGGCTATTGAGTAAGCAGCATTGACTACTTAGTCTTGACGCACCCGCTCACAGTGGTCTAACGCTTACCCCGCACAGCAAGACAGTTGCGACACATCCTTGGTAAAGGTTTGCGCGCACAGCTTTAAGCCTTCGACCATGGTCAGGTAGGGGAACAAAGTATTGGCAAGCTCTTTGACTGTGATTTGTGCCCGAATCGCCATCACCGCCGTTTGAATCATCTCACCTGCGTCTGGCGCCACTATTTGCACGCCTATCAGTTGACCACTCTCAGCGTCAGCCACCAGCTTGATAAACCCACGCGTATCGAAGTTAGCCAGCGCACGCGGCACATTGTCCAAACTTAGTGTGCGGCTGTCGGTTGCGATGCCATTAAGATGGGCGTGAAGCTCAGACAAACCCACGGTTGCGACCTGCGGGTCGGTGAACACCACTGCTGGCATAGCGCTTAAGTCTAGCGCCGCCTCGCCGCCAGTCATATTGATCGCAGCGCGTGTACCGGCCGCGGCTGCAACATAAACAAATTGCGGCTGATCTGTGCAATCACCGGCTGCATAAATGTGTGTAGCGCTAGTGTGCATAGCCTTATCGATGACGATAGCGCCTTGTAAATTAACGGCAATACCGGCGCTACCCAGTGCCAAGCCAGCCGTGTTGTGCGACCGTCCAGTCGCCACCAGCAACTTATCAAAACACCTGTCCCCTTGGTCGGTACTCAGCACAAACTCACCGCTCACATATGCGACGTGACTGGCCTGACTGTGTTCCAGCACGTCAATCGCTTCGGCGCGAAACGCAGCAGTCAGCGCCTCACCAATGGCCGGATCTTCGCGGGAAAATAGTGTGCTGCGTGCAAAAATAGTGACCTTGCTACCCAATCTGGCAAACGCTTGTGCCAGCTCTAAGGCCACGACCGAAGAACCTATCACCGCTAGTCGAGGTGGAATGTCTTGACTCACCAAAGCGTCGGTTGAAGTCCAGAAAGGCGTGCCCAGCAAGCCGGGTATAGGCGGGACAGCCGGGCGAGCACCGGTCGCGATTAGGCAGCGGTCAAAGGCCAACGCCTGCTCACCGCCACTATTGAGACGCACCATGAGGTGTTGACTGTCTGTAAAACGTGCCTCGCCTCGCAGCACGGTAATGGCAGGCGTTTTCTCCAAAATTCCCTCGTACTTGGCGTGCCGCAGTTCGTCAACGCGAGCCTGCTGTTGGGCAAGTAATTGGCTGCGATCAATCACCGGCTGAGCAGCGCTAATACCGGCGTCAAATGGACTGTGACGGCGTTGATGGGCAATGTGCGCCGCGCGAATCATGATCTTAGAAGGCACGCAGCCGATATTGACGCAAGTGCCGCCTATGGTGCTGCGCTCAATCAGCGTGACTTGGGCACCAAGCTCAACCGCTTTAAGCGCAGCCGCCATCGCGCCGCCACCGCTGCCTATGATGGCAATTTGTAGTTGGCGCTGATTCGTGTCGGTGGCAAGCTTTGCAGTAAAACCAAGGTCTGTACAAATCGACGTGGAGGCGCAACTCAACATCAGTTTTTAACAGTCGACGGATAACCCGCATTAGCCGTTGCTGTGGTCAAGGCCATAGACGTGGTCTTAGCGTCATCAAAACTTACCGTGGCTTCACGTTTATCGAAGACTACATTTATCTTGCTCACGCCCTCGACCTTGGAAAGCGCTGCCTTGACAGTAAAGGGACAAGCAGCACAAGTCATGCCCGGCACCAACAGTGTCACGGTTTTAGTGGCCGCGTAGGCAGTCGGTGCGGCGGCTAAAGTTAACAACGAAACCAGAGCTAATAATTTTTTCATAATGCACTTTAGATTAATAAAACAAAGGAAGAACGTAGGGGAATCCAACTGCAATCAGCACCAGAACTGCCACCAGCGAGAAGACAATTTTGTAGCCAGTGCGAACTTGGGGTAAGGCGCAGACCTCGCCCGGTTTGCAGTCTTGCACGGGTCGATAAATTCGGCGATAGGCGAAAAACATAGCAACAATGGCCACGCCAATGAACAGAGGTCGATACGGCTCTAATGCCGTCAAATTGCTAATCCATGCCCCACTAAAGCCAAGCATGACCAGCACTAACGGCCCCAAGCAACAGCTAGAAGCCAGCAAGGCAGAAAGACCGCCAGCAAACAAAACGCCACGGCTATTTTTCTCATCAGACATTTGCTAAAACTTTCGGCATTTATTAAGGGTCTAAGGTTACTTCCGTAGTTGTGTACGGAGTCAAGGGCTTTGGGAAACAATCGAAAAATGAATTTAAGAAATCTGACCATTGGCAACTTCGCCAAAGAAGCCAGCGTCAATGTAGAAACCATACGGTTTTATCAACGCAAAGGCTTGCTACCAGAACCCAACAAGCCCTACGGTAGCATTCGCCGCTATGGTTTGGCGGATGTCAGGCGCGTGCGTTTTGTAAAGTCAGCGCAGCGGCTGGGGTTTAGTTTGGATGAGATTGCTGAATTACTGCTTTTAGAAGATGGCACGCGTTGCGAAGAAGTCAGCAGCCTAGCCGAACGCAAACTGCAAGATGTGCGCGAAAAACTACACGATTTGCAGCGTATGGAGTCAGTGCTGGCGTCATTGGTATCGTCATGCCATAGCAATTCTGGCGCACTGACTTGCCCTTTGATTGAAAATCTTCAAACCTGAAGCGGCCACAGTATTGGATTTTTTTGTTCCTCTAAAAGTTACTTTTATCGAGCCACCCATCAAAAAAAGACGCCTGCAAAAGCGTTCGCGAAAGCGACACGTTTGCAGGCGTCAGGCAACACGAAAAAGCGTTTTTACGCGACTTTATAAGCTGCAAACATGGCATCAAGCGGTGTGCCAAAGGCTTGGTTGGTGTAATTGCTCAGCACTTTGACTGAAGCGGCCATGACGATAAAAAGCACATGGGTTTCTGTGTAGCCCGCATCCATAAAGGCTTTGACCACAGCGTGGTCTGGCTGACCGTGCTTAGACACTATCTCGACTGCCATGGCGGCGACAGCGGCCAACTTGGCATCAGGAATCGGAGTGCGTGCGCGAATGGCTGCTAATACTTCTGCCGGCACGCCGGACATTTTCTCGGCGAGCATACTGTGCGCGGCGGTGCAGTAATCGCAACCGTTGTACTGACTGATGGCAAGAAATACGACTTCTTGCTCGGCCGAGGTCAAACCGGATTGCTTACGGAAAATTTCATAACCATGTAAATAAGTACTCAGTACACCCGGCACTATGGCCATGCCGGCATACATATTGGGGATAAAGCCAACTTGCTTGAGCGCGATATCTAAAACTTCTTTTTGCGCGCCTTGTGCGTCAGCATGAACGACAGGTTGCAAGGATTTGATAAATGGGCCGGTTGTCATGATTTGAACTCCAAAAATAGTGGCGATATAGAGACGAATGACAGTTTTATCATTCATCCCCAGAACATCTATATTAAGGACGGACTTATGTTTTAAGGCTACTTTGCATCTCGTTCATGTCACCCAACGTATCAGAGTTGCGATTTTTGCCAGCTACTCACATTCAAGACTCGACCACCCGCAGGCGCGTCCTGTGGGTCATGTGTGACCAGCAAAGTGGCAATGCCAGCGCGCTGCAAATGTTCAAACACCCAAGCGCGAAACTGTTCACGCAGCAGCACATCGAGTTTTGAAAAGGGCTCATCAAGCAGCAAAGCCTGCGGTTGGGCTAGTAAAGCGCGCATCAAGTTAATGCGCGCGCGCTGACCGCCGGATAGGGTCGCTGGATCACGCTCTGCAAAACCCGCCAGACCCACATCAGCCAGCACTTGGGCAATTCGTTCGTGCCGTGCGGCCCCGCGAATAGTAGCCGGCAAAGCAAACGCCAAGTTTTGCCCCACGCTCATATTCGCAAACAGCAAATCGTCTTGAAACAAAATGCCGATGCGGCGCAGCTCTGTCGGCAAACCTTCTACGCGTTGGCCATTGAGCCACAAGCTGCCGCTGGCGCTAAAGACTGGATCGAGTGCGCCAATCATCCAGTTCAGCACTGTCGATTTACCCGAACCCGAAGCACCCATCAAGGTAAGCACTTCACCGGGCGCAATGCGCAACTCCAAGTTTTCAAATAAAGGCTGTGCAGCACGGCGCAGTGTGAGGTTTTCAATCTGCAGCATGTCAGCGCAATCCCAATCGGTTACGGCTATTAAAGCGCGGCCAAAGCGCAGCCAACGCAAAAGCCGCCAAAGGTAAAACCACTTGCAGCAGCGCTTGCACCGCCAGCACTCGGCGATTACCGCCCGCACTCAAGGCTACGGCTTCGGTAGTGACGGTGGCAAAACGGCCGCCGCCGGCAAATAATGTGGGTAAATACTGGGCCACGCTAATGGCAAAACCGATGGCCAAACAAGCGGCGATTGGGCGTTGCAATAACGGCCACTTAAGTTGCAAGCAAGCCGACAAACGTGAGTGACCCAAAGCACGCGCACAGGTCATTAAACGCGCATCAAAAGCGCGATAAGCGCCCACCAAGGTCAGCAAGGTATAGGGCAAGACCATGAGCAAATGACTCCACAAAACGCCTAGAGCTTGGCCGTCGAGTCGCAGCCTGAGCAGCGCTGCATACTGGCCCGCAACCAAGGGTAAAACCGGCACGATTAAGGGCAAATAAATAATGCCGTTAAAGCGCTTTGGCCCCCACTCCAACCAGACCAAGGTAGTGGCCACACACAGCACACTAGACGCTGTGGCCAACCACAAAGTAGTCCAAAACGGTTGCCAATTAAGTCCTTGCCAACTTCTCAAGGTCAAACTTTGCGGCCAAAAATCAGGAAAAAACCAAGGCCCAGCCAGCGACCACAGCAGCAGTAAGGCGACCACTAAATAGCCAATCCCCAGCAGCGGAATATGCAGTTTTAGCCAAGCTGGTGCAGCCCTTGGTTGGCGCTTACCAGTGGGTAAATGCTGCTTTTTTTGTCGCCGATAAACCAGCCATGCCAAACGTGCGAACCCACCCACAGCCAAGAGCAATACCAAAAGCAGCAGGGATGCAGCCGCACCTAAAGCTTGTTTATCAGGATTGGCATCAATCAACCACTGCCACACCAGCACCGCCAAAGTCGGCGGTGTGCCTGGGCCTAATACCAAGGACATATCGACCACGGATAAGCCATACGCCAGCACCGCCGCCATCGGCCAGGCCAGACGCGGCAGGAGTTGCGGCCACAGCACAGCACGCCAAATTTGTAGCCGTCCGTAACCGAGTGAACGCGCCACCAGCATTTGGCGGCTGACCGCTTGCTCGCCCAATAAGGCCATCAAGACCCATAACAAAAACCAGCTTTCCTTGATCGCCAGCGCCAAGGCTAAGCTCAGGCCGAACGGGTCTTGCACACTAATCCAAGTCGGTGGACTGACCCAGCCCAACACAGGCGCAATAGCACGCGCCAGCCAACCTGAAGGCGAGAGCAAAAAAAACATACCTACAGCAAAAGCGGCATGCGGCACTGACAGCAGCAGCGCTAAATGCCGCTGCAGCCGTATCCACAAGGCACTCGGGTAGATCAGCATGGCCAGCGTTGCGGCACTCAGTGCAGCTAAAAAACTGCCTAATAGCGATGAGATCAAGGTCGACTCAAGCGCCTGCGGCAACTGGGGGTCTAACCACAATTGCTGCCAGACTTGGGCTTCCCATGCGGGTGATAAAGCCCAGTACAAACCGGGCAACACCGGCGCGATGATGAGCAGCACCGGCAAGATTGCCAGCCATAGCGTGCGTGGGTTATCCGTCAAACGTATGCGCCGTGAAAAGTTTAGTTGCTGCCGTAGCGCTTTAACCATTCGGCCTCTAAAGCATCAACCCAACTGGCGTGCGGCTCGGCGAGAAGGGGCACGCTAACGAGTAATGCACCGGGTACTTTTTTAGCAAAACTGGCCTGTAAGGCTGCTGGTAATTTAGCGACATCCAGCACGCTGCCGTCGCCCCACACACTGATATCGGCTTTACGCGCCTGTGCCTCTGGCGAGAGTAAAAAGTTAGCCACTACCTGCGCGCCAGCCTTGGCCTTGGCGTTAATAGGAATCGCCACAAAGTGCACATTGCCCAGCGTGCCAGCGGTAAAGCCAAAGCTGTAAGCACTGGCTGGCAACTGAAAACTGGCAATCAGATTGGCCGCTTCGTTGGGATTAAAAGTCAGTGATAAGCGCAGCACACCATCGGCCAGCATACGGTGCATGGCCGCAGCGCTGGCCGGAAAAGCCTTGCCCTCACGCCATTGCAAGGGATGCAATTGATCGAGAAAGTCCCATAGCGGTGCTGTCGCGGTCTTAAAAACCGCAGCATTCACCGGTTGCTGCAGCAGCACGGGATTCGGTGTGAGTTCGATCAACAGCTGCTTTAAAAAAGTCGTGCCATGAAAGTCTGGCGGCTTGGGGTAGCTGGTGCGGCCCGGGTTGGCTTTTGCAAATTGCAACCATTCTTTGGCCGAGTGCGGCGGCATCACCGTGGTTTTTTTATCCGCGATAAAAGTCAGTTGCGCCGTACCCCAAGGCGATTCAAGTCCGTCTGTTGGCACAGAAAAATCACTGCGCACCGGCTTATTTAAATCCACCGCACCCCAGTTGGGCAGCGTTTCAGCCCAAGGGCCGTAGAGTAAGTTGGCATTTTTAAGATGGCCAAAATTCTCGCCATTAAGCCAGATTAAATCGACCGAACCATTCTTGACTCTACCGGCCGCCATTTCAGTTTGCACACGTTTGACGACATCCGCGGTGTCTGTGACTTTGACGTGGCGTAGCGCTACGCCGTAGCGGGATTTGACCTCTTTAGCCGCCCAGTCAATATATGCGTTGGTGACTTCGCTACCGCCCCACGCATTGAAGTAAACGGTTTGACCACGCGCTTGCGCCTGAATTTTTTGCCAATCAACCGAGAGTGGCGTTTGGGTTTGAGCCTGCGCATGGATTGCAAAGCTCAGAAAAGACAAGATCAGAATTTTTTTCATTCGCAATATTTCAAAGAGTAAAAATTGGTCGCGCAACAGAACTATTTTCTTACACTGATGGTACAAAAAATTTAAGACTCATCACGCAGTAGAGAAATTCTTAAGCCAAGATTTGGCGCAATTGTTCAAACTCGTGCTGCACCCGCTGCACGCTCCTAGGTGCAAGAAAGTCTTGCACTCTGGCCCGCACATGGGCAATCAGCGCAGCATCGCTGTGCAGCGTCGACCAGTCTTGACCACCCGGCTTTGTCTTGGCGTTTTGGTCTGATTCGCTCAGCCACTGGGCGCACCAAGTCATAGACCAAAGCCACATCGCTTCACGCAGCGGCACTAGGGTTTTCTTATACGGCGCAGCCGCCTCACCCATAGCGCTTAACCAGACTTGATAAGCCTGTGCGACTTGGTGTGTCGTCAATTCAAAAGCGCTATGCACGTCCCAAGTTGTTGAGGTGTAGAGCGTTGCATGCGCCAAGTCCAAAGGTGGAAAGCTGTAGCGCATTTTTTCCAGGTCGACCAGTATGGCTTGGCCGTTATCACGGATAAGAAAGTTACCCGGATGGGCATCAAAAGCAATTAAGCGTTTGGGCAAACCTGCGCAACAAATAGGCAGTTCAATGCGTGTGGCTTGCAGGCGCGCGTTAACGCGTTGGCGAGTGTCGGCATCGATGCCAGCGTGATTGAGATGGACTGCTTGCACATTGATTAAATCAATCAGATCTTGAGCCGGCTCTGGCGCATCTAGCAAGGGCGCACGCGCATTGGCTGGCGGCAAGGGCAATTTGTGTAGCGCCGCTAGGCTGAGCATCACCGCTTGAACCGTGTCTTGGGCTGTTGCAGCAGATCCGGTAATTTCTTCCACCAACAAAGCACCCCACGGCAAGTCATGGTCTGGCGCTATGGTTTGGTGTAGCTGGGGCGTGTGCTCACTGGCTGCAGCGTGCGTAAAACAGGCGGCTTCGTAAGCCAAATTGTGAACCGGATCTAAACCCATCTGGCTTTGTTTTGGCACACGCGCAATCAAGCCATGACCGATCCAGCGCGCATGCCAATGGGCCAAGCCCTTATCTAGCATTAGGGTGAGCGTCTGAGCTTGTCCGGTTTGCGCCGTCAAACGCGCTTGCAAGGCCAGTAATTGGCGAGTCATGAAAGGACCAAAACGAGGTGACGTAAGGCAAGGCTTGGCTTTAGATAGGGCATGAAAGTCATTAAAAAAATACAGTTAATTGGCTAGCTGGTTGCGTCGCAGATGGGAGATTTTGATTAGTGCACTCATTGCGCTTAATTAATAAGCACTTGGGCGATTTCTAAAAAATCGTGCAGCTGTGCAGATGTAAAAACTAACATCAGCCAAGCCTTGAATATCGCATAGCACGGAAGTTCATCGGCCTAGACAGACTTTGAATCTCATCGAATTTGTATCGGCTAGTAAGTACGCCTACCAGCTTTACAGACACAAAATTGACTGACTAAACCGACTCTAAGCTGTGATTCATCGCCTGTTGCGCAGGCTCAGGCAAGTCAGACGAATGGCGTTGTTGATTCATCCATTCAGTAGGCGTGCAGCCCAACTTGCGAGAAAAGGCGCGGGCTAAAGCGCTGGCGCTGGCGTAACCCACATTACCGGCCACGGTTTTGAGTGGTTGGCCGCGCTTGAGTAATCTTTGTGCCGTCATGATGCGCCACGAGGCTAGATAGTCAGCCGGCGTTTCACCCGTGACTAACCGAAAATTGACGGCAAAACGGGCGCGTGATATACCGGCTAAATCGGCCATATTTTTCAAGCTCCACTCAAACGCAGGTTGGTCTTGCATAGCGATCAAGGCTTTGGCTAAACGCGGGTCTGCCAAACCAGCCAAGGTTCCGCCTTGGGTCAAGCCTTTCTCAATGCAGTGGCGTAGCAAGCGAATCATCAATACTTCGCACAAGCGGTCCAATATGGCTTGACGGCCAGACTGATCAGAGAATGCTTCGTCAAACATCAACGCTAAAAGTGAGTCGACACCTGACAACTCAGAGAGCTTGACCAGCACTACTGGCGGCAAAGAGTCTGTAATCGGATTGCCACCACCACCCCCGAACTGAACCGTTGCGCAAACAACATTCGCACCAGCCAAGTCATCGGTCACCAGCCTGTGTCTGTCTGGTCGGGGCAAAAACAGCAAGGTCGGCTCAGTGATTTCAAGTGCCAAAATCTGCACGCCTATGACTTGCACCGCGCCACTATTAATCAGGTGAATATGGCCGCGTAATTTGTCTTGTGCGAAGTCATGGATGCCGCAGATATTGCCGCTATAAAAAACACCTGCACTCATTGAAAAGTAAGTCAGTAAGCTTGCAAGCTTGTCCATTTTTTTACCCAAGATAAAGACGAATAGAAATGACGATAAATCACGCAGCCATCACGCAGCCATCACGCAGTTGATACGTATTTTTATTGCGGTAATAGAAAATATTTTTAAGCCACTAAAAATCAGTGACTCAAACCACTGGAATATTAATCTGGCTTAAAAGCTTGGCTGACTTGGTAGCTGGGTCCGTCTTGAATTCTCGCCCAATAAGAAACATGCGCGTCAGAGCCTTGGGGCCAGTTGCGTAAAAACGCCTCCGACCAACTACTGGTGTCGTAGTCAATAGAAATAGTGTCTATGTAGACCTCTGCCTGCTTGACGCCATAAACCCGAGCATGTGGGCAAGGATGAATGCTGATACGGGTGAGTAGACCAGCGTGTTGCCCTTGAAAATTTGGCATACCCGCAGCGCCATTGTTAGCCACAATACCCATGCCATGCGCCAAATCAAAGCGGCGGGTAGAGGGCAAGCAAGTGTGCGTACTGGCAAAAATATCTACCTTGGCCGCAGCAAATGCTTGAACAATCGACGCACGATTAGCCGACTTATCAAGCTCAGCCGCATCAAATGACCAACCGGACAAAGAGTTTGCATCGCCATGCACCACAGCGATTTGCGCATCGCCCACAGAATATCTAGCGAACATTGGCAAGCTAGATAAACGACGCAAAATTTCAGGAAACATTTGAGCGGTTAACTTCAAGCGCGTATGAATGCGGTTGGATCGTTCGACCAGGCTGTCATCAACATTGTCTGGATAAGCGCAGCCGCAACCAGCGTCCGTCATGGCAGTGCTCAATTCAAACTCAACATTGCCAGCAATCGCGTGATGCGCCAACACGCGTTGGTTGATAGACGCAAACCCCGGCTCGTCCACGTTAAACCAGTTGAAGTCACCGTTAAAACAAATCGTCGGTTTTGATTTTTCCTGCGCTGCCAGAATATCGACTGCGTCTAGCGCCTGGGCGTTCCCGTACAAACCGCCGACTACATACAGTGTTTGCGCCGATACGATGGGCGCTGTCGCCAGCGCAGCAGCGCCATAGCGGTAGGCCAGCGGGCAAGATCTGCCGGGATTTTCATTAGACGCATTCATACCGCAACCCTGGTTGTAATTTTTGAGTTTTCTATGTTGTGCTCAGCAGCTAAAAGCGTAGAAGTTAGCGTGTTGTCGGAACTGTAAAGCGCCTCAAGGCAAGCCGTATCTACCGCAGAGACCGGTAAATCAAAAGCGACAAAACCATTTTTCAAACCAATCACTCTGTCAGCTAGCAATGGCAGCAAAGCTGGGTTGTGGATTATGCAAACTAAAGTGGATTGGGCAGCCGCTTTCGTCATGAGCTGACACACCTCACGCGCAGCAGTCGGGTCTAAGGCGGCGGTCGGTTCGTCCGCCAAAATCAAACGCGGGCGCTGTAATAACAAACGCGCGATAGCGACTTTTTGGCGTTCACCGCCAGACAGGCTATCGGTACGCATATCGCGATAGGCCAGCAGTCCGACTGAATTCAAGGCATCACAGGCTGCTGTCACTTCAGACTCGGGATAAATACGCGCCCAACTGCGCCAGCCGTGAAAGCGTCCAAGGCAGCCAATCAACACGTTTTCAATCACGCTCAAACGCTGCACCAAATGCAGGCCTTGCATGACTTGACCGACTTCAGAGCGAAGCCCTCGCATTTGTTTGGCATTGAGCGGCGTATGCAACGCGCGTTGCAAAATTTGAACGCTCCCTTGGTCGGGTGCAATAAAGCCGCTGAGCAGGCGAAACAGAGTCGACTTACCAGCGCCGTTATGCCCCACGATAGCGACCCGCTCACCCGCTTCAATTGTGAGCGAATCAATACTGAGCTCAAAGTCAGCGCCCGATTTGCATTTGACTGAATCGAGAAAAACAACTGCACTCGCGCTCACGCAAGAGCCTTGCGAATTCTTCGGCTCAAAGCATCAAAGCTAGACACCAAAATCACAATCACAATCAAAACCGTCGACAAGCGTCCCCATTGAAACAGCGAAGTCGCTTCTGAGATTAATAGGCCCAATCCACCCGCGCCAATCACGCCCAGAATTGTTGAATCGCGAATATTAAATTCCCAAACATACAAATGGTTAGAGACAAATTGCGGCAAAACTGATGGCCAGATAACGTTGAAAAAAATCTGCATAGGTCCAGCACCGACGGCACGAACAGCGTCTATGGCGGCAATGTCGAGTGTCTCAATCGACTCAGAAAATAACTTTCCATAAGTACCCATTGAGTGCAGCGCTATCGCTAATATGCCAGCCGTTGGCCCCAGCCCAACAATACCCACTAAGACCAAACCAAAGACTAAAGTGTGAATAGATCTAGCCACATCCAAAACCGCTTTGGCGATGTAACGCAGCGACCGCGGCGCAGCCAGATTACGCGCCGTCAACACACCGAGTGGCAAGGCCAGAACAGCGGCTAACAACGAGCCCAAAGTTGCAATACTAAAGGTAGTCCATGTGGCGCGGGCTAGGCCTAGCAGGTAGTTAGTCTCGACAACACGTCGGTTTTCTACACGCAGTACAGTGCCGTCACTGCTGACATATTCCAGACGCGGGTTGCCAAACCAAACATCTAAAAAACTGGGGTAAGAAAATTCAGTCGCAGTCTGCATCAAGTTTTGTAGCGGACGCCGGCCCAACGATAAATCACCATCGCTAATTAATTGCGACAAGCAAACAACCACAAGGCAGGCGTAAACCAAACTCAGACTCAAAAAACCAAAACGGCCAAAAAAATGCGCCACTAGCCTTTGCAACATAAGAGGGTTTACTTAACCTGAAGTTTTCCAGTGGCGAGTCCAGCATCCCGAATCGGTTTATAAAACCCATCGTCACGACTCACAAACCCGGTGTAATGCGCAGGCAGCAAGTTTGGTTGCGACTTAAGATCAGCACCGACTTCAAGCAAAGCCGCTTGAATTTTTTCGATCAGCGCTTTGTTTTTGTACAAACTTGCGCTAACCGCAAAAGCATCATTGGGCAGCGCTGGTGACTGCCAGAAAATTTTTGATTGTTCAGCCTTAATCAGCCCGAGCTCAATCATGGCGTTGCGGTTGCGGTTGTAGTCAGCGCCAGCATCTAGAGCGCCCTGTGTGACCTGCACTTCAATGGCTTGGTGTTTGGTGTAGAGCACTTTGCTGAAGTAAGTCTCGGGATCAATGCCTTGCTGCATAAAGTAGTGCAGAGGAATCAGATAACCCGAGGTAGAGCCTTTATCGCCGAATGCAAAAGTCTTGCCTTTCAAGTCCTTTGGACTATTGATGCCTGAATTTGGATGGGTGACCATAATGGCAAAGTATTCGGGTTTGCCGTCATAGAGAATGGTCGACACAACTTGGGCATTGGCTTGATTGTTAGCCAGCACATAACCCCACGGCCCTAGCAATGCAATATCCGTCTCACCCGTGGATAAGGATTTGGCCAAACCTTCCCAACTGTCGACGGTTCGCAGTTCAACCGCCCGACCTAACTTCTTGGCCAAATAATCCGCCAAAGGACGATAAGTAGCGTCGTTTTTTTCCTTGTCGGGCTGAAACAGGCCGACGCCAAACTTGAGCGCTGGCTCAGCGGCGAAGCTGCTAGACGCCATCACGGCGGCGAGAAAAACTGCAAATAATGGCTTAAAAAACGGCATCGGGGGTTTCCTTTAAGGTCGACTGCTGGCAATAGACCGGTTGCTTTTAGTCGTTTGAATTACGCCAATTGTTACATCACAGTCAATATTTCTTTCGGAGTCGGTTAATAGCTTTTATCTCCCCGCCGCTGCGGGGATAGATCGTGAAAAAATCAGGTGACGACAACTGTCGAGCTTTGACTCACTAGGATCTACAAAAAATCAGACAGCAACGCCAAAGTCTGCCCTTTGGTCAATCCCAAGCTAGGCTTGAACGCCCACTAAACAGCGCAAAGACCACACGTGTAAGCTTTTTCCGAACAACATTAGGATAGATAAAAAATGTATACAAATTAATAATAAAGTACTACATAAATTGTAAGGAAATGAAATGAAAAAGAATCATCTTAAATCGGTGTAATAAATCAAACTCTGGTGCGACTACAGTCATGGCAAGGCTAAATTTTTAGCCTTGCTGATCTCATTAACTTTTTATAAATGGATGGATTTCAAAATGAATAAAATTTCTAACTCAGCATGCGCGCGCGCTGCGGTCTTGAGCATGGCGTTTGGTGCAGCGATGACAATGGCCGCAGCCCCAGCGCTTGCTGCTGGCAATGGTGAGAAATGTTTTGGCGTCGCACTGAAAGCAAAAAATGACTGCGCTGCAGGCCCGGGCACCACATGTGCAGGCACTTCAAAAGTCGACTTTCAAGCCAATGCATGGAAAATGGTTCCTACCGGTACTTGCCTGAAAACACCATCGTCAACTTCAGCCACTGGCATGGGTCAACTGGAAGCTTTCACCGCTAAGAAGGCTTAAGCAATTAAGCCACTACCGCCTCTAACGCAGCACCTGAAATTTTTAGGAATACTCGAATGAATCTTAACAAGTCGAGTGCTGCACCCTTGACTACTTTGCCTAAGCGCGCGGGTACAAGTTTGAAGTCAGGGCATTTTCAGGATGTACTTGATAGTCGACTAGAGGTTGGCTTTTTTGAAGTACATGCTGAAAATTTTATGGTCGCAGGTGGTCCTTTTCACCATTACCTGACCCGAATCCGCGAGAACTATCCCCTCTCCATCCATGGCGTTGCGCTATCGATTGGCGCTGAGACGCCCTTAGATAAGGGACATTTAAATGCGCTCAAGCTCTTGCTAGAGCGATATCAGCCCGATTCTTTTTCTGAACATTTGGCTTGGTCAAGCCACGGTGATACTTATTTAAACGACTTACTGCCGCTTCCCCTTACACAAGCCACGCTAGAGCGGGTTTGCGAACATATAGACCAAGTGCAATCACATTTAAAACGGCGCATGTTGCTGGAGAATCCAGCCACTTATGTGGAGTTTTCAACGTCGACCATGGACGAGGCTAGCTTCATCACAGAAGTAGTGCGGCGCACGGGTTGCGGTTTGCTGTTAGATGTGAATAACGTTTACGTCTCAAGTATCAACCATCACCGCGACCCCGTCGCTAGCTTGCGCGCCCTGCCGTTGGCACAAGTGGGCGAGATTCACCTAGCGGGCTTTGCCGAACAAATCGATGCGGCGGGCGATCGCTTATTGATTGACAGCCACGGCAGCCCAGTGAGCCGAGCTGTGTGGGATTTATATGCGCACGCACTTGAGTTAACAGGGCCGGTTGCCACATTGATAGAGCGCGATAACGATGTCCCGCCACTGTCCATGCTGGTGGCAGAAGTCGCGCTTGCGGATCAGCAGCTAGCTTTGCTTTATCCCGCACCATGAGCGATCAAGCCTACTTTTCTCGCGCCTTGCTCGATGCTCAATTAGCCGTACCCAACGATTTATATTGCTGGAATGGATCTGATCCCGCCGTCAGATTTGCGGTCTATCGCAACAACGTGGTGGTCTCATTAGTTGATGCACTGGCCGACACATTTCCAGTTACCAAGGCGCTGGTAGGTGAGGAATTTTTTCGGGCTATGGCACGCGTCTTCATACAAACCAATCCAGTCAAAACCCGAGTACTCACGTGGCTGGGTTTAAGTTTCGCAGATTTTATTCAGACCTTCCCACCGGCGCGCTCACTGGCGTATCTGCCTGACGTGGCAAGGCTAGAAATGCATAGGCTTAGTGCCTATCACGCCGCTGATGCAGAACCAGTGACGCAGCAAATGTTAGGCCAAGCACTGGCCAATCCAGAGGCACTGGCAGAACTGAAAATCGTGCTTCACCCCTCGGTGCAATTACTGCAGTCTTCGCATGCCGTGTGGTCGCTATGGGCCGCACATCAAGACATACTGGCGATGGAAACAGTAGACCCCACAGTGGCGCAAACAGTGCTGATCTACAGGCAAGAGCTGCAGGTTGACCTGCAACATTTAAGCCGCGCTGACGGCATATTTATTGCGCAACTGATGACGGGCGAAGGTCTAGCACTAGCGGCAGATAACGCTACAGAACACGATCAAGACTTTGATTTGGGCACCCTATTAGCGAGCTTGATTAGGCTAAAACTCATCACTAATATTTCTAACAAAGACATAAAACCATGAAGCCTAACGCCACCACAAGCCGCAATCTTCTCGTTAATTTGACGCAAACATTTGTGCATCTTTGCAGCCGTATACCGCACACCTTGATCGCTTTTATTGCACGCTTTTCGATTGCTGCTGTGTTTTGGCAATCAGGCCAAACCAAGGTCGAAGGCTTTGTGCTCAATATCGTTAGTGGCAATATAAGTTTGGGTTGGCCACGACTGTCTGATTCGGCGAAATTTTTGTTTGAAAGTGAATATCAACTGCCGTTCATCTCACCCGAAATAGCCGCTCCAATAGCGGCTTTTGCGGAGCATTTGTTTCCCGCACTCATCTTGTTGGGATTGGCCACGCGCTTGTCGGCATTAGCCTTGCTAGGTATGACCATGACGATACAGCTACTGGTGTATCCCGGCGCCTACCCTACCCACGGCACCTGGGCTGCTGTGCTACTGTTCTTAATGGTTTATGGCCCGGGAAAATTGTCTATTGACCATTGGATTGCCCGACATAAAATTTGAAACGGCTAATCGTTCAAAAAAAATAAGATTTATGAAAACGCCTTATAGCCCCACCAAATGCGTGTGACAGTGGTGATGGCGCACAAGGCGGAAAAGCCGTAAGCCAGTTCGATAAAAAATTCTGGATAAACACACATGGCGATAAAACAGATTAAAGTTTCCGTCGCCTCAGTTAGACCGCCCAAAAAGAAAAAAGACTTATCAGGGTAGTCAAGACTAGTCATGCCGCGCTTTGTAGCAATAACGGAAAAGGCTAAAAAACTAGAACCCGTACCTATAAATGCCGCCAAAATTACAGCAGCAGGCAACGCATTGCGCTCTGGATCGCTCAACGCAAAAGCCAAGGGAATACTGGCGTAGAACAAAAAGTCAAAAGCAATATCGAGAAACCCGCCCACATCAGTAGGTTTGCTCAAGCGGGCGACAGCGCCGTCTAATGCGTCCAAACTTCGAGACAAAAGTATCACTACAGCGCCAGTTAAATAAGCACTGTTTGCAATCAAAAAAGCAGCTGCCATACCAATCAAAAAACCCATCAGGCTAATTTGATTCGCCGTAATACCTGCGCGTTTAACCAGTTTCGCCAGATACAAAACAGCGGGTTTTATCAAGGCAGTCGCCTGGCGATCCAACATATTCAGACCCGACTTTGAAGTTTGAACATTGGGTTTACTTATCTAGATTGTCTTGCCTAGATGGCTTGACGGTCTTAAAAATATTGTCATCGGCGTCAACACCTTCCCATTGAGAGAAAGAACGCATGGCCTGACTTAAAAATGGCATTTGTAATTTGAAGTTATTGCAAGCCGAACACATCATGAGATGGACTTTTAGCGGCATTTTCTCCCGCAGCATTAACTCTCTTTCTTGCGATTCAGAAATTAATCGCGTCGCATTTTTACAATTTAACATGCAGCACTTTCGGACTTAAACCAGCGGTCTTCCAAGCATTCGCGCAAGCGCAAACGGGCACGGTATAGCAACACGTTGAGGTTACTCACTGTAATGTTGGCTTCAGTACAAATTTCATTCGAATTTAGTTCGATGAATTCTTTCATCATAAAAACACGACCTTGCATGCCCGGCAGATTTTCTAGGCAAAGTTCAAACACCTTCCAAAACTGCCCCTGATGCAGTAATTCTTGCGGATTCCCCCAAGTCGAAGGTCGCTCGTCGATTTGCCAAAATCCCTTGGCATTAAAAAGCTCGGATAAATCTTCGTTGTCATCGTCCTCACGTATTAGGCTGCCGGTGTAGACCAAGCGCTGCTTTTGCCGCAATACATCGGCAACTTTATTTTTTAAAATAGCAAAGACCCAAGTTTTAAGCGACGCGCGACCGGTGAAAGATTTGGCGTTTTTAAGCGCACCCACTAAAGCTTCTTGCACCGCATCTTCAGCCAAGTCGCTGTCGGATAGTTGTTGTGTTGCAAATTTATGCATTTGCTGGCGCAGCAGTTCAAGAAATTGGGCATCTATCAGCAAGGATGTCTCACCCGCAACGCTATTTTTCTCATTATTTAACTCTTGCTTCATTCTTTGTCGTCCTGGTTTTTCGTCAGCTTTTGGGCGGCATCTTGATAAACATCTTAACTTGCTAAGGTTTGAAGCAGATGAAATTCCCGGTTATCTAGAAGCAAGATATTCTTTTTTTTAGACCAAAAAAATAAAGCCGTTTTGCATTTTTAAACGCCGTTTAAATATCAGCCGTGATGTGTACGACCTTGATGAGAGTGCGACGAAAAAAAATTTAGGTGTATCGCGAGAAAACTGATGAATATTTCACTCATTTATGACCGCATGTTGCAATCTAAATTGCAGCTTCAACAAGTTAAAAAAACCAATCATCAAGACTGTTTATTCACGGTTATTCATGCCGAAATTTTCTAAATGAATACTTTGTTGTTGTCCAAACAAGACAATCTAAGTGTTTTGTTATTGATCAATTAGTAAGAATTGATTCAGAATTCAAACCCTTATCAACTTCAATTTGAATTTATTCATGAAAAAATCATTCTCGTCTCAGCAACCCTATTGGCATGTGCAGCAGCACAAGCTCAAACTTATGTTGAACTCGCGTACACCGCAACCACGGTTGAAATAGACCGGAGGGGCTTTAACATTGAGACAAAGCCTTCTGCACTGCGCGGTATTGTGGGTTACGAATTCAATCCCAATCTAGCCGTCGAAGGCATGGTCGCTTTTGGCGTTGGTACCTCCTCAATCACCGCTAACGGTCAAAGCGTTGCGAATGCAAATTTTAAAATAAACAATGCGCTCGGCTTATATCTAAAACCTAAGATTAAGCTCAATAACGAAATAGAAATTTTTGGTCGCGTAGGTTTTGCAAGTACGAAATCTACCGTCTCTGATACCGCCGACACTAGCACCGGCAGCTGGAGTAGTTTTTCATATGGTGCAGGTGTTAGCTACGCAATCACGCCTAAGATTTCATTGAATGCAGACTACATGCAATATCTGAACAAAGATAAGGAAACGGTCAACGGCTTTAATTTTGGCGTTGGCTATAAATTCTGATTTTTAAATTAAATTAAAAATTCTAAAAAAATAAATGGCCACCTTAGAGTGGCTTTTAATTTACCTAAAAATAAACATTCAACGCCTACCAAGCAGTCAAACTTATCTACTGGCGTTTTTATTTAAAGGTTGCGCATTGCATACGTCACTATGACTGGCTTTAAAAGTCACGAAATATCGAGGCTAAAAAAATCTTGCCGTTGACTCACAACAGTTTTATTTAAGACCACATCCGCTGCAACTCTTTATGTTTGTCGCGCCATTGATGTTTTAGCGCGCCAGCAACATGCAAGGCAAACAAGGCATATAGCGTAAAGCCAGCCCATTCGTGCAGTGCACCAAATGCGTCGTGCAGCATTTCTTTGGTGGCGGGCTCTAAGTTCATGATCAGACTAATGCGCGGCCACGGCACCAAACCAAACAATTGCATAGGGTGAGTGGCCGCGTCCTTCCAGGCTGAGTCATGTAGCCAGCCAGACAAGGGCATTAAAAAAATCAAGGCGTAAAGCAGTCCGTGGGCGACTTTAGAGGCACGGCGTTCCCAGCGAGCGTAGCTGCCCGGCAACTCAGGAGGTTGATGTGCAAAGCGCCACAACAATCGTAAAACAGCCAGCCCCAACACGGTGATACCCAGTGACTTATGCGTGTCAATAGCCAAGCGCTGACGCTCGTCGGGCAGCAAGTCCACGATCCAAATCAAAAGAATATTTGCACTGATTAGCAATGCGACTAACCAATGAAAAACCATGGCGGTGCGGGTGTACCGAGTGTTGGTGGAGACAGTAGAGATAGACGCCATAAGGGTGATTAAAAGTGTGTAGTGAAGATTGCTCGTCATACACTTACATTTACAAACACAACAAGTACAACAATTGCTGAAGATAACAGCTTGGTGTCTTAAGTGTTTGATAACGATCGAATACGAGACCCACTTTTATCGAACAGCAGATCAGCCTCACAAAGATGCGGTAGTCGTGCTAAGCGTTTGCAGTTGACAAACAACTACCAACGACAAAAACCATTAGCACTGCAATTTAGCTAAGCGCTTATTGCATTTCGAATCTTTCCATTTCACTTTCATTTTTGGCTAGGGCTGTGTTTTGCTGTCATCACTTTCGTTGTCTCTTAAGGCTGCGTCGCCGCGCTACAGCCCTCCGCCAACGCCGCTGCGTGCGGTAATTATTCACCTAAGCATTGTCTTGTTATGGGTGTTTTTGTTTGCCATGGCTTTTCGCTACAGCGGTGCGCTCGCTTGGTCTACCGGCATTGCGTATGTGACTTACGACACTCTGCTACTGGTGTTTGTGTTTTGGAAAACCTTTGACTTGGCTGGCGGCAGCCTGCCCTTTGCCTTTACCGACAACGATCAAAGTCTCGCCCCAACAAATCTAACTAAGCCAGCCAACCGAGCTAGTTTGGGCGTCATTGTGGCTGCCCACAACGAAGCGCTTGTGCTGCCCATAACGCTTGCTGCGCTGTTGGCGCAAATCGACCCGCCCGACCAAATCGTAGTGGCTGATGATGGCTCTAGCGACGCGACTGCCAGCGTCATGCTCGAACTCTACGGCTTGACGCCGCCGGATATGGGATTGATGAGCGCAGCTAGCCCAACCCATCCAACGATTAGCTGGCTGCGTCTGCCGCATGGCGGCAAAGCCGTTGCGCTGAACGCATCTATTGTGCAGATGCACACAGACATAGTCCTCACGGTAGACGGCGACACCTTGCTGGAAGCCCAAGCCATTGGCTCAGTGCGCGACGCATTCTCAAACGAGCCTAATTTAGTCGCCGCTACCGGGGTGCTCACTCCCGTGTGCGATGCCTCGCTCAGTGGACGTTTGTTTCAATGGTTTCAAACCTACGAATACATACGTAACTTTTTATCCCGCTATGCCTGGATGCAGGTCAACAGCTTGTTGCTTATATCCGGCGCGTTTGCCGGCTTTAGGCGTAGCGCTGTGATAGAAGTTGGCGGCTTTGACCCGGACTGTTTGGTCGAAGATTACGAGTTGATTCACCGTTTGCGACGCTTTGGCATGCTTGCTGGGCGCGGCTGGACCACTCGCGTGTTGGGCACAGCCCGCGCCCGTACTGAGGCACCCAGCACTATAGGTGCGTTTTTACGTCAACGCAGGCGTTGGTTTGGCGGCTTTTTGCAAACTCAATTTTGGTATCGCGATATGGTGGGCGACCGCCGCCACGGCTGGCTGGGCTTGGCCATGCTACCGGTCAAAGCGGTGGATACGTTGCAACCCTTGTATGGATTAACGGCTTTCTTTTTACTCATTTACTTTTTGCTCAAAGGCTCGCTAGGTGTGTTGGCCCCGGTCGGCTGGGTGATAGGCAGCAAGATTGCGATTGATCTGGTGTTTCACTTATGGTCGGTTTATTTGTACCAGCGTTGGGCTCAAACCGAGGCCAATAAAGGCGAGCTAGCGCACACTACTCATCGCCTCAGTTTTGGCTTGGCGCTACTAGCGGCGTTGATTGAACCGTTTAGTTTTCAGCTTTTACGTCACCTAGGCGCAGCTTGGGGATGGTTTTATTTTTTAACCGGCACGCAAACTTGGGGCAAACAAAGCCGAGGCGGTTTGCTTACCCCAAAGTGATTCACGTTTGCGCTAGGATTTATAAAAACTCACGCTTGTTATCAAGTCTTTAGCGACGAATAGCTTGGTGTTGCCGTGTTGACGTTCAACAGACTTGGGCTGACCGCGCACTGTAACTGCCGCAAACGGCAACGTTAATTTTTCAACTTTTAAAGTTCATCTCATGACGGCAACTTCAAGCAGCTCAACACTTCAGTTTGACGTACTCATTGTCGGCAGTGGCTTGGCCGGTCTAAGCGCCGCCCTACTCTTGTCGCCAAAATACAAAGTCGCCATTCTCACCAAACGCGCGGTAAGCGAAGGCTCTAGTGGCTGGGCCCAAGGCGGTATTGCTGCGGTCTGGGACAAAGAAGACAGCTTTGCCGCCCATGTGGACGACACCTTGGTTGCAGGCGCAGGTTTGTGCGACTTAAAGGCCACGCAATTTGTGGTCGAACAAGCGCCTAGCAGCATTGCTTGGTTGCAAAAATTAGGTGTGCCTTTTTCACAAGAAGCCGGTCAGCTACACCTGACGCGCGAAGGCGGTCATAGCGCCAGACGCATAGTGCATGTGACCGATGCCACCGGGGCCGCTGTGCAGCAAACGCTAATAGAAAAAGTCAAGCAAAGCCCAAACGTGACGCTGTTTGAAAACCACACATTGGTGGACTTAATCACCAGCGCCAAACTGGCTCAAAACTCTGCGCCGCCTAGCATCAACCACTGCGTCGGTCTTTACGCGCTAGACAACGACACTGACGAAGTCCTGACCTTTCAAGCGCCGCACACGATTTTGGCGACAGGCGGCGCTGGCAAGGTTTACCTCTACACCTCAAACCCCGACACCGCCACCGGCGACGGCATTGCTGCGGCTTGGCGAGCCGGTTGCAGTGTGCAAAATATGGAGTTCATACAGTTTCACCCCACCTGTTTGTTTCACCCGCATGCCAAGTCTTTTTTAATCAGCGAAGCGGTTCGCGGAGAAGGTGGGCGCTTGTTGCTACCAGACGACACGCGCTTTATGCCGGCGCACGACAGCCGCGCTGAACTAGCGCCCCGCGATATCGTGGCCCGCGCGATAGATTTTGAAATGAAAAAAGGCGGCTTTGATTGCGTCTACCTAGACATATCGCACCAGCCACTGGCGTTTATAAAAGAGCATTTCCCCAATATTTACGCCAACTGTTTAGCGCTCGGCATAGACATGTCAAAGCAACCGATTCCGGTCGTGCCAGCCGCCCACTACACCTGCGGCGGCGTGCGCACGGATTTATCCAGCCGTACCGATATAGCTGGGCTTTATGCAGTCGGCGAAGCCGCTTGTACCGGCCTGCATGGTGCGAACCGATTAGCATCAAATTCACTCGTCGAATGCATGGTGTTTGCACGCGCAGCCGCAGACTTTATTGCCGCTGAACTGGTAAGCCAAGCGGGACAAGCGGCGACGAATTTGAGCCTGCCCGCATGGGACGACAGCCGCGTGACCGACGCTGATGAGTCGGTAGTGATCTCGCACAACTGGGATGAATTACGCCGCTTCATGTGGGACTACGTTGGCATAGTGCGAACCAACAAACGCTTAGAGCGCGCGGCTCACCGCGTGGCTTTGTTGCAGGCGGAGATTCACGAGTTTTATGCCAATTTTCATGTCTCGCGCGATCTGCTGGAACTACGCAACTTGGTGCAGGTTGCTGACCTCATCATCCAAAGCGCGAAGTCCCGCCGCGAAAGTCGCGGCCTGCACTACAGCCGGGATTATCCCCACACATTAGAGGCCGCTATTGCCACGACTTTATTTCCCGAAAAATAAAATCATCTGTCGCTAACACTGGGCGGATGCGTGCCTTGCTTGAGTTCAAACGCGCATGGTTTGACGCCTTCTAGCAGCTGCACAAAGAACGTTTTTTAACCACCTTTTTTGCCAATCGCCACTACCTGCTCTGACACGAAAAAACGCCCATCAAGCCGCGCCAATATCGCGCACCAAGCTACCGGCTGCATAGCCGTTTTTTAAGCCCGCGGTAAAGGCTAGCATCCTATCAATCGGCAAACGCGCACGCGCGCTAAGGGCAGGGTCTATAACAATTTGCTGGCTAGCGTATTCCAGCACCTGCGCCACACCGGCCAAACCATTCATGGCCATCCAAGGGCACTGCGCGCAGCTCTTACAAGTCGCGCTATTGCCAGCAGTGGGCGCTTCGATAAAGGTCTTGCTGGGGTTGAGCGTGCGCAGTTTGTGTAGCATGCCCATGTCGGTGGCGACTATGAATTCGCTCGCTTCAAAAGTTTGCGCGGCCTTGAGAATTGCGCTGGTAGAACCCACCGCATCTGCCAACGCCACCACGTCTTTGGGCGACTCGGGGTGCACCAACACTTTGGCCTTCGGGTGTTCCTTCATCAGGGCTTGCAGCTCAAACGCTTTGAACTCGTCGTGGACTATGCAGGCGCCTTGCCAAAAAACCATATCGGCACCGGTTTCACGCTGAATGTAGCCGCCCAAGTGTTTATCCGGGGCCCAAAGAATTTTCTGGCCGCTGTCTTTCAAAGCGCGCACGATATCCAGCGCGCAACTACTGGTGACGACCCAATCTGCACGTGCTTTAACCGCGGCGCTGGTATTGGCGTAAACCACTACCGTGCGGTCGGGATGCGCGTCACAAAAGGCATTGAATTCAGCGATCGGACAGCCCAAGTCTAGCGAACAGGTGGCGTCCAAATCAGGCATCAAAATGGTTTTGTGGGGCGACAAAATCTTAGCCGTTTCACCCATGAATTTGACACCCGACACCAGCAGCGTTTGCGCGCCATGGTCGCGCCCAAAGCGAGCCATTTCAAGCGAATCACTGACCATGCCACCGGTTTGTTCAGCCAAATCTTGTAAGTCTGGATGCACGTAGTAGTGCGACACCATGACCGCATTTTTCTCTTTTAAAAGGCGCGTGATTTTGTCTTTTAGCGCTGCACGCTCGCTCTGACTGGGTTCTTGCGGCACACGCGCCCAGCTGAGTTTTGTAGAGCAGGCGGGCTGCTCGTATTCCACATCGATCAGAGTGTGTATTGGGTTGGTGTTTGTAGCGTTGGTGTTCATGGCGTTTGTATTTATAGATTGTCAAAGCGCATTGAAAAGTCGGTCGCTTTCACATCTTTGGTCAGGGCACCGATAGAAATGCGGTCTACGCCGCAAGCTGCAATGGCTTGAACGCTGTCCATATTCACACCGCCAGACACCTCTAGTACGGCCGGCATAGCAGCTGCTGCGTTGATGGCGACAGCTTGGCGCAGTTGCTCTAAAGACATGTTGTCAAGTAACACCATGCGAGCGCCGGCTGCCAAAGCTTCTTCGAGCTGAGCCAGCGTTTCAACTTCCACTTCGACAAACTTAGGCTTTTGCCCGCTAGAGTCAAGCGAAGCTTGCACCTGTCTTAATGCGGCGGTGATGCCGCCGGCCGCGGCGATATGGTTTTCTTTAATCAAGATGGCGTCGTATAAGCCGATACGGTGATTGGTTCCACCGCCTATTCTTACCGCGTATTTCTGCGCCAAGCGCAAGCCCGGAATAGTTTTACGCGTGTCAACAATCTGCGCACGGTTGCCTGCAACGCGGTTAACGACTTCGACAAAACTAGCTGTTTTGCTGGCCACGGCACTGAGTAGCTGCATAAAGTTAAGCGCTGTGCGCTCTGCCGTTAGCAAGGCTTGGGCATTGCCCTCAATGTCTAAAACTACTTGTTCAGAGTGACAGCGTTGGCCCTCACTCACATGCCAGACTATGCTGGCGCTGGCGTCTAGCGCTTTCACAGTAGCAATTACCCAAGGTGCGCCGCAAATCACAGCCGATTCACGCGCTAAAACCCTGGCACGGACGCGCCGGCTGGGGTCTATCAAAGAGGCTGTCAAGTCCCCTGCTCCGACATCTTCAGCCAGTGCGCGGGCGACGTCAGCTTGGGCCAGTACAGCAATTTCTGCTGGGGTAAAGTCAAAATTGATCATTTGACAAGCATAGCGGCGCAAGCGCCGATAAGCGCATTGCAATCTTGTCAACATAGCGCCGCAGCAGGCTATTGATACGGCCCAGGGCAGCTGACCTTAATGCGCAGCTAACGCTTTAGCTCAGAGCTTTTTCAGCAAGTCCAGCAAGGCATGTGCGGCTGGCTCTGATGAGGCCGGATTTTGTCCGGTAATCAGCAAGCCGTCGGTCAACACATAGGGTTGCCAATCCGCACCTTTGGAGTAACTGCCGCCATTGCTTTTAAGCATGTCTTCGACCAGAAAAGGAACGACGTCGGTTAGGCCGACAGCGGCTTCTTCTGTATTGGTGAAACCTGTCACAGTCTTGCCGTTCACGACGGATTTACCGCCGATTTTGGGGTGCCGCAAAACGCCGGGCGCATGGCACACAGTTGCTACCGGTTTACCCGCCGTCAACATGGCTTCAATTAGGGCGATAGAGTTTTTGTCTTCCGCCAAGTCCCACAGTGGGCCGTGACCACCGGGGTAGAACACCGCATCAAAAGCGCCAGCACTCATGTCGCTCAATTTATGCGTACTGGCAAGCAGTGCTTGGGCATCCGCATCGGCTTTGAAACGGCGCGTGGCATCGGTCTGCGAAGCGGCGTCGTCGCTCTTGGGGTCTAGCGGTGGTTGACCGCCTAATGGAGAAGCCAGTGTGATGGCAGCGCCTGCATCCTTAAAGGCGTAATACGGGGCGGCAAACTCTTCCAGCCAGAAACCAGTTTTCGCGCCTGTGTTGCCGAGTTGGTCATGCGAGGTCAATAGCATTAGGATTTTTTTCATGGTGATTCTTTCTGTAGTGAGTGAGTAAATTGGCAGTGGGTGGGTTGCGGCGTGAGTCTCAGCGAAGTTAATTCGATGCGGTACTTGCATACGGCACATTTCAAGCACCGACTAAGCAAGCGCAATATTGCACCAAGAGACGACGGCCACTAAGAGTGTCAAATTCATCCTGACTGCGCATGGGAATTAAAAGTACATGGTGCGCAAAAATCAAAAAACAATGCATGGTGGCCGAAACCTGTTTTTCAGCGCTTTAGTAGCGCAATATAAACCGCTCACAGCATGCATAAGCGCCGTGTAATGGGTTAGTGAAAACCTCAATATTTACGCGTTGGGGCACTGTAATTTTTTTTTGTACAAAAAAGTAATTATTCAGACTCTATGTAGAAAGCCTCTGACCGTCTGCATAGGGTCTGATTTAAATAATCCTAAAACAGCAATACTCAAAAAATGTTTCAATTATTGAATAAATTCACTGCTGTCCGGTTAAACGCATGGTGAAATCACCGAAACCCAATGCTGGTGCGGCCTAGCGTTCGATTTTGTTTGGTGCCGATTTGAATCTTGTTTCTTCACTTTTAGCTACCTTTCTGGAGTTAATACTCCGAAAGGTTCGCGATGAATGTCGGCAAGACGCTGTTTGCACAACTCATGGAGTTCGTGCCTTGGACGAGTTTTACGCGCATCGTGGATAGCTACAGCGGCAATTCCGGCGTGCGTCGGCTGAGCTGTGCCGAGCAATTTCGAGTCATGGCGTTTGCTCAGTTAACGTGGCGTGAGAGTCTGCGTGATATCGAGGTGACGTTGGGCGCCAACGCCAGCAAGCTCTATTCGATGGGCCTGCGCCATGCCGTTCATCGCTCCACACTGGCCGACGCCAACGATGCTCGGGATTGGCGAATTTGGTCCGATTTGGCAGCCTTGCTGTTTTGCCGGGCGCGCAAGCTTTACTGCGACGAGGGCCTCGGGTTGGGTCTGACAAACACGGTCTATGCGTTGGATTCAACAGCCATTGATCTGTGCTTGAGTCTGTTCGAGTGGGCACCATTTCGCTCGTCCAAGGCGGCCATCAAATTGCACACGTTGCTGGATCTTCGCGGCGCGATTCCCGCTTTCATTCACATCAGTGACGGCAAGATGCACGACGTTAATGTGCTCGATATCCTGAGCGTTGAGGTGGGTGCTTTTTACGTGATGGATCGTGGCTACTTGGACTTTGCGCGTCTGTATCGGATGCATCAGTTAGGAGCTTTCTTTGTAACGCGTGCCAAGACCAACATGAACGCTAGGCGCATGTACTCGGCCAACACGGACAGAACAACAGGAGTGGTGTGCGATCAAGCCATCGCACTCAACGATTTTTACGGCTCCCAACATTATCCTGAGCACCTACGGCGCATTCGATTCAAGGACCCCGAAACAGACAAGACACTCATCTTTCTGACCAACAACACAACCCTGCCGGCTCTGATCATCGCGGCGCTATACAAGAAAAGAACCGTTGGCAGGTGGAGTTGTTCTTTAAATGGATCAAGCAGCACTTACGAATCAAGAAATTCTTGGGCACAAGCGAGAACGCGGTGAAGACGCAAATCTGGTGCGCCGTCTCCACCTACGTGCTCATCGCCATTGTTAAGAAGGAACTTCAACTCAATGCATCCCTGTACACGTTGCTACAGATTCTTTCCGTCTCTGTATTCGAGAAAACCCATATTTCATGCGCCTTGCAGACTGATTTGGTGGCCACAGAACCACCCCTCTTTGCTAACCAGTTGAATTTATTCGACTTTTAACCGGACAGTAGTGGAGATAACAGAAGGTTTATTACTCAATGCGGAGGTCAATGTTACTGACACACTCCGTACATTTCGTGACGCTGGAATTGCAATTGCGATGGATGATTTCGGTACCGGCTATTCATCTCTGGCTTATCTGAAAAAGTTCGAACTTGATTACCTCAAAATTGATCAATCCTTTGTGCGCAACCTAGTCGAAGGTTCAGACGATAAGGCATTGTGCGAAGCCATTATTGTTATGGCGCATAAATTAGGTTTAAAAGTCATCGCAGAAGGCGTAGAGACTGAACAGCAGCGTGATTTACTGGCCGGTTACGGTTGTGACTATGCACAAGGCTGGTTTTATTCCAAAGCAATACCTGCTCAAGAATTCGAGGCACTGCTCGCTGCGGCCAAGCGCTAACTATCTAAGATAGAGAAAAAACTTAACCCTAACTGAAACGCTAATTACGCCTAGTTTGCGCAAATCATCAGCAGTTTGCAGAATTATCTTCCACTGGCTAACGCTGGTTTTCATCGCAATTTTTTACGCTACAACAGCTGTTGTAGCGGGCGTAGCAAAAATCAATCTGGACCGCACCATCACCTTCGGTGTTGTGGTGGATAACGCAGATTTGTACGCCGAAGATGCGGCCATCGACTTCGAATAGCGCCCTGTCTGTATCAGGCTAGAAGCGCTATTGGCTGCAGAATCATTTTGCATAAATTTTTCGCCTAATTTGCGTTATTACCGCAAGCCCATACGAGTTGGGAAAAGTCCAATATCTAAACCACATCCGCTGACGAGAACTGTCGCTAACCGATTCACTTAAAAATACTTGGAGACGGTGGTGAGTTCACAATCGAGACATGACAACTACCAACGACAAAATAAACATATTGCAATCGAATAAGTTAATGCTTTCAAAGTGGACTGCTGTCGTACCAGTCGCAAAGCAGAAACACTTTCTTGTCTCAAAGGTTGAAGCGCCTGAGCGAGAGGGCGAGAAAATTGAATGGATTGAGTTGGAGGCCGTGCATTCCAACTCAACACACCGTATGAAATGGCAAGAATTACGGGACAAAAATCAATGGCTGCGCGGCTGGGTTTGATTATCTACACAGACGGCACTCAACCGTTGGCTGGCTAAACCCACTCAACTTTGAAAATTTATATTACCAATCTTTAGAGAACTCTGCTGCCCATTAATTTGGCTAGGTCCACATAGGTCAAAGTCATCGCATCTTCACTTCATAGGGAATCTGCTTGAAGGTGAGGCCTTCCGCACCTAAGCGCAACGCGTCCAAACGCGACATTTCTGCATAAACCACCTTTGGTCCAACGTGCAGAAATATCTCTTTGATGGCTTGCATCTCAGCGTGGGTCAACACATTGCCTTCAGCGTGGCGGCGATCGCCCAGAATGCCGTTGTAAAGCAGGTAGTAAGCAGTGCCGTCGTGAAAGCCTAGCAACGGCTTGTCGAAAGCCTGCTGGCCAGGTTCGCCAGTCTCAAAGTGCCAGAGGTAGGCTGCCAGCGTGGCGAACTTCACATCTGCGCTAATGCGGCCATTGCAGTCAAAAACAGGCTCGCCCAAAGTGCAGAAACGAAAACCACCACCACCGACCCATCCGGCATCGATTGCCACACCAGACCTGTCGCCACCAATAACCGTATTTAGGCGTGGCATGCAGTGCGTTCGCGCCTGCTCTCCTTGTTCAATTCCGATGTATGCACGCCCGGTTTTGTGAGCCACAGCCGCAGTCGAACCAGAGCCTAAAAATGAGTCCATTACTAGTTCACCCGGCTGGGAGAAAAGGTCGAGCATTTTCTTGATGTAGGCCTCAGGCTTTTTACCGGATCGGAAATCTACACCGCCTTCACTACGGCAATTACCAAATTGAGAGGAAAAGTCATAAAAGTTTTCGATGGGTAGCTCTGCATCTTGAACGTTCAAGCAACGTTTCTCAACCGGCACACCTTGGAAATACTTTCCCTTTGTTGCAGACACCTTTTTTGGACCTGTCAAATAGCGATGGCCCAGTCCGTCGTCGCCGATACCGGCAACTTTGTAAAGTGCGCCTGCGCCATCCACGCCAAACCTTCCCGCCAAATAATCTCGAAAAAATCTTCCTGACGAATTGCCATCAAGAATTGAGCCGGTCGCCCATATTCGTTTCAAGCCGTCAACATGACCCGGAACTTTCTCAATTACATACTCGCCAGGCTGAAATATAAAAACAGTCTTACCACCCAAGACTGTTTTTCGACCAGTCGCAAGTTCGGTGATGTCAAAGTTGAACTTTTCAAATCCCTCCGTTTGAATAGCAGGTTTGTGAGGCCTCGCTCCACAAGAACGGCGATAAACCAGCGCTTGTTCAATTTGCTTGTGATACGCCATATCGGACTTTAATGTCTTGGCTGTGTATCGCACCTGGACATAAATCGAAGTTTGATAATTTGAGCGTCCAAACACTTCGTCCATTAAAACTTTGGCGTAATGGCTCTCAGCGTCGTCGATGTGAAAAATGATGAACCCATCTTTGCTCAATAACTCTCTAAGCAACACCAGCCGGGGATACATCATTGACAGCCATTGGTTGTGTCCCAGCTTGTCGTCGTAGTGCTCAAACTCGCTCTGGGTGTTGTATGGCGGATCAATGAAAATGCACTTAACCTGACCCGCATAAAACGGGATCAGGGCTTTGAGCACCAGCAAGTTATCACCCTGAATCAGCAGGTTATCGGCATTGACGCCACTCACGTCACCGTGGACTGACTCCTGTTTTAGCAAGTGATAAGAAACCTTCCAGACGGTCTCCTTCGCCTGATTCTTGCTCGTCCAATCTAAAAATGGCATTGCTTGATCTTCTTTTTGATACGCTGTCGGTGGCCGCTAGCCTCCCGGTCAACAAAATAAAAAAATGGTTCACGGCGTAGCTTAAGTGCCACATATAAAGTAGAAAAATAAAAGGGAAATCCACGTTAATAGTCGCCGTTACTTAGCAAATGCTGAGGCAATAGTTGCGCATTGCTAAACGTAGATGTCTCTTTTTATTTTTTATTCCGATATTCCTGATGTTCCTTTTATTCCTTGCATTCCTTGAATGTCTAAGTCGGCCAAAAAATGTCCATACGCACGAGATCCTGAACCGTGAGGCTGGGCTAGATCGCCTTGAAGTCCAGTCGAAAAAAAGCCCACTGTTACGCGGGCTGAATGCCATCACTGGCACCCGCTCAGAAAGGTTAAGCGGCGCATGCAAAGCTTCCCCTCTTTTAGGCCAGCGCAAATAGTCGAAACACGCTATCCAACTGAATCCACCGCTGGAGCAGCCCCTGTCAACGTGTTGGAAAAGTGCTTGTGCATCTCTACCGTCAAGACTTCAATTCGCTCTGTCAGTTGCTTCGTTGCCTCTGTAAGACGGGTATTTTGTTCAAGCAACTGCAATATCTGATCAGTGTTCTTCGCCGCCTCAGACTGCCTCTGCTCGTTGGCAATTGCCAGTGCCTCCCGATGTTGCGCATCAGCTTCTGAGTGAACTTTGTCACGTGCAGCCTGTCTTGTCTGTGCCAACAATATCAGAGGAGCAGCGTACGCAGCCTGCAAGCTGAACGCCAGATTCAGTAGTATGAATGGGTAAACGTCAAAGGTCGTGAATCCCAAGGCGTTGATGCCAATCCATGCGACAACTATTAGCGTCTGCGCACCCAAAAATAATGGTGTGCCAAAAAATCTTGCAAAAGCCTCAGCTTTGAGCGCAAGTGTGTCGTTGCCGAATGTGGAAAAGAGATGCGCATGAGGTCGGTGAAAGCGCCAGTGATCTACCTCGCCAAGCGTTGCGCTCACAGGAGGTCGGCTGTCTGGGGTATCTTGCGCCATGGAATATGCCTCTCAAAACGTTTCATCGATTATGACGGCCTGTATGGACAAAATTATGGACAAAAAGGGCATCCACGTTAATAGTCATAGCGATGAATTCAGAACGCAGATTTTGCGCGATTACAGTTTGCAAAGAAACTTAATCGCAGCTGTCGCCGTGTCTATCGGTCTAAAAAGGCACCTCCACGTTCATGGTCGCCGTTACTGAGCAAATTCTGAGGAAATAGTTGTGCAGTGCTGAACGTGGATGTCTCTTTCTATTCCTGATTTTGATCCACGAACAACAATGCGCTTAAGGCTTGATTGTGGGCGGAGGTGTAAACCTAGAGCTCGGTAGCTAGCATCGTCAGAAAGGCTTCTACCTCAGGTAGTCCCATGTCGCGCAGATATCGCATTTGCCTACTTTTTACGTGCCAGATAATATAAAACGCACCCAGTACAGGTGCATCTTCTCGGTACTGATGCTATAGTAAAAAAAGTACATTTTCGCGAATCTGATACATAAGGCGGATAAAGCGACAAGATTGAATACCGGATCTCATGACTTATTCATAACTGCATTTAAATACAGCATATTCAAGTCAAACCTAATAGACAAATCACATTCATCAGGAAGTTATGACCAGATTGAACAGTAACCGCCAGATTAATTCGCAAGTCTTGCGGTGCGAATTACCTTAGACCTCTATGCAAAACATTGCGCTTACCTCCGGTCTTATCGGCGCGCTAATCTCGGCGGGCCTAAGCTATTGGATTCGCGCCAGTCTGGATCGTCGCAACCTTAGAGATGCCGAAAAGCGATTGGCATACGTTCATTTTGTCCGCATCTCAGAATTGGTAGCCATTGATGTTGTCCTTCGCTCCTTCATTAAGGTCTACGTGACTGAAGACATGGTGAAAGAACTCGCTGCAAAAGACGGTACATTTGAGCCATCGCACAAGATAAGCGTCATCCTCGCAAAGGAAATTCAGAAGCTGACCCCAGAAAAGGTTGAGGAAGTACCGGGGCTATCAATAGTTCCGATGTTCCTGAAATCTCAATTGGAAGCGTTGAGCGAGTCGAAGTTGTCCGCCGAACAACTTTCAAAGCTTCCCAGAGAGACGGTTCCAACATACTCGCTATTTCTTAAATATCTCTCGCACCTCCACGGTGTTGTATTCCTGTGGACAATCGTCTTCGAGGAGAAGACTGCAACATGGGTAACTCCTGAGAGCATTCATGACCAGTGGCTTTCTGTAACTAAGTTCTTTGAGCACGCAAAAATTCTCCGCTCAGCTTTACTGTCGACTGGCGCAGCCACCCCAGCAGAAGCTTCTACACTCTTGCAAAAGCAAGTAAGCTCATACAACGAAGGCATCCTTACAAAGTTCCAGCACCAACCGCAGTTGCTTGCTGCAATATCAGAAGCCAATGCCATCGCCAATGCAACCAAGGTTTAACATGGCGCTCTAAAGGGAACCTGCTAGCTACCCTCTGCGCTTCACGCTCTGGCCGCCCCCTCACCTCTACGTTAGACACAAGGAGATTTATGCGCGAGATTGCTAATATGGAAACGCTGGCCGTTCTTGACTATCTGGAAGAAACAGTCCATCCGATTATCTTCAGTAGGCTCAAGCGAAGGCAACGATTGAGCTCCGGATTAGAAGCGCGAACGAGAGAAATCGAAACTATTCATGCACGCCTACTCCGCTTCGACAGAATTTTGGCGGAACTTGAGCTGGAAGGACAACCTATATATGATGAGAGTGACTCCTCCCGCTGGGAGTGGCTAACGTACCTAGAGGAATGTAAAATTATTCCCGTCTACGATGATGCCTTAGCCCTGATGCACCACAGAAAATTGGTGGATTCGATGGAGGTGCAAAATATCCTTAAGTTCATTTCCGTAGCCAGTTCAACCTACGGAGTAGACAAAGCTGAAAACCACAGCTACGGATATCACTTCCACTTTGGGAAAGTAAAAAAGAACACTCTCAACCGTTTCAATGTTGTTCTCACCTTTGACAATCGCAAATTAGTGCTACCAAAATCACACGACTCATTGTTTGCTGAAGAACACGGTTCTGGCCGCTATAGACATATCGATATCGCCACGGTTGGTGATAACGTCCGATTACCGATTTTTAAGATATGCGAGTAAGAAATGCATAACCTCGGACGGCAAAACTTTAAGAATCCGGCCGCCAAAGCATCACTTTTCTATTGAGCCTTGGAGCTGATGTATTACCAGCGGTTTGAGCCGACCGACAGCAAGAAACTATGGCCTGCGGCTTGACATAAGGGTTAGCCAATAGTAATTTCTGTTGCGAGTCTTATGTCGAAAAAGAAAATTCCAGTCATCGCAGTCGCTGCTGAAGTACCCCCGAGAAGCAAGACGTCAGTGCATCCCGAACCGTTGCTAGGGCGAACGACAAGCCAGCCTTGTGACGTTTTCGGCCGCGCAAACTTCGGCGTGAATCTCACGCGCCTAACCCTAAATTCAGTTTCGGCTCTGCGTCATACTGGACATTGCCAACTTAATGGACATTAGAGTCCTCGGACATCCATAGACATCCACATTTAGCGCTGCGCAACTGAGATCGCTAACGTAGCTGTCCCTTTTTTTATCTTTTTTGATCACAATCAGCTCTGACATTTAACGCTCCGGGTTAGGGTCGTTAGTCAAATCACTATTAATTATTATCAAGACAAACACCATGAGCCAAATGAAGCCTGTTTCTCAATTGCAGCTACGTCCAGCGGCCTCTGTTGAAGTGGAAGCTTACCTCTTAGGTGCGATGTCTGTTGCTGCGTTCGCTTTGACGTTGCCCTGCGCAAAGATTCTTGCAGGACATTTGAGCGCGATGCAGATCGGACTGTTTCGGTCCATGTTGGCGGCACTTGCTGCACTGCCTATTTTGTACTTCACCCGCTCAGCGTGTCCCAACGTCTCACAAATTAAGCGTCTCTTGCTCATGTCGCTAGGCGTCGTTTATGGATTCCCTATCCTCACTGCCGTCGGCATGCAGCACGTGCCGGTCGGTCATGGCGGGGCAGTATTGGCAGCTCTTCCGTTAGCAACTGCGATCTTCGGAACTTTGATCACCAAGGATCGCCCGCCTCTACTTTTTTGGCTGGCTTCAATTGCAGGCTTCGTAGCTGTAGCGGTGTTTGCAGCAATACGCAGTGACATGGGTGGTGGTATCTATCTCGGCGATCTTGCATTGCTAGGTGCAGTGGTGTTGGCTGGTTACGGGTACGCCCAAGGTGGTGCCTTGTCTAAGGAAATGAAAGGATGGGAAGTCATGTGCTGGGCGCTGGTATTGAATTTACCTGTGTTGTTACCACTCGCGTTGCTGAACTTTAATGTGGCGGATTTTTCCGGCTTTGGTGCGGTGCAGTGGGGTGCTTTGGCGTTTCTTGCATTTGTGAACTCACTGCTCGCATTTTTTTCTTGGAATCGTGCCCTTGCTCTGGGCGGTATTCAACGCATTAGCCAGCTGCAATTCCTGCAGCCATTTTTTACCTACAGCTATTCGATTATTTTGATGGGCGAGACTTTTGACCCACTCGCGCTATTTATTTGCATAGCGGTTATCACATTTGTCGTCGTGTCAAAGCGTGCTTTGGTCAAACGTTGAAAGTGATTCTTGATGCGCAAAAAGATGCTCATCTACATGTCCCGACTGACAATGAATTAATAAAACTACAGCTCAATAATCTTGCTGACTCAGGATTTTTTCTTGGTTCGACAATATTTCATTTGACCTTAGGCGCGATGACCGCTGTGCAGAAAATGCTTGCAAAAGTAGACATACTTTTGGAGACCCGCACAATACAAGCTGGCGCAACAACACCGCTAGTTAACCGCCTGCACCCACCTGTCGCAAATACTTTATGACCGTATCGGGAAGTGGTTGTCGCATGACTGGAAACCAATCGACTGTTTTTTGCCGCCATGGAAAGATTAATACATTTCTAAACCGAGCTTCCTAACAACGAAGTAAGACAGGAGTCCCAGAGTCAAGAGCGCTAGAACGAAGAGAGCGGCCACTTTGCCAGTCGCACGCAGTACCGCAAGCTTATCCATCTTCCTGCCACCTTGGTTGTAATGCCACCTGACAGCAAAGAACATACCTATGCTCAACACAAGAACCTTGAACGTAATAAATACGATAGGAATCCATTCCATCATTCCGAAAGTCTCCGAGGGCGATTTCAAGTCGTATTAATCAAAAAAATTAATTTTAGTCTTGCTACGACAGAACTTCTTTGCGCGTGTCTAAAGACATATTGAGTTTGGCAGCTACCGTTTTTAGCGTTTGTTTACCGAGCTAACGGGCTTTATTTAGTGCTTGCGCTCTGAATTCAATTGAACGTTTGGACCTAGTCAAATTAATGGACAGCAGAGTCCTCTAAAGATTGGAAATACAGATTTCAAAGTTAAGTGGCCTCAGCTTCTTACCGCGTCATAGCCTATTTTTTTTTCATATCAAGTCATTGGATGTGTCAGGGGATTGGCAGACGCCAAGACCTGCAGCCGAGGCTAGGGGGCAAAATCCATTTGACATTTTTCAATCACCCGGTAGCTTTCAACTAACTCAATCCGAACGGACGGTTAGAAATTTAAGCTGGCTAAATCTCTGTTCTTTTGACTGACCTCGACGTTATCCCCACCGATCCTTACGCTGCTGAAAAAGAGTTAGCCCACGTTCTAGCCTTGTTGCAACTTGAGCAAAAGGAAGACCTCGCACAGTTCAAACTCAAAAGCGCCAAAGCCAGCATTGAGGAGCGCCAGCGGCGTGGTCTGGCTTGGTACCCCATCACCATCACTAAAGAAGACATCGGTTTTGGCGGCAAAGTGGTACTGGAACTAGAACGCGCTCCTGGCCAGCAGCGTTTGCACTTGTTTCAGGTGGGCCGCAATGCTTCACTGTTTGTCAATCTGCCGGGTCACGCCTCCCTAGAGGCGCCCACGCTCAATGGCGTGATCACCAGCTTGCAGCACAACAAGCTACAGCTGACCACCAGCAAAGAAGAGCTTCCCGACTGGGTACTTAACGGCGGCAATCTGGGCGGTGGCAAGCTCGGCATCGACCTCACCTTCGACGAGGTCAGCTACCGCAGCATGGACAACGCCCTGAGGGAAGTGATGCGCGCTCGTGGCGACCGGCTGGCCCAATTGCGCGACGTGCTGCTGGGGGCCCGGCAAGCTCGCTTTCGTGAGCCTAAAGCCGACGACCTGTTCTACCCCAGCACACTCAACGAGTCGCAGCTGGTGGCCGTGCGCCATGTGATTACCGCCCAAGACGTCGCCATCATCCACGGCCCGCCTGGTACCGGCAAAACCACCACGCTGGTGCAGGCCATCTTGGAAACCACCCGGCGTGAGCGACGCGTGCTGGTGTGCGCACCCTCGAACACGGCCGTGGATCTTCTGACCGAAAAACTGGCTGAGCGCGGCGTTAAGGTCATCCGCATGGGCAATCCCAGCCGTGTGTCGGACCTGCTGCTCCAGCACACCCTTGATGCACAGTTAATGGCCCACCCGAGCTACAGCAAAATGCACGCCATGCGCCAGACTGCCACGCAGCTGCGAAATACAGCCAACGACCGTGCCAGCGACCGCATCCGCAAATTTGGCTTCGAGGAGCGGCAGCATCGCCAGCTGATGAAGGAAGAAGCCCGGATGCTCATTCAGGCCGCCAACGATTTGGAGCGCTTCATCACCGAGGACGTACTCGAATCGGTACAGGTCATCACCGGCACGCTGGTGGGCGCAAACAACCGGGACATCCGCCACCTGACTTTTGATACCGTTTTCATCGACGAAGCCGCACAGGCTTTGGAGCCAGGCTGCTGGATTCCGATTACCAAGGGCGAGCGCGTCGTTTTGGTGGGCGATCACCACCAGCTGCCGCCCACCGTTAAAAGCGAGAAAGCGGCCCGCGAAGGCCTGCGCGAAACACTGTTCGAAAAGTGCATCAAGCGGCAACCCACCACGGCCCGCACACTCACCGTGCAGTACCGCATGCACGAGCACATCATGGCGTTTAGCTCTCAGCAGTTCTATAGCGGCCAATTAGAAGCGCATCAAAGCGTGAAGCACGCTGGCCTAGCCGCCTACGACCAGCGCTTCGCGCCCGACCTGCCGGTGGAATTTCTGGACACAGCGGGTTTGGGCTTCCTCGAAACAACCATCCACGAAAGCCGTTCTACGGCCAATCCCGAAGAAGCGGATTTGCTGCTCAAGCGCCTGTCTCAGCTCCTTGCGCGTTTAGAACCTCGCGAGTCGACCGAGCACGAGCACGCACAAAAACCGCTCACTATCGGCGTAATCGCCCCCTACCGCGCCCAAATCAACTATTTGAAGGACGCCATTGAAGAGTCCTCTGCGCTCAACAGCTTGCTGCAAGACCGCACGCTTAGCGTGGGCACCGTTGATTCATTTCAAGGCCAGGAGCGTGACGTCATCGCGATTTCGCTGACGCGAAGCAACCAACACGGCGATATCGGCTTTCTTTCAGACATCCGCCGCATGAACGTGGGTATGACCCGCGCCAGGCGCAAGCTGCTACTGGTCGGCGACTCGTCCACGCTCAGCGCTAATGCGTTTTACAAGGATTTGCTGGCCTACGTGAAGCAAATCGGTGGCTATTGCGCGGCTTCAGAAGTCGCTGATGACGAAGAGCCTAGTTGACCTATTGTTCGGCGGGTTGTTATTGCCAGTGCCAATTTGACGGGGTAGGCCAAAATTTCGTGACATGGCGGCGTCTCCTGATAGTTTGATTTGGCGTGAGGACAAAAGAGACATCCAATAGTCGCTGATACCGAGAAAATTCCTTGGGTATCAGTTGCGCAGCTCTAACGGTAGGAGCGCTAAACGTGGATATCCCTTCGTCCTTTGTTGGGTGTAAATAGGTATGTTGCGGGTTGGCGGCTTGAAATTGGGTTTAATTGGGTGTAAATGGGTTTAGTATTGGTTAATGCTCCGCACTGAAACCCTCCAGATCACCCAAGAAATCCTGAGCCTCGTCACCAAAACTGACGAGTTCAAGGGAGCCTGGCGTGCCCTAGGGACGCTCGCACCTGAGCGCTTATCGGCGTTGCGCCGCGTGGCCACCATCGAGAGCATCGGATCATCGACCCGCATTGAGGGCAGCAAACTCTCAGACCGCGAGGTCGAGCAACTGCTGGCAAATCTGGAGATCAAGTCCTTCGACACTCGGGACGAGCAAGAGGTGGCGGGTTACGCCGAGGTAATGGATTTGATCTTTAGCGCTTGGCACGATATCCCGTTTACCGAGAACTACGTCAAGCAGCTGCATCAGGTATTGCTGCGCTAAAGCAAGAAAGATGCCTGGCATCGCGGACAGTACAAAACGAACACCAACAGCGTGGCCGCTTTCAACGAACACGGCGAGCAGGTCGGCATCGTGTTCCAGACTGCTTCGCCGTTTGATACCCCGCGTTTGATATCCGAGCTAATCCGTTGGGTGTCTGAGCAACGTGAGTTGAAACTGTGTCACCCACTGCTGATTACAGCGGTCTTTGTGGTCGTATTCCTTGAAATTCACCCGTTTCAGGACGGTAACGGCCGAATCAGCCGGGCGCTGACTACGCTGATGCTTTTGCAGGCTGGATACGCCTACGTACCCTACAGCTCGCTGGAAAGCGTGATCGAGATGAATAAGGAAGCCTACTACCTTGCCCTGCGACAAACCCAAGGCACGATTCGTACGGATGCGCCGAACTGGCAGCCTTGGCTGGTGTTTTTCCTACGCGCATTGGCAGAGCAGGTGCGGCGCTTGGAGAAGAAAGTCGAGCGTGAAAAACTGGTACTGGCCGCGCTGCCTGAGCTGTCGTTACAGATTGTCGAGTTTGCCCGCGAACATGGCCGTGTCACGATTGGCGAGGCGATCAAGTTAACCAGCACCAGCCGGAACACGCTCAAGCAGCACTTTCGCTCGCTAGTCGAGCGCGGACACCTGAACCAGCACGGCAGTGGTCGGGGCGTCTGGTACGAGCTGCGCTGATCTTCACTTCAGACGGAAGAAAAGAGACATCAGACATTCACGTTAATAGTCGCCGTTGCTTAGCAAATCCTGAGGTGAGTAGGTGGAGGCTTATTACAATCGTATTCGCAGGCATTCAACCGTTGGCTGGCTAAGCCCACTTAACTTTGAAAATCTGTATTACCAATCTTTAGAGGACTCTGCTGTCCATTAATTTGGATAGGCCCACAGCGAGCAAGCAAAACCCATCAGGACACACCGTTGATGCGCGCTTTGGGATTGGCGCATTACTGGCAGGGCTTGCTCGATGATGGCAAGGTGCAAAACGTAAGAGAGATCGCCCAACGGGAGGAGATGGATGTGACGCAGGTGCGGCGCTTGCTGCGCCTGACTTTGCTGGCTCCCGAATTGCTGGAAGCGATTGTAGCTAAGGCAACTCTGAGTTCTATCAATTTGGAGTTTGTACTGCGTCGGGTGATGCCGGATGACTGGCATGCGCAGAGCGCACTGCTAACAGCATAGCGCTGGCTCAGTCGGAGGGTTCTGCGGTAGCGTCATTTTCCGCGGCGGGATTGGTGAGCCGCCGACTCGTCAGAGCGCAGCGCTGTTCAATCAAGACATTGATTTTCTCAACCACGGCATTGCCGGAAAAACTGTACCCGGGATCAGACTGGAGCTTGCGCGCCGTGGCCGGCAGTGACTTTGCCAACGCCAAGATGCGTCTCTTAGCCTGCGACTTGGTCAGGCCGGCGCTTTCTGCAAACTGTTCCCAATGCCCTACCCGAACTTCGCTGAACTTATATTTGCTGCCAATTTTCATGGCCATCTTTTGCGATAGCGTTGGATACACCGCCGTCGACAGCGTGTCGTAGAACGGTGATAGGACGGGAGTTTTGCCTGACTTTTCACCCAAATAAAGCAGCGAAAAGTTCTTGGCGTGCGCATCGTGATTGCCGATCAGCGCATTGAAGATCATACAGTCGAGCAGGCGCAATACCTGCGGTGCACTTGGGCGTGTAACACGACGAAGTAATTCGAAGCATTGCGCTAAATCTGGCCCACCTTCGTTTTGGTATTTCATTTCTGGGACCACGCCAAGCGCCTGGCAGAAATCCTCTTGATGCAGGCGATGTCTGTATCCCTGTGCATCGATCAGTCGGTCGTAGCGCTCGACCAGCAGAAACGATCGGTCCAGCACAAAGTGGACTTTCGATTTTGCTGGCTTGAGTTGCATCGCTTCAGCCAGCGCCAGGCAGAACCCCTCGTTGATTACGCTGTCTTCAACAGCGTGGATGGCCGGCTTCAAAATATGCGAACTCGGCGTGCCGTTTTTGGGCAGACCCATACGGCTGCCATCGAAAACCACCGGTAGTTTGTCTTGAGCGCCCGCCAAAGAAAGTCGCAAGCCGTCTTTGCCTGCCAGCATGGGGCGACGCGGCAATTCATCCAGTATGGCAACGACCTCGTCGTCACTGAGCCACTGAACGTCATTGTTGCAGGCAGGCACAGCTAAGGCCTGCCCCTGCGCAATAAAGGTCACTGCCCCGGCGCATTCGCCGCCGATATGGTCCAGCAGCGCAAAGTCGTTCTGGCTAGACACTTGAAACTGCTGTGCAATCAGGCGGCGCATCTGACCCTCTGGCAGCAGGCCCGCAAAGAAGGGACGCGTTCGACGATCGTCAAATGGCTGCGTTTGCAGGGGCAGCGAGACGGACAAGGCAACGGCGGCTGGTTGCGACAACCAAGCAGATGCGTAGCAAAAATTCAGCCGACCATCGACCAGCGCCAGCGTGCCAACACGATCGGCGAAAAGCCAGACTTCCAGTTCATGCGCCATGGTCACCACCTTCACGTTGATCGTCGGCCGCAATAGTTGGCAATCCGCTTAACTGGATCTCGCCACCCAAGGCATCAATGACCAGAAGCACGTTTTCCAGTCGCACGGTGGGCTTGCCAGCTTCAAGGTCGACGATGAAGCGCACACCCACCCCGGCAGCCAGAGCCAATTGGGGTTGTGTCAGCCCGAGCTGCTTGCGAGCGGTACGCAGTGCGCCGCCGAGTTGTTGAGATGATCGAATGGATGTCATGGTTTGCTCAGTTTCCCGTTCGGAAAATTATTAACCACAACTGGGCTGTATGCAAGAAATATGTCCCGATCGGGAATTACTTAGGATGTCAGGCCAGATTCTTATCTTAACTTCCCGTTCGGGAAATATTGTGTGCTTGCGAAGAATGGCAGTCACCATTTCTGCAAAATGCGGTGAATAGACGGGCACGGACAGAAGCGGCCAAATGTCGGCTCATGTTGTCACGCTTTCAAGGTAAGGTCGCATGACGTTTGCCACGCGGTCTATGGTTGCGTAGTGCCAGATCGCATCCATCGTAAATTTGCGTTGAGCCCAGCCATCGCGCAGTGCTTCCAGAGCAGGGTCAAGGCCGATTTTATTGCGGTACTTAAAGCAGTCAGCCACAGTCTTTGCGGCATTAAACACGGCTACCTCTACACCGTCTATCGTTAGATGTTCTATGCCATCAGTCAGCGCGGCACCCGACATGCGCACGACACGAATTTCCGGTTGGCCAAGACGTGGAATCGATGCGCGATGGGCGATGGCGAGCCAGACCTCGAAGGGTGCTTGGGTGCCAATGCCATGCACGCGCAGTGCCGACAGCAGGCAAATAACGCCCTGCGGCGCTCTCAGCGCAACTTCTGCCAGTGAGCGGTGTTCGCTGATTGCCTGACCTGGTAGGCCGTACACCCCTCGGGCGACTCTTTCGAGCTTACCTGCAGCAACCAGTCGGCTCAGCACAACGGTGGGCAGCGCCTGCTGCGCAAGATCCCGGGCACGCACAAGCGAACGCGCCTTAACCAGTTCGAGAACGGCCTGCTCTTGTGTTGAATGGGAACGTGGGTTCATGGTGGCAGTATGTTGCAAAATATTTGCATTTGTCAATAAACTACATGCAATAACAACAGACAAACAGCTATTTCGTCAAACCCTTGCAAATCACCTAAGCACAGAAAGCCACACGGACTCATGTTCATGCGCCATACCCGCTGCGCTCAAAGCTCTGCATAGTCAGAAACACCGCCCTCCCCGCCCAGAACTTCGAGCCTGTGCAGTGCCAACTGGGAGTCACTGTAGATGCCAAGCCTGGTGACTGCCCAAAGCATTTAGCTGGATCTGGACTAGAAATGAACTTTTCTGCACTTGTCGCCGCTGCCTACCAATAACCAACACTAACTGGCCCCGCGTAAGTCATTGATTTATATAGAAACAGCCTCGCGAGCGCTCGCGAGGGTAGCTGAGAACAGAGAGAGAAAATGGGCATAAATACCCCCAAAACCAGGCACCGGTGGTGGTCGACGCTCGCGAGGGTAATGGCCTTTTCACTGGGGGAAACAGGCAAAAAAAAATCCCAACTGATAAGAGTTGGGACTTCGTAATATGGTGGAGCTGGGGGGATTTGAACCCCCGTCCGCAAGCCTTTTTCGGGCAGATCTACATGTTTAGCGGTCTGATTTAAGTCTCGCCACTTGCATCGCGCAGTCGCACGCTATACAAGACGCCAGTACCCTATTGTCTTGCCCCGGGTTAAGGTACCCAGCCCAGAGCCAGCCGATAAAATTATCTTTACAGCCGGGAGTCTCTAACTTGCGTTAAAAACCCCTTGCCCAGCCCATCGGCCTGCTGTTGTAAAGCTCACGGGCAATTAAGCCGCGAGTGCGAAACGTTCGTCGTTTGCAGTTAGTTTGTTTTAGTCAATTTTACGAGCACACTAAGCTCGACATGCACCACACCGCGTCCGAACCCACGTCGAAACCAATGCAGCCCCAGAAACACTATTTTAAGCCATTCGCAGCAACTTCAAGAGGGCCTCTGGAGAAAAAATTGTTGCGTCTGCATTCCAGTGCGTCGTGTCTTCAATCGCACCTAAATAACCGTAGGCGGCAGCCACGGTAACCATACCTGCGGCGCGGCCGGCGACTATGTCGCGCTCATCGTCACCGACGTAGACGCATTGCTGTGGCTCCAACATGAGGCGACGCGATGCTTCTAGCAAGGGCTCAGGATGCGGCTTGGCATGTGGCGTGGTGTCACCGCTGATGATAGTTTGAGCCGTTTTAAAAAGCGGCATGGCACGTGTCAGGGGCAACGAGAAGCGCTCAGACTTATTTGTCACCACACCCCACTTCATGCCTGCGTCGTCCAGTCTTGCAATTAACGCATCGACGCCATCGAAACTACAGGTGCGCTGAGTCATGCAGGCGGTGTAGTTAAGAAAGAATTCTTCCTTGAACTGCTCAAAGTCTGCGTCTTGCGACTGCATCCCAAAAGCCACGCTCAACATACCGCGTGCGCCAGCGCCAGCCAGAGGTCTGTAGTGCGACAAAGGCAACGAAGCCATGCCTCTATCCGTGCGCATTTTGTCTGCCGCCGCGCCAAGGTCTGGCGCACTATCAACCAAAGTGCCATCTAGATCAAATAGCACGGCTTTAATGTCATTAAACATATGATGCGAGTCTGCTTAAACCGTTAGGCTGCTGGTTTAGTAGTCGCAAACATATAGTTCACGCTGGTGTTGTCGTCTAGCCAATAGTGGCGTGTTAGCGGGTTGTATTGCATGCCACTGGTTTTCTGTAAATCAAAACCAGCGGCGCGGCAGTAAGCAGCTAATTCACTAGGCTTTATCAATTTGGCGTATTCGTGCGTGCCGCGCGGCAATATGTTGAGAACATACTCTGCGCCAACAATCGCGAATAAAAACGACTTAGCGTTGCGGTTAATGGTGGAGAAGAAAACATGGCCTCCGGGTTTAACCAGTGCATAACAAGCTTTTACGACGGCAGCTGGGTCTGGAACATGCTCAAGCATTTCCATACAGGTCACTACGTCAAAAGTGCCAGGCTGCTCTGCCGCCAAGGCTTCTGCGCTGATCTTTTGGTATTGAACGCCTTCAGTTTGTGCTTCCAGGGCATGAAGCTGGGCAACCTTAAGTGCTTTTTCGGCTAAATCAATACCCATGACTTTCGCGCCTTTGCGCGCCATGGCATCAGCCAAAATACCACCACCACAACCTACGTCAAGAACACTCAGACCTTTAAGAGGAATAATTTTGTCAATCCAAGTCAAGCGCAAAGGGTTGATTTGATGCAAGGGGCGAAATTCGCTTTCTTTATCCCACCAGCGATGAGCGAGATCAGAAAATTTAGCTAGTTCGGCGGGGTCAAAATTAGAGTTGGTAGACATTTAACGATTATGACTCGCCCACAAAAAAACCGCGCCTAAGCGCGGTTTTTTAAGAGCAAACCTTAGGGTTTACTTGCTAGAACGTGTTCCAACAACTTCGATCTCAACGCGACGGTTTTTAGCGCGGCCTTCTGCAGTCTTGTTGTCTGCAACTGGCTGCTTCTCGCCTTTACCTTCGGTGTAGACGCGGTTTTTCTCGACGCCCTTAGACACCAAGTATGCCTTGACGGCTTCCGAACGATTAACCGACAGCTTCTGGTTGTACTTGTCGCTACCGACGGAGTCAGTGTGACCCACGGCGATGATGACTTCAAGGTTGATGCCTTTGATCTTGCTGATCAGGTCGTCAAGCTTGGCTTTACCTGCTGGCTTGATAACAGAGCGGTCAAAGTCAAAGAACGCATCGGCTGCGTAAGTAACTTTGGTTGCTGCTGGAGGCGCAACTGGCACCACAACTGGTGCAGGTGCTGGTTTAGCAGCAGGAGCGGCCGCAACAGGGGCCGCAGCAACGACAGGCTTGATAGCACCGTCGCAATCAGGAGACGCCGTAGCAGGCGTCCAATTGGCATCGCGCCAGCACAGCTCGTTAGTACCGTTTTTCCAGTTCAACTCGCCGTTACCGCTTTTCCAGTTATCGACTGTTTGTGCACCAGCAGCCGTAACGAGCGCTGCGGAAGCAAACAACATTGCAAATTTGTTGAGTTTGTTCATGATTCTCCTCTAGAGAAAAGGCGCAGACTGGCTGCGTTTATTGATTTATACCCTCCGAATGACCATCATTCGAAGCGTTACAGTAATTGTGCCACAGGCTCTTAACACTATAAGATTGGTATCGACTTCCTCTTACACGTAGTAGAGAAACTCGGCTTTTTGTTGCTAGCAGGCAACAATTACTAGCCATTAAACTCAAGCATTAAAATGATTCATCTGGTAATAAGACCAAGTTCAATTCTCTACCCAGGCCTACTATGACCCAGTTTGCAAAAGAAACCTTGCCCATTAGCCTTGAAGAGGAAATGCGGCGCAGCTACCTAGACTATGCAATGAGCGTCATAGTCGGTCGCGCACTCCCTGACGCACGTGATGGCCTCAAGCCCGTTCACAGGCGTGTTCTGTTCGCCATGCATGAACTCAACAACGATTGGAACCGACCGTATAAAAAGTCAGCGCGTATCGTTGGCGATGTGATTGGTAAATACCATCCACACGGCGATCAGTCGGTTTACGATACGATTGTTCGTATGGCGCAAGATTTTTCCATGCGCCACCTCTTGGTTGACGGTCAAGGTAACTTCGGCTCTGTAGATGGTGACAACGCAGCAGCGATGCGTTACACCGAAATCCGCTTGGCCAAAATCGCCCATGAATTACTGGCTGACTTAGACAAAGAAACCGTCGACTTTGGCCCTAACTACGACGGCAGTGAGCAAGAACCTTTGGTCATGCCAACCCGCTTACCCAACTTATTAGTAAACGGCTCAGGCGGCATTGCCGTCGGCATGGCGACGAATATACCGCCGCACAATCTGAATGAAGTGGTCGATGCCTGCTTGTATTTACTAGGTAAACCAGAAGCGACGATTGATGAGCTGATGGAGATCATTCCTGCACCGGACTTCCCGACTGCCGGCATTATTTACGGCATCAACGGCGTGAAGGACGGTTACCGTACCGGCCGTGGCCGGGTGGTTATGCGCGCCAAGTGCCATTTTGAAGATATAGACAAGGGCCAGCGTCAGTCCATCATTGTTGACGAGCTGCCCTACCAAGTGAACAAAAAGACGCTACAAGAGCGCATGGCCGAATTGGTCCATGAAAAGAAAATAGAAGACATCAGCCACATCCAAGACGAGAGCGACAAGTCCGGCATGCGCTTAGTCATTGAACTCAAGCGTGGGGCAGTGCCAGAAGTTGTACTGAACAACTTATACAAGCAAACCCAGCTCCAAGACACCTTTGGCATCAACATGGTTGCGCTGGTCAATGGCCAACCGAAGCTATGCAACCTAAAAGACTTAATTCAAGTCTTTCTGTATCACCGCAGAGAAGTGGTTACGCGCCGCACCGTTTTCACGTTGCGAAAAGCACGCGAACGCGGTCATGTATTAGAAGGCCTAGCAGTAGCGTTAGCCAACATTGATGAATTCATTGCCATCATCCGCAACGCACCAACGCCGCCGGTGGCCAAAGCCGAGCTCATGCTCAAGCCTTGGGACAGTAAGCTGGTGCGTGAAATGCTCACCCGTGCGCGCGCCGACGGTGGAGTAATCAACGCCGACAGCTATCGCCCCGACGGCTTAGAGCCGCTGCTAGGCATGGGGGACGACGGCTTGTATCGACTCTCGGAAACACAGGCTCAGGAAATTTTGCAGATGCGCCTGCAACGCCTAACTGGCTTGGAGCAAGACAAGATAGTGGCCGAATACAAAGGCGTCATGGCCGAAATCGACGACCTGCTTGACATCTTGGCACGCTCGGAGCGTGTCTCCACCATCATCAGCGAAGAGCTCACCGCGATTCGCAATGAGTTCGGTCAAACCAAGCTGGGCGCACGCCGCAGTCATATTGAGCACAGCTCTTTTGATTTAAGTACCGAGGACTTAATCACGCCCACCGACATGGTGGTCACGCTATCCCACACCGGCTACATCAAGAGCCAGCCTTTATCCGAATATCGTGCGCAAAAACGCGGTGGACGCGGCAAACAGGCTACAGCCACCAAAGAAGACGACTGGGTAGACCAGCTCTTTATCGCCAATACTCACGACTACATATTGTGCTTTTCCAACCGTGGCCGGCTTTACTGGCTCAAGGTCTGGGAAGTACCTGCTGGTTCGCGCGGCTCACGCGGTCGCCCCATCGTCAACATGTTTCCGTTGCAAGAGGGTGAAAAAATCAATGTGGTGCTGGCACTCACCGGCGACAAGCGGACCTTCCCTGCGGACCAATATGTATTCATGGCAACATCCATGGGAACCGTCAAGAAAACCGCATTAGACGACTTTAACAACCCACGCAAAGGCGGCATTATCGCCATCAACCTGGACGAGGGCGACTTCCTAATAGGTGCTGCACTGACCGATGGCAAACACGACGTCATGCTGTTTAGCGACGGTGGTAAAGCCGTGCGCTTTGACGAAGAAGACGTACGCCCGCTAGGCCGAACAGCACGTGGCGTGCGCGGCATGGCACTCGATGTCAGCCAAAGCGTCATCGCCATGTTGGTGGCAGAAGACGAGCAGCAAAGCGTTTTAACCGCCACCCATAACGGCTTCGGTAAGCGCACCTCGATTACCGAATACACCCGCCATGGCCGCGGCACCAAGGGCATGATTGCCATCCAACAAAGCGAGCGCAACGGCAAAGTCGTAGCCGCTACGCTGGTGCGTAGCGAAGATGAAATCATGCTCATTACAGATAAGGGCGTGTTGGTACGTACCCGCGTGAGTGAAATTCGCGAGATGGGCCGCGCTACACAGGGCGTCACATTGATGGCACTAGATGAGGGCTCTAAATTGAGCGGATTGCAGCGTATTGTTGAAAATGACGCGACACTATCGACAGAAGAAACGCTAACACCAGCTGATGCCGTCCCAGACGAACAAACCAGCACACCAGATCAAACCAACCCGGGAACAGAAGAATGAAAAAAATACTCAGCACCTTGGCCCTAGCCATCGCAACTCTGGCTTTGCCAGGCCTGGTCATGGCTCAAGCAGCCGATCCTAAGCAAGCCTTGGCAGCTAAGGTAGTTGCCTTGCAGCAAGGACCCGAGCTGCAGCGCCTGATCGGTCAGTTGGCCGATGGCACAGCCAACGACTTGCTACAAAACTGGGCACCCAAACTGCAAGCCAATGTGGCTGAAGCCAAACGAAAAGAAGTCGGTGATGCGCTCAACATTGAACTTAAAAAATATTTTGATGATGCCGCCGTCATCATTGGCAGCAAGATAACCCAAGCCAGCAATGACGCCTTAGTACCAGCCTATATGGCAAGCTTTAGCGCCGAAGAGCTGCAACAACTAGCCACCTTCTTTGAGTCACCCGTCGTCAAAAAATACCAAACTGCTGCGCCACAACTGGGCAACAGCTTTATTCAGCGACTGGTTGAGATCACACGTAACGACATCGCCGCGCGTGCCGCACAATTTGACGTAGTCGCCGCCAAACTTATTGGCACGCCAACAGCAAAAGCCGCACCAGCGGCCAAGCCAGCCGCGAAGAAATGACCAGACCCTTTAATTTCTCCGCCGGCCCAGCCGTTTTACCCGAAGAAGTATTAAGCCAAGCCGCTGCAGAAATGCTGGACTGGCAAGGCAGCGGCATGGGTGTGATGGAAATGAGCCACCGAGGTAAAGAGTTCATCTCAATTTACGAGCAAACCCAAAGCGACTTGCGCGAATTACTAGCCGTGCCGCCAGAGTTCAGTATTTTGTTCATGCAGGGCGGCGCGATTGCTGAAAACGCTATTTTGCCGCTCAACCTTTCGCGCGGCCAACAGACCGACTATGTGGTGACCGGCAACTGGAGCGAGCGCTCGCAAAAAGAAGCGCGTAAATACTGCAGCGTTTCCATCGCAGCGAGTAACGTAGAGAGCAACTACACCAGCCTGCCTAAGCCAGCGAGCTGGCAGCTAAGCGAATCAGCCCAGTACGTGCACGCCTGCTCGAATGAGACCGTGCACGGGGTTGAAATGCACACTTTGCCTGACCTCAAATCACTGGGTAGCAAAGTCCCGCTGGTATTGGATATTTCATCGCACATGGCGTCCAGAAGCATTGACTGGACACGCGTTGACATGGCTTATGGCGGCGCGCAAAAAAACGTCGGCCCGGCTGGGCTAACGATTGTTTTTATTCGCAATGAGTTGCTGGGACACGCCTTGCCGCATTGCCCTAGTGCTTTCGATTACAAGATCGTGGCTGACAGTGAGTCCATGTACAACACACCGCCCACTTGGGCAATTTACGTTGCTGGCCTGACATTCAAATGGCTTAAAAAGCAAGGTGGTATTGCCGCCATCGAGCAGCGCAACATCAGCAAAGCAGCGCTGCTTTATGACTTTATTGATGCCTCTAGCCTGTACCAGAGTCGGGTTGAGAAAGACTGTCGCTCACGCATGAACATTCCGTTTTTCATGCGCGACGAAAAACTCGACGCAGCCTTTTTATCCGGCGCAAAAGCGGCTGGCTTGCTACAACTCAAAGGCTATAAAACTATGGGTGGCATGCGGGCGAGCTTGTATAACGCCATGCCTGTCGCTGGTGTACAAGCCTTGATTGACTACATGCGAGACTTCGAAAAAAACCAGGCATAAAAGCGCAATGAAAATTGTGACTATGACCAAAAGATTGCTGGAGACCGCTGAAAAATGACACAGACCCTCGCCGAGCTACGCGTTCAAATCGACGCGCTGGATCAAGAACTGCTTAGCCTGCTAAACAAACGCGCACGTGTGGCCGAGCATGTAGGCGAGATTAAAAAACGCGATGGCACGCCCTTCTTCCGGCCAGACCGGGTAGCCAAGGTGATAGAGCACATACAGGCGAGCAACACCGGCCCGCTCAAGGGCGAACATGTCGCCGCAGTCTGGCGTGAAATCATGTCTGCCTGCCTAGCGCTTGAGTCGCCGATTCGTGTGGCCTATCTAGGCCCTGCCGGTACTTTTAGCGAACAAGCCGCGTTGCTTTTTTTCGGCTCCAGCATTGAGCACATAGCTTGCGCCAGCATTGACGAGGTGTTTCGTGCCACAGCTTCTGGCAGCGCAAGTTACGGCGTGGTGCCGGTAGAAAATTCGACTGAAGGCGTGGTGTCCCGCTCAAAAGACTTGTTTTTGCAATCACCCCTACACATCATCGGCGAGACCAGTCTGCTGGTGCGGCACAACTTGCTGCGCGTGACCGGCGGCATGGACGGCATACAAGCTGTCTACGCCCACCCGCAAGCGCTAGCCCAATGTCAAGGCTGGCTAACAGCCAACTTACCTAATGCCGAGCGCCATCCGGCCGCCAGCAATGCCGAGGGCGCACGCCTAGCTAGTACCAATCCAGCTTGGGCCGCCATCGCCAGCGAGCGCGCCGGCACCCAGTTCGGCCTGCACAACCTTGCCCACGGCATACAAGACGATGCCTTTAACCGCACCCGCTTTGCCGTGCTGTGCCTACCGCAAACCCTGCCCATGCCACAAGCCAGCGGCAAAGATTGCATCAGCTTAGTGGTGTCAGTCACCAACCGCCCTGGCGCTGTGCACGATTTGTTGGTACCTTTAAAAACCCACGGTGTGTCAATGACGCGGTTTGAGTCGCGACCGGCAAGATCTGGCCAATGGGAGTATTACTTCTACATTGACTTGCAAGGCCATCCGTCCGAGCCGCATGTCAGCGCCGCGCTAGCTGATTTACAAAAACTGTGTGCTTTTTATAAAGTACTGGGCAGCTACCCAGTCGGCGACTGAACATGTTTGAACAACTCGGCCTGATCGGCTGCGGCCTGATGGGCGGCTCTTTTGCACTAGCACTCAAGCGCGCCGGGCTGGTCAAACGCATAGTCGGTTATAGCAAATCGCCTTCCACAACTGAGATGGCACGCCAAATGGGTGTGATTGATATCGCCGCACCTTCCGCCCTGCTCGCCGTGTCCGGCGCTGACATCGTGTTGCTGGCAGTGCCGGTATCGGCTACCGAAGCGACGCTCAAAGCGATTCGCCACATGATCACGCCCAGCACGCTAATCATGGACGTGGGTTCAACCAAAGGCGATGTTGTCGAAGCGGCACAGCGCTCACTGCGTGACCATGTTGGTTGCTTTGTACCCGCGCACCCGATTGCAGGTAAAGAAGTCTCTGGCATTGAGCATGCTGACGTTAATCTTTACTTCGGCAAGCAACTCATACTCACACCAACAGAGCTCACTTACACAGCTCAACTGGCGCAGGCGACAGAGCTCTGGACAGCACTGGGCTGCAAAGTCACGCAGATGTCACCACAAGCACACGATGCGGCGTACGCAGCTGTCAGTCATCTGCCGCATCTGATTGCGTATGCACTGATGAACAGTATTGCCGCCCAGCCAGAAGGTAACGCATACCTAAGTTTGGCTGGCTCTGGTTTTCGCGACTTCAGTCGAATTGCGGCCAGCGACCCACAAATGTGGTGCGATATTTTGCTGGCCAACCATTCTGAACTGTTGGCCCAGTCAAAACTGTTTCGGCAAACATTGCTGGCGATGGAAAAACTCATCGCTGCTGGCGACAGCGAGCAGTTGCAAGCTGACATTAACCAAGCCAGCACCGCACGCATCAACTGGCAGATCAGTACCAAATAAGGTTGATCTTGATTTTTAGTCTTTGGTAGTTTTTAGTCATTTAAGACTACTACTTGTTATTTACAGTTATTTTGAGTAGTCTTTAATAATGTTTGACCTAGAGTTTCTTGACGTTCCGTCCCTCAAAACTGCCGCTGGCCAAATCCGCCTACCCGGCTCCAAAAGTATTTCCAACCGCGTGCTGCTACTTGCTGCCCTGAGTAACGGCAAAACCACTGTGCACGACTTGCTCGCCTCCGACGACACCGCTGTCATGCTTAACGCGCTGCGCCAACTCGGTTGCAGCGTCGAGCAAACCGGCAATAGCGCAGTCATCATCGGATTGGGCGGTCAAGCCAAGGTTCAGCAAGCCCAGCTCTTCATGGGTAATGCCGGAACTGCCATGCGGCCCCTGACCGCGGCGTTGGCTTTGCTGGGCGGTGAGTTTGAACTGTCCGGCGTGCCGCGCATGCACGAGCGGCCGATTGGCGACCTAGTCGATGCGCTGCGCCAACTCGGCTGCGATATTGACTATCTTGGTAACCCAGGCTTTCCGCCGCTACGCATTCGCACTGGCGCATTCAAACTAGACCAGCCGATTCGTGTGCGCGGCGACGTTTCTAGCCAATTTCTCACCGCCCTTTTAATGGCGCTGCCGCTGGTGGCCAAGCAAGACATTCACATCGAAGTCGTCGGTGAGCTCATTTCCCAGCCATATATCGCCATCACATTGAATTTACTGGCGCGCTTTGGCGTGCAAGTGCGGCAACCTGAAGGCGCCGAGCACTGGCAACGTTTTATCATCCCAGCTGGCAGCCAATACGTCTCACCCGGCGAGATTTATGTCGAGGGCGATGCCTCCTCGGCCAGCTACTTCATCGCACTGGGCGCGATTGCTGAACCAGTGGAAGGTCTTGATGGCATAGAAATTTTGGGTGTAGGCGCAGACTCGATACAAGGCGACATTCGTTTTGTAGAAGCCGCACAAGCCATGGGCGCAAACATCACCAGCACCGCCCACTCGCTCAAAATCAAACGTGGCGCTTGGCCGCTCAAAGCCATAGACATGGACTGCAACCACATCCCAGACGCCGCCATGACGCTGGCCATGCTGGCGCTATATGCCAACGGCAGCACAACGCTGCGCAATATTGCCAGCTGGCGCGTGAAAGAAACCGACCGCATCGCCGCCATGACGTGCGAATTACAAAAATTAGGCGCGACGGTAGAAGAAGGTCAAGACTGGATCAAAATCACCCCGCCCACTAAATGGTGCACTGGTGCGATAGCTACTTATGACGATCACCGAATGGCCATGTGTTTTTCGCTGGCGGCCTTTAACCCCGCCAATTTACCGGTTCGGATACTTGACCCGAAATGCGTAGCCAAAACTTTTCCTGATTATTTCGAAGCCCTGTTTGAACTAGCCGGTACCGAATCTAAATCTATTCCCGTGATCTGCATCGATGGCCCGACCGCGTCAGGCAAAGGCACATTAGCAGCCAAGCTGGCGGCGGAGCTGGGCTACCACTTTTTGGACTCAGGTGTGCTTTATCGCTTGAGCGCCCACGCAGCCAGTCAAGCTGGTCTTTCGCTAGACGACGGCGCAGCGGTTGCAGGCGTGACGCGTAAGCTCAGTGTGAGTTTTAAAAATGACACAATTTTGCTCGACGGCCAAGACTTGAGCGCCGCCATTCGCAGCGAAAGCGCCGGCATGGCGGCCTCAAAAGTCTCGGCCCATCCCGAAGTACGGGAAGCCCTGCTCGAGTTGCAACACAGCTTTAGACGCCTTCCCGGCCTTGTCGCCGATGGACGCGATATGGGCAGCACTATCTTTCCAGATGCAGAACTGAAAGTTTTCCTCACCGCTAGCGCTGAGCACCGCGCGGAGCGCAGGCATAAACAAATGGTTGCAAAAGGGATTTCGACTACACTGGAGAGTATTGAGCAAGACCTGCTGGCGCGAGACGCGCGTGACCAATCACGCAAAGCTTCACCCTTGCATCCTGCTGATGACGCCCTACTACTGGACAACTCTTTTTTATCGATTAAAAAATCGGTTCAACAAGTACTCGTTTGGTGGCAGGACAAAAGGCCCTTCTGATCACATTTGACTGCCGCGCAGCCAAACCACTCAGCAGGAAAAGTAACCCAAGCTGCAGTCCCCGGACCGCATAACCCAAGCTAAAACAAGCTACAAACAGAACCAAAAACTTTCAGCAATTGTGCTGACTGAACCCTGTGTTGTGGACTAGGAAAATCAATGTCTGAATCATTTGCCGATCTATTTAACGAATCCCTACTGCGCTCCGAAATGCGTACCGGTGAAGTCATCACCGCAGAAGTAGTGCGCATTGATCACAACCACGTGGTTGTGAACGCAGGTCTCAAATCCGAAGCCTACGTGCCTCTCGAAGAATTCAAAAACGACCAGGGCGAGCTCGAAGTCCAGGTCGGCGACTTTGTGTCGGTGGCCATCGACTCAGTCGAAAACGGCTACGGTGACACCCTGCTGTCCCGCGACAAGGCCAAGCGCCTGGCATCGTGGATGAGCTTGGAAAAAGCCCTGGAATCCGGCGAATTCGTCACCGGTCAAACCAGCGGCAAAGTCAAGGGCGGCCTGACCGTTCTGGTCAACGGCATCCGTGCATTCTTGCCAGGTTCGCTGATCGACACACGTCCCATCAAAGACTTGTCTCCGTACGAGAACAAGACCATGGAATTCAAGGTCATCAAGCTCGATCGCAAGCGCAACAACGTTGTGCTCAGCCGCCGCGCTGTGGTCGAAGCCAGCATGGGCGAAGAACGCGCCAAGCTGATGGAAACCCTGAAAGAAGGCACTGCTGTCAAAGGCATCGTCAAGAACATCACCGAATACGGTGCATTCGTTGACCTCGGCGGCATTGATGGCTTGCTGCACATCACCGACATGGCATGGCGCCGCGTCCGTCATCCAAGTGAAGTGGTGACTGCAGGTCAAGAGATCGTCGCCAAGATCTTGAAGTTTGACACCGAGAAAAATCGCGTGTCACTCGGTCTGAAGCAAATGGGTGATGATCCATGGATGGGCGTGAACCGCCGCTACCCACAGAGCACACGTCTGTTTGGCAAGATCACCAACATCGCTGACTACGGCGCATTTGTTGAACTCGAGCCAGGTATCGAAGGCTTGGTCCACGTGTCAGAAATGGACTGGACTAACAAGAACGTAGCACCGAGCAAGCTCGTGGCTCTGGGCGACGAAGTCGAAGTCATGGTCCTCGAGATCGACGAAGACAAGCGCCGCATCAGCTTGGGCATGAAGCAGTGCAAAGCCAACCCATGGCAAGAGTTTGCTCAGGACACCAAGCGCGGCGACCGCGTTAAAGGTCCTATCAAATCGATCACCGACTTTGGTGTGTTTGTTGGCCTTGCAGCCGGCATCGACGGTTTGGTTCACTTGTCTGATTTGTCGTGGAACGAAGCTGGCGAAGCCGCTGTTCGTAACTACAAAAAGGGTCAAGAAGTCGAAGCGATTGTGTTGGCAGTTGATGTCGACCGCGAACGCATCTCCTTGGGTATCAAACAGCTCGATTCCGATCCATTCACAACCTTCGTGTCTATCAACGACAAGGGCGCTGTTGTGACCGGTAAGGTCAAGACAGTTGATGCCAAAGGCGCTGAGATCGATCTCGGCGAAGACATCATCGGTTACCTGCGCGCCAGCGAAATCAGCCGTGACCGCGTTGAAGACGCACGTAACGTGCTCAAAGAAGGCGATGAAGTTTCAGCCGTGGTGGTCAATGTGGATCGCAAGACCCGCAACATCCAGTTGTCGGTTAAAGCCAAGGACAACGCTGACCAGCAAGAAGCCATGTCTACCCTGAGCCAGCAGTCCTCGCGCGAAAGCGCTGGCCTGACCAGCTTGGGCGCATTGCTGCGCGCTAAGTTGGACAACAACGAGAAGTAAACCGGGTTTCCCGATTTAGCTCCCGCTACATGGCGTGCACAGTCGTTCTGATCAGCGACTGTTGCACGCTTTTTTATTGCCCTAAAAGTTTTAAACCATGACCCGAAGCGATCTTGTAGAAGAACTGGCTGCCCGATTTGACCAGCTGACCCACCGCGATGCGGAATTTGCTGTCAAGTGCATTCTTGAGGCCATGAGCGAGGCAATGGTGCGCGGCAACAGGGTAGAGATTCGCGGTTTTGGCAGTTTTTCAATCAACCACCGTCCGCCCCGCATGGGCCGTAATCCGCGCTCCGGTGAGAGTGTCGCCATTCCCGAAAAACGCGTCCCCCACTTCAAACCGGGTAAAGCCTTACGCGAAAGCGTTGAGTCCCGCACCGAGGAGTTTTTACGTCTAGAAGCGAAGAAAATACCAACGCCACTGGCTTGAAATAAAGGCTTTAGCGATGACTACAATCCTGTCTGGAGACATACCTGTATGAAATACCTGCTGTGGCTGCTAAAGGCAGCTATTTTTTTTACCCTGTTTGCTTTTGCGCTGAATAATCAGCAAATCGTGTCCGTCAATTTCTTTTTCGGCACACTCTGGCAAGCGCCTTTAGTGATTGTCGTACTCGCCACTTTCGCTGCAGGCGTCGCGTTAGGCATACTTCTCATGATGCCGCGCTGGTGGAAAAAACGCCGTGCGCTCAAGCACTCAGAGCCCAGCGTGAACCCCGGTAGTCGAGGCAATTCAGACGCCGACCCACAGACTAATTCAACGTCAAACACCGAGTCCAGCTCAAGCAACGCCAAACCGCCGCATTATGGACTTTGACATCACATGGATGCTGCTTGGCCTACCGATCGCCTTTGCGCTGGGTTGGCTGGCCTCTAGGCTAGATCTGCGCCAGCTCAAGATTGAAAACCGCCAAGCGCCCAAGGCTTATTTTCGCGGGCTGAATTTTCTGCTCAACGAGCAACAAGACCAAGCCATAGACGCCTTCATAGAAGCCGTACAAAACGATCCCGACACCTCCGAGCTGCACTTTGCATTGGGCAACTTATTTCGCCGTCGTGGCGAATACGAGCGCGCTGTTCGTGTCCATGAGCACTTGCTGGCGCGCGGTGACTTAGACAAACCCGAGCGCGACCGAGCCCAACATGCATTGGCCTTGGACTTTTTAAAAGCCGGCTTACTCGACCGCGCAGAAGCGGCCTTACGCAAACTTGAAGGCACGCACTACGAGGAAGAGGCAAGACTCTCACTGCTTGCGATTTACGAGCGCTCAAGCGACTGGGCGCATGCCAGTGAAATTGCCGTCAAACTCGGCAGCGACAACAATAACAGCGGCAGCTTTAGTACGCGCCAAGCCCACTATTTGTGCGAGCAGTCCAGCGTGATGCTGGCCGCCGGCGACACGGATAAAGCCATGCAATCACTGCGCCTAGCAAGCGCTTTGGCACCAGCATCACCACGCCCGTTGATTGAGCAGGCCAAGCTGCTACAGCAATCCGGGCAATCACAAGCCGCATTCGAGAGCTTGCTGGCATTGGATAAATTCGCGCCTCAGGCCTTGCCATTAGCCGCCGAGTTATTAGTGAACATTGCACAAAAACCAGAATTGCTGATGCCTGTGCAAACGCTGCTCAAGGCCCACTATGCGCGCCGGCCATCGGTGGACGTGATGCAAGCCATCGCACGGCTTTCACCGGATAAGGCCACTGGACAGCAGTGCTACCTCACGCATCTCGAACAAGAACCCTCCTTAGTGGCCGCGACAAAATGGATTGCCGGCGAGGAGTGGAATGATCCGGATCGCTACAAGTTAGTCCAGCAAGCCTTGGACAAAGCCACCGTTCCCCTGATGCGCTACCGCTGCGCGGCCTGTGGATTTGAGGCCACCCAACACTTCTGGCATTGCCCAGGCTGCCAAGCATGGGACAGCTATCCAGCCAGTCGCATTGAAGAACTTTAAGCACTAATCTCCAAACACATGACACTGACACAAGAAAAAATAGCCGCAGCCCGCGTGCTCGTGGTGGGCGACGCCATGTTGGATCGCTATTGGTACGGCTCGGTAGAGCGTATTTCGCCCGAAGCACCCGTACCGGTGGTTCGCGTCACCCGCACTGAAGAGCGTATTGGCGCTGCCGCCAACGTGGCCTACAACATCGTCACGCTAGGCGCTAAAGCGTCTTTGCTGACAGTAGTCGGCAACGACGACGACAGCCACAAACTTGAAGCACTGGTTGCCAAAACTGGCATTACTCCGTATTTTGGGCGCGATGAAAAACTTAAAACCACAGTCAAGCTGCGCGTCATTGGTCGGCAACAACAACTGCTGCGACTAGACTTCGAGAACACGCCCGAACATGAAGTGCTGGACTCACAATCAGCGACCTTTGAAAAACTGCACACCGAGCACGACGCCGTTCTGTTTTCCGACTACGGCAAAGGCGGTTTAGCCCACATTGTGCGCATGATTGAGCAGGCTAGAGCGTCTAGCAAAGTCGTACTCGTCGACCCCAAAGGCAATGACTACGCACGTTATAAAAACGCCACAGTCATCACACCGAATCGCGTCGAACTAGAGCATGTCATAGGCAGCTGGCGCGATGACGCCGACCTAGAGGTCAAAGCGCATAACCTGCGTTCATCGCTAAATCTTCAAGCCCTGCTGTTAACCCGCAGCGAAGAAGGCATGACTTTGTTTGACGACCAAGGTCAGCTGCATGTTGCGGCATTGGCGCGCGAAGTATTCGATGTCACTGGCGCCGGCGACACCGTCATCGCCACGCTCGCAGCCCTCTGCGCTGCTGGCCTCAGCCTGCGCGACGCGGTGCCGATTGCCAACCGCGCCGGCGGCATAGTGGTCGGTAAATTCGGTACCGCCACTGTCAGTTACAGCGAGCTGTTTGGCGACAACGCCAGCGCAGCATAAAAAGAAATCAAGGATAAAAAAAATGAAAATCGTAGTCACAGGAGCAGCTGGCTTTATCGGCAGCAACATCATCAAAGGGCTGAATGCCCGCGGCATCAACGACATCATCGCCGTTGACGACATGAGCGAAGGCGATAAATTTCGCAATCTGGCTGATCTACAAATCGCCGACTATGTGGACGCTGGCGACTTCTACAAACGCTTTGCTGACGGTACTTATGGCCGGGTCGAAGTGGTCTTTCACGAAGGCGCTTGCAGCGACACCATGGAGCTTGACGGCAAGTTCATGATGGCCAACAACTACAGCTTGTCTTGTGATTTGTTTCATGCCTGCCAACAGCAAAACACGCGTTTGCTTTACGCCTCTTCAGCCGCAACTTATGGCGGCGCAGACACTTTTAGCGAAATGCCAGAATTTGAAAAACCGCTCAACGTCTACGGCTACTCCAAGTTGCTGTTCGACCAACGTCTACGCCGCGAAGTCGGTGCACGCTTTGAGAATGCCGCCAGCCAAGTCGCTGGCTTTCGTTACTTCAACGTCTACGGACCACGTGAGCAGCATAAGGGCCGCATGGCCAGCGTGGCTTTTCACCAATACCACCAGTACTTGGCTGACGGCAAAGTCAAGCTGTTTGGTGAATATGGTGGTTACAGCTCGGGCGCGCAAATGCGCGACTTTGTCTATATTGACGATGTAGTCGCCGTCAACCTCTGGTTTTTGGACAATCCACAAGCACGCGGTATCTTTAACCTAGGCAGCGGCAAAGCCCAGCCTTTTAACGATGTCGCTATCACCGTGATCAATGCTTTGCGCAGTCAACAAAAAGTCGATCAACTCAGCCTAGAAGAAGCCGCGCACGGTGGACTGATTAACTACATCGCTTTTCCGCCAGCGTTGGTGGGCAAATACCAAAGTTACACCCAGGCAGACCTTAGTGCGCTGCGCGCAGCCGGCTGTGAGCATCAGTTTGCCGATGTGCAAACCGGCGTAGCTGCATACATGCAGTGGCTTGCCGCTAAAAAGAGCTGAGTTCAGAACAAATTTTAAGAAAATTGCATGTTTAAAACTAGCCCAGTCAACCCGACTGCTGGCTTTGCGTTAGGTAGTTGCAGTGTTGACAAGATGAGTGGCTGTAAAAGTCCAAAATCTGCAATCTGTGATTCAACCCGGTTTTAAATATTTCTTAAGGAAATTCCATGTTCAAAAAATTCCTCGCCTTTTTTCTCGCTATGGCTTTGTCGGCCGCTTTTGCTGCGGTAGATGTCAACAATGCCACCGCAGTCGAGCTCGACGGCATCAAAGGCATTGGGCCGGTCATGTCAGGCAAGATACTCACCGAGCGCAAACAAGGCAACTTTAAAAGCTGGTCGGACTTCATCACCCGCGTCAAAGGTATTGGCCAAGTCAATGCAGAGAAGTTCTCTAACCAGGGCCTGACAGTTGGCGGTACGGCCTTCAAGACTGAAGCAGCTACAAGCAAAGACAAACCTGTGATTTCAACCAACCCAATCGCTGCCCCTGCCCTTAAAGCTAAGGTCGACAACAAAGCCGAAGTCAAAGCCGATGTTAAAGCTGACGTCAAAGCCACTGCAAAAGTTGAACCAGCCAAGCCCGCAGCGAGCGCCAGCAAAAAATAAAATCTTTCTAGTTTAGGTATTCGCACCATACCGACAAAACAGTAAACACCATAAAAACCCCGTTTTAAGCCCAGCGCTTAAAACGGGATTTTTTATTGCCTCAGCTTGGTCGGCTAGCGACACAAATTAACTCTTACCTTTTTTTTATTTATTTCAAGATAGAGAGCTAAGCCGCAGAAAGTGCTTTTCTGAAACTTCCAATCAGAACTCCTGACTAGTGCAAGCCTGAAGACTAAATCGCAATAAGAAGCAACGGCTCTAGGATTAACTACTAAAACGAGAAATAAGAAAAATAGGTTTATTTTTCTCAAATTCGACTGGAATTTGATTTCAGATTTATTCATTCACCGAGGGTAGGCCCTAGTATTCCAATGAATTTTTGCGGCGCTTAATAATAAGCATACATATTTTGATGCCATCGTATTAATAAGAATACATATCAAAATATTTATAAATAAAAAAACCCGGAGACAAAATGACTTTTCATCTGCCATCAAATAAATTCATACGCGTTTGCACCAGTAGCATCGTCATAGCTGCAGCGCTTACTGCGGCGGGCACTGCACAGGCAGAGGAAACTTTCAAACTTGGTGTGGTCACTTTTTTATCCGGTCCAGCAGCTGAAAGCTTTGGCGTCCCAGCGGCGAATGCCGCCAAGCTGATGGTCGAGCAATTTAACAAGGGCAATGCGCCAGCGCCGTATAACAAGCCCGGCTTTGGCGGTATGAAAATTGAGATGGTGTTGGTTGATGAAAACGGTGGCGGCATAAAGCAGGTGCAGGAATTGCGTAATCTGTACCAACGCGAAAACGTCGACGCAGTCATTGGCTACATAAGCTCGGGCGACTGCTTGGCGGTAGCGCCAGTAGCCGAGGAACTGAAGAAATTTCTCAACCTATTTGACTGCGGTTCACCACGTATTTTTGAAGAGTCGAGTTTTAAATACGTATTTCGCAGCGCCTCTCACGCCGCCATGGACAACGTCTCTTTGGCGCTCTACCTCAAAGCCCACAATGTCAAAGTTGAGACCATGAATTTGATCAACCAAGACTACGCTTGGGGTCAGGATTCGCGCAGTGACTTTGTCGCCAGCATGGGTCTGCTCTACCCCAAAGCCAACATAGGTGCAGACTTGTTGCCTAAATTCGGTGCGGGTCAATATGGCACTGAGGTCTCAGTACTATCAGGCAAACCAGCCAGCATTACTTACTCAAGTTTGTGGGGCGGAGATCTGCAGAGTTTTTTACTGCAAGGCAGCGCACGCGGACTATTTAAAGACACCACGCTAGCGCTGAGCGCCGCCGACCATGTCTTGCCTGGCTTACTCAATAAAGTGCCCGACGGCACCATACTCGGTGCGCGCGGCGCTTATGGTATTTTATCGGCTAAGTCGCCGCTCAATGACTGGTTCCAGGCCGGTTACCTCAGCGCCAACAAGGTGCTACCAGTGCAGGCCAGCTACCGGATGACACAGGGTTTTATGGGCGTCAAACTAGCGGTTGAAAGTGCGATGGCAAAAAACGGCGGAAAAAAACCCACGCCCGAGCAAATTGCAGACGCCATGCGCAACTCAAGCTTTGACTCACCTGGCGGCAAGATCGCTATGTCTTTGAGCGGTGGTCAGCAAGCGGTTCAAGGAACAGCCATTGGCCGCACCAAATATGATGCGGTGGCCAAAGTTGTGCGCGCAGTTGATGTGCAAACCTTTAGCCCTGAGTGCGTCAATCCGCCCAATAACATGAAGTCTATCGATTGGATAAAGGCCGGCTTTCCGGGTGCGAAATGTCAGTAATTGACTAGTGATTTTCGAGAGAAAAAATACTTATTTAACAGCCGTGCCTAGTCCATAAATTTCTAATAAATTCTCTAAAACAGACTGTTGAAATTTCCCTGAAATACGGCACTGCCAAGTCTAGGATTGCCGCCCATGCAAAGCATTATTCCCATACTCGTCGATGCCGTCGCGTATGCCTCGTGGCTATTTATTGTCTCGCTAGGACTGACCTTGGTTTTTGGGATTCTTAAAATCCTTAATATCGCCCACGGCAGTCTTTATGCAGTGGGTGCTTACGCAGCGGCCAGCGCTGTGGCTTTAGCTGCTGCACTTGGCCTGCCGCCCGCGTTTTCGCTGGTGGCAATGCTGCTGTCCTCTGTGGCTGTCGCCGTTGTCGTCGGGCCGTTTTTAGAGCGCTATCTTTTGTCACGGTTTTATGGCCGCGACGAGGTGGTCTTGCTGCTCATTACCTACGCACTATTTTTAGTACTCGAAGACCTGACCAAATTAATTTGGGGGGTGAATCCCTATTACGTATCCGAGCCGGCGCAACTCTTTGGCAACTTCGCATTTGCCGGCATGCGGTTAGCTGGTTACGACTTATTTCTAATGACGCTGGCTTTGGTTTGCGGCCTCCTAACTTGGTTCGGCTTGAACCGTACGATTAGCGGCAAGATTGTTTTAGCGGTGATTCACAACCCTGAAATTAGCGCCAGCATGGGTGTCAACGTGCAGCGGGTTTACTGCTGGGCGTTTACGTTGGGCGTGTTTCTCGCCGCGCTAGGCGGCGCCTTCACCGCACCCATGATTTCGGTGCAGCCGGGCTTATCGGTTAGCGTGATTGTGATCAGTTTTGCGGTTGTCATCATTGGTGGTCTGGGCAGCATACAGGGCGCGGCAGTCGGCGCGCTAGTGGTTGGCTTGGCGCGTTCAATGTCGGTTCACCTCATGCCTGAGATAGAAACTTTCAGCATTTATCTGGTGATGGCTGGCGTGCTGATTTTTCGCCCTGAAGGCTTGTTTCAAAGTGTCAAAGCAAGGCTTATTTAATGCGCGCAAAACATTCATTTTTACTCGCTCTAGTGGCCACTATCGGTTTGTTAGGCGTGGGCCTGATGCTACCGGCTTGGCTGCTATTTTTGGTCACGTTGGCCGCCGCTAACGGGCTTGCTGTTTTAGGCATTGTGGTGCTCACGCGCGGCGGTGGTGCAACGTTTGGGCAAGGTATGTTTTTTGCGTTTGGCGCTTATGCTGCAGCATTCACGCCATCCCTATTGGGCATTAACGATGCGTTGCTGCGCACACTGATTGGCACTTTGGTGGCCGGCTTTTTTGGTGCGCTTATTGCGCCTTTACTGGTGCGCTACCGCGGCATATTTTTCGCCATGTTGACGTTGGCGCTATCCATGGTGCTTTTTGGTCTGTTGTCAAAAGCTACTTCGTTGGGTGGCTCCGATGGTATTACTGTGCTCACGCCAACGCTGCTGGGGAAAGATATTAGCGGCAACATCGAGTACGCCCTTTACAGCCTGACCGTAGCAATTGCCGTGTTACTCGGCTGGTCGGTTTCGGTCTACTCACAATCTGCAGCAGGATTGATGGCCATAGCCGTTCGCGCCAATCCACTGCGGGTTGAATACTTGGGTGCCTCGGCGCGCCGTTCGCTGGGCATTAGCTTTATTTTGTGCGCTTTGCTGGGCGGCGCAGGCGGCGCAATCGTGGCGCAAACACTGGGCCATGTAGAGCCCAATCTAACCAACTGGACGACCTCAGGCGAATTTGTATTTGTCGCAGTGCTCGCTGGCTATAAGCGTTTATCAGCGGTGTTTGTAGCTTCTTTACTGTTGGAGATAGTACGCTCTTTCTCTAATCTCTACTTTCCTCACACCTGGCAGTTAGCCTTGGGCGCCTTCTTGTTATTGGTGATTACTTTCCGGCCCGATGGCATAGGCTCTTTCTGGCCCAGCCCAATTAAACCTAAGGCGAAAGCATGAGCACACCCCTTCTTTCCGCCCGAGGACTGGGTAAAAAGTTTGGCGCTGTAGTGGCCGCCGACGATCTCTGCATAGACATTGCCGCTGGCCAACGCTTAAGTATTATTGGCAGCAACGGTGCAGGAAAAACCACATTTGTGAATATGGTGACCGGCTACTTAAAGCCTGACGAGGGCTGCATTGAACTTGACGGCCAAGACATCACTCAACTGTCGCACCAACGGATTGCAGGCATGGGTATTTGTCGATCGTTTCAGATACCGCAACTTTGCCTGGAGCTGACGGTGCTGGAGAACTTGCTCGTCGCAGTCGGCGCAGCCGATGGTCGCCTCTCACTTTGGCGACCAGCAGGAAATAAATTGTGGCGTGAACGCGCTCAAGTCTTGTTAGAAAAGTTTGCACTGCAAGCCGACGCCAATCGCCAAGTGTTAGAGCTGGCTGGCGGCGTGCGCAAGCTGCTAGATATCGCTATGGCTTTAGCCCGCGCACCGCGCTTATTGCTGTTAGATGAGCCGACGTCGGGTGTCAGTGCAGACGAGAAATTCCCCGCCATGGAGCGTGTCATGGAAGCGCTGCAGGGCGAGGCTGCCACCATACTGTTTGTCGAACATGACATGGACATAGTGGCGCGCTTTTCCGAGCGCGTGATTGCGTTTTACAGTGGCCGTGTGATTGCCGACGGGCCGCCCGCTGAGGTCATGGCCAATCTTGAAGTTAGACGCTACATCACGGGAGAAAAGTAATGCCGCATACGGTGCTTTCTGCCGCCCATCTGGCGGTCAATATTCAAGCCATGCCAGCGCTGCGCGACCTGAGCTTGCAGGTCAAACAAGGCCAGTTAGTCGGTCTGCTCGGTCGCAACGGTGCAGGTAAAACAACTTTTATGCGCAGCGTCATGGGTCATTTGCCGCTGCACTCGGGTCAGATTACTTTTATGGGTGAAAACTTAAATGGCAGCGACAAACACGAGCGCGCTGGATTGGGAATAGGCTACATGCCAGAAGACCGCGGTCTGGTGCCGCAGCTCACGGTGGAAGAAAATATTTTGCTGCCGCTGTGGGTCAGCAAAACACTGCAAGAAAAAGAGCGCCTAGACTTTGTCTACAGCCTAATGCCAGAAGTCGCCAACATGCGCGAGCGACGTGCTCTACTACTTTCTGGTGGCCAGCAAAAATTAGTTGCCCTGTGCCGTGCATTAGTCGTGGGCACCAAGCTCTTACTACTAGACGAGCCTTTTGAAGGCGTTGCGCCAGCGCTGTCGCAGCGGCTCTCAGAAGTCATACACAGCCTCAAGGGAAGTTCGATTGCGGTGCTGATTTCACAGTCTGACGTGAATCACAGCGGCGATCTTTTTGATCACCAGTTTGTCATCGACAGAGGTGAAAATTTATTCCCGACAAACGCAGTTTTAGCAGAGCGTGTGAGGGTCCAGGCATGAGCTCACCCAGGGAAACGCCAACCCTTCCAGATTGGATTTTCACGCTTCCCGAGATGCGTCAAGAAACGCATTTTGATGACCGTGAACTGCGTTGCTTTAGTCAGCGAGAGCACAGCCTCTACGCTTTGCTAGAAAACGCAGTCAAAAAAAAACCTGAAGGTGATGCGTTAATCGATGGCCCGTTGCGACTTAGCTGGCGCGAGGTAAAAATCCGCACCGATGCCTTAGCCCACGGCCTTACCCTGCAAGGCATTAGTCCCGGTGAACGCGTCGGCTTGTTGCTGGGCAATCGGCTGGAGTTTGTATTACTGGTTTTTGCGTTGGCGCGTCTTGGCGTTATTTGCGTGCCCATAGGCACGCGTTCACAAGCACCAGAAATCGCGTATGCGCTAGCAGACGCCGGCGCTTGCGCGGTATTTTCCGACGAGGATTTAGTCACCCGATTGCCAGCCGAAAACCAAACGCTACGTCTGCGCGTGAGCATGGGCCAGCAGCCGGGCTTTGTGACTTACGCTGAGATAGCAGCAGCAGGCAATGCTCAGACTATAAAAAACACTGGGCAAAACACACTACCGCATGCAGGAGATGAAGAAGATACCGCCATCCTTCTCTACACCTCTGGCACCACAGGAAAACCCAAGGGGGCGATGCTTACGCATTTAAACCTAATCCACTCGGTCATGCATTTCGAGTTCTGCATGGGTCTTGGACCAAGCGATGTCAGCATCATTGCCGTACCCATGAGCCATGTCACAGGCTTGGTCGCACAAATGCTAGCCATGGTTCGCTGCGCCGGTGCCTTAGTCATCATGCCGGCGTTTAGGGTTGAACATTTTTTGCAACTCGCCGAGCGAGAGCGCATGACTTACACCATCATGGTGCCGGCCATGTACCAGCTCTGTCTGCTACGAGCTGACTTCAGCGCTTGGGATTTAAGCAACTGGCGCATAGGCGCTTATGGCGGCGCACCTATGCCGCCAGCATCCATCGCAGCACTCGCAAAGCAGCTACCAGGTCTACTACTAATGAATGCCTACGGCGCAACTGAGACCAGCTCACCGGCCACCATCATGCCGCCTAGTGACAGCGTAAACAGCGAAAAATGGGGTGACTCTGTAGGCCGTAGCGTGCCCTGTGCGGACATTATCATTGTTGACCTCGACGGCTACCCAGTGCCCTCAGGCGTGAGCGGCGAGATCTGGATACGCGGGCCTATGGTGGTCAAGGGCTACTGGAATAATCCTATCGCCAGCACGCAGGAGTTCAGCCACGGTTACTGGCATTCAGGCGACATTGGCAAGCTCGGTGAAAGCGGTCATTTGTATGTGCAAGACCGCATCAAAGATGTGATTAATCGCGGCGGTTACAAGGTTTTCTCCAGCGAAGTAGAAGCCATTCTTGCCGCCCATCCACAGGTTGTAGAGGCGGCCGTAGTCGGCCTGGCTTGCCAAGTTTTGGGCGAGCGAGTGCATGCTTTTGTGGTGCTTAAGGAAGCTGAGAACCGGCCTGGCAATGACACCGACGCTGAGGCTTTAAAACTGTTTTGCGCCGCACAGCTGTCTGACTACAAAGTACCCGAAAGCTTCACGCTAAGCACTCAACCCTTGGCGCGTAATGCCAATGGCAAGCTGATGAAAAAGCAGTTACGTGAATCAATCCGTAAATCCGTTGATCAACCCCTTAGCGAATAGTAAATAGGAAAGTCATGCAGGAAAAATCCATCATCTTGAGCCGCGATAAGGCGGTGCTTGAACTGCGCTTAAACCGACCCGATTTTCTCAATGCCATCAATGCCGACATGGCGAAAAGCCTGCTGGCAGCCTGCCAAGATATTGCCAGCGACCGCTCAGTGCGCGCGCTTTTAATTTCCGGCCAAGGCAAGGCATTTATGGCTGGTGGCGACCTGAACGCTATGCAGGCCAACCCAGAAGGCATAGGTAAAAACATCATTGATCCGCTGCATCAAGCCATGCTGCTACTGACCGCGCAGGACGCGCCCATCATTGCCAGCGTGCATTCAAGAGTGGCGGGCGCAGGCGTGAGCCTGATGCTCAATGCCGACTTCGTGATGGCGGCGCAAGGCACGCGATTTAATCTTGCCTACGTAAACATTGGCACTAGCTGCGACTGCGGTGCCTCTTTTTTACTACCCCGAGTCGTAGGCCTGCGCCACGCATTAGAAATAGCGCTGCTTGGCCAGAGCCTAGAGGCAGATGACGCCAAGCGACTAAGTTTAATTAATCACATAGTGCCAGCCGCAGCACTGCAAGCAGAAAGCATGGCACTAGCGCAAAAAATTGCCAATGGCCCAACGTTCGCCATGGGACAAATGCGTCGCCTGCTGCGGCAGTCTTTTGAAACTGATTACGAAAGCCAGCTCAATGCTGAGAAAAAAGCCTTTCAGGCCTGTGTGCAAAGCGCTGACTTTAAAGAAGGTGTTGCCGCATTTTTTGAAAAACGCCCAGCTCAGTACAAAGGTTTGTGATTAACTAAATCAACGCCTCAGCACAGGCTTTTATAAAATTTTTAGGGTGAACAAAAACTCTCCCAATTTTCGTCAGTCTAGCGTCAGAATTTGAATTAGACGACACTTTAAAATGTTACAGCGAAAATTAATACGTATAGTTACGATTTATTTTTAAAAAAATTACTAGGCGAGCCAAACAGTTTTTTTTAAGGTTTTTAAAAACGCATTAAAACCTTTTTCAAAACTTTATCTAAAAAATAATTTTTATCTAGCATTAACTGTTTTTACCAATGAAAACGTTGAAAATTTACAGCCTTTTAGATCCCGTTTTGTGAGCTAAAAATTGGGCGGCCGAGAACTTTTTTCTCTCTCTTTTATAGATTTATAAAAATTTAATAAGCTCAATTTTTGAACATTTGAAGTCAAAATCTGTGCAGCAAACAGCGTAAATATGCATCCATTTCTCAAATCATCTCAACACGATGTCTCGAAATTAGCCACAATGGTCAATGCTCGCAAATTCGTACACCACATTAATGCCGGCCTTGAATAATCATGACCGTTTAACTTCCATTCACAATGCGCGTCAATCGCTGCTTTACTCTGGAGAAGTTGCAACTATTGCAATGCCGGGACTGGAAAGCTGGATTGCAAACTCTTGGCAACGCTGCCTGACAAATGGGAACCGACCAGGAGATGTTCTGTCCTTCGACTTGGTTAGCGCGCCGGCGCGACGCCGATCGGTTGAAGCAAACCGGGCCTTGATAATTGCCGCAGCGCCAGTGCTTGCAAAGTTAATGCGCGCCATAGGCGACACGCCCTACTTCGCCATACTGACCAATCACAATGGTGTGGTGATTGATGCGCTTGGAAAAATTAATCGCAGCGATCGCCGAGCGGATCTGATCACACGCGTAGGTACTAATTTGTCAGAGCAAGCGATTGGTACGAGTGCTATTGGCGCAGCACTTCGAGAGCAGCGGCCCGTTTGGTTGCACCGCGGTGAACATTTTTATGACTCGAACTCGGTCTACAGTTGTACTGGCGCGCCCATTTTCGGCCACGACGGACACTGCGTAGGCATGGTGGATTTGACCGGTATTGAAGCCGCAGAGCGTCCTGAACTCATGCACCTTGTGGCCAGAGCTGCGCGCAATATCGAAAACCAACTCACCCTCGGCATAGCGCACGAATTATTGCTACGCCTGAACTGGCCAGGCCACCGTTTGGGCGGTGACGATGATGGTTTGGTCTGCGTGGACTCCGACGGCTTAATCGTGAGCGCCAACCCGGCGGCTCGCAAAATGCTGCCGCAACTCATTCCGCAGCCTGACCAGACCAACGTGCAAGCGATTCATTGCAGCGAGATTTTCTCTATGTCTTTTGAGTCTTTGTTCGACGCGGCTATGCGCCCAAGAAGCAGTCAAGAAGACGTGCTTGAAGTACCGTTGTGGAGTGGAGTGCGACTACATGCCTTGCCGCTGCGCATGGGCCACACCGTGAGTTTTGCATATGTGCCAGCCAGTGCCCAGTTCTCGCCTGTGTCACCGTTTTTATCCACTCCAACGATAAGTGGTGTGACTGATGCAGCAGCCAACGCCAGCCCTCAGCTTAAAGACCTTGAAACTGCGCTTATTCGCAAGGCGGTCGATGAAGCCAGAGGTAATGTGATGAAAGCCGCACGCAATTTAGGTATCAGTCGGGCGACGGTTTACCGCCGACTTGGGGTTAGCGTCAAACGCCGCTAAACGTCACAAAGCGCCACAAAGCGTCAATAACGTCACCAAGCAACGTTAGGCGGCAATACACGGCAAGCCATAGTTTTAATCGGTCTGGGTTTGTGCCGCCCAGACCGATTTAATCCTAATCCAAAAGCTTTAAATCTGGGCTAAAGTTGCGGCCATCAAAAGGCCTTGAAATTAGCCCATCAGCTCAATGCCGGTGATTGGTCACGTCACCCATATTACTGATTACACCCATAGCATCCTTAGCACCGATTGGTGCAACTTTGGCTATTGGCAGATTCAAAGTTTGCTGGCTTTCAACACCATTCGCATCTTTAAACACCAGTGTTAATGGTACTTTTTTGCCGGCGACCAAGGTCTGTTTTAAATCCATCAGCATCACGTGGAAGCCGCCGGACTTTAGCTCGACAGTCTTGCCGGCCGGTAGTTCTAAACCATCAGTCAAAGCGCGCATCTGCATAACGTCGCCATCCATTTTCATTTCATGGACTTGGGCCACACCTGCGACTGGCGTGCTGATGGAAACTAAGCGGCTGGCGTTAGGCGCAGTGATTTTCATGAAGGCGCCGCTACCAGTTTGCCCTGGCACCGTAGCGCGTACCCACGCATCTTTGAATTGCACTTTTGCCTGAGCACCAGCTGGTTCTGCCGACTGCTTGAGAACATGGGCAGATAGGCCGGTAGTCAATACGCTGCAAGCTAGCGCGACAAATAAGAGTTTAGAAAATTTCATACGTCAATCAAAGTGTTTCGCCAGCAGGTTGGCGGCAAGAGAAAAAATTGCCAGCTTGGTTCTGATCTTTTATTAAACAGCAGATTCAAGTTCACATTAAGGTGCAGCATTAGGAAAAAACAACTGCTGACCATTAATTTTATAGCTAGCGATAACGTCTTGCCCGACCGGTGAAGTAATCCAATCAACAAATTGCTGCGCTAAAGCCAGCTTGGCTTGTGGGTGCATGGCCGGATTGACCGCCATCACGCCGTACTGGTTAAACAAACGCTTATCGCCCTCAACCAAGATCGTCAGATCAGCGCGGTTTTTAAATGCCAGCCAGCTGCCGCGGTCGACCAACACATAGCTGCCGGTACTCGCAGCCATGTTTAGCGCCTGGCCCATGCCGCAGCCGCAAGCTTTGTAATTAACAAAACCGGGTTTGCCCGCTGGGGTCTCAACATCAGCGTTTTTCCAGTAACGCAGTTCCGCTGCATTGGTGCCGCTCTTGTCGCCGCGAGAGACAAAATCAGCATTCATTGCATTGAGTTTTTTAAACGCTTGCAGCACGTCTTTACCCTTGACCTGTGCCGGATCTTTGGTGGGTCCGGCGAGTACAAAGTCGTTATACATAACCGGGAAACGCTTGAGCACATGGCCCTCAGCGACGACTTTTTCTTCTGCCACTTGGTCATGCACAAACAGTAAATCAGCGTCACCACGGCGGCCCATGTCTATGGCTTGGCCTGTGCCCACAGCCACGACTTTGATGTCTATGCCACTGAATTTTTTAAACTCAGGCAACAGGAAAGAAAACAAACCAGACTGCTCGGTAGAGGTAGTCGATGCCATCACCATGGTTTTGGTTTGTGCCCACGTCAGCGAAGCCGACAGGCAAACCGACAGCACGGCTAATGTGCCGACTTTTCTCAAACGGCTTGGGGTGAATAAAACTTTTCTCATGCGAGTTCTCCTTTTAAAAAACTGGCCGCTGCAGCCGGCAGCGATCCGTTAAAAAATTCATGCACGGGCAAGTCGGCGATCAGCCGGCCGTGCTCCATGTAGATCACACGGCTGGCCAAGCGTTTGACTTGGCCTAGGTTGTGACTGCTGAATATCAAGGTCGTACCGGCGGCACAAAAGTCCGCCATCAAGGCTTCGACCTCGCGTTTAGCGCCCGGGTCAAGATTGGCTGTCGGCTCGTCCAGCAACATCACCTGCGGCTTAAGACACCATGCGCGCGCCAGTGCTGCGCGCTGCTGTTGACCGCCCGAAAGCGCACGGGCATTGCGCTGCGCCAGATCGGCCAGCCCGACCCAGTCAAGGGCGGCGAGTGCATCACGCCGGGCCTGGCGCCAAGGCACTCCGCGCAGCCATAGCCCAAGCGCTACATTGTTTTGCACGCTAGCGCGCAACATGTGCGGGCGTTGAAACAGCATGGCTTGGCGTAGCTGATCAGGTCCCTGCCGAATGCCTTTTGTCGGCACAAGCTGACCGTGTAGAACACTCAACAAGCTACTTTTACCGCTGCCGTTGGCACCAACCACGGCCAGCTTTTCACCGGCCTTAACGTGCAAGCTGCAGTCCGTCAGTGCCGCTACGTTGCCGTAGCGCAGGCTGATGTTGTCGAGATGAAATAGCGCTGTCATCTGGCCGTACGCAAGCTGATGTGTGGGCTGCCTGTTGGATAGTCGCGGCGTTCACGCCAGCTTCTGAGCAGCGCAATGGCGAGATTGAGCAGTAGCACCACTCCCAGCAACAACATGCCCAAGGCCAGCGCCAACGGCAAGTCACCCTTGCTGGTCTCCAGCGCAATAGCGGTAGTCATGACACGGGTAAAGCCATCAATATTGCCGCCCACCACCATCACAGCACCAACTTCGGAGATAGCTCTACCAAAAGCAGTAATGAGCACAGTAAGCAAAGCAAAACGTTCATCCCAAAGCAAAATCAAGCTGCGCACAAAGCCGCCAGCCCCTAAAGAGGCATACTGCCCGCCGTGGCTTTTGTCAGCGTCTTCTACGCTTTGCCGCACCAGCGCCGCGACCACCGGCAACACCAACACGGCCTGAGCCAGCACCATCGCCTTAAAAGAAAACAGCCAACCCAAAAAGCCCAATGGCCCACTGCGAGAAAGTAGTAAATAAACCACCAAGCCTACGACGACAGAAGGTAGCGCTAATGCGGTGTTGAGTAATACCAGCACAAAGCTGCGGCCGCGAAAGCGCGCCACACCCAACCAGCCGCCGATTAAAAGACCCGCACTGCAAGCGATCAAACAAGCGCAGGCGCTGACCGCTAGCGAGCGCAAAACAATACTCGCCAGCAAAGGATCAAAAGAAAATATCAGATCAATGGCGGCCTGGACGCTGGCATAAAAAGTGTTCATAGATTTGAATTGATGCACTGTAGCCTAGAGCTATAGCCTTTAACTATCTGCGGTTTCCTAAGTTATGCAGTTTCGTGCATAGCGAACACTTGGCAGCCAAGACCAACAGCCAACAGCCAACACGGATAATCGATTCACACCATGCACAAAGTCGAACTCTCCTACCTACTTACCGCCCAGCGCGGTAAAGACGCGCTAATCCGCAATCCCTTAATGGATTTACTACATGCAGTGCGCGAACAAGGCTCAATTTCAAAAGCCGCCTCTGCCATGCAGCTGTCTTACCGTCATGTCTGGGGCGCACTGCGCGAATGGGAGCAAACACTGGGCCGCGGCTTAATCGTGTGGGACAAAGGCCAGCGTGCACGCTTGACCGAGTTTGGTGAAAAACTGCTTTGGTCAGAACGCCAAGCCCAAGCCCGACTAGCACCGCAGATTGAGACCTTGCGCGGCGATATAGAGCGCGCCTTTGCCAGCGCGTTTGACGACAACACCCACGTGCTAACCCTTTTCGCCAGCCACGATGCGGCTCTGTCTGCGCTGCGCGATCAAACCAGCCAACATGGCCTGCACCTGGACATTCGCTTTATGGGCAGCGTAGACGCTATCGCAGCGCTCAATGCCGGGCGCTGCATGATGGCGGGCTTTCACACCCAAGACTTACCAAGCCGGCATTCACTGTCAGCAGCGGCCTACCGCAAACTACTCAAACCAGGTCTGCACAAGTTAATTAGTTTTGCGCAGCGCAGCCAAGGTTTGATAGTGGCAAAAAACAACCCTCTGCGCATCACAGGCTTGGCAGATATCCCCTCTAGCCAACTGCGTTACGTCAACCGCGCGCTGGGCACAGGCACCAGAGTGCTGCTAGACGACTTGCTGCGCCAAGCCGGTATTGCAGCGCAAGATATTAACGGCTATGCCAGCCAAGAGCCTTCACACAGCGCAGTAGCCCAAGCGGTGGCCAGCGGCGCGGCCGATGTCGGTTTGGGTATTCAAGCGGCAGCATATGAAAAAGGACTGGGGTTTATCGCCTTGACACAGGAGCGTTACCACTTGGTTTGTCTAAAGTCCGAGTTGGACTCTAAACCGGTTCAAGCCTTGCTAAGCGAGCTGCAAAGTCAGGCTTGGCAAGACACGTTGCAAGCACTACCCGGTTATGGCGGCAAACCTTCGCAGAGCAACGCGGACATTAACACCCAAAGCGGCAAGGTGCTGTCGCTGCGGGCCACGCTGCCGTGGTGGAATTATCGGGTTAAGAAAACCAACCTCAAGCTAAGCCAAAGCCAGCCCCAAGACTTAGACCCAACTTAGACCGCGCAAGAGCGAAAGCCGCAAAACAAGCTGTCGCTGGAAGGCAGCTCAAAACGCCGAAACCGCAGGCTTTTCATGCGTGCACGGGTCGCAAAAGAAGCACCACGCAACACTTTGTGAGTGCCAAAAAAGGGCTGAGAATAGTCTGCCTGTGGGCCAGCCACAAAGCCCGGATAAGGCTGAAAACTGCTGGCGGTCCACTCCCACACATCGCCCCAACGAAAGCCACGCCTGGATGCGCTATGCGCGGCTGATTCCCACTCGCATTCCAAAGGCAATCGACGACCGGCCCAGCGACACCAAGCATCGGCCTCCCACCAAGTCATGTGCATGGCCGGCTGATTACCCGCCATGCGCACGCTACGGCCGAAGCGGGTTTGCAGCACTGCGCCGCTGAGCGCGCTAATTTGGTCGACATAGCGTGGTCCGCGCCGGCCTGGGCTAAGCGCTTCATCTTGATCTGCATGCGAGCCTTGCAGCCAGTCCCAACCGGCGCTATGCCAAAGTTCTGGTCTGTCATAGCCGCCATCGGCGACAAACTCTACATACTGAGACCAACTCACCGGCTGCGCGTCTATCTCAAACTCGGGCACATCCAGTGCATAGCCGGCCAACTCATTGTCAAAAGAAAATCCACCAAGCTGCGCGCCGCCTATGTTGCAGCGCGTAGCAGGAATCAAAAGCGCTTCACGCATTTGCATGACTGGCGCTGTAAAAACTCGCTGCCAAGTCGGCTCAAGCGTCAAACCCAAAGCCTGTGCCATACACACCAAAGCCTCAGACTGCATGTCTTCGTGGAATAAACTGAGTCGATAAAAATACAGCGCTTGATCAGGTTCAGTGGCAGCGAGACGGGTTTTCTCCAGTAACTCCAGCGTGCTTTCCAGTGTCTCAAGCAAATAGGCCCGAGTATGGGCCGCATCGGGTAGAGGGGCATCGCTGGCTTGTGATCCAGCGACGCTCCACCAAACATCAGCGAGAGGCTCAATAGAGGCTAACTTGACCCGTGTGGGGTCGCACAGTAGGCCCAAGCCACGCTGCACGTTGCGGCCTGCCCAGCGCTCTTGAAACCAACCAATATGGCCTATTAGCTGCAACGGCTTAGCCAGGCTGCGAGCACCGCCCGGCGCTGACTCAAGCGCGCTCTGACATTGAGCGAATAAGTTTAGGCTGTGGTTGCGTGCGTCCATCAAAGCCAGTGACAACACATCGGCGCCTGCGCTGCGCATCAAAGGCGAGTCAATAATCTGGGTGACGGCGGTAGCCGATATCGGCAAAGAAGCGTCTGAAGTCAAAGTGATTTCCTATGGCTAGGCCTTAAAAAAACATAAGTCCCACAGTAGCACGACTGACACGCCAATGGCGTGACTCAGGGAATAAGACCTAAAGCATGCACATAAGCCGGATGCAGCATCAAGTCGTCCCAGTCCAGCGCCGGCATTTGCGGCAGCAGAGCCAAGCGGCGCAGCTCGCTAGACTCCATCGCCTCCCATTGGTTTTTGACCAGTGCCTGAGTCATGCCAGCGAGTAATTCGTCCACCGGCGTGCCTTTGTCGACAGACTGATTGCACAGCAACACCATGTCACAACCAGCGTTAAGCGCCTCTACTGCGGCCTCGGTATAAGTCACTGCCTTGCCGTCCAACATTCGAGCGCCGACCATATTCAAATCGTCGCTAATGATGGCGCCACCAAAGCCAAGCTGACTGCGCAGCACAAAGTTCAGCCAGCGACTGGAAAAACCAGCCGGTCTAGCATCGACCTTGGGATAAATAACATGCGCCGGCATCACGCTGGTCAGCGTTGTGTTGAGCCATTCGTAAGGCGCAGCGTCGTCAGCAAGAATGGCTTTGAGGTTGCGTTTGTCAATCGGCATGTCGAAGTGCGAATCGGCTTTAACAAAACCGTGACCGGGAAAATGCTTGCCGCAGTTACTCATACCGGCCTGCAACAGACCGTGCATCAAACCCTTGGCGAGCATGCTGACGACGCGCGGGTCACGCCCTAAAGCGCGGTCGCCGATGACGCTGCTGCCGCCATAGTCAAGGTCTAATACTGGCGTAAAGCTCAAGTCCACACCGCAGGCGCGCAACTCGCTGGCCAGCACATAGCCGCAAGCAGTAGCCGCATTGGTGGCCGCCATTTGGTCTTTAATCCACAGATCGCCCAGGGCATGCATGGGCGGCAAATGGGTAAAGCCATCAGTGCGAAAACGCTGTACCCGACCGCCTTCGTGGTCTACGCAAATGAGTATGTCTTGGCGCAAGCTTTTGATCTCCGCGCAGAGCTCGGTGAGCTGCTCGCGGTTCTGCCAATTACGCGCGAACAAGGTGATGCCGCCTGTCAGTGGATGCTTGAGCCGTTGACGGTCGGTTTTACTCAGGCTCAGGCCGGGGATATCAATAATTAAGGGGGAATGCTGGGTCATGAATGGGCGGCTCGTATTTAATTTGAAATTTAATTTTTTTCGACGACGCAAAAGCTAGCGGCGTAATCGGTCTCGTCAGTCACACTGATGTGAGCCGTCAAGCCACGGGCGTCAAACCAATCGCGCAAAGCGCCGTGCAACACTACAACTGGTTTGCCGCTTTCGGCATTGGCAATCTCACAGTCGCGCCAAGTCATAGGCATGCGCATGCCCAAACCAATTGCCTTGCTAAACGCCTCCTTAGCCGAAAAGCGACTGGCCAGATAGCTCACGCCGCGCTGGGTGCAGCGCCCGCTTCTGGCCTGCCAGACGGCAAACTCAGCAGCACTGAGTACTCTGCGCGCCAAGCGCTCGCCGTTGCGCTCTAGACTGGCGCGTATACGGCGTATGTCACAGATGTCTGTGCCTGTGCCGTAAATCATGCGCTCGTGACGCTGAGATTTACTGTATTTTCAGCTTTGGCCTTGACGGATATTTCGGCGCTATCAATGCACGCTTGATAAGCCTTGACGCTAGCGTCCAGTCCCATCGCAAGCGCATCGGCAATTAATGCATGGCCAATAGAGACTTCCTGCACGCCAGGCACAGCGATTAAAAACTCAGTCAAGTTGGCGCGATTGAGATCATGGCCCGCATTAATACCCAAACCCACGTCAATAGCCGCCTGCGCTGTTTCAACAAATCGGGCTAGAACGGTCTGAAGCTGCGCGCGAGCGTGAGCGTGTGTGCCAACACGTGCGATCGCATGGGCGCTGTTAAAAGCGCTGGCAAAGGACTCGGTATAGAGCTCAACCCGGTCTGCGCCTGCCTGCTTAGCCGCAGCCATGGCGGCAGGAACAGGGTCCATGAAAAGGCTTACCCGCACACCTCGCGCATGCGCCTGCGCGATCAAGGGTTGCAGTTGCAGCAAATCATGCGGAAAACTCCAACCGTGATCGCTGGTAAATTGGTCATGGCTGTCAGGCACAAAAGTGCATTGGTGAATCGGCAAACCACGGGCACTGAGATCGCGCACAAAGTCCATCAAGTTTTGCAATGGATTGCCTTCGACATTGAACTCACGGTCCGGCCAGTCTTTCATCAGCGCTGCGATTTCAAACACATCGCTGCCGCGTATATGCCGCTCATCAGGACGGGGGTGAACGGTAATACCGCGCGCACCGGCTTGCAAACTTAGCTCGGCAGCACGCAGCACATTGGGAACATCTAGGTGCCGGGTATTGCGCAACAACGCTATCTTGTTGATATTGACCGACAGCGCAGTCTTGTGTATGCCTAAAGAGTTCATGGCTAAGGGCTCGATTGGATTAGCGGTTTAAAAATTAAAGCGACTGCAAGTCCAGCATCATTTGCCGAGTCTTGAGAACTTTTACATCGCAATGGTAGTGTAGTAAGGTGCGCAATTGAGAGCGTAGGGCCGGCAGACTATTGACGCAAGCGTGCATCGTGTCAGAAAAAGGCGAGTCGCCGTGCAGCGCTTGCTGTAGCGTCAACCATTGCCTGCCGCTCATGCTGTAGCGGTCGTCCTCGTGCGCTTCACGCAGGCCGGCTTCGGCTAGCAATACATACTCCGTATCAGGATCGAGCGCACTTAACGTGCCAGTTTGAATATCAAGCATGGGTAGCAAGCCAATGTCGCGCAGCAAGCGCAACTCAAAAGCACGCAGCGCAACTTGCAGCGTATCTATGCTTTGGTTGGCTAGTAGCTGGACTGCTTTGGCATAGGCGTCGAACAAGACCGGATGCGGGTCATCCCGCGCGAGCAGCCGCATCAACAACTCATTGAGGTAATAACCCGAGAGCAATGCGTCGCCAGTCGGCATCACATGACCGCCCTGCCACTCCGCGCCCCTGAGGTTGCGAATCTCGGCATCCCCGCCAAAAGCAATATGCAGTGGCTGCAGCGGCAGCAATATGGGGCGAAAGTTAGAACTTGGCTTTTTCGCACCGCGCGCTATCAAGGCGATGCGTCCATAGCTGCGACTGAACACTTCGAGTATCAGACTGGACTCGCTCCAGTCATAACGATGCAATACGTAAGCCGGCTCATCGGTGATGCGTTGGGTGGCCACAAGCGAATCCGAAAATAACGTGCAAAGAATTTTTACTCGTAGCCAAAGGTCTTGACCCGGGCTTCGTCGTCAGCCCAACCGGAACGAACCTTGACCCAGATTTCAAGAAACACTTTGCCGCCGGTCAAACGCTCTAATTCATGGCGCGCTTCCGTGCCAATGCGCTTGAGCTTTTCGCCCTTCTCGCCAATGATCATGCCTTTGTGGCCATCGCGCTCGACCACAATAGTGGCGGCAACCCGACGCAAAGCGCCTTCTTCTTCGTATTTGTCGATGATGACAGTCGAGGTGTAAGGCAACTCGTCGCCAGTCAATCGGAACAGTTTTTCACGAATGATCTCAGCGGCCATAAAGCGATCGCTGCGGTCTGTGAGCTCTTCTGCGCCATACATCCAAGGTTGCTGGGGCAGGTATTTCTCACAAATGCCAAACAAGCGCTCGATGTCTTTGGCGTTGTTAGCCGACATAGGCACAAACTCGGCAAAGTCATGGCGCTCTTGCATGGCGCGCAGCCAAGGCGCGATTTCGGCGCGGCGGTGAATCAAATCGAACTTATTCGCCAGCAAAATGGCTGGTGTTTTAGCCGGGAGTAATGACAAAACCTTGGCGTCGGCCATGTTGAACTGGCCAGCTTCGACGACGAACACAATCAGATCTACGTCGTTAACCGCGCCGACAACCGTGCGGTTGAGCGAGCGATTGAGCGCATTGCCGTGACGGGTTTGGAAACCGGGCGTGTCAACAAATACGAACTGCGTTGCCTCGACCGTGCGCATGCCAGTGATGCGGTGACGTGTGGTCTGCGCTTTACGCGAAGTGATACTGATTTTCTGACCCACCAAAGCATTGAGCAAAGTTGATTTGCCGACGTTGGGTTTGCCCACAATCGCGATCAAGCCGCAGCGCTGCTCGCTCTCAGGTGGAATCGGTTTGGCTGGCGGCGCGTCCGGTGCGTCGGAAGCTGCATCCATATTGGTACGCGCTGACATGGCCTTGGACAGCATGGCTTCCAGCGAAGCGTCTTGGGGTGCGAGCACCTCGGAGGCGGATGGGCTGGACTGGGTTGCGTCTAGGCTGGAGGTGGGTTTGCGTTTGCCGGTAGTCATGTGGTGTGTCGGATCTGAAGGTGGTCGAAATTGTGGCCAATAAAGTGGCCAATAAAGTGGCCAAAAAGGTGGTCGAAAATTTGCAGCGGCACAGGTTTTACAAAGCTGGTGCCGCACAGCGGGAAATATTTTTTAAAAACGAATGGGCATTGCCTTTAAAGCGTCTTGATAAACAGCAGCATAGCGCTGGCGGCGGCTTGCTCACCGGCACGGCGCGAGCCGCCTATGCCGCGTTCAGAGCGGCGGTATTCGGCAATCTCGCATTCGACATCAAAAGTTTGCTTGTGCTCGGCCCCTTGAGTGCCAACCACGCGGTAAAGCGGCAGCTTCATTTTTCGGCCCTGCAGCCACTCTTGCAACTCGGTTTTGGGATCTTTGCCGATCGCCTGCATTTGGGCGTTGATCTCAACATCCGCAAACAGGCGCCGCACCAAAGCATTCGCAGGCTCAAAGCCGGCATCGAGATACACCGCACCCAGCACAGCCTCTAAAGCATCGGCCAAGATAGAAGGACGCTTTTGGCCGCCAGACTTGGCCTCGCCCTCGCCTAAGCGCAGCAGTTCTGGCAGGCCTAGTGACAGCGCTAACTGGTACAAGGTTTCTTGTTTCACCAAGTTGGCGCGGGCGCGTGAGAGTTCACCTTCAGGTTGATCTTTGAGACGCTCATACAAAAGTCCCGAGACAGCCAAGTTCAGCACTGAGTCGCCCAAGAATTCAGTGCGCTCGTAATGGTCGCTAGAAAAACTTCTATGGGTGAGCGCTTGAAGCAGCAAATTGGGATTAGCAAACTCGTGCTGTAAGCGCTTTTGCAAGGCTTGCAACTGGGGGGACAAAGCCTTAGTTGACGCCACTTATTGGGAGCGTCCGGAGTATTTGAGCAGCAAATACGCTGGACCCGCTATGTGAATTTCACGGTTGTAGGCAAACAAAACTATTGTTTTGTCATCTTCCTTACGAATATCCAAATCCTTGCCAGCAACAGAGTGAATGTCATCGACTAGTGCTGCACGGTCAAAAATAGCACGCACATCGGAAACAGTCTGGCCATCAGCGGCCTTGCTTGCGGCCTTGGTGATGGCCTGCTTTTCAATCAAAGTTGGAAAAACCTGCGCAATCATCACGCCGGCAAAACCGAGTACAGCCAAAAAAAATACCAAACTGATTAGAGACATTCCAAGCTGCTTATATTTCATATGTATCTCCAGTGAAGGCATTAATGAATCGAGCCGATGCGCTTTAAATTACCGAAATTCATCCAAACAAAAAAGGCTTTGCCAACAATGTTTTTCTCTGGCACAAAACCCCAGTAGCGTGAGTCCAGCGAGTTGTCGCGGTTATCGCCCATCATGAAATACTGACCTTCAGGGACCTTGCAGACAACGCCTTCACTACTGTAGCGGCAATTTTGTTTGAAGGCAAAATCATCCACGCCAGGAATAAACGCTGGACGATCGTCGTCATTAAGAATTCGGTAATGTTTGGTGCCGGTGACTTCCTCAAACTGCTTGGCGTAGCGCATCGCGTCTTCTTCAAAAAAGTCAGGCAGTGCCGATTTGTTTAATGGCACACCATTGATGCTGAGCTTTTTATTCAGGTAAGAGACCTCATCACCCGGCAAGCCAACTACACGCTTGATGTAATCCAAACTAGGTTTTGGTGGGTAGCGAAACACCATCACATCGCCGCGTTGGGGACTGTTGTTGTCTAAGACTTTGAGATTGAGAACTGGCAGGCGAACGCCGTAATGAAATTTATTAACCAGTATCAAGTCGTTGACCAACAGCGTTGGAATCATGGAGCCGGAAGGAATTTTAAACGGCTCAAATAAAAACGAGCGCAGCAAAAATACCACCAAAATGACTGGAAACAATCCCGCTGTCCAGTCCAACCACCAAGGCTGCATGATGATGCGACTTTTGGCTTCGCTGGTGTTGTCATCGACTTTGTCTATGCCCATTTTGGCCAACTCAGTGCGACGCTTAGCGGTGTTTTCTTCCAGAGCAAGCAAGGCCTTGCGACGCTCGGGCAAAAAGTAAAGGCGCTCAGCGAACCAATACAAGCCAGTAATCAGTGTGGCGAGAAACAGTAGCAGCGCAAAGTTGCCCTCGACTTGTCCGACGTACCAAGCAGCACCGTAACCAACAAAAGCCGCCAGTATTAAGGCCGTGATTGAGCTCATTAGATTGCGCATTAATCTTCCACCTGCAATATGGCTAGGAAGGCTTCTTGAGGCACTTCGACTGAACCGATTTGTTTCATTCGTTTTTTGCCTGCTTTTTGTTTTTCAAGCAGTTTTTTCTTGCGCGAGATATCGCCACCATAGCACTTAGCAATCACGTTTTTACGCAAGGCTTTGATCGTCTCACGCGCAATCACGTTAGCACCGATGGCCGCCTGAATGGCGACGTCAAACTGCTGGCGCGAAATTATTTCACGCATTTTGGCCACTACCGCACGACCGCGGTAGGCCGACTGACTGCGGTGAACAATGATGGACAGTGCATCGACGCGCTCACCGTTGAGCAATATATCGACCTTCACTACATCAGACGGACGGAATTCTTTAAACACATAGTCCATAGAAGCGTAGCCGCGCGAGACCGATTTGAGCTTGTCAAAAAAGTCCAACACTATCTCGCCTAGCGGCATTTCATAAGTCAGCATGACTTGCTTACCGTGGTAGGCCATATTGAGCTGCACACCGCGCTTTTGATTGGCCAGCGTCATGACAGCGCCCACATAGTCTTGCGGCATGTAGAGGTGAACTGTGACGATAGGCTCACGGATTTCGCTGACGCGACCAGCGTCTGGAATTTTGGATGGATTTTCGACCCGCAACACCTCGCCACTTGCGCTGAGCACTTCGTAGACAACGCTTGGCGCGGTAGTAATTAAGTCCTGATCGAATTCACGCTCTAAGCGCTCTTGTACGATTTCCATGTGCAGCAGACCGAGGAAACCGCAGCGAAAACCAAAACCCAGCGCTTCGCTGACCTCTGGTTCGTAGTGCAAGGAAGCGTCGTTGAGCTTGAGCTTTTCCAGCGCATCGCGCAGAGACTCGTACTCACTCGCTTCCGAGGGGTAAAGGCCGGCAAACACCTGTGGTTGAATTTCTTTAAAACCAGGTAGAGGTTCGGTCGCCGTAAAGGCGGCACCGCCTGAGCCGGCTTTAACCTGAGTCACGGTGTCACCCACTCGGGCCGCTTGCAATTCTTTGATGCCCGCAATGATGAAACCAACCTCGCCGGCTTCTAGCGACGGACGCGCCTCGGTATGCGGAGTAAATACGCCAAGCTGCTCGGCGTTATACATAGCCTCGCTGGCCATGAGTTTGATGCGATCGCCTTTAGCCAAACGACCGTCAACCACGCGCACCAGCATCACGACGCCAACATAAGCGTCATACCAGCTGTCAATAATCATGGCGCGCAAAGGACCACTGGCATTGCCTTTCGGGCAAGGAATGCGCGCAATGACGGCTTCGAGAATTTCGTCAATACCCATACCAGTTTTGGCGCTGCAAGCGATAGCGTCGGTCGCGTCAATGCCTATGACTTCTTCAATTTCTTTGCGTGCGTTATCCGGATCGGCTTGCGGCAAATCCATCTTGTTTAGCACTGGCACGACTTCAACACCTAGGTCGAGCGCGGTATAGCAATTAGCCACCGTCTGCGCTTCAACACCCTGACTGGCATCGACCACCAGCAATGCACCTTCGCAAGCGGAAAGTGAGCGACTGACTTCGTAGGAAAAGTCTACGTGACCTGGTGTGTCGATTAAATTGAGGTTGTAGACCTGCCCGTCTTGTGCTGTGTATTTCAGCGATGCAGTCTGGGCTTTGATGGTTATTCCACGCTCTTTTTCGATATCCATCGAGTCAAGCACCTGAGCGCTCATTTGACGGTCTTGGAGGCCGCCGCAACGTTGGATTAATCTATCGGCCAGCGTCGATTTGCCGTGGTCGATGTGCGCGATGATAGAGAAATTTCTGATGTGATTCATCAACGAAAACGCCTAAGTACTTGTGAGTATTACGAAGAAGGAAGGCTGCATTCGCAACAGACCATAAAAAAAGGCGCGTCTACAAGCGACGCGCCCTGAACCAACAATCTATGGCAACTGCGATAGTTGGAAGTTCATTGTAGGCAAAAAGCCAGATCGCCATAGCCCTGAAATTGTCATATCTTTGTCGTTGCAAGCTAGCAACGAAAAACTTATACACATGTTATCAACATAGCAAATTTATGACTTTGCAAAGGTTGTGGGTAATATGTAGATCACAGATAAATAGCAGTAAGAGCGGACAGATCCGGCAATGGAGAAGTCATATTCTAACCAAATCAGTTTCACCATCTTTTTTTAAAGTTGGCAATCACTAACAAAGTTCAAGTAAGGCTTAAAAAATATTTTTTAAAAGTCAAAAAAAGTCATCAAATTTAGCAAAAGCCTCTAATACCCATTGAGTTTTAGAGGTCTTTTTCTAATCTATAAGACTTAACGAGCCGATTTAATTAACGCATATTGAGCCAACTCACCGCGCCGGAACAACACATTAACGGGTTTTGCCTTATCCGCCTTGGACAAAGCGTTATCAAAATCTTTAACATTATTGATCTCGGCATTGCCTAAAGACACGATCACATCGCCTTCACGCAAGCCAGCACGTGCTGCAGGACCCGTTGCACTGTCGACTTTTACGCCGCCAGTGAGTTTGCTCTCTTTCATTTGCACGTCTGTCAGATTGCTAATCACCAATCCAATGACTTGAGCCGGACCAGCGACTGGGGCTTTAGGTTTCGGTGCGGAAGTTTTAACCACTGGTTTTTCGGACTCGACTTCAGCGATAGTGACCGTCAAATCTTTGGTCGCACCACGTCGAAAGACCGTCACAACCGATTTGCTGCCGGGCTTGATCTTGCCCACCATGAGAGGCAATTCGCTAAAGCGTTCAATCGCTTTGCCATCAAACTTGATGATGATGTCGCCCGCTTCTATGCCGGCTTTTTCAGCTGGACCACCGGATTCAACACCGCGCACCAACGCGCCTTGTGGGCTGGCTAATCCCAAAGATTCAGCAATATCTTTTCCGACTTGGTCTATCTGCACACCGATACGGCCGCGAGTGACCTTGCCAGTGGCGCGTAATTGCTCAGCAACACGCGTGGCTTCATCGATGGGAATTGCAAAAGAGATACCTTGAAAGCCACCCGAGCGTGAATAGATCTGGCTGTTAATGCCAACTACCTCACCGCGCATATTAATCAAAGGACCACCGGAATTGCCGGGATTAATCGCCACGTCGGTCTGTATCAGCGGTATGTAGTCGCCGGTATCGCGCTGTTTGGCGCTGACGATGCCGGAAGTCACCGTATTCTCCAAACCAAACGGTGAGCCTATGGCCATCACCCATTCGCCGACCTTCAAGCGTGAAATATCACCAATCTTGACCGCTGGTAAACCAGTGGCTTCTATCTTCAATACAGCGACGTCACTGCGTTTATCAGAGCCTATGACCTTGGCCTTGAACTCGCGTTTATCGGTCAAGGTCACTATCACTTCATCAGCGCCTTCTACGACGTGGGCATTGGTCATGACAAAGCCATCAGCCGTGAGAATAAATCCGGAGCCAATGCCACGTGGCTGCTCTTCATCTGGCTGAGGCTTGACTTGGCCACGGTCTGGACGCGGTGCGCGCATGCCCGGTGGAACCGGAATACCAAAACGTTTGAAAAATTCAAGCATCTGCTCGTCAGGTGCGCCATCGGTAGCAGCAGCACTGGCTTTAACCAATTCGGACGTGCGAATATTCACAACCGACGGGCCAACTTGCTCAACCAAATCAGTGAAGTCTGGCAAGGTACGAACCTGCGCCCAGACGGATTGCGTCGGCAGTACTGTGGTGCTGGCCGCAATGACCATCATGCCGGCGGTGAGCCAAAAGCGCAGGGGTTTTAACTTCAATGTACGCATGTCAATGCACCTCTTTATCAATGTTGAAAATTAGAAAATTAAAAAAACCGAATACTGAGCTGGAAAATATTGATACCAGCAATCTCAATCTATTTCTTACTTTCAAGTGCGTTGGCAAAAAGCTGTAGCGTACTCATGGGTACTTCACCCACAACAGTAATCAAGTGGGCCCCAAGCTTGCGTGTCATGCTTTGTGTTGCACCCAAAGCCATGCTGGACTCGCGGTCTTGGCGCTGAGCGTCATAGGGTTCGACAAACAGGGAAACAGATGCCAGACCGTCAGAAAACGTGCACTGCAACGGATCGCTCGCATTGGCTGTGTTGGCACCAGAAGGCGGGCGCTTATAACAACTCATTGGCATAAAGCCGGGAATCGGCGATATCAATTGCCAGCCTTCGCTACTTGCTTTGGTTTTAATTAGCATTGGCTGCTCGACCCGATAGCCTTCAACCTTATTCATCATTTGTAATAAATGATCCATCTTCACAGGAGCGCCTAGCTGCAATTCAGAAAACGCTGCTTGCTCTAGCACTTGAGCCTTGGTATTGAGCGTTTGCAATTTAACAACCAGGCCATTTTTTTTCTCGACCCAGATACGGTAGCCAAAGCGCAAATTGTCTTTCGGTATCAGCCGCACAACGTCGGCGTCAACGCCTGCGACACGCCCTACTCCATCAGGTTTGACTTCATAAAAGTCTGCGATACGACTGTCAGCGGACTTGAGTAAATCCGGAAACATGCCCAGTGATTCGCGCTTTTCTTTCAACAATATTTTTTGCTCGGGCACAAAAGTCATGACCAAATCGTTGTGTCGAAAAACCGAACGCGGCGCACCTGTCAGGCTTTCAACGCGTTCGACTAGTTGCTCACCTTCGCAGACATGCCAGATTTTGGCGCTAGACATATTAGCGCCAGCCGAGACTACAAAAGTGCCCACATAAGTACGGCTCTTAGAGGCCTCATGCATACGCATCAGCCAGTCATTTATGTTTTTAGAGTGGAAAGAGGACTCAACACTAGGCGGTGCTTGCGGGCTCGGGGGCGTCTGCGACTTTGCTTGCACAGTACCGATTACGGCAAGCACTGCGATCAAAAAAGGTTTACAAAAAAACTTGTATTTCATATTTGATTTAACACCGCGTGATCAGAAAATACTTATCGCGAACCATTTTGTTGAGCCTCAAATGTTGCGTTACGGAGAAACCCCGAAGGCACTTGAAGCGCCGAGGTGCCGCCCATTTGACGGTGTGCTGCGAGCAACTCTTGAAATCGAGCATCACGAACTATATTGCCTTGGGGCGAAGCGATTAATACTTGCTCGCTTGGCACTTGCGTTGACTGTGCCAGTTGGGTTTCAGGAGCAGTTGAGAGCGTGGAAAAACTATTCAATGCAATCACCGACACTGCAGCGAGTGATGCAAAACCTGCAACCATCTTCCAGCGAAACAGGCTGTCGTTAGCCGCCGGAGTTGGCACTAAAGTTGGCGAGGTCGGAATCTGCAACGCAGAAAATAAAGCCAATGGTTGAACTTGCAGCGCCGGCTCTTGAGCTAGGCGCAACTTCAATTTATCCAGAAAAATTGGGCTTGCGCCTTGTGAGACTTGGTCAAAAGCTCCAGCAGGATTGCGCAGCACGTTGCCAATGATCTGGTAGCTATTCCAACTTTCCAGGGCATTACTGTCTTGGCTACAGGAGGCTAAAGCCAGCGTCAATTCATCTTGCATTAATTCGCCATCGGCCAAGGCTGACAGGAGTTCGCGTGAGGCTATTGACGTTGGTTTGGTATTCATGGCTTTGCTACTTTTGGCCGGCCGCTGACAGCACAAATTTGCAGCAGCGGGAGGGGTCAGTTGTTGTCGTAATTCGAGTTCTAAAACAATTCGTTAAATAAGTACGCGCAGATAAAAAAATACAGCGGAAACTTTTACTTTTTACCAACGCTTTCCGGATTGGTTCTCAAGCAATGGTTTGATTTTTTGTGAGATAGCTTCACGCGCCCTAAAAATACGTGAGCGTATGGTGCCTATCGGACAATTCATAGCCAGCGATATCTCTTCATAACTCAGTCCTTCTATTTCACGCAAGGTGATGGCTTGCCTAAGTTCCTCGGGTAAGGCGTCCATTGCAGCATTGACCATTTCGGCAATTTCTTTGCTGGCAAGTACTGCTTCGGGTGTCTCAGAACTTGTTTGTTCGTTCTCGATCCGAGAAGTTTCATCGTCATCGCTAGATTTAAAGAAATTTTCAGAAACTGTCGGGTTACGCTTTAAATCCATCAATGCTTTTTTGGCGGTATTGACGGCAATACGGTATAGCCAGGTGTAGAACTGCGCTTCGCCCCGGAACTGTGCCAACGCACGGTAGGCGCGAATGAAAGTGTCTTGGGCGATGTCTTCGACTAAATCGACGTCACGCACCATGCGGCCAATTAGCCGCTGAATACGCTTTTCATATTTAATCACCAACAGCTCAAAGGCTTTTTGGTCGCCCGCAACAGTGCGTTCGACCAGCATCATGTCGGTGTTCTCAGCCGGCACTACGGCTTTGGAGATATCTTCTGCGCTCATAGCTGGAAATTCGTTCGATCAGAATTGCCATGCAACTCAAGGCCGTGTTCAAGGCCAATATCCCTATGCGGTGCGTAAATTGCACGACGCAAATCCAGCCAACGATGGGGCGCGTTTTTACGTTCAAGCCAAAGCCACTGGCAAGCGTGGGACTGATTTTCCATTCGAATTAGCAGCCAGCTTTGAAAATCCACGATGACACAGATGGATTGCTCTTGCTCTTGCTCTTGCTCTTGCTTATGTTTTTGCGCTAGCGTGTGACCCGCTTGGCTTTCCCAACGCCAGCATTTACCGTCCCAGTGCAGTTGGCCATGATCTGCGCTGCGCCAACACCTGAGCGCGGTCACACCGACTACCAACAAGACGGCCGCAACTGCTGCAAAGATAAATGCAGAACCGCCCGCTGTTAGCAGCCAACCAGACAGCGTTAGCAAGCCACAAGTCCAAGCCAGTACTAAGCCATACGCTTCAAGCAAAGAACGCCCCGAAGGATAAATAACCGGGGGGGCGTTATAGCGATTCACAAAGCACCTGGTAGTCAGGCCGAACACAGGCAGTAAGAGTGCGTGCCAAGACGCGTCAAACGCGCTTAAACACCAGCGTGCCGTTGGTGCCGCCAAAGCCAAAATTATTTTTAACCACAGTTTCCATCTTGACGTCTCGCGCTATGTTGGCGCAAAAGTCCAAGTCGCACTCTGGGTCTTGGTTAAAAATATTAATCGTTGGTGGAATTTTTTGGTGATGCAGTGCTAACACGGTAAACACCGACTCTACGCCGCCAGCACCGCCAAGCAAATGGCCGGTCATGGATTTGGTCGAGCTGACCATGAGCTTTTTGGCGTGATCGCCAAAAGTCGCCTTAATCGCTTTAGTCTCGTTCAAATCTCCAATCGGCGTGGATGTACCGTGGGCGTTGATGTAATCAACCTCATCGATATTCACAGCAGCGTTTTTCAACGCCATCAACATGGCACGACTCGGGCCATCGCTGTCTGGAGCAGTCATGTGAAAAGCGTCGGCACTCATACCAAAACCGGTGATTTCAGCGTAGATTTTTGCGCCGCGCGCTTTAGCATGCTCGTACTCTTCGAGCACCATCACGCCGCCGCCTTCACCTAGCACAAAGCCATCTCTGTCTTTGTCCCAAGGCCGCGAAGCAGTTTTGGGATCTTCATTACGGGTTGACAGTGCGCGTGCTGCGCAAAAGCCGCCAACACCTAGTGGCGAGACAGTCGCTTCGGCGCCGCCAGCAATCATCACATCGCAGTCACCGTACTCAATCATGCGGGCTGACATGCCTATGGCATGCAAGCCAGAAGTGCAAGCCGTTGCAACCGCCAAATTCGGGCCTTTAAAGCCAAACTTGATCGCCACATGACCTGAAATCATGTTGATGATGGAAGCGGGTACGAAGAAAGGAGAAATCCGACGCGGACCGCGCTCGGTTAATTCACCATGGGTTTGTTCGATCATTGGCAGACCGCCAATGCCAGAGCCTATGTTGCAGCCTATGCGGGTGGCTAATTCGTGATCTAAAGCATCACCGGTCGGCAGGCCGCTGTCGACAATTGCTTGACATGCGGCGGCAAGACCTAGATGGATAAAGCGGTCCATATGACGCGCTTCTTTTTCAGGGATGTAATCCGTAATTTTGAAGCCTTTGGCTTCGCCAGCGAACTTGCAAGAAAAGTTGCTCGCATCAAAGTGGGTTATTAAATCGATGCCGGAATTTCCGGCAAGCAGGTTTGACCAGGACTCGGCCACGGTGTTGCCGACTGGGCTGACACATCCGAGACCTGTCACTACGACACGACGACGACTCATTCATAAATCCTGGAAAAAAACCTGAATAACCATCAACGGTTTTTCAGGTTTGATGGCGGCTAGGCCGCAGGTAAAGAAAAGAAAGCCGGTGAAGGCTTTCTAGTTGGCATCAAGCCTTTTGATGGGTATTGGCGTAATCAATGGCGTTCTGGACGGTGGTGATTTTCTCGGCGTCCTCGTCTGGAATTTCAATTCCAAACTCGTCTTCCAGAGCCATCACCAGTTCTACGGTGTCAAGAGAGTCAGCGCCAAGATCGGCCACAAAGGCTTTCTCGCTGGTAACTTGACCTTCTTCTACGCCAAGCTGTTCGGCAATGATTTTCTTAACGCGTGCTTCGATATCGCTCATAAATCCCTCTGAGGGTTGTAAATTAATCCGTAATTTTACCGCGTTAGGAGTTGTCCTCCTAAGCGCCGGGCCGGACGGATAATAACCGGCTTCAGTTTGATCAGTGTTTTACCACTGTCAAACGTGTACTAAATGACAAAAAAGTCTGCGCGTATGGCACGGCAATTAAGCCATGTGCATGCCGCCATTGACGTGAATTTCCTGACCCGTAATGTACGCCGCCTCTGGGCTGGCGACAAATACGACCGCGTGCGCAATATCTTGAGGCTTACCCAAGTGTCCCAGTGGAATCTGGCCAAGCAGGGATTTTTGTTGCTCAAGACTCAAGCCCGCCGTCATATCCGTCTCGATAAAACCCGGCGCTATGCAATTGACAGTGATGTTACGTGAGCCCAATTCCCGCGCCAAAGCGCGAGTCATACCAGCGACACCGGCCTTAGCCGCAGCGTAATTGGCTTGACCCGCATTACCGGAGGTGCCTACCACCGAAGTAATGCTGATGATGCGCCCATAGCGTTGTTTCATCATGGTGCGCATCACGGCCCGGCTCATACGAAAAACAGCTTTGAGATTGGTATCTAACACCGCGTCCCAGTCGTCATCTTTTAAGCGCATAGCCAGCATATCCCGGGTGATGCCGGCATTGTTAACCAGCACCTGCAAACCACCGTGTTCCTTGACCAGTGCGTCTATCAACGCCTCAGCAGCACTGACATCATTGACGTCTAGCTTGCGCCCAGAACAACCGTCAAAGGCCGACAGCGTCTGGCTGATTTTGCTTGCGCCTTCCTCCGTGGTGGCCGTGCCAATCACTTTGAGACCTTTTTGCGCCAGTTCTAGCGCAATAGCAGCACCTATGCCGCGCGATGCGCCTGTGACCAGTGCAATTTGTCCGGCAAATTTAACGTCGCTCATTTGATTGATTCCTTTACCTGGGCCATGCTGGCCGGGTCGAACAAGGGCATACCGTTCAACTCCGGGTCAATTCTCTTAGCCAAACCTGCCAATACTTTACCCGGGCCGCATTCGACTATGCAGGAAACGCCTCTGGCCTTTATTGCCTGCACACACTCGACCCAACGAACTGGGCCAAATGCTTGGCGAAATAGCGCGGCACGAATCGCGTCAACATCAGTCTCTACACTCACGTCAATGTTGTTGATGACGGGAATACTCGGTGCAGCAAATGCAGTTTCTTGCAGCTTTTGCAGCAACTTGTCTGCCGCCGGCCGCATTAAACTTGAATGAAATGGTGCGGACACCGACAGCAGCAGCGCGCGCTTAGCGCCTGCCGCCTTAAGCACTTCGCAGGCTTTATCGACGGCAGCCTTGCTTCCGGCGATAACCGTCTGCATAGGATCGTTAAAGTTCACGGCCTCTACAACCTCGCGGCTATCCATCGTAAAACTTGCCATTGCTTCGGCACAGCCGGCAATCACCTTGGCCGCGTCAAGGCCAAGAATGGCGGCCATAGCACCCATACCTACCGGCACTGCGTCTTGCATAGCCTGAGCCCTAAAACGCACCAAGGGCGCTGCCTGCGTCAGCGTCAACACACCGGCTGCAACCAAAGCGGAATACTCCCCCAGCGAGTGGCCAGCCAACACCGCAGGCGCCATGCCGGTCTCGGCCATCCAGATGCGGTAAGCCGCAACCCCGGCAACTAGCATGACTGGCTGGGTATTGGTGGTCAGAGCCAGCAGCTCTTTAGGTCCTTGGCTGATCAGCAGGCCGATATCAAGGTCCAAAGCATCAGAGGCTTCAGCCAGTGTTTGGCGCAGCACCGCATGGTCGGCCCAGCCATCTAGCATGGCCACGGACTGGGAGCCCTGGCCGGGAAAAACAAATGCAAAAGGTTTCAAGTCAGTTTCTCCAATAATCGTTTGATAGCGTACTTGATGCAGTAAGCAAGCGAGAAAACCGCCAACCAAGGGTCCAGCAGGTAGTCCCAAAGGTTATTCGATTCCATCAGCCCAGCGGACCAAGCCAACAGGGCCAACGCGGTCAAGCCGGGTAGTAATCGTAAACCGACAAACCAGCTGGCCAGACAAACCAGCAGCAGCCCTAGCTGCATAGACAGCGAACCCCAACCGAGTCGGTAAGCATCCCAGTTACCCCAACCCAAGGCTGTCGGGTAGAGCACTATGGCGCTCACGGCTAACACAGCATAAAGGCTGAGTCGCTCACGCTCAGGCAGTCTTGCCGTCCCAAAAAGTCGCGTTTGTAATGACAAGCAGCTCAAAGCCACGAGTGTGATGCTCAGGTCTGAGACTATGCCGCGCAGATAGCCCGCCATAGGAATAGCGCTCAAACCCACAGGCCACCACAGACTTATCAGCAACAGCAGCACCAACCAGCGCGCGGCCGGCTGTGGCAGGCGACGACTAAGCGGCAGGCACAGCAGTCCAGCACACAGCGCTAGGTTCACGCCTAGCAGGGCCACAAAATCAGTGAGCGGTGGGAACATGGGTATCAGCCAAAGGCTTGAGCGGATCAAAACGCAGGTATTTAATGCGGCTGCGGTGCCAGGTGTAAATCAAATGCATATAACCGTCGCGGCTTTGCAGCAAATAAGGGTAGGAATACTCAAGCGAGCAAGCCTTGACACCACACAGCTGACGTCTAGCGCTAGCCACATATTCAGCCGTTTGTGCTGCATTGGCGCCAGCAGCTAGCAGTTCTTTGCTGAGTAAATTTTCGTAGGCCTCAATGCTGAGCAACTGGCCTGGCGTGGGAGAAGTCTCTACCGTCATAGGTCTAGCAGCGTCAAAACTCGCGCCCTTGCCAGCACTGATTAAATCCAGCACTTGACGGGTGTTTTGCTGGGTGTTGAGTGCCAGCCAGCTCGTGCCATCACGCGCAGTGACACCGGCTAACGCAGAGTCTGGGTTATGCCATGCTATGGGCTCGGCTGGCGACCAGTGTTTGCCACCATCCACCGTAGCTGAACGCATTACCGACTGAGCCTGTCCCGAGCGCATAAATATCTGCGCATTTTGCTCATCAGCGGGCAGTAAGACCGGCTGTAAATCAGTCTGACTATTCGGTATGCGAAGCTTATCGAGCACCTGCCCGTTTGCATCCAGACGCAACACCTCAGCAAACTTGGTTGCGAACTCGTGATAAACCGGCAATGCAATCTGCCCATTCTCCAGTGCCACTGGATTACCTTTGACCAGCGTGCTGATATTGAGAAACGGCGAGGTCACTAATCGGCGCATTGGGCTCCAGCTGAGGCCGTCGTCAACTGAGCGCATATAGCTAATCGAACTACCGGCCCAACCGCCCAGTGAGACAGTGACCATCCACAGATAAAGCGAGCCGTCGGGCGCACGGCCAATGACGGGATTGCCAATTTTTTTGACGTAGCGCCAAAGATCGCGCTCTATCTGGTGGCGCTCTAGCAGCGTTTTTTCCGCGCCCCATTGCATGGCAGTAGTGTCGAGCACCGCTGTTTGAATAGTGACATCGCCCGCACCCTCACGCGAGCCAGAAAACCAGACGGCGCGCAAATTGCCATTGTTTAGCTCGACCAGTGTGGCTGCATGCACGGATTGGCCGGGTAGGGCCGAAACAAAGTGGGCATCGTATTGAAGGCTGGGGCTACTAAGGGCCGGAGTCGACACAGGCATAGCCGCTGCAGGCGCTGCAACGACGTCGCTGAGCGGAAAGGATTTATACGCCGTTGGTTGGAAAGCATAGTCCGCAGGCGGCGCACGCAGCAGCGTCTTCGCGCCAGCAGCCACGAAAGCCAAGGCCAGTACAAAAGCGAGTAACTGGTCAGCGCGCCGCATGCCGCCAGTCAAAAATTATCAACACAGGACTGGGCATCTCAGTAGTTAAGAACCACTGCACCCCAAGTGAAACCACCGCCTACGCCTTCTAGCAACAAGGTGTCACCCTTTTTAATACGTCCATCACGCACAGAAACATCTAGCGCCAAAGGTATAGAGGCAGCCGAAGTATTACCATGCTGATCGACCGTGACAATGACTTTTTCCAACGGCAACTTGAGCCGCTTAGCGGTGCTTTGCATGATGCGAATATTTGCCTGATGCGGAATCAGCCAGTCAACGTCAGTCGCACTCAAGCCAGCTTTCTCAAGCGCGGCATGTGCAGTTTTCTCAAGCACGCCAACGGCGAGTTTGAATACGGCTTGGCCGTCCATCTTAAGTAAGGGATCACCCAAAATTTTGCCGCCATAGACGTTGCCAGGGACGCACAAAATGCCAGCGTATTTGCCATCGGCATGCAAGTCGCTAGATAAAATACCTGGCGTACTGGAAGCTTCCAACACGACTGCGCCGGCGCCATCGCCAAACAGCACGCAAGTGCCGCGATCGGTAAAGTCAAGAAGTCGCGAAAATACTTCGGCGCCTATGACCAGCGCTTTATTAGCCGTGCCAGTTTTGATCAAGGAGTCGGCCATGGTCAGCGCGAAAATAAAACCGCTGCAAACAGCCTGAACATCAAACGCGGGGCAACCATGAATGCCAAGCTTGGCTTGCAAGATACAGGCGGTTGAAGGAAACACCATGTCGGGCGTAGATGTCGCCACAATAATCAAGTCTATGTCTTCAGGCTTTAGACCAGCCGCTTCAATTGCACGTCTTCCAGCTTCAACCGCTAAATCACTGCTGCACACATCAGGCTCAGCAAAGTGACGTGCATGTATGCCAGTGCGCTCGACTATCCATTGGTCTGAGCTTTCAATGCCCTTGGCAGCCAATTCGGCAACTAGGTCGGCATTGGTCAATCGTTTGGGGGGCAGAAAACTTCCGGTTCCGGTGATGCGAGAGTAGCGGGTCATGAGGGTCATTGATCTATGTTGGTCAAGCCGGATTGACTGTGAGAACAACCGGCTCTGGCGTCGATAAGGTGGCTACATCAGCAATAGGTGCAGCCTGTGCCGCGAGCAGCAATGGCGCTGCATGCGCTATGCGTTCACGAACTCGCTCTAAAAGATTGTTCCGAGCCGCATCATAAGCCCGATTCAGAGCGCGCTCGAAAGCAAATGCATCTGCAGAACCATGACTTTTAAACACCAAACCTTGCAAACCAAGCAACGCTGCACCGTTGTAACGCCTGTGATCAACACGTTTTTTAAACGCATTTAAAACCGGATAGGCCACGATAGCTGCAGCTTTGGTAAAGATATTGCGTGAAAACTCAGCCTTCATGAAAGCACCAATCATGCTGGCCAGACCTTCACTGGCCTTTAGCGCCACATTACCCACGAAACCGTCACAAACAACTATGTCGGTAGTGCCCTTAAAAATATCATTACCTTCAACATTACCGTAAAAATTGAGGTCGCCAGAACTGGCTGCTGAACGCAGTAATTCGCCGGCTTTTTTGATCACTTCGCTGCCTTTAATGGCCTCTTCACCAATATTGAGTAAACCAACGCTAGGCGAGTCATTGCCGCCAATAGCGGCGACCAGAGCCGAACCCATGACTGCGAACTGGAGCAAGTGATCGGCACTGCAATCTACATTGGCGCCTAAATCCAGCACGGTAGTGGCACCGCCGGCAGCATTCGGCAACTGCGTAGCAATCGCTGGCCTATCAATACCATCCATTGTTTTGAGGACATAGCGGGCAATCGCCATTAACGCGCCGGTATTGCCGGCCGAAACAGCAGCCTGTGCAGCACCAAGCTTTACTTGGTTGATGGCAAGACGCATGGAAGAATTTTTCTTGCGCCTAAGGGCCACTTCAATGCTGTCGTCCATGCTCACCACGTCACTGGCTGAAATAACTTCACAGCGACCACTGGCTATGAGTTGTGCGTAATGGGGGTGACGAGACAGCACTTCAGGCTGACCAACCAAAATCAAGCTTGCATCGGCATGACCTTGCAAAAAGGCAAGACTGGCAGCGACCGTGACACGCGGGCCGAAATCTCCACCCATAGCATCTACAGCAATTCTGATCATGAAACGGCCACTACAGTCATAAAAATAAAATGCTGCGCCAAAAGAAAAGCCCGCAGTATGAGTGCGGGCTAGTGCTTAGCGCTCTGAATTAATCAGATTTAGTTTTGAGCACCTTACGGCCGCGGTAAAAACCGGTTGGGCTGATGTGGTGACGCAAATGGATCTCACCAGTGGTGGATTCCACTGCGATGCCTGGCACGTTAAGTGCATTGTGCGAGCGGTGCATACCGCGCTTCGAAGGTGACTTTTTGTTCTGCTGGACGGCCATAATCCGCTCCTGTTACAACACTGGTGGGGTGTAGGGTTGGTAAATTGCGCACCAGACTCAAAGTCACAAGCGGGAGATTTTGTCGTCTTAAAAAATAGAACTTCAAAATCTTGCCGCAGCTTAACAATCAATGTTTAGTACGCGAAGCCTTTGATTATAGCTGGGAATCTTATCGCCCCAAAAGTTGGGAGACAGTCACCAAAGAACAGCACTCTAGTGAAGAATTATCCCCTGCTATTTTCAGCTTCTTTCTTGCCTGTATTAGCCTTATTTCTTGCCTTTTAACTGAGCCAACACCGCGAAAGGATTAGGCTTTTCGGCCAAAGTCAGCGCTTCTTCCTCGGCACCGCTTTGAGCGCTTTGCATAACCGGTGGCACGGGACATTGCTCATGCATAGGCACCAGTGGCAAGGCCATTAGCAGCTCATCTTCCAGTACTGCGAGCAGGTCAAATTGCGGCTCCATCACCAACAGGTCTTCCTCGGACTCGTCGTCTTGCAGCATGGCAACTTCCTCGCTGGCGACAAAACGGTACCACTGGTTGACCTCAAGAGGCATGCTCAGCGCCGTCATGCAGCGTTGGCAAGTTAATGCCAGCTTCGTCGTGGCTTGCAAGTGCAGCCAAATATCGTCTTCTGGAGTAGAGCCCTTACGCAGCTCCGCGCTGGCTTGCCAGACAACGGTTGCATCGTCTTGCTTAAGGCTGGTTTCATGCGCGAGGCGCGAAAATTGTTGCAGTGGCGTGGTCTCTGCGTACGACACAGCCTCTTGAGCAAAGGCCTGTATATTGAGTTGGTTGGCTTGAATCATTCTGGTCATAGCAAGCAGTGTAAGAGAATCAAGCCATGAACTTTGACAAGCCCGGCGCTTTAGCCGCAATCCCTCCCACTTATAGCCAGCCGTCTCGCCCCTTGATACTCGGCTCAAGCTCAATTTACAGGCGCGAGCTACTCCAGCGCCTACGTATCCCGTTCGATAGCGTCTCACCAGAACTTGACGAGAGTGCTCAAGCTGGCGAAACCCCCGCTGATCTCGCTATGCGCTTGGCGCTGGAAAAAGCCAACACAGTGGCAAAAACCAATCCACAAGCGGTTGTGATTGGCTCCGATCAAGTCGCTGATCTTGCAGGCGAGTCGCTGGGTAAACCTGGCAACCACGAACGCGCTGTAACCCAGTTGCGCCGTATGCGCGGCCAGTCCGTCGTGTTTCAAACTGCGGTCGCCGTGGTTTGCCTTGAAATCGGTTTTTCAGAGTGCCGCTTGGCAGCAGTACGGGTTAAGTTTCGCGACTTGAGCGATGACGAGATTGAAAACTACTTGCGCGCCGAACAACCCTACGACTGTGCTGGCAGCGCCAAAAGCGAAGGTCTTGGCATTGCTTTACTCGACGCCATTGACAGCGATGACCCAACCGCATTAATCGGTCTACCTTTAATTCGCACTTGCGCCATGCTGCGCGCCGCCGGCATTGATTTGCTAGGCGGACAACACTTAACGAAAAACACAAAGGCCAATGCATGACCGCCGCCAACTCGACCCCAAAAGGCAAACTCTATTTAGTACCCGCCCCACTCGACTTTGGTTGCAACAGCCAGACTCCGCTAGCCGAAGTCATGCCCATGGAAACCGTACGCGCTGCCGCACTGTTAACGCACTGGGTTTGCGAGAACGCTAAGAGCACGCGCGCTTACCTCAAACGCGTGGGCGAGTTGCAGCCACTGGCTTGCACGGTGCAAGAGCAAAAAATTCAAGAACTACCGCGAGAGGTGCATAAGAAAGGCGATCACAACGGCAACTTCGACGCACGGCCGCTGCTAGCGGCTGCACTAGCCGGTCACGACATGGGCTTGGTCAGCGAAGCCGGTATGCCGGCGATTGCCGATCCAGGCTCTTCTGTGGTGCGAGCAGCGCACGACTTAGGCATAACAGTCGTTGCATTGGGTGGACCTATGTCACTGATGTTGGCGCTGGCGTCTAGCGGTCTGAATGGACAGAGCTTTGCCTTTGTCGGCTATCTGCCGCAAGAGTCAGGTGAGCGCGCACAACGCATTCGCGAACTCGAGTCGTTGGCACTAAAAACCGGTCAAACGCAAATTTTTATTGAAACGCCTTACCGCAATACCGTGCTTTTAGGCGCACTTCTGCAAACACTGCACGGCAATACACGGCTAGCACTTAGTTGTGGCTTGACGCTGGAGAAAAGCTGGTCTTTTAGCGCCTTGACCTCGGGTTGGAAAAAGAGCAAACCCACGCCGCCACTAGATTTGCCAGCAGTGTTCTGTATTGGGCGATAAGGCTTGCTCTAGAAATCAAAGTCAAGGCCAGAAAAGGCTGCATTTAAAGCCTTTTATCTCAACGCCTACACAGCGGCGAGAGCGACATGCCTTGGCAGCGCCTCGCCTCTAAAAAGGGTTTGAGTCAGTTTAGTGAATTGAAGGAATAGATTTAAACGCCTTCATGCCGCCCTCGCCTATGGCAGCACCAAACTTCTTAGCCAGACGTTCAGCAACATTGTCACGCTTGGTGTAATCAACTATGTCCTCGGTCTTGACGACTTCACGCGCCACATAGTCAAGACTACCCAGATGATCGGCCAATCCGAGCTCTATGGCTTGCTGGCCAGTCCAGAACAGGCCTGTGAACATCTCTGGTGTTTCCTTCAGTCGTTGGCCGCGCCCGGCTTTGACCACACCGATAAATTGCTGGTGAATCTGGTTGAGCATGGTCTGCGCAAAAGCGCGTTGCTTTTCGGTCTGAATGCTAAACGGATCTAAAAATCCTTTGTTCTCGCCAGCAGTCAGCAAGCGGCGCTCGACGCCGAGTTTGTCCATCAAACCGGTAAAACCAAAACCATCCATCAACACGCCAATGCTGCCCACAATACTGGCTTTATCGACAAAAATTTGGTCGGCTGAAACCGCAATGTAATAAGCAGCTGAGGCACAGGTTTCTTCAACCACGGCGTAAACCGGTTTTTTGTACTTGGCCTTTAAACGCAAAATCTCATCATTCATCATGCCGGCCTGAACCGGGCTGCCGCCGGGCGAGTTGATCAGCAGCACGACGGCTTTGGAGCCACTGTCTTCAAACGCAGCGCGCAAGGCAGCGTTCACAAACTCAGCGCTGGCGTCTGAGCCTGCAGCAATCTCACCCTTGATTTCAACCACGGCAGTATGCGGTGATGAGACATCGGCAACCGGTGCGGCGGTCCGCAAACCCAACCACAACAAGGCTACAAAAAAGGCCAGCCATGAAAGACGCACAAAGGTCTTCCAACGGCGCGTGGACTTTTGCTCGACGAGAGCGGCAAAAGCTAACTTTTCAAGCGTTGCACGCTCCCAAGCTGGCGCGGCAGAGGCGCTTTGCGGCGCTGGATTGTTTTCAAGATGATTGGATTCAGTCATGAGAGAAATAAGGGCTACTTAAAAAATTAAAGAAATAAATCAAAAAGCCAAGGGCTTGAGCTTGTAAGAGCCATGCCAATAAACGATACCGTCGGATTCTGACAGCATTATCTTGACCAGACCACCACGACAAGGACCACCAGCACATTCACCACTGGCAGGATGGTAGGCCGCACCATGACTGGCACACAACAACCATTGGCCACTGCCGTCAAAAACTTGATTCGCTTGCCAGTCCAACTCCATTGCAACATGCGTGCAACGGTTGAGATAGGCCTGAACATGGCCGTCAAAACGCACAGCAAAAGCGCGGCATGTCTGGCCGGCATAAACCACATCGAATGGCATGGCCAGACCGCGATCTTGTAGCTGAGAGCTGGAGCAAAGCGTTTGCAAATCATCCATGGAATTAGCGCCTTAGTCCTGCAGCAGCAACCAGTCGTGCAGCGAGCGTACCGAGTGCGCCAGATGGCGTGGACCTAGCGCTGTCAAGGCTTCGCTGCCATGCGCGCCATAACTCACCGCAACACTGGGGCAGCCGGCATTGATCGCCATTTGCAAATCATGTGTGGTGTCTCCGATCATGAGCAGGCGACTGGCTGGCACACCGAACTCAGTAGCAAGCTCATGCAGCATTCGGGGATTGGGTTTGCCAGCCGTTTCATCAGCCGTACGCGAGCCGTCAAACATGCCCTTGAGCGCCACATTGCGCAGCGCCTCATCAAGGCCAAGACGCGATTTTCCGGTAGCAACAGCGAGCAAATAGCCGCGCTCTTTGAGGCTTACCAATAAAGGCAGCACGCCATCGAACAAGCTCAAATCATCAATGTGTTTGGCGTAGTGGTGGCGATAACGCTCACCCAACGCTGGGTATTTATCCTGAGGTACATCTGGCGCGGCATGAGCCAACGCCTGCATCAGGCCAAGGCCTATCACGTAGCCAGCGGCTTCGTCACTAGGCACCGTACCTCCAACATCAGCCACAGCCGCTTGGATGCAGCGGATGATGCTGGCCGTCGAGTCATACAAGGTGCCGTCCCAGTCGAAGGCGATCAAGTCAAATTGTCTAGTTTGCATGCTGTTATTGTGACCCGGCAGCTAGTACGCTGCCGCTTTGGGGTTGTTGACTCAGTCTAGCGTGGGGAGCGGTAAAAACTGCTGCAGCTCTGGCGGTAGCTCAGACTGCAACTGTATGGTTTTTCGGGTCTTGGGATGGTTGAACTTAAGCGTCCAGGCATGCAAAAACATGCGCTTGAGCGCCGGCGCACCGGCTACTATTTTTTGCAAGGCTTTATTCAGTTCAAAGTCACCGTATTTATCATCGCCTGCTATCGGATGACCTTCGCCGGCCAAGTGCACGCGAATCTGATGCGTACGACCGGTCTTAATCGTTACCTCAAGCAAGCTAAAAGCGGTGTTTGGTGTAGAGGATCGCCGAGGTGCTATTACAGCCCGGGGCTTGACCAATGTGATAGAACGCATGCCATCGGGATGCTCGTTAGGCACAATTTTCACGCGCCGCTCACCATTAGGGAGCAGATATTTATGCAAGGCCTTGTCAATCACGCGCCGACTAGGTGACCACTCGCCACTGACTAATGCGAGGTAGACCTTGTCCGTTTCACGCTCACGGAACTGCTCTTGCAGCAGTTTGAGCGCCATGCGGCGCTTGGCGATTAGCAAGATACCGCTGGTTTCGCGGTCTAGCCTGTGCACCAGTTCTAAAAAGTCCGCCTCTGGTCTGGCCATACGCAGTTGCTCTATCACTCCAAAACTCACGCCGCTGCCGCCATGCACGGCAACGCCAGCGGGCTTATCGATGGCGAGCAAAAAGTCGTCTTCAAACAGCACCGGAAATTCAGCCGCTGGCGCGAAACCGCCTACGCTTGAAGTCGCACCATGATTGGCCACCAGCTGCGCCATAACCTCGGCTTTTTCCAGCGCTCGGTCTGAAGTGCGAACCGGTGGCAGGCGCACCACGTCACCGGTCTGCACGCGGGTCTCGGCCTGCGCCCTGCCCTTGTTAATACGCACTTCGCCGCTGCGAATAATGCGGTAGACATGGGTTTTTGGTACGCCTTTGAGTTGGCGTATTAAAAAATTATCCAGCCGCTGACCGGCGTAATCTTCATCCACCGTGACCAGTGTGGCCTGGGCTGTCGGTTGCGGTGACGCGCTCGACAGCGCCTTGTCTGACTTGGCTGCAACCTGAGGGCTGCGCCGATTGGCTAAATCTGTGGCCATGGTCTTGGCTACCCCTATAATATGTTTCACTAGCGATGCGCTGTAAGTAGTTGATTTGTCTAGATTTTAATCTACACAAGCTCTGAGTCGGGAGAACCGGCCGGTACAAACCATGCACAGCCGCGCTGGAAGGTCGACGCCCAAGACTGTCAACGCCCCCAAGCCATGCGTGCCAAGCACCTGTCTTGCCGCTGTTTGGCAGTAAAAAGTCGACGTTTTGCGAATACAACTACGGAATACCATGCCCGCAGCCCTAGTCATACACAACCGGCTGCAGGCGGATCAATGAGATCAAGTCTTTTAAACAGGTCGCCCCTTGAGAACAACACTGATTAGTCTGATAGATACATGCCTGCGGCGCCTCATGGCCCTGCTTTTGGGCATGCATCAGCCTACAGCTCTTGCTCAGAGTGCGCTTGAAGCTATTTTTTTTGTAGCACGTACCTGTCAGACCCCTGCTCACTCCATCCACGCGCCCACGCCCAGACCGCTAAGCTGACTAATCAATAGTAAGCACTAGGCGCCGTCAAAAGCTCTCCGGCAATTCCCCACGTTCGCACTGCGTCAGCTTTCGGCGTCAATTACCCATTTTGGGTTTGAAACGAATAGAACGAAAAAGGTTGAGCACTATGAAACGGATGCTGGTAAACGCCACACAATCAGAAGAACGCCGTCTGGCGATAGTTGACGGACAAAAACTCTTAGACTACGAAATCGAAATCGAAGGCCGCGAACAACGCAAAGGCAACATCTATAAAGCCGTCGTCACACGCGTAGAGCCATCCTTGGAAGCCTGCTTCGTCGACTACGGCGAAGACCGTCACGGCTTTTTGCCTTTCAAAGAAATCTCGCGTCAATACTTCGCCCAAGGCGTGCCAGTCAATCAGGCACGTATTAGCGACGTGATCCGCGAAGGCCAGGAAATGCTGGTCCAAGTCGAAAAAGAAGAGCGCGGTAACAAAGGTGCGGCGCTAACAACTTTTGTCTCGCTAGCTGGACGCTACGTTGTACTGATGCCGAACAACCCACGTGGTGGCGGTGTTAGCCGCCGCATTGAGGGCGACGACCGGGCCGAGCTCAAAGAAGCCATGGACCAGCTCGAATACCCGGGCGGCATGAGCATCATCGCGCGCACCGCCGGCATTGGCCGCAGCGCGCCAGAGTTGCAGTGGGACTTGAACTACCTGCTCAAGCTCTGGACCGCCATTGACGGCGCCAGCAAGGGCAAGGGCGCTTTCCTGATTTATCAGGAATCTAGCCTAGTCATTCGCGCCATCCGCGACTATTTCAACAGCGACATCGGCGACATTTTGTTCGACACCGACGACGTCTACGAGCAAGCGCGCCAATTCATGGCCCACGTAATGCCTGAGCATGAGCACCGCGTTAAGCGCTACCGTGACGACGCGCCTTTGTTCTCGCGTTTCCAGATCGAGCACCAAATCGAATCGGCCTATGCCCGCACGGTACAACTGCCATCCGGCGGCGCTATCGTGATTGACCATACCGAAGCCTTGGTTTCTGTTGACGTCAACTCGGCCCGCGCCATCAAGGGCGGGGACATCGAAGAGACCGCAACCCGCACCAACTTAGAAGCCGCCGACGAAGTCGCACGCCAGATGCGCTTACGCGATTTGGGTGGCCTGATCGTGATCGACTTTATCGACATGGAAGAGTCACGCAACCGCCGTGATGTGGAAAACCGCCTGCGCGACGCGCTGCGCCAAGACCGCGCCCGTGTGCAGTTCGGCACCATCAGCAAATTCGGCCTGATGGAGATGAGCCGCCAGCGCCTGCGTCCAGCCCTCTCAGAAGGTGCCTCGATTCCTTGCCCACGTTGCGGCGGTTCAGGCCATATTCGCGACACCGAGAGCTCGGCATTGCAAATTTTGCGCATCATCCAAGAAGAGTCGCTCAAAGACAGCACCGCCTCCGTGCTGTGCCAGGTACCCGTCGACGTGGCGTCTTTCCTGCTCAATGAAAAGCGTTCAGAAATCAGCAAAATTGAACTCAAGCAACGCATCAACGTGCTGCTAGTACCCAACAAAACGCTGGAGACTCCCAACTACCGCCTAGAGCGCCTCAAGCACGACGACCCGCGCCTTGACAACATCGAAGCGAGCTACAAAATGGCCGTCGAGATGGACGACACAACAGCCGTGACGCGCCGCAGCCAAGAAAAGCAAAACCGTCAAGAGCCCATCATCAAAGGCGTGTTGCCCGATGCACCGGCGCCCATGGTTCCACCTAAGCCGCAAGCCACCGCAGCAGCACCGATTCCGGTTGCTGTACCAGCGGAAAAAGGCTTTTTTGGTTGGATCAAGGATTTGTTTTCTGCCGAACCGGCAGTCGCAGAGCCAGCAACACCCGCACCAGAAGTGAAAAAAGAAGAGCGCGACACCGCACGCCGTGACGGCCGCGGTGGCCGCGAAGGTGGCAGAGATGGTCGCCGTGGTGGACGCAACCGCAATGACGCTCGCACCGAAGGTAAAGCTGATGGACGCGCTGATGGTCGTCCAGTCTCAGAAGGTCGAGCAGAAGGCCGAACAGATGGCCGCCCAGCCGATGGTCGCAACGAAGCCCGCGGTGAGCGTGCTGAAGGCGGTCGTTCTGAAGGCCGTGGCGGTGAGCGCCGCGAACGCAATCCAGAAGGTCGCACTGAACGCCCAACCGGTGAAGGCCGCGCAGAATCACCGCGCAACCAAGAGACTCGTGAGCCACGTGAACCGCGCGCCGAAGGTGGCCGCGAACCGCGTGAACCACGCGAGCCCCGCGCAGAAGGTGGCCGTGAGCCACGTGAACCCCGCGCAGAAGGCAGTCGTGGTCGCCGCGAACGGCCAGAGCGCACAGACCGCATTGCTCGCGATCCAGTAGAGCAGGACTTGGCACTGGCCAATCAAGCCGCCATGGCCGCTGCCGGTAACTCGGAAGAGCAGCGCCAAGAACGTGCACCTCAAGATCGCTCCAACCAAGAAGCCGTTCAAGGCCAACGTGCCGAGCGCGGCGATGGTCGCCGTGAACGTGGTGCGGAACGCGGTGGTGAGCGTGGCGGTCGTCGCAACGAGCGCCGTGTTGAAGAAGACAGTGCTCAGCAAAACTTGGCACTTGATGCGCAAGCAGCGCCACAAGCCCGTGACGTTTCGGCTCAGCTCGATAACGCACCCCTTGCCGATCGCAGTGAAGGAAACGGTCCAGACGCAGAAGTAGGCGCCGATCAGCGCCCACCACGCCGCAGCCGCGACCGTTATGGCCGCGAACGCCGCGAACGCGGTGATGCTGACAACCGCGAAAGCCGCGCGCCGCAAGCTGCAAGCAACGACTTTCAGCCTAGCCAACCACCGGCCTATGCCGAGACTAATGCTGCCGAGTTTGCGCCTGAGTTTGTAGCCAACACAGCAGCTGCACAGGCGCCTGCGTTGACCGCACCTCCTGTAGCCGCTGTTGCACCTGTAGCAGCTGTGACTCCAACGCCAGTTGCGACTCCAGCACCGGCAGCACAAGCCAAGCCTGTCGAAGCACCCGTTGTAGTGGCACCAGCCACCATAGCCACCGCCCCAGCCGCCGGACAAGCCTTGCCGCAAATTGACAGCTACGCCTTGCCAATGCAAGACTTAGCCGACGTCGCCCAGTCTTCGGGTTTGCAGTGGGTCAATTCCAACACGGCAAAAATTGCCCAGGTCGCCGCAGCGATTGCAGCTGAAGCCAAGCCTGTGCATGTACCGCGTATGCGTCCAGTGGCCGTCGTCAGTGGCGAAGGTCCGTTAGTTTTGGTTGAAACCAAGCGCGACCTGAGCGCCATGGCTTTGCCTTCAGAAGACAAGCCAGCGGCATAAAAAGCAGCCCTAGCCTGAGCGATTAAGCTCAGACAAAACCCGCCCTAACTTAACCGTTTCGGCGGGTTTTTTTACGCTGGTAAAAATTAAATCACTCAGGCTAATGGAGAATCAATTGCGCGGCTATTCGGTCAAAGCAGCTTGGTTTAATTAGCAGCAGAAAAAATGCTATTACTAGTGCGAACGAACACACAAAAACGTTGCAGTCGTTGCTCAACATAGCCAGCAGACTCAAGTTGGCATACCGCATTAATACGCTGCATTAATACGAATAACCGCTTGTCAGCCAGCTCAGACAGACACTAAGATTCGCGCACAAAAAGTGAACTCAGTGAAAGTACTGTCATGGTTTCTGCTACCCATTACCCTTTTAGCGCCGCATCGGACATCGTCCAGATTCGCAACCTAAGTTACGAGGACCCAGGCGTACGCGCTCTTAACAATCTCAGCTTTAACGTGGCCCGTGGCAGTGTGACAGCGCTGGTTGGCCCCAACGGGGCTGGAAAATCTACTCTACTGCGCTGCATGGCAGCTTTAGAGCAAGCATTCGATGGCGACATATCAGTCGACGGCATTGATGTAGGAGAGCAAGCGCGCGAATGCCACCGGCGCATAGGCTATTTATCTGACTTTTATGGTTTGTACGATTCGCTATCCGTCAGGCAATGCCTAACTTATGCCGCACTGTCTCAGGGTCTGTTAAAAAATGCGGTGTCCAGCGCGGTTGAGCAAACCGCGCAACAACTCAATCTCAGCCTCAAACTAGACACCATCAGTAAAACACTCTCCCGCGGCCAGCGCCAGCGCCTAGCGATAGGTCAGGCCTTAATCCATACGCCAGCGCTACTCATACTCGATGAGCCTGCCTCGGGTTTAGATCCCGAGGCAAGGCATGAATTGGCCACCTTGTTTTCTCAGCTGCGTGCAGCCGGCATGACCTTGATCGTGTCTTCTCACATCTTGGCTGAGCTAGATGAATACTCCACCCACCTGCTAGTCATTCGCCAAGGCTGCATTGTCGAGAACCGCGCTCTGAACTCAGACAGCGCCAGGGCTGAACGCATACACGTTAGCGTGCAATGGGCGCAACCGGTAGAGAGCCGCTTAGTGGCGCAGTTGATTGCGCCGCTTGGCGGCGTCGAGCTGGTTCAGACAAGTGCGCATGAAGCGCTCTTTTTAGTGCCACCCGAGCCTTGCGCGCGCCAAGCACTGCTCAGCGCCTTAGTCCTAGGAGGTTTGCCTGTTAGCGCCTTTGAGCCGAAACAAGAAAATTTACACCAATCGTATTTACGCATCATGCAATCGGCAAATCAAAAGGGAGATCAGCAATGAACAACCCAGAACTACGCCGCAATCTGTGGCTTGAGATAACACCGCACCGCATGCTGCTCATGCCGCTGCTGCTTGGCTTGGTATTTGTGATGGTCGGCATGCTGACAGATCCGAACAAGGTAAATGAATACCTAGCCGCGGCTGGGCTAGGCGGCTTTATGCTGATCAGTTTTGGCTGGGGCACGCAGTTAGCCGCTAAGGCGTTTAGTGACGAACTGGCGGAGCGCACTTGGGATTGGCAGCGTTTGTCCGCAATGGGTCCTTGGACTATTACTTGGGGCAAGCTGTTGGGTGCGACCGCATTTACCTGGTATGGCGGCTTTCTCTGCTTATCGGTATTTTTAATTTATGCGCCCGCCAAACCATTTACCGACCCAATCCAAACTGCTTTGACTGTCGTTTTTTTGGCTATCACAGCCCACGCCTGCGCACTGGCATTAGCTGTACAGCTTACGCGCCAAGACCCGCTGAAAAAAAGCAGTCCCTTAATCATTTTTTTCGCCCTCCTAATTACTTCTGGAATGCTGAGCTTTAGATCGATTCGGTTAGTCGTCAATCCAACTTTTGAAGCACCGATTTATTGGTACGGTTGGATTATGAATAACGCCAACTTTGTCTTAGCGACGGTTGTCTTCTTTGCGGGGTGGGCATTAGTGGGCGCATACCGCACGCTATGTCAAGCGCTTACAGTGCGCACGGTGCCCATCGTATTACTTGGATTTATAGCCACTGCTGCGCTGTACTGGACTGGCTTTAAAACGGCAGGCTTACCCCATATTCAGACAGTCGCTTGGTGTGTATGGACGTTGTCGATTGTGCTTAGCTACTTCATGCTGTGCTTCGAACCCAGCGGTCCAATAGTGGTGCGGCGGATACTGTGCCGTATCAAACTTAGGCAATGGCGACGTGCTGCGGAGGAACTACCGTGTTGGCCCGTCAGTGTCGCTTGTGCTCTTTTTTGCGCCTTGATCTTGATTGCATTGCGCCCCATTGGTGAGATGTCTACATTTCTGCCGAAATTTATACTCGAACCTCTGCCAGTAGTGCTCTTGCTAGTGCGCGACGCCGGTATATTCATGTTCTTCGCTGCAGCAGCCAAGCCGCGACGCTTAGTTGGCTCACTATTAGTCTACCTAGTGATACTAAACTTGGTGCTGCCTGGAGCACTGCACGCACTAGGCGCGGAGTTTGCTGCGGGCCTGGTTCTACCCCTGTACGCTGAAGGCAAAACTATGCAGTCGCTCACAGCCCTACTTCAGGTAGTCATTGCATGGTCACTAGCCAGCCGACGAATCCGCGACCGCTGGGCTTTCACACGAGTGAATGTTTAAAAAATACGGCCGTTTGACGGTGTGAAAAGTAGCCAGCTATTAAATCAGCGCCGCCCGTTTGTAAGCCTCAGCCGCCGCCGCCAAGTCTTCCCGCTGCTCTGCCAAAGTGGCGAGGGCGAGCCAAGCTTTGCGCTGCAAACCTTTATCTTGCAGGTTCGAGCTTGACTGTTGAAGCAACTGTTTCGCCTTACCCCAGAGCTGGCGACTGAGAAAAGTCATGCCAGCCAGATACTGAAGATTGCCATCATTAGGCAGCGCACGTTGTGCCGACTCTATGCGCGCAAGCCAGGCTGCATCCAGAGATTCAAAGCATTGCTCCAACACGGTGATGGCCTTGACACGAACGACTTCACTGATCGCCGAGCGCGGTTGCACCAGCCTATCCCAAATTTGCAGCAGCCAAACCAGTGCTGTACGGGCATCGCCGTGCAGTGCCATCAGGCGCAGCGCGGCATGAACGGCCAGCTCAGGCATGGCGCGCTCGCTGTCATCAAGGCTTGCCCAAGCTTGCTTGAGTTGTGCTGGGTCGTGTGCCTCGTTAAGCAATTCAAGCGCTAAACCGCGCACCAAACTTTGCGCTGCAGCCGCAGAAAAAGCCCGGTGTTTAGACAGTAGACGCGCCGTCTCTAGCGCCTGCGCGGTTTGCCTGGCTAGGCGTGCTGCGCGCAACTTCAGGCGCAGCGATAAGGTGCGCCTGGCCACGCCCTGCGGCAACTGGGACAACATGTCCAGGGCCGCGTCAGCATCTTGGTCATCCAGCGCCCAACGGGCGGCGCGTAACTGCACACCTTCGCGCACATCTTGCGCATTGCGCGGCGCAGAGCTGCTGAGTGCCAAGCTCAAATGTTGATCGCGCAGAGCACTGTTTTGCAGCGATTGGGCGCTCTCAGCGAGCAGCAAATGAGCCAGAGCGCGCAGCTGATTGGAGCGGCCAAGCTTGTGGCCTATGGCTGGCCCGATCAAGTCGCCATGGTCGACCAAATACATCAGGCCACTTTCTTGTGCCAACGCGTTTTTAGCCGACTTAGCCGCGCGTATATAGCGCCCAGCTAGTAAATGCGCCAGCGCATCCATTAGCTCGCCATACATGGCGCGCTCTTTTTGCTGCGCACGCCAGCGTCTAGCTTCGGTCGGCAGCGACACAACTGCCGACATTGCACGAATGGCGACGTAAAGCAATAAAAATAGACTGACCAGCAGAAGCACCGCAAAATTAAAAGAAATATCTATACGGTGAGGTGGCCAGAACAGCGTAACCATCGCTTGGTTGTTACCAGCGAACAAAGCAGAAGCAGTCGCCACAGCGAACAAAGCCAATAACCAGAATGCAGCGCGCATCTTTTTCTCGACCTTTACTTAGTGGCCTGCCGTGGCCGTGGCCAGAGCAGTCATGGTGTCATCGAGACGTGGCAAGTCGCTGGTCTTGAGCTGAGCCTGCGCTTGCTGCAGCATTTGCGCGGCCAATTGGGTCTTGCGCGAGTTAGGGTCAAAATATTTATTCAACCACGCCGATGCATTTTGCAAGTCACCCCGAGCGCCGTCGGTTTGACGCGAAAGCAGTGCTAGCCGGGCGTTAAGAAGTTTGAGTTTGAAGTTCTCACGCAGGAAAAAAGACTGTTCTGGCGAGAGCAACACACCTTCTGGTTGGTCTATGCGGCTCAAACGCAACAATTGACCCACACTATCGCGCAAACTAGTCAGCGCTCCGCCAACCCAAACCGGCAAAGTCATTTTGTCAAAGAAAGCCAGACCGGTTATTCCTGAAGTCGAAGCGGCGCTAAGCGGAGCAGACTCAGCGGTCGCCGTTTGAGGACGGCTAGAGACTGAGGCGCGCATCGCATTGGCCATAGACAAGTCGTCGGCCAAGCGAACCAATTCATCGAGTTTGAGCATGAGCGCCGGCACGTCGGTAAGACTGGCTGATTTAATCCGCTCGGTGTCCTTAGCCACAGCACGCTGCAAAGGGTATAAGCGCGGCTGGGCAGCGCGCGCCAAGCGCTGGCTTGCACTGGTTAGCGCTGCAATCAGGGGCTCAGAGCTACCGGTGAGTTGAGACTGCTGCTGCGCCAAGCGTATGGTGGACTCTATGTCTATCACCAGATTTTCATCACGCGAGCGGGACAAACTTTGCATCAATTCTTCGAGCTGACTGCGTTGCAAGCTGACCTCGCCTATTCGCGTCTCCAGCAAACCAAGCCTGACGGCCAACTCACGGCTACTGTCTTGCGCCTGACGCGCCAAAGCGCGCGCCTCTATCGACTGCGTACCAGAGTCTAGGCTGCGGCGTGCCAACTCCTCTTGGATGCTGTAGAGCTTTTGCCACAGCAATATGCTGGCAATCAACCCAGCAGCGGCAAGTGCCAACATGAGCAGCAGCCAAAACCGCGATAAGCGCCAAAACGGAATATCCGCCTCTATCACTGGCGTAGCTAAGCGGGCTTTTTCATCAAGCTCGATCTGGGAATTAGGGGCTGGTTTGCTTTCACTCATTAGGAGGTGATTCTAGCCAGCCCAGCGCATCAACAATGTCAATGAGTGCCGGACGTGACGCCACAACAACACCCCAGCCGGCTGCGCGCAACGCCGCAGCAATCCGTTCATGCGTGGCTATCGCCCTTGCGCCTTGCCAATTGAGGTCTTGCAAGCCGTCAAGCGCCAGCAAATTAGCCAAAGCCTCAGAGCTACTCATGAGCCATACAGAACCATCTTGCGCAGCAATGCGCACACGTTGGAGTTCTAGCGCGTTGAGAACTGGCGCTCGGCGCGCATACACCAGCAACTGATCAACGCTAGCACCCACGTCAAGCAACTGCCGCACCAACCAGTCGCGCCCTGGCGCGGCTTGGTTTGAATCTGAGTGAGCAGCAACAGTTACGCCGCGCAGCAGCAAGACGCGCAAGCCTTGCCAGTTGCGCTTGCCAACCACGCGCCATAAAGACTCGGAATCGAACTGCGCAGCATCCTCTGGCGGCGCATCTATCTGCGAAAGCGCAACACCAGCGGCCAGCAAAGCAGCGACGGTGCCCGGGCCAGGCGCCATAAAGCGAAGCTTTGGCGGGAGCATGGGACGGGTTGCGTTTTGAGGCCGAAAAAAAGCCTCTACAGCGTTACCGCTGACAAACATGCAGGCCGAGTAATCCGCCAAATTAGCCCACGCCTGCTGCAACGCTAGATCATGCTCAGCGCCGCTAAGCGCAGCAATAGAGATCAACGGCAAAGCCTCGGCGACGAAGCCGGCCTGCTGTAGCGCGCTAACCCAGCTAACCGCATCATGCGCAGGCCTTGTCACCAAGACCTTGGGCGCTGACCTTGCGTTCATTGGCCTTGGACCAGTCCCGCATTGTTAGTCCAGACAGCACCACCGGCGCGCAGTGCGCTAGCGACCTTGTCGCCCAAAGCCTCGGCCTGGGCAAAGTTTGAAACTGACGCGGTATCACTCGCATAAACCATGGGTTTGAGTGGCGTCGATGCAAGCTGATCGCTGGCCGGATCGCCCCAGGCGGCGCGCAGCAGCAGTCCTTCAGCGGCATTGCCAGTGGTGAAAGCTGCCAAAGGCATAGAGCAACTCCCGCCCATGGCGCGCGAGACCGTACGCTCGGCTGTGACCGCCAGCCAAGTCGGCATATCAGCCAGCGTGGCGAGGTCTTGAATCAAATCACTTCGGCTAGCAGCAACCTCGATGCCTAAAGCACCCTGACCAGCTGCGGGCAGCATGTCTTGGCTGCTAAAAATGCTTTTAATTCGCGCTTGCATGCCTAAGCGCTGCAAGCCGGCAGCGGCCAAAACAATGGCGTCGTATTGGCCCTCATCAAGCTTGCGCAGTCGAGTATCGAGATTGCCGCGCAGTGGCTTAACCAGCAAGTCTGGGCGTATCGCTTTGAGCAGCACTAACCGGCGCAAACTAGACGTGCCGACTACCGCGCCCAAAGGCAGCGCGGCCAGCGAATCGAAATTATTGGACACAAAAGCATCGTGCGGATCGCCTCGTTCAAGCACACAGGCCAGCGCGAAGCCATCGGGTAAATCCATGGGCACATCTTTGAGCGAGTGCACGGCCATATCAGCCCTACCCTCTTCAATAGCAACCTCAAGCTCCTTAACAAACAAGCCTTTGCCACCAACCTTGCTCAGCGATCTGTCTTGTATTTGATCGCCCATGGTGGTCATGCCCAAGAGCTCGACCTGCCAGCCCATACGGGCTTCTAACAAGGCTTTGACATGCTCGGCTTGCCATAAAGCTAAGCGGCTTTCGCGGGTAGCGATGATTACTTTTTTGACCATGAGTGTTGTGCTTATTTCAGGCGCATAGGTGTCAATGCGCTGGGGTGCTGTCGGCACCGAGAATAGGAAAATGCAGCTCGAGTGCTGCATAAATGAGGTTTGGTCGATGCTAGCATGGCGATAAACACATAGTTTGATCCGTACTTTGTCCTGAACTTTGACTCTTAAGAAAGCCAAGATGCCTTCACGCGCCAACACTAGCCACGAGCAATCCGTCAAATCTGTCAAGGCGAAAAAAGTCGCTGGCAACATCACCAGCAGCAATGCCCGCACCCGCGCTAACGAGCGCCCATTGGTTGAGGACATACGTCTATTGGGCCGACTGCTAGGTGATGTAATCCGCGAACAAGAAGGCGTGGCCGCTTACGAGTTAATCGAACAAGTACGTACGCTGTCAGTGGCCTTTAGACGCGACGCCGATCCTCAGACCGACAAAATCCTGAAAAAACTACTGAAAAGCCTATCCGGCGACCAGACTGTCAGCGTGATTCGAGCCTTCACCTACTTTAGTCATCTGGCCAATCTGGCTGAAGACCGGCACCAGAATCGCCGCCGCGCCATCCATGAACGCGCCGGTGAAAGCCGCGAAGGCAGTCTTGAAGTGGCCTTAGCTAGGCTGCGCTGGTCGGGTATATCGAGCAAAACCATTGCCGCCACCTTGGCACAAAGTTTTGTCTCGCCAGTACTCACCGCCCATCCGACTGAGGTACAACGCAAAAGCATATTGGACGCCGAGCGCTTTATCGCCCAATTGCTGACCGCACGCGACAGCATCAAAGCACTCGGGCTGGCCGTGCTGGCTGTTAGCCCGGCACAAGCTGCAAAAGACGCACTAACTCCACGCGAACTCGCGGCCAACGAGGCCCAGTTGCGTGCCCGTGTAATGCAGTTGTGGCAAACCCGGCTGCTGCGTTTTACCAAACTCACCGTAGCAGACGAGATTGAGAACTCGCTGACGTATTACGAATCGACTTTTTTACGCGAAATCCCCAAGCTTTACGCCAGCTTAGAAACCGAGTTGGGCAAAGAACATGTGCACAGCTTTTTGCGCATGGGCCAGTGGATAGGCGGCGACCGAGATGGCAACCCAAACGTCAGCGCAGAAACACTCAACCACGCACTCAGCCGTCAAGCCGATGTCGCGCTGCGCCACTATTTAACCGAGGTGCATTTTCTAGGTGCAGAACTCTCACTGTCAGCCATGCTTACCCGAATCAGCCCAGAGATGCAGCGCTTAGCCGAACGCTCGCCGGACACCAACGCACACCGCCAAGATGAACCCTATCGCCGCGCTCTGACTGGGGTCTACGCACGGCTGGCCGCGACGCTCAAGGACTTGACTGGCCGGGAAGCTGCGCGGCATGCCATCGCACCGCAAAACCCTTATGCAAAAGCAGAAGAATTTCTCGCCGACTTGCGCACTATTGAAGCCTCGCTAGCAGCCAACCACGGTCAAGCACTGGCAGCTCAGCGCCTTAAGCCGCTGATACGTGCGGTTGATGTATTCGGTTTTCATTTGGCCACCGTCGACTTGCGCCAAAGCTCAGACAAGCACGAAGAAGTGATTGCCGAACTTCTGGCCAGCGCACGCTTGGAGCAAAACTACAGCGCACTGAATGAAGCGGCCAAGCGCAAACTGCTGCTAGGCCTGCTCAATGATGCGAGAAGCCTGCGCGTGACAGGTGCTGAATATTCGGCGCACACGCAAAGTGAATTGGCTATTTTTCAAGCCGCGCTAGAAGCCCGAAAGCGCTATGGCAAAGAGGCCATACGCCACTACATCATCAGTCACACCGAGACCGTGAGCGACTTGTTAGAAGTGTTGTTACTGCAAAAAGAAGTCGGCTTGATGCAGGGCATTCTTGATAACAGTCTAACCAGCAAAGCGCGCAATGATCTTATCGTCGTCCCTTTGTTTGAGACCATAGAAGACCTTCGCAACGCAGCGCCCATCATGCGCGAGTACTACGCGCTGCCCGGCATTGCGCGAATGATTCAAAACAGCGGCAGCGAACAAGACATCATGCTGGGCTACTCAGACAGCAACAAAGACGGCGGCATTTTCACCAGCAACTGGGAGCTATACCGCGCCGAGATTGCTTTGGTCGAATTGTTTGATCAGCTAGCAGCCTCGTACAAAATTCAACTGCGCATGTTTCATGGCCGCGGCGGCACTGTCGGGCGCGGCGGTGGCCCTAGCTACCAAGCCATACTGGCGCAGCCGCCAGGCACAGTGCGCGGCCAGATACGCTTGACCGAGCAAGGCGAAGTGATTGGCTCGAAATACGCAAACCCAGAAATCGGCAGACGCAATTTAGAAACACTTGTCGCCGCTGTACTGGAGGCGACGCTACTGCAACCGACCAAACCCGCAAGTCCAGACTTTTTACAAGCCGCCGATAAGTTATCAAAGTCCAGCATGGCCGCCTACCGCGCACTGGTGTTTGAAACGCCGGGCTTTACCGACTACTTTTTTAGCGCCACACCGATTCGCGAAATTGCCGAGCTCAACATAGGCTCGCGTCCAGCCTCCCGCAAAGCAACGCAAAAAATCGAAGATTTGCGCGCTATTCCCTGGGGCTTTAGTTGGGGTCAATGCCGGCTCACACTGCCGGGATGGTACGGCTTTGGCTCTGCGATTGCGCATTTTCTCGAACAAGGAAAAACCGCAGCTGAGCGCAAAGATGCATTGGCTTTGCTACAAAAAATGAATAAGCAATGGCCTTTTTTCAACACCTTGCTGAGCAATATTGACATGGTGCTGGCAAAAAGTGATTTAGCCTTGGCCTCACGCTATTCAGAATTGGTGGGCGACGCGCGAATGCGCAAACGCATCTTTGGCATGATTCAAGCCGAGTGGCAAAGCACTGTCGACGCACTAGAGAAAATCACCGGTGAAAAGCAGCGCTTAGCCGGCAACGCCAGCATGCAGCGCTCGATTCGCCACCGCTTTCCTTACATCGATCCACTGCATCACTTACAGGTCGAACTGGTGCGGCGTTACCGTGATGGTCAGGCTGATGAGCGAGTTCAGCGCGGCATTCACATATCCATTAATGGGATCGCAGCGGGGCTGAGAAATACGGGTTGATAGGTTGAGTGTGAAAGCCATGTCTGTCCATAGTTTTCACACTGTTCTCATATGAAGAAAATTGCATTTAAGCAAAGTATTTGTGCCGTTAACCACTGACCTCAGCCGCCACCAGCCACAGTCAGCCGAGTTTTTTTCAGTAACGGCCAAAGCCCCAGCAAGCCCAGCACAGGACCGGGAAGCAACAACCACAAGGCTTGACTGCCAACACGCTCAATCATGGACAACAGCAGAGTGAGACTGACGATGGTGATTAAAAAACCAATGCTATTTTGCAGAGCTAACGCACCACCGACTAATTGCGCTGGACAGCTGCGCGCGGCAACGGCAGAAAATTGCGGCGAGTCGGCGACGACAAAAAATCCCCACGCCAAAAGCACAGCCAAACGCAAAATTAACCAGTCAGGCCCTAGCAGCGGATAGAGCAGACACATCAAACCAGACGCGAGCAATGCCCCTGCGGCTATGTGAACGCTATCGAACTTCAAACTCAAACGTCCACCCAACACACAACCCAAAAAACCAATCGCGATAGCGCCAAAGCTAAGCGCTGCGACCGATAAACCTAGGTTTGGGTAAACCAGTCGGGCATCACTAAGCCACTGCGCGGCCAGCCACGGCAGTACGGCCCAAAACGCGTAAAGCTCCCACATATGGCCGAAGTAACCAAATGCGCTGGCGCGAAAATCAGCTATTTTAAAAACACTGAATGCTTCGCCTAAAGCACGACCGCTGACAACCGCTTTTTTCAAATACGGACCATCACCCAGAAAGTAAACCAAGCCTGCACCCAAAACTGCCAGTACTGATGAGACCTGCATAACGCTTTGCCATGGCAACGTTGCACCCAAGGCTTTGACGCCGTGCGGCAAAGCTGTGCCTAGCGTGAGCATGCCCACCAACAGGCCAAGCGCAGCGCCAGATTTATTGCCCACCCAGCCCACTATCATCTTCATGCCCAAGGGATAAATGCCGGCTAACGACAAGCCGACCGCAAAGCGTATGACCAGACCAGACTCATAACCAGACCACGGGCTGGAAAAAATAGCATTAGCCAGAGCGCCCGCCACACAAGACAGCGCAAACATGCGGCTACTCGAATATTTATCCGCCCAACCGGAATAAGCCAGCCACAAAGTGCCGGAGATAAAACCTAATTGAGTAGCCGCCAGCAACCAAGCGAACTGCGTATTACCAATTTGCAGCGTAGACATTAAGTCATCGGCCGCGCTGTTTGGACTAAACCACAGGGATGTACCCATCCACTGGGCCAGCACGATTAGGCCAACAGCCCAGCGTTTGTTCATAGTCAGCAAATGCCTCAAGCGTGGCTTAATGCCGCGGTTAAATCGTCAATCAAGTCGTCAGCATGCTCTAATCCCACTGACACACGCAGCAAGCCCTGCGGCGTTTTGCTGGTCGGGCCTTCTATCGAGGCGCGGTGCTCGATCAGGCTTTCAACGCCGCCCAAGCTAGTGGCGCGGGTGAAGATCTCGACATTCGCCGCCAGTGCCATGGCAGCGTCTTTACCGCCTTTGACTTCAAAGGACAGCATGCCGCCAAAGCCAGACATTTGCCGACTAGCAATTGCATGAAAAGCATTCTCAGCAAGACCTGGGTAATGCACCGCACTGACCTTTGCGTGAGACTGCAAAAACGCTGCTATCTTGCCAGCATTAGCGCAATGCGCCTGCATGCGGTAAGGCAGCGTAGGCAGGCTACGCATCACCAGCCAGCAATCAAACGGCGAAGGCACGGCACCGCCAAAAAGTTGCGCAGTGCGCAATTGCGCAAAGTGCTCGTCATCTAGCCGCGAGACAACAGCGCCGCCCAACACATCGCTACGCCCACCTAAATATTTAGTAGTGGCATGCATGACCATGTCGCAGCCCAGTGCCAGCGGCTGTTGCAGTATGGGGCTAGCAAAGGTGTTATCAGCAATCGCCCGTGCGCCGTGGCTATGGGCAATCTCGGCAATAGCAGCTATGTCGACGCATTGCAGCAGCGGGTTGGACGGTGTTTCCATCCAAACGATTGCAGTTTGCGGCAGCAAGGATTGGCGCACCACATCGAGGTCAGTCATGTCGACAAAAGACGCCGTGACATTCCATTTGGCAAACAGGTGTTTGAGCACATTGGCTGTGCCGTGATAAATATCGCTGGGGGCAAGCACATGGTCGCCGGGTTTGAGGCCTTGAAAAATAGCCGTCACAGCGGCCAGGCCTGAGCCAAACGCTGCGCCGGCAGCACCGCCTTCAAGCGCCGCGAGGGCCGCTTCTAACGAATTACGGTTGGGGTTGTGATTGCGGGAGTACAAAAAGCCGCGTGAATAGCCGCCATCAGCATCACGCTCAAAGGTGGTTGAGAGATGTATGGCTTCGGTTACTGCGCCAGTGCCCACGTCTACCGAGTGGCCGGCATGCACAGCCAAGGTTTCGATTCTGAGTTTTTTTTTCGGTAGCATGGCGAAGATTTTCCCTAGGTTTAGATATTGGCTGGATATCAGTATCGCACCGCAAGCTGTTTGCCGACGCTCACCCAGATGAGGTCCAATACAAGCATGGAAAATTCACAAACTACAAATACACGCCTGACTGAGCTAGAAATCAAGGCCAGTTTTGCCGAAGATTTAATCGATCAGCTTGACAAAATCATTACCCGCCAGCAGCAGCAAATAGATTTGCTAATGCGCGAAGTCACCGCCTTGCGGCAAGCTCCCTCAGATTCTGGCAGCGCACGCAGTTTAAGAGACGATTTACCACCGCATTTTTAATCTTTTTTCACGCCCTTGCCGCGCTGATATCAAGCCGTATGCGCATGGGCTACAAAGCTTTTTTCGTCGCCATTGACGAAAAGTCGCAAAGCAATAAGCAACGTAATTCTTGATTACTTTGTGACATCTTTATGGTCACTTTTTTAAAAAAATCGTCGGCCACATTTCTCAACCTTACTCACCCTAGATGCATTTTTAAGCTCTTCGCTGCTCAGCAGAGCCACGCCTAGTCACGCGTAAATTTCAATTTAATTTTTATAAAAACATAAAAAAATCTTATTTGAATGTTGTACTTAAACCGGAATAAGACTTAGAAACTTTATATATCTAACCGGCTTATATTTTCATTTTAAAAGTATTTACGTGATACATTAAAACGTCTCAAAAAGTTACACTAAATAAAAAACACAATCTTGTAACGTGTTTGCAATTAGCTAACTATTGCACCGAAAAATTAGGTTTAAATCTTTTTTATGGGTCGCATTTTTAACTTTAATCGTACAGCGCACAGCTGTATTCCCAAGGTATGAGTCATATCGAGTGTTTACTATTTACATCCACTACTTAGGCCTCGACTAATTAGATTTGCACAAAAGCAAAAGGGAGAAAAAAATGGCTTTCGTGAACGAAAAAATTTCAGACACTGATGTTGAAAAGTATGGACTTATCAAAATTAATAAACATTTTTTAATTGACGATTTGCCGGCGGAATGGACTATAGACCGGGACAAAAAAGTCTATCTTCGCGCACTCGGTAAGCCACTTCCCGAACAACAAGCCTTGTGTTTTTACTGGCACGGACATTTGCTGCATCTACGCTTAAGAAGAACTGGTTGCGGCATAAAAGGCGGCACCATCTTCGCCAGTTTTTGCGTCATGAGTGGGAAGACGAATAAAAAAATCTGGCTGCCGCACCGGCTTGAATGGGCTAAAAACGAAATCGTCGTTGATCTTAAAAAAGCGTTGAATGTCTACAAAAGCAAAGATGTTCAAAAGGACAACAAACATCTCATACAGTTTGTATTTTGAGAGGTTTGCAGCCCAGTCCTGCTACTGAAAATGCTTATCAAGCCAGCCGAATTTTATGCCGCGCAATTTGCGCCCTGACTTGAACCGGTGCCGTGCCGCCCAGCACATTGCGGGCATTCAAAGAGCCGCGCAGACTCAAACATTCATAGACATCTTTTTCAATTGCCGCGCTGAACGACTGCAGCACAGCCAGCGGCAATTCAGACAAATCCACGCCATGATCGATTGCCGCTTTAACGGCATGTGCGACGGTCTCATGCGCATCGCGAAATGGCTGACCTTTTTTAACCAAATAGTCGGCCAAATCAGTCGCCGTGGCATAGCCGCGCAGTGCAGCGCGCTCCATGGCTTCGGGTTTGACACTGATGCCGCCGGTACGCAAACCGGTTTGCGCGTCAAGTTGACCGCCCACCATTTCAGCGAAAATTCGCAACGTATCTTTGAGCGTATCTACGGTATCGAACAAGGGCTCTTTATCTTCTTGATTATCTTTGTTGTAGGCCAATGGTTGACCTTTCATCAAAGTGATCAAACCCATCAAATGACCAACTACGCGGCCAGTCTTTCCACGCGCGAGTTCTGGCACGTCAGGATTTTTCTTTTGCGGCATGATGGAGCTTCCGGTTGTAAAACGGTCAGCAATCTGAATAAAGCCAAAGTTCTGGCTCATCCACAAAATAAGCTCCTCACTCATGCGGCTGATGTGAACCATGGCCAAACTAGCGGCAGCGGTAAATTCAATCGCAAAATCCCGATCACTGACCGCGTCAAGACTGTTTTGACACACAGCTGGCTGACCTTGCGCATCGAGCATTCCGAGCGTGATGGCCACTCGCTCGCGGTCCAGCGGGTAGCTAGTGCCGGCCAACGCTGCAGCGCCCAGCGGCAAACGGTTTACACGCCGACGGATCTCTTGCATGCGCTCAGCATCGCGCGAGAACATCTCAACATAGGCCAACATATGGTGACCAAAACTGACCGGCTGAGCGACTTGCAAATGGGTAAAACCGGGCATGATGACATCGACATTTTTCTCAGCCAAGCCTATCAGCGCAAGCTGCAAGTCAGTCATCAAGTTTGTGATTTGATCAATCTCACCGCGCAGCCAGAGCCGCACATCGGTAGCGACTTGGTCGTTGCGGCTGCGACCGGTGTGCAGGCGTTTACCGGCGTCGCCGACCAACTGGGTCAGGCGCGCTTCTATGTTTAAGTGCACATCCTCTAAATCGAGCTTCCACTCGAATGCGCCGGTCTCGATTTCTTGCGTGATTTGGGCCAGACCTTGGGCAATCAAAGCGTGGTCGGCTTGACCAATAATGCCTTGCGCGGCGAGCATCTCCGCATGCGCCAGCGAACCTTCAATATCGGCTTGCCAGAGGCGTTTATCGAAAAAAACACTGGAGGTGTAGCGCTTGACCAAATCGCTCATGGGTTCGGAAAACAGAGCCGACCAAGCTTGGGATTTTTTATCAAATTGGTTCAAGGGAAACTTTCTGGGAGGACGACCTGAGGCCGGGGCTGCCGGTTTTAAAAAAACAAATCCGCAGGCTTAGGTTTAAAGAATGTCGGCTTTTTTTAGTGCAAAGCGCGCTAAACACAGTTTGATTTTATCTGTACGCCACAACAAGCCAAAAAAAGTGCCCTCGTTGACTCTTTGCACACCTTTAAAGCAAGGCCAGCCGGTAAAACGTTTGCAGTCACATTTCTCCGTACCGACCAATACATAACTTTGTTGCTACCCAGCGCCATGACCCACCCCTCGCTCACTCCCTGCCATATCGGCGTAGCACTCAGAGCCGTGTTGTTTACCAGCACTATCGCCGGCGTTGCCGCCGGGTTTGAAAGTGCTGGTCCACAAGACTGGATACAACACTTTTCCCTGCTCAGCGTCGGCATGCTACCGGCAACACTGGCTTGGCTGATTGCCGCCTGCGGCGTTGAAAAATATCTGCAAAATCGCTCACCACGCCTGCGCTGGTTAAGCGGCTTGAGCTTGGGCGCTGCAGCCGGCCTTTATGGCTGCGCCATGTTGGCATTAGTGAATCTGCTGACCTCACCGCCTTGGCTGGCCAGCATGGCGGCCGGATTGCTGCTCTCGGCCGTTTTGCTGAGCTGGCTGTTTTGGCGCGCTAAGGCGCGCATGCCAGCGGCAACGACGGCCCGGCTAAGTGAGTTGCAATCTTGCATACGCCCGCATTTTTTATTTAACACCTTAAATACCGCTATCGCTTTGGTCAGCGAGCAGCCGCTTAAGGCCGAAGCCGTATTGGAAGATCTCAGCGAATTATTTCGAAGCGCGCTGGCAAACCCAGCTGAATCCGACACGTTGGCACAAGAAGTCGCTTTGGCACGGCGTTATCTTGCGATCGAAGAAATTCGTTTTGGCGCACGTCTTCGCGTGACATGGCAGATTGACCCTAGGGCTGATCAAGCCAGAGTGCCGCCGCTGCTGCTGCAACCGCTGGTTGAAAACGCGATACGCCACGGCGTCGAGCCCAGCGCAGATGGTGCAGAGCTCAAAATCACCAGCCTCAGACGTGGCTCTGTGGTGCTCATAAAAGTCAGCAACACCATGCCAGCGGGCAGTGGTGAGCGCGGTAACGGTCTCGCCTTGGCTAATCTGCGCGAGCGCTTGGCGCTGCTGCACGATGTGCAGGCGCACTTTCAAAGCGTCTACAGAGACGGTATTTTTCAGGTCTGTTTGGAGATTCCCGCATGATGCTTAAAACCTTATTGGTCGATGACGAAGCCTTGGCGCGTTCGCGCCTAAAAAGTCTGCTTGCCAATTGCAATGCACCCGGCGCACAGGTGCTGGCCGAAGCGGCCAATGCCAGCCAAGCCATGGCGGCTCTGCAAACCAGGCACTTTGATTTAGTGCTACTGGACATTGGCATGCCCGGTATTAACGGCTTGACGCTGGCCCATGCCATACGCACCTCTCAAGGTTTAAACCAACCGCCTGCGGTGGTGTTTGTGACCGCGCATGCAGAGCATGCGTTAGCCGCTTTCGACTTAAGTGCTGCGGACTACCTGACCAAGCCGGTACGCCAAGAGCGACTGCAGCAAGCGCTGCAAAAAGTCGAGCATCAACTGTCATTGTCTCTGGCGCAAGAAGGCAGCGCCGCTTCAGACATGCTCATCATTCAAGACCGAGGCCGCACTGAACGCGTGCCGCTGTCCAGCGTGATCTACCTCAAAGCTGAACTCAAATACATCACGGTTCGCACACTTGCACGCAGCTTTATCTGGGAGGGCTCGCTGAGTGAATTAAAGGAGAAATATTCCGCGCAATTTGTGCGCATACACCGCAATGCATTAGTCGCTAGGCGAGCTATGCGCGTACTTGAAAAGCAGGTAGACCCGGTGGATGGTGAAATTTGGACTATTCATCTGCATGGCTTAAAGGACGAAGCCTTGATTGTTTCGCGACGCCAGCTGGTTACGTTGCGCCAAGCGCTTTCAGTTTAGGCCTAGAGACCTTGAGGCGAACGTCCTACAGCTTGCCGGGTGCAGCACAGGTCTAATCCAAACAGCGCTAATAACGCCAATAGCAGCAAATGAAAATCTTGAGGCCAACCGGCAAGCTTGAACAGACATCCAACTCCGCGACAGAGGAAACTGCATGACCCTAGCCGACAAAATGTCCGACGTACAACCCGACAACCAACCGGCCCGTATCCCGGCATCCACAGAGGACAGTACCGGCAGCATGTCGGCCAAAGAAAAACTACCCGTCCAAGAAACCGAGCCCCTGATTCAGCTGCCCATGCACGTGCGCAGCTTGTCGCTACTCGTCATGGCCTTGTTCGCCAGCTTGTGGGTATTGCAATGGGCGAGAGCGGTTTTCATACCACTGATGTTGGGCCTAATTCTTAGCTACGCGCTGTCACCCGTGATTAACTGGTTAGAGCAACGCCGCATGCCGCGCTGGCTGAGTGCGGCGTTGCTGCTGCTGACTATTTTTTGCTCCATCGGCAGCAGCGCTTACGTCCTTAGCGACGAGGCCGGCAGTCTGATCAATGCAATACCTGCGGCAACGCAGAAATTTACCCATGCACTGAAAGACAGACCAAATAAGTCTGAAGGCACGCTAGCGACCATGCAAAAAGCCGCCACTCAACTCGAACAGGCGACCCAAGATGCCAGCCCCATCACCACCAGCAAGGGTGCGATGCGGGTGGTGGTCGAGTCGCCGCGCTTTAAAATTACCGACTACCTCTGGACCAGCACACTGGGTTTTGCACAATTTGCCGGACAGTTCACCGTGGTGGTGTTTCTGACTTATTTTTTAATGGTCTCGGGCGACACCTTTAGGCGCAAGCTCATCAAGTTAACGGGCACTAGCCGAGCGCGGAAAAAAATCACACTCCAAGTGCTTGACGAAATCACTGGCCAAATTCAGCGCTATTTGCAAGTGCAACTGTTCACCAGCGCTTTGGTCGGTCTGCTCACGGGTCTTGCACTGGCCTTAATAGGATTGGAAAACGCGGTTGTATGGGGCGTGGTGGCGGCTGTGCTCAATTTGGTGCCGTATATAGGCTCACTGGCGATGGCTGCAGCCTCTTCACTAATTGGATTTTTGCAGTTTGGCAGCATCAACATGGCCTTACTGGTGGGCGGCGCTTCGCTGTTTATACATGCCATTATTGGTAACTTGATCACGCCTTGGCTAACCAGTCGCGCCAGTCGTATGAACCCAGTGGCGGTGTTTGTTGGCCTGCTGTCTTGGGGTTGGCTGTGGGGCGTGTGGGGGCTGCTGTTAGGCATACCGATACTGATGATAGTTAAAGCGATTTGCGACCGGGTCGACGAACTCAAGCCAGTCGGTGAGTTCCTAGGCGCCTAAATGGGTGCGATAAATTTAGCCCTTGTTTATTGGGCCAAGGCCTTGGCCTACACGCAATAGCCTCAACGCCTTACCCGCAAACTTGTGATGTCAGGTTTCCCGCGTTAGCATGGAGATGTTCCCAAAGAACATTAGGCCAAGGCGAGGCGCCCGCCACCATCCGGCTACAAGGCGGCACTTACCCGCCGCATACAGCCATCAAAGAAAGAAGCTCAATGCAAGTTTTACTCCATACCGATCCCCATGTTGATGGCGGCCAACCCATGGCCGATCACCTGAGCAGCGTTGTCAAAGACGCGCTGGGTCGATTTGGTGAGCAGATCACACGCGTGGAGGCTCATCTGGCCGACGAAAACAGCCATGCCAAAAGCACGCCTGATGAGATTCAATGCACCCTTGAAGCTCGACTAGTTGGCTTGGAGCCGGTCGTCGTGAAAGACCGCGCAGCCACCGCTCACCAAGCCATCACCGGTGCGACTGGAAAACTCAAGCGCGCAGTCGCCACCGTGCTAGAAAAACATGATCCGCGGCGCAATGCGGCGATTCCTGACGCAGCCTAACGCGCCAACACTCCAGCCGCGCCGAGCCTACCGAGCGCCGACGCGGCATGGAAATAAATTCAATCAGCTCAAAGTTGTATTCACGCTAGTTTCCTGTCCCAGCTATTAACATGGGTCAACAGGAGACCCCATGACCGTCATTACCCACATTGAAGACCTGCGCGTGTTGGCAGAAAAACGCGTACCGCGCATGTTTTACGACTACGCCGATTCAGGCTCGTGGACCGAAGGCACTTACCGCGCCAACGAGAGCGACTTCCAAAAAATACTGCTGCGCCAACGGGTTGGTATCAACATGGATGGCCGCTCTACAGCGACCGAGATGATTGGCCAAAAAGTCGCCATGCCTGTAGCGATTGCACCCACCGGCATGACTGGCATGCAGCATGCGGATGGCGAGATTCTGGCGGCACGTGCGGCGAAAAAATTCGGTATTCCTTTTACCCTCTCGACCATGAGCATTTGCTCTATCGAAGACGTGGCCAAAGAAACCGGTAACCACCCGTTTTGGTTTCAGCTCTACCTGATGCGCGATCGAGACTTTTCTGGCCGTTTGATAGACCGCGCCAAAGCTGCGGGTTGCTCTGCGTTAGTGCTCACTTTAGATTTGCAAATCCTAGGTCAGCGCCACAAAGACTTGCGCAACGGACTGTCCACACCGCCCAAGCCAACACTGGCCAACATCATTAATCTGATGACCAAGCCGCGCTGGTGCCTAGGCATGTTGGGCACGCAGCGGCGTCAATTTGGCAATATCTTTGGTCATGTCAAAGGGATTGAAAACATGGGTTCGTTGTCCGAATGGACCGCCAGCCAGTTCGACCCCCGACTCAGTTGGGCCGACATTGAATGGGTCAGAAACCGTTGGGGTGGCAAACTCATTCTCAAAGGTTTGCAAGATGCAGAAGATGCGGTAATCGCGGTTAAAACCGGCGCTGATGCCATCATCGTCTCCAACCATGGCGGGCGTCAGCTAGACGGGGCGCCATCCTCCATCCATGCACTGCCAGCGATTGTTGACGCGGTGGGCGACAAAATAGAAGTGCATATGGACGGCGGCATACGCTCGGGCCAAGACGTACTCAAGGCCACCGCCTTGGGCGCTAAAGGCACTTATATTGGCCGGGCCATGTTGTATGCGCTGGGCGCTATGGGTGAAAGCGGCGTCACCAAGGCCTTGGAGATCATTCACAAAGAACTCGATCTGAGCATGGCTTTTTGCGGCCGCACGGATATCAACAAAGTGGACAAAGGCATATTGCTGCCGGGCTCTTACCCGGTATAGGCCAAACGAAAAAGGTCGACCTCAGCCTGCGAAATGGTGTCAGTAGGTAGGTAGATAGAAGTCACCGCTATGCAAGCTATGCTTACCCAGTGACACCTCCTATCCGCCGCATCGCCCACCTAGACATGGACGCGTTTTTCGCGTCAGTCGCGTTACTTCGTTTCCCACAACTCAAAGGCCTGCCGGTGGTCATAGGCGGCGGCAAACGCCAAGCCGACTTGGATTTGCTAGAAGCACACGGTGAACGCGAGCCGCGCTTTATACCGATTGCCAACTTCCCTCTGCTAGAGGGCTATGTTGGCCGCGGCGTCATCACCACCGCCAGCTATGCGGCCAGGCAGTTTGGAGTTGGCTCGGCGATGGGTTTGATGAAGGCCGCCAAACTTTGCCCGCAAGCTATCTTGCTGCCAGTGGACTTTGAGGAAGTCAGGCACTACTCTCGGCTTTTTAAACGCATTATTCGAGACATCGCACCGGAGGTTCAAGAAGGCGGCGTAGACGAGGTCTACATAGACTTTACCGAGGTAGCCGGTGGCCAAAGAGAAGGCGGACGGGTGCTGGCCCGCTTGATTCAAAAAGCCATACAAGAAGCCACTGGGCTGACCTGCTCGATAGGCGTGGCGCCGAACAAGTTGCTGGCAAAAATGGCCAGTGAATTCAATAAGCCGAATGGCATTTCCATCATTCACACCGCCGATTTACAAGACTTAATCTGGCCCCTACCCTGCCGCAAGGTCAATGGCATAGGACCCAAAGCGGATGAAAAACTCGCGGCTATCGGTGTAAAAACCATAGGTGAGCTGGCAGCGCAAGCGCCAACTCTCTTGATTGAAAAATTCGGCAAAGCGACTGGCGCTTGGCTGCACGCCGTGGCTTGGGGCCGTGACGACAGACCAGTGGTGACCCATAGCGAGCCTGTCAGCATGAGCCGCGAAACCACCTTCTCGCGCGACTTGCATGCGGTACGCGACAAAGCCGAACTGGGCGAAATTTTCACCACGCTGTGCCAGCGCATCGCACAGGATTTGCAAAACAAAGGCTATCAAGCAAAGACAATTGGTATCAAGCTTCGCTATGACGACTTCAAAATCGCCACCCGAGACCTGACCTTAGATGCCTACACTTGTGAGGCCGTCGCCATTCGACGTGCTGCCGGTCAGTGCCTCAAACGCGTACCGTTAGAGCAACGCTTGCGACTGATTGGTGTGCGGGCTGGCTCACTGATCAAGCTTGGCAGCGAGCTAGCGGCAGTTAGCAACGGCGATCAAGCGAGTGCGGCTGAGCAAGGCCTTGGCTTGAACTTGGGCATTAGTGATCAACTTTTTTAGTCGCCAAGGGATAAACGTCTAAGCGCTAGGACGGGCGCATCGAAGAGGCTACATTTACGCAATTGATTTTTTGCACAAGACGACGCTCTTGAAATTCTTTTACTTTCTATCTTATGCATAGCTTTAAAAATAACCGGGGTAAATGGGCCTTGGCTTTGGTGCTGCTGCTGATACTGAGCGCCGGCGTCTGGCGCGCGCTGGATAAGCGAGCGACTCAAAGACAAGCAGTAGCTTCGATGACGACCCATCAATTAGCGTTGAGTACTGTCGAGCTGGCGCAAAGTGACCTAGTTCGAGCACAAGTGCTTGACATCAGTCAGGGCGTTGCTATTTCGGGCAGCATAAAAGCCGTCAACAGTGCCGTCGTCAAAGCCCGGGTCGCCGGCGAACTGCTCAACCTCAAGGTCAGAGAAGGTGACTTCGTCAAGGCCGGCCAAGTTCTAGCCCAGATTGATGCCAGCCAATACCAAGCAAGCTTGCGCCAGACCCAGCAGCAGGCAGAATCCGCTAAAGCACAACTCGACATCGCGCAGCGCCAATACGCCAACAACCAAGCGCTGGTTGAGCAAGGCTTTATCTCTAAAAACAGCTTAGAGACCTCGCTCTCTAGCCTAAGCGCGGCGCAATCAACTTACAAAGCCGCACTGGCTGGCCGCGACATCAGCGCCAAAACGCTCGATGACAGCCTGATACGCGCACCGATTGCCGGCCAAATCTCGCAGCGCCTAGCGCAAACCGGCGAGCGTTTAGCGATTGACAGCAAAATCGTAGAAATCATTGATCTCAGTCGCTTAGAGCTAGAAGCGTCTTTGAGCGCCGCAGAGTCACTCCAAGTGGCAGTCGGTCAAACGGCTGAGTTACGGGTTGAGGGTTTGAGCCAAACTTTGTCCGCCCAAGTGGTGCGGATTAACCCTAGCGCACAAGCCGGTAGCCGCAGCGTATTGGTCTACCTGAGCTTGCCAAGCGTGCCAGGCTTGCGCCAAGGCATGTATGCACAAGGCAGCTTGGGGACCAGCAGTGTGCGGCTGCTGGCTTTACCAGTCAGCAGTGTGCGCACCGATAAGCCCCAACCCTATGTGCAAATTAACAGCAACCAGCGCATAGCGCATCGCAATGTACAACTCGGCGTACGCGGCATGAACGCCGGGCAAGCTGTGGTCGCGGTGCAAGGCGTTGACGATCAAGACAGCGTGCTGCGCGGCAACGTAGGACTGCTAAGTGTTGACTTGCCGCTGCGCATTACCCAACCAGCCATGACGCCAACAAGCCCTGCAGTAGCAGCGCCTTAAAGCATCGCCAAAGCGTTTAATCAAGTCTAAAAAAGCCCAACCAAGCGAGTTCGCCCAGCATGTGGTTCACAAAAGTTAGTCTGAAAAATCCGGTCTTCGCCACCATGGTCATGCTGGCTATTGTGGTGTTGGGGTTTTTCTCCTACCAGCGCATGCAGGTAGACCAATTTCCGAATATTGATCTGCCAGTAGTGGTGATCACCGCCGACTATCCGGGCGCCGCACCGGAAATTGTCGAGAGTGAGGTGACGAAAAAAATCGAAGAAGGCGTCAACTCGATAGCCGGCATCAGCTCGCTCAGCTCGCGCAGCTATGAAGGCCAAGCCATCATCATTTTGGAATTCCAACTCTATGTAGACGGTCGCCGCGCCGCCGAAGATGTGCGCGAGAAAATCGCCGCCATACGCCCCACCCTGCGGGATGAAGTCAAAGAGCCACGGGTGCTGCGCTTTGATCCGTCTAGCCGCGCCGTCTGGTCGGTTGCCGTACTGCCCGATCCAGCCAAAGGGACTATGTCGGCAGTCGAGTTGACCAATTGGGCCGATCAGGTTCTGAAAAAGCGTTTAGAAAACGTACGCGGTGCCGGCTCAGTCACCTTGGTGGGCGGCAGCAAGCGCGAGATCAACCTCTACCTTAAGCCACAAGCCATGCAGGCGCTAGGCATCACCGCCGACCAGGTGGTGGCCGCCGTCCGCAGCGAAAACCAAGACCTGCCGCTAGGCGCGATACGCTCACTGACGCAAGAAAGATCGGTCCGGATAGACGCCCGCATGAAGCGCCCAGAAGACTTCGGCAACATCATCATCACACGCAAGCCATCCGCCAGCAGCAGCGCGCCCATCACGCTAGCGCAAGTCGCACGTATCAGCGATGGATCACAAGAAATCGACAGCCTAGCGCTCTACAACGGTCAGCGCACCTTGCTGCTGACAGTACAAAAAGCCCAGGACGAAAACACTATTGCAGTGGTCGATGGACTTAATCTTGCGCTGCGCGAGTTGGCCCCACAACTACCGCCCGGCGTGCGCCTAGAGCTAGTCACCGACAGCTCGCGCGCGATACGCGTGGCGGTTGCCAACGTTGGCCGCACGCTGGTCGAAGGCGCACTGCTCACGGTGCTGATTGTGTTTTTATTTCTCAACTCCTGGCGCTCGACGGTGATCACCGGGCTGACCTTGCCGATCTCCATCATCGGTACTTTTTTGTTTATGAACATGTTTGGTTTCACCATCAACATGATTACGTTAATGGCGCTGTCTCTTTGCGTCGGGCTGTTAATTGATGATGCCATCGTGGTGCGAGAAAACATTGTTCGCCATGTGCACATGGGCAAGTCGCCTTACCAAGCCTCACTAGACGGCACACAAGAAATCGGTCTGGCGGTGCTGGCCACCACGCTGTCTATCGTGGCGGTGTTTTTACCGATTGGCTTTATGGGCGGCATCATAGGCAAATTCTTTCACGAGTTTGGCATCACCATAGTCTCTGCTGTGCTGATCTCTATGTTTGTGAGTTTTACGCTAGACCCCATGCTGTCCAGCATCTGGCACGACCCCAGCCTAGGCCACAAAGGCCAAGACAATTCCCTGTATGGCAAAACGCTGGGCCGCGTGACGGGATGGTTTGCGCGCGCCACCGACAGCATTAGCCGCAGCTATCAAAGCATTTTGAGCTTGGCACTGCTGCACAAACTCAGCACTTTGGCGCTAGCAGTAGGCATTTTTCTGCTGAGTATTTTCATGCTGCCGCTGCTGGGCACAGAGTTTGTGCCGAAAGCGGATTACTCCGAAACCACGCTTAACTTCTACACACCAGCCGGCTCATCGCTAGAGGCAACCGAGGCCAAAGCGCGTCAAGTCCAAGCCATAGTGGCCGAGTTCCCCGAAGTGAGCTACTCACTGGCCACCATCAACACCGGCAATGCAGTGGGGAAAATGTACACCAGCGTCTATCTGCGCTTAGTCGATCGCAAAGCGCGCGAGCGCAGCGTGGACCAAATGTCAAGCGTGCTGCGCGAGCGCCTTAAACAAGTTGCCGGCATCACCGTTACCCATGTGGGCCTACTCGATTCGGTGGGCGGCAACAAGACCATAGAGTTTTCATTACAAGGCCCAGACCTGAGGCAGTTAGAGCGCCTGAGTCGTCAAGTCAGGGACCGCATCAGCACAATTCCTGGTCTGGTCGATCTGGACTCTAGCGTCAAAGCCGACAAGCCGGTGATACAAGTTGATATGCGGCGTGGTGTCGCCAGTGACTTAGGCTTATCTGTGGCGCAGGTCGGCAATAGCTTGCGTATTTTGTTGGCCGGTCAGACGGTGGGCAATTGGCGTGCGCCGGATGACCAAACCTATGACGTCAACGTGCGGCTAGCGCCCGAGTCACGCTACTCGCCACAAGACCTGGCCGGGTTGGCCTTTACCAGCAGCAGCTTGGGTAATAACGCTGATGGCTCGGCCCGCACCATACAGCTCAGTCAGATCGCCGATATTAAAGAGACCACCGGGCCAGATCAGATCAATCGACGCGATCTCACGCGTGAAGTGGCGGTCAATGCCAACACCCAGAACCGATCGGCCGGCGAGGTCTCTGACGAAATCAAAAAAGCGTTGGACACCATGTCGTTCCCGCCCGGCTACCGTTACCGTTTTAATGGCTCGACTAAAAATATGGCGGAGTCTTTTGGTTACGCCATCTCGGCACTGATTATGGCCATGCTGTTTATCTACATGATTCTGGCCAGCCAGTTCAAGAGCTTTTTGCAGCCCTTGGCGCTGATGACTTCGCTGCCGCTGACGCTGATAGGCGTGGTCGTGTCATTGCTGCTGTTTGGCTCTACGCTGTCCATGTTCTCGGTGATTGGCGTGGTCATGCTGATGGGTTTGGTGACCAAAAATGCGATTTTGCTGATCGACTTTGCCATCCGCCTGCGCCAGCCGCACATCGATGAAGCCGGCCTGAATCAACCCGGCATGGCACGCAATGCAGCGTTACTAATGGCCGCTAAAGTCAGGTTGCGGCCAATTTTGATGACCACCTTGGCGATGATTTTTGGCATGCTGCCGTTGGCCTTGGCACTCAGCGAAGGCTCGGAGCAGCGCGCCCCCATGGGCCAGGCCGTGATAGGCGGGGTTATCACCTCCTCGCTGCTAACACTGGTGGTTGTGCCGGTGACGTATTGCTATCTGGATGACTTCGCACAGTGGCTCAAGCGCAGGTTTGGCAAGGCAGCGTCCGGCAGTGACTAAAATCAAAAACAGCAACATTAATTCAGCGTTTTAAGCCAGCTCAGTTTGAAGCTTGGTTTTCTAGCTAGGTTTCGGTTTAATCCACGCTGCAAGCGCTTTCCCTTCCCCATGCCAAACACAGGTAGAACATGAATTACGAACAAGCCCGATTCAACATGATTGAGCAGCAAATCCGTCCTTGGGAAGTGCTTGACAGCCAAATTCTTTCCCTGCTGGCAATTGTCAAGCGTGAAGACTTTGTACCCGCAGCCCACCGTGCACTGGCTTTTGCTGACCTTGAAATTCCACTGACTGAAGCACTCGCCAAGCATCCCGACCAGTGCATGTTGTTGCCCAAAGTTGAAGCCCGCATACTGCAAGATCTGAGCGTTCAAAAACACGAATCAGTGCTGGAAATCGGCACCGGCACTGGTTACATGGCGGCCTTGCTAGCGCACCGCAGCCAGCGCGTGATCAGCTTAGAAATTGATGCCGATTTAGCCGAAATAGCGCGTGAGAACCTGCTTAATGCTGGCGTTCACAACGCCGAAGTACGCACCGGCGATGGCGCTGCCAATATCGCCAAAGCCGTCTCCAACACCGACCCGCTACAAGGCCCGTTTGATGTGATCGTGCTGAGCGGCTCAGTGGCCAAAGTACCCGATGCTTTGCTGTCCATGCTGAAAATTGGTGGTCGCTTAAGCGCCATCGTCGGCTTTGAGCCCATGATGCGCCACTCACTGATTACCCGGGTTGGCGAGAAAGCCTGGCGCACCACGCAAGCCTGGGACACTGTCGCGCCGCGCTTGCAAAACTTCCCCGAGCCATCGCGCTTTAGCTTTTAATCAGTCCCTGAAAAAGCCTAATGACACTTCAACTCAACCCTGCAAATTTTCTAGCCTGGCGCGACGTTGCCCTCAGCGCCGACGCAAAATCGACTGCTGAGAAAATCCAGCCCATAGTGCTCGATGTTAGAGAAAACTGGGAATTACAAATCGCATCCGTACAGCCCGACGGTTTCACGCTGTTGCACATTCCCATGGGTCAGATATCGGCTCGCCTGAGTGAGCTACAAGATGCTCTCGACGGCGATCAGCCAATAGCCTGCCTTTGCCACCACGGCATACGCAGTCAGCGCGTCGCCAGTTTTTTAGCCCAAAACGGTTTTAGTGCGGTGGTCAATTTACAGGGCGGAATACAAGCTTGGTCGAACCAACTTGACACCAGCGTTCCGCACTATTGATAGCGCCCTAATCATTTTTGACTCCTCGCTCAGCAACATCCAAGCCAACGACTATGAACCTGCAAGACAAATCACCAATGCCACTGGCTATTGCTGGCCTGCTACTCGTTTCCTGTCTGACGGCTAAGGCCCAAAGCTTGGGTGAGCTTTACACGGCGGCGCGTGCATTCGATGCCAGCTACCAGTCAGCTAGATTGCAGTACGACGCCACCGTTGCAAAAGCCGACCAGACTAGGGCCGGTTTGCTGCCCAGCGCCGGTCTATCGCTGGGTGCTAGCGCTAGCCGTTTTGAAAATAGCGCACCCGTCATAGAGCGCAGCTTTAGCAACCAAAGTCTAGGCCTCACCGCCAGCCAGCCGCTTTACCGACCAGCCAATTGGGCCAGTTATTTGCAAAGCCAGCCGCAAGTGGCGCAAGCCAGAGCGCAGCTCGATGCGGCAGAGCAAGATTTAATCCTGCGCGCCAGCCAAAGCTACTTTGATGTGCTCGCCGCGCAAGACACTTTGACCTTTGTGCTGGCCCAGAAAAGCGCCGTCTCCGAGCAACTGGCTTCAGCCAAACGTAACTTCGAAGTCGGCACCGCCACGATTACCGACACCCGCGAAGCACAAGCCCGCTTCGATTTGGTCGTGGCGCAAGAAATAGCCGCAGACAATGATTTACGGATTAAAAAAATCGCGCTCGATCAACTCGTAGGCCGAACGGGAACCCAACCCTTGGCACTGGCAACGCCAACCATACTGCCTTCGATACTGCCGGCCGATCCCAACAGTTTGGTCGATCAAGCAGAAGCCTTACACCCCTTGATACGTCAAGCCAAAAATGGGCTTGAAGTCGCCGAGCTTGAAATCCAAAAAGCCCAAGCCGGTCACAAACCCACGCTAGATTTGAACGCGAGTTACAACGTTGCTCGTAACCCATCTGGCACAGCCACCACCTCAGCGCTGGCGTATCGCACCAATACCGGCACAGTAGGCTTGTTGCTAAACGTGCCGATTTTTTCTGGTTTTTCAGTCGAAAACCGGATTCGCGAAACCTTGTTCCTCAGAGACAAATCACAAAGCGATTTAGAAGGCGCACGCCGCAGCGTAGCCCAAGCCACACGCACGGCGTTTTACGGTGTGGTATCTAACCTAGGCCAAGTCAAAGCGCTAGAAGCAGCAGAGCTTTCTAGCCAAAGCGCACTAGACGCCAACAAGCTTGGTTACCAAGTCGGCGTACGCATCAATATCGACGTACTCAACTCGCAAAGCCAGCTGTTTCAAACCAAGCGCGACTTGGCTCAGGCTCGCTATAACGTGCTGCTAGGCGGCTTGCGTTTGCGTCAAGCCAATGGCAGTTTGACTGAGCTCGATTTGCAACCAGTTCAAGCGCTACTGGTTGCTAAATAAAGTCTAGGAATTGGCAAGACCTTTTGTCAATTCACGCCAGCGGTATCAAAGTTGGCAAAGCATTGGTCTAAGCTGGCCACAAATTTCAACTTCGCCGCGTCATCAATAAAGCTAGCTTCGAAACTATTGCGCGCCAAGCTATACGCATGACCGGCATGCATACCGGTAGCGGCGAAAGTCTGCACAAAGTTGTCGTTCATATAGCCGCCGAAATAAGCCGGGTCGTCCGAATTGATAGTGGCCATCAAACCGGTATCTAACAATTCGCGCAGGTTGTGGCTGGCCAGATCTGGGAATACGCAAAGCTTTAGGTTCGATAGCGGGCAGACCGTCAAAGCGGTACGCTGCTCGGCTAAGCGCTGCATCAACGCGGGGTCTTTAATCGCTTGTACGCCGTGGTCTATGCGTTCGACTTTGAGCACATCTAAGGCAGCCCAAATATAGGCAGGCGGGCCTTCTTCGCCAGCGTGCGCTACCAAACGCAAACCCAATTGCGCACAGCGCGCAAACACGCGCTCAAATTTTTCGGGTGGATTTCCTAGCTCGCCAGAATCCAGACCTATGCCGACTAACTTATCCCTAAACGGCAAGGCTTGCTCGAGACAAACCAGTGCATCTTCCTCGCTCAAATGACGTAAAAAGCACAGAATTAACGAGGCGCTAATGCCATGTATTTTCTGCGCATCAACGCAGGCGCGGTGCAGACCATCAATCACGGTTTGCATAGCGACGCCACGCGCGGTATGGGTTTGCGGGTCAAAAAATAATTCAGCATGAACCACGTTGTCTTCGGCCGCTTTGACAAAATAAGCGCTGGCCATGTCGTAGAAATCTTCTTCTTTTAGCAGCACGCTAGCGCCGGCATAGTAGATATCTAAAAAGCTTTGCAAATCAGTAAACGCATAGGCGCGGCGCAAGGCCTCAACATCTGCATAAGCCAGTGCTACGCCGTTGCGTTTGGCGAGTGCAAAAATCAGCTCAGGCTCTAATGAGCCTTCGATGTGAATATGCAACTCAGCCTTTGGCATAGTCTTTAGCAATTCTGGCAGGCGTTGCTGCGAGATATTTTTTGCCGCTGGGTGGGTATTTAAAATCATTTTTCACTTCAATAAAAAAGGCTGCCACGCAATCTTGTCATCGCGAAGCAGCCGGGGGACGGGCTCATGCCCATCCGGGATTTGTGCAGTTGGCTTATCAGTTACCGGGCACTTTGCCTTCAACGCCTTTGACGTAGCTCTTTAAGCCGCCCAAGAATTTGTCGTCAGCAACCGTGTCTTTAGCAATCAGTACTTTACCGGTGTTGTCCATGATGGGGCCTTTCCAGATAGCGAAGCTGCCATCTTTCAGGCCGGCTTTGACTTCATCGATGCGCTTTTTCGTGTCGTCCGGCACGTCAGCGGCGATAGATACCAAATCGATCGCGCCTTCTTTCACGCCCCACCAAGCGCTGGTGCCGCCCTTCCACTTGCCGTCTAAAGCTTCGCCAACGGATTTGACGTAGTAAGGACCCCAGTTAATCACAGCCGATGCCAAGTGGGCTTTAGGACCGTAAGCAGTCATATCGGAATCCCAACCAAACGCGCGCTTGCCCATTTTTTCAGCGGTCTGCAAAACTGCGGATGAGTCGGTGTTTTGGAATAAAACATCGGCGCCGCCGTTGATCAAAGCAGTCGCGGCTTCCGTCTCTTTTGGTGGGTTAAACCACTCATTGACCCAAACCACGCGGGTTTTAATTTTGGGGTTAACCGATTGCGCGCCCAGCGTGAAGCTGTTGATATTGCGCACGACTTCTGGAATCGGCACTGAGCCGACCACGCCAAGCGTGCCAGTCTTACTCATCTTGCCTGCGATCACGCCAGCCATGTAAGCACCTTCGTAAGTGCGGCTATCGTAAGTACGCATATTGTCGGCAGTCTTGTAGCCGGTCGCGTGCTCAAACATCACGCCTTTGGTATCGGCCGCAATCTTCAGCATGGGCTCCATATAGCCAAAGGTCGTCCCAAAAATTAGCTTGTTGCCTTGGCCAGCCATGTCGCGGATAACCCGCTCGGCATCAGCTGACTCTGGCACTTTTTCGACAAAGCTGGTGACAACTTTATCGCCATAAGCGGCTTCAACCGCTTTGCGGCCGTTGTCGTGCGCGAAGGTCCATCCGCCGTCGCCGACTGGGCCGACATAGGCAAAAGCGACTTTGAGTGGCTCTGGCTTAGCCGGTGCTGGCGCCGAAACGGCGGCGACCGGCGCAGGTGCAGCAGCAACAGGCTCTTCTTTTTTGCCGCAACCCACAAGGGCTGTGCCGGCAATAGCGGACATTGCCACCAGTTGCAGCATTAAACGCTTTTTCAGGTCAGTCATTTTTTTTAGCTTTCGAAAGGTTTAAAAACAAGATAACAAGGGATCAAAACAATTAACAACGAGGAAAAATACTTAGGCGCCAGGATAAAAAGGCTTGCCAATAGAGCCCGGCATATTCACCCGTATCCACATCGGGTTGCGCGATATTAACGCCAGCACCACTATGGTCGAGAGATAGGGTAGCATGCTCAAAAATTGAGGCGCCACATTCACGCCCAAACTTTGCAAGTGAAACTGCAACATGGTCACACCGCCAAAAAGATAGGCACCGAAAAGTACGCGAGCCGGCCGCCAAGTCGCAAAAGTCGTCAGTGCCAACGCAATCCAACCCTTGCCCGCAATCATGCCTTCAACCCACAGCGGCGTGTAGACCACAGACACATAAGCGCCGGCCAGTCCGCACAGCGCGCCACCGGCAATGACGGCGGCTAAACGGATGCGCCGTACCGGATAACCCAGCGCATGCGCAGCTTCGGGATTCTCTCCCACAGAGCGCAGCACCAGACCGGCGCGGGTGCGGTATAAGAACCAAATCAAGCCCAGCGCCAGCCCTATGGCGATGTAGACCATGGGGTGCTGGCGAAACAGCGCTGGCCCGACAAAAGGAATATCGGCCAAAAACGGAATTGCGTGGCGGGTTTGCTCGGGCAGCTTTTCCTGCACATAGCCAACACCCACAAAGGCCGAAAAGCCAGCGCCAAAAAGACTCAGCGCCAATCCCGTCGCGTACTGATTGGTGTTGAGCCAAATCACCAACAAACCAAAAAGACCGGCTAAAAAAGCCCCGGCTGCCATGCCCGCTGCAAAGCCCAGCCAGCTATTGCCAGTATGCACAACAGTGGCAAAACCAGCGATGGCGGCGCACAGCATCATGCCCTCAGCGCCTAAGTTGACGACGCCGGATTTTTCATTAATCAAAAGGCCTAAGGCGGCAATCGCCAAAATCGTGCCGGCGCTTAAAGTGGCGGCAATTAACAATGCAATGGCATCCATCTCAAAGTCCTCCCGGCAAAGCGGCTGCAGGCGGCACTGGCCGCACAGAACGTACAAAGCGCAAGCGATAAAGCATTAAGGTGTCGCAAGCCAGCAGGTTAAAAAGCAGCAGCCCTTGGAACACGCCAGTGAGCGATTTGGGCAAACCCAGCCGCGACTGAGCCAGCTCGCCGCCGATATAAAACATGCTCATGAGCAGCGCTGAAAACACAATTCCCACCGGATGCAGTCGGCCGACAAAAGCCACGATGATGGCGGCAAAACCATAGCCCGCCGGTACATAGGTGGTGAGCTGACCGATAGGGCCAGCGACTTCTAGCGCACCGGCTAGGCCAGCTGCACCGCCGGATACCAGCAGCGCCACCCAAAGCGCACGGCGCGATGAAAAGCCGGCATAGCGCGCCGCCGCCGGTGCTTGACCAGAGACTTCTTGACGAAAGCCGGCAAAGGTGCGGTAGAGATAAAACCACAGCGCAGCCACGCCGACTAAGGCCAGCAAAATACCAATCGTCACGCGTGAGCCTTGCATTAAACGCGGCATCTGGGTGACGGCCTCAAAGGTTTTACTTTGCGGAAAGTTGTAGCCATTGGGGTCTTTCCAAGGACCAAAAACCAAATAACTCAACACCATGTCGGCGACGTACACCAGCATCAAACTGACCAAAATTTCATTCGCATTAAAGCTGTCGCGCAGCCAAGCCGTGATGCCTGCCCAAGCCATACCGCCCAGCACGCCAGCGAGCAAAATCGCAGGAATTATCCACACGCCAGTGGTTTTATCCGCCAGCAAGGCCACGCCACCAGCGGCCACCGCGCCCATGACAAACTGGCCCTCAGCACCAATATTCCAGACATTGGCACGAAAGCACACCGCCAGCCCCAAAGCAATAATCAGCAGTGGCGTCGCCTTAACCAGCAGCTCACCCAAGGCATAAACCGAAGAAATCGGTGCCCAGAAAAATACCTGCAAGCCTTTGACGGGGTCTTTACCCAGCGCCATAAAAAGCAAAACACCAATCAGCACAGTGACTAACAGCGCCAGCACTGGCGAGGCGTAAGTCCAAAATTTTGACGGCTGTGGCCGAGACTCAAGTTTCAGGGCCATCATGCGCCGGCTCCGGTTTCAGTATTTTTTTGATCAATGTTGTCGCTGCCGTTGTCGTTGTTGTTGGCCTCACCCCAAAGTCCACTCATCCACTGACCGACCAATTCAAGCGTGGCCTGCTGGCGCGGCAAAGACGGCGAGAGCCGGCCCTTGGCCATCACATACAGGCGATCACACACTTCAAACAATTCATCGAGCTCTTCACTGACCACCAACACCGCACAGCCTTGGGAGGCGAGTTTTAGTAACTCGCCGCGTATCTGCGCAGAAGCACCCACATCCACACCCCAGGTTGGCTGAGAGACTATGAGCAGCTCTGGCTTAGCGTCTATCTCGCGGCCCATGATGAATTTTTGCAAGTTGCCGCCAGAAAGCGACTTGGCCTCGGCCTCTGGCCCACCAGCCTTGACCTGATAACGGGAAATGATGGAGGCGGCCTGGGCTTTGAGCGCGGCGCTGTTAAGCCAGCCAGACTTGCCCACGGATTCACTCCGCGTGAGAAGCAAATTGCGCGCCAAGGACAAAGCCGGAACAGCGCCGCGTCCTAGTCTTTCTTCAGGCACAAAATGCAGGCCTAGTGCGCGGCGCTGCGCAGGCTTGAGCTGAGCAGCGGCTTGGCCTTTTATTGAGATAGAGTGAGTCGCAGCGCGCGTATCTTCGCCGGACAAGGCGTAGAGCAATTCCTTTTGACCATTGCCCGAAACACCCGCGATACCCACCACCTCACCGGCGCGCACGGTCAGCGCGATCTGCTCTAAGTCGCAGCCAAACTGCTCGGTGCTGCTTAAGTCGAGCTGACGCACCTCCAAGACAAGCGCGCCGGGCACACACTCGCGGCGCTCTAGGGCAGTTGGCTCACTGCCCGTCATCAGGCGACTTAGTGAAGCATTGGTTTCTTGGCGTGGATCACAAACTCCGCTGACCCGGCCGCCGCGCAGCACGGTGCAAGCACTGCATAGCGCGCGAATCTCATGCAGCTTGTGACTGATGTAGAGAATGCTGCAGCCTTCAGCGGCCAGACGACGCAGGGTGACAAAGAGTTTTTCCACTGCCTGCGGGGTTAACACCGAAGTCGGTTCATCCAGAATCAAAAGTTTGGGTGCAGTCATAAGTGCACGTACTATCTCGACGCGCTGGCGCTCACCAACGCTTAAAGTGTGCACCGGCCGCAGCGGTTCAAGCGCTAGGCCATAGGCTTTTGCAGTTTGCAAAATGCGCGCACTGACTTGGGCCAGCGACTGGCTTTTATCCAGACCCAACCAAACGTTCTCGGCCACGGTCAACGTTTCAAACAAACTAAAGTGCTGAAACACCATGCTAATGCCCAGCGCACGCGCTTGCTGCGGGCTGTGCACTTGGACTTCTTGTCCATCCATGACGATGGAGCCAGCGTCCATACGCACAGCGCCATAAATAATTTTCATCAGCGTGGATTTGCCGGCGCCGTTCTCGCCCAGCACCGCATGGATTTGGCCTGGCAAAACGCTCAAGGCAATATCGGCATTGGCTTTAACGCCTGGGTAGGATTTGCTGACGCCAGCAAGCGCTAGACGCGGTAGTGTGGCGCTAGAGCTCATGCCGCCGTACTGAAATTTTTATCGGTCTTCATTTTAAAAGTCTGGGTTTGCAATTAACGGGGGGCAACTAAATAGGCATTCAAGGCAGATTGACAACGAACTAACTACGCAGCCCAGTCGCAACGCTTTTGATTCGTTCGCGCAACCACCTAGCGGCATTCGAGGCATGTGTGCGTTCGTGCCAAAGTTGGTAGTACATCATGCGGGGAAATTCTATCGGGCTGGGCAGTATTTTAAGCGGCAGCAAATCGACATAACGCTCGCAATACTGCCGACCAGTTGTCATCACCAGCAAGCTTGATGCCACCATGGAAGGCATCAGTCCAAAATGCGGGCAACGCACGGTGATATTGCGCGCCAGTCCGATACTGGCCAGATGCTCATCGATGACGCCTTTGGCACCCGGATGGGTGGGCGTGGGCGCGATATGCTCAGACTGCAGCCAGCTCTGGCCGTCCCAGCCACGGCGCAGTGCCGGATGGTCTTGACTGACCAAACACACGACCTCGTCGCCGAACAAACGACCCAAGTGCAAATCCTGCGGCGGTGCAGCCCAGTTACCAATCACCACATCAATCTCACCCTGCGCGAGTTGGGCGTAGTAATCAGCCTGAGCCGACAGCGCATGAATTTCAATCAAACAGTTAGGTGCTTGGGTTTTGATACTGGCAACTAACTGGGGCAAAAACAGTGGGTCAATGTAGTCGCTGGCAGCCAGGCGAAACGTCGCGCTAGCGGTTGCGGGGTTAAAGCCTCTGGCGTCGCTAAACAACATGCCGGCGGCGCGCAATATGCTCGCCGATGGCTCAATCATGCGCAGTCCCGCATCGGTGGCCACCATGCCAGCGCCAGAGCGCACCAAGATAGGGTCACCCGCCAGCGCACGCAGGCGCTTGAGCGCAGCGCTAACGGCTGGTTGATACATTCCAAGGCGGATGGCGGCGCGCGATACGCTGCGTTCTGTGAGCACGGTATTTAAGACCCTGATGAGATGAAGATCTATCTTGTCGAAAAGCGCCTGCTCTTTCATACTTTTTTATCCATGCATTAAATACGCGGTTTGATATGCCGCGCACAGCACGGGTGATTTAATCTATTGACTATGTCCAGCATGCCAATCCAATCTTCAAGTCAATCGTCCCATCCCGCTTGCACCAGCCCGATACGGTTTATCCATCGCGGCCAAGTAGTGGTCTTAAGCAATGTACCACCCACAACCACCTTGCTAGAGTTGCTGCGCGGTGACTTAGGGTGCAGCGGCACTAAGGAGGGTTGCGGCGAAGGCGACTGCGGCGCTTGCACTGTCGTGTTGGGCCAAGCAGAGCCGCAAACCGGAACGCTCAAACTGCGCGCCATCAACAGCTGCATACGCTTGGCGCATTCGATTGACGGCATGGCACTGTGGACAGTCGAGGACATTGCGGCCAGCCCAGAACAATTACACCCGGCTCAACAAGCCATGCTGGAATGCCACGCCAGCCAGTGCGGCTTTTGCACACCGGGCTTTGTCATGAGTCTGTATGCCATGCACCATGAAGCCAAAGGTGAGCCGATTTCTCGGGCGCTGGCGCAGCAGCAACTCTCTGGCAATTTATGCCGTTGCACCGGCTACAAACCGATACTTGAAGCGGCGCAGCAAATGCACTGTTTGCCATCGACTCCGCTCAATGAAGCGGCAATAGTGGCGCAACTCGCGCAACTCGCGCAACTGGCGAACGTAAAAAACGTAGAAGAAAACGACGACGAGCGAATTGATGCGGCCTACCAAGCGCCGCGCACACTCAGCGCCCTACTCCGCGAAAAAAGCCTGCACCCAGAAGCCCAGCTGGTAGCCGGCGCCACCGATGTAGGTCTATGGATTACGAAAGGCCATCAGCAGTTTGCGCGCATGTTGGACGTCACCCGCGCCACAGAACTTTTGCAAATTCAAGACGAGAAAAACTACACATGCATAGGCGCAGCCGTACCGCTAGAACAAGCCTTTGCCGCCTTGATTGAACAGAGGCCTCAACTGCACGAATTTGCCGTGCGCTTTGCCGGGTTGCCGGTGAGAAATTCAGGAACACTGGGCGGCAATGTGGCCAATGGCTCACCGATTGGCGACAGCATGCCGCTACTGATTGCACTGCGCGCCAACGTCGTCCTCATGAGCGTGCGTGGCCAGCGCGAAATGCCGCTAGAAAACCTCTACACCGGCTACCGCAAAAACTGCATGGCAAAAGACGAAATATTAGCCGCGATAAAGGTGCCCAAGCCCGCAGCGATTGACTATCTGCAGGTCTACAAAATCTCCAAACGCCAAGACGACGATATTTCAGCCGTATGTTTGGCGATTAATCTACACATTGAAAACGGCATGATTAGCAGCGCATCGATTGGTGTTGGCGGCGTAGCAGCAACCCCCGTTCGGGCGGTCAAAACCGAAGCTGCTTTGATTGGCAAGACATGGTGCGAAGCCAGTATTGACGCGGCTGCAAACGTACTGCGCCAAGAGTTCACGCCAATCTCCGACATGCGCGCGTCAAGCCACTACCGCGTCACGGTATTGGGTAATTTACTCACCCGCTATTGGCTACAAAGCCAAGGCCAACAAATCGTCAGTCTGGCAACGCTGCAGCCAGGAGAACACACATGCTAAAACCGACGGCGTTAAACCACACTGAGTCGGCGCAAACAACAGACCACAGCGCCTCCGGCAAAAGTAAATTTCACGAAAGCGCGCGCGCCCAAGTCTGCGGCACGGCCCACTATGTAGACGACATCGTCGAGCCGCGCGGCATGCTCTATGCAGCGCCGGTATTGGCTGGCGTAGCGCACGGCCGGTTAATCGATATAGATGCGAGCCAAGCCTTGCTAATGCCCGGCGTGCACGCCGCCATTTTTGCGCGAGATATAGCAGCCAACGCCGACGGCAACAAACTGTTGGCGAGCTTTGCGCATGATGAGCCGATATTTGCGCTCGACTTTGTTGAGCACGCCGGCCAAGTCGTCGGTATTGTGGTGGCCGACAGTGTCATAAAAGCCCGGCATGCCGCACGCAAAGTTGTCTGCACGATTGAAGCACTGCCGGCCATACTCAGTATTGAAGACGCGCTGGCGCAAAAGTCTTATGTGCTGCCGCCGGTGTTTGTCAGCCGGGGCAATGCAGACGCCGCTTTAAGCACAGCGCAAAACATTTTGCACGGCAAGATTGAAGTCGGTGGCCAAGAGCATTTTTATCTCGAAGGCCAAATCGCCTGCGCGCTACCGCAAGAGCAAAACCAATGGTTGATTCAGTCCAGCACCCAACACCCCGGTGAAGTCCAGCACTGGGTCGCGCATGCATTGGGTATTGCAAACCACGCGGTACGGGTTGAATGCAGACGCATGGGCGGCGGCTTTGGCGGCAAGGAAACACAGGCCGGACATCTTGCTGTTTGGGCTGCGCTGGCGGCAAAAAAAACCGGCCGTCCAGTCAAGCTCAGACTAGACCGCGATGACGATTTTTTAATCACCGGCAAGCGCCACCCCATCGCCTGCGACTACAGCGTCGGCTTTGACAACGGCGGCCGCGTCACTGGCTTAAAACTCAATATGGCGCTGGACTGCGGTTTTAGCGCCGACCTGTCCGGCCCAGTCGCAGATCGGGCTATTTTTCACAGCGACAACGCCTACTTTTTACAAGACGTAGACATCGCCTCTTACCGCTGCAAAACCCATCACCAAAGCCACACCGCCTTTCGCGGATTTGGTGGGCCGCAAGGTGTGATGGTGATTGAAAGCATCATGGGCAATATCGCCCAACATTTGGGATTAGATGCGTTGGCCGTGCGCAGAAACAATCTCTATAGTGAGGAAAAAATTAGCCCAACAGGTGCATCAGAACTTAGACGCAACACCACCCACTACGGTATGCAGGTCGAGGACAACATACTCGCGCCACTGCTGCTAAAACTAGAAGAAAACGCCAACTACATAGAGCGCCTAAAAGAAGTTTCAGCTTGGAATTTAGCCCACTGTTTTATCAAACGCGGCATTGCCATCACGCCGGTTAAATTCGGTATTTCGTTTACCGCCACGCTGTTTAACCAAGCTGGCGCGCTAGTGCATGTGTATACCGACGGCAGTGTGCAAGTCAATCACGGCGGCACTGAAATGGGCCAAGGCCTGAACACCAAGGTCGGTCAAATTGTGGCGGACGAGTTGGGCGTGGAATTTTCAAACGTATTGGTCACTGCCAGCGACACCAGCAAAATCCCCAACGCATCCGCCACTGCTGCTTCGGCTGGCACCGACCTCAATGGTCGAGCCGCGCAAAATGCTGCGCGCACCGTGCGCGAACGGTTGGCAGAATTAATTGGAAAATTAGATTGCTGCAAGGCCGATGCAGTTAAGTTTTCAAACAGCAGCATCACCTCGCCAGTTTGCAGCCGAACGTTTACCGAGGTCGTGCAACTGGCCTACGCCGAGCGCATACAACTGTGGAGCGATGGCTTTTACAGCACCCCCAAAATCCATTACGACAAAACCACTTTAACCGGCAGACCGTTTTATTATTTTGCTTACGGCGCGGCTTGCACCGAAGTCGCGATAGATGTGCTGACGGGCGAGTCTCGCGTGCTTAAAGTTGATATCTTGCATGACGTGGGAAACAGCATTAACCCGGCCATAGACCGAGGCCAAATCGAAGGCGGCTTTGTGCAAGGCATGGGCTGGTTGACCACAGAGCAATTGGTCTGGAACGACAAAGGCATGCTCAGCACCCACGCGCCTAGCACTTACAAAATACCCACTGTCGGCGACATTCCCGAACACTTCAAAGTCGAGCTCTGGCCAGAGGCTAACCGTGAAGACAATGTGTTCGGCAGCAAAGCCGCGGGCGAGCCGCCTTTGATGTTGGCAGTGTCAGTTTATGAAGCCTTGCGCCATGCGATTGCCGCAACTAAAAAAGCGGCAGCACAAGTGGTATTAAAAGCGCCTGCGACAGCTGAGAATATTTTGTTCGCCATCAATGCAAAGCTTGGCGATTAACCAACCTACAAAATCAGCAGCGCTCTGAAATCATTGACATTGGTATGCGTAGGCCCAGTCACCAACAAGTCGCCTAGTTTTAAGAAAAAACCGTAAGCATCGTTACGGTCTAAGTAGTTGTCGATTTTCATGTCCATGGCGCTAGCACGCACTAAGCTATCGGGCGTGACAAAAGCACCCGCGTTGTCTTCCACACCGTCTATGCCGTCGGTATCCGCCGCCAACGCATAAACACCAGCTTGGCCTTGTAGCGCCAACGCCAAACCCATGCAAAATTCCCCGGCGCGCCCGCCTCTGCCTTTGGCTGCGCCTAGCTGGCGCGGACGTATGGTCACAGTGGTTTCACCGCCACTCAAAATCACGCAAGGTCGCTCGAAAGTTTTAAAGTCTGCGGTTTTGCTGGCCGCGCCGCGCGCCAATGCGGCATGCACTTTGCCGACTTCACGCGACTCACCTTCCATCTCATCGCTCAATATATAAGCCTTCAAACCGGCTTGGCGTGCCAAGCTTGCAGCGGCCTCCAAACTTTGTTGCGGCGTGGCCATCATGTGCAATTGGTGCTTGGCGAAACGCAGGTCACCGGGCTTAGGTGTTTCTAATGCGCCGCTTTGAAGATCGGCCAATACCGCGGGCGGCAGTTCAATCGCGTAGCGCTCAAGAATGGCGAGGGCTTGCGCGCAACTGGTTGCATCTGGCACAGTCGGCCCGCTGGCAATGGTTGAGGGGTCGTCGCCGGGCACATCGCTAATCGTCAACGTCACCAAGCGCGCTGGCGCACAAGCTGCCGCCAATCGGCCCCCCTTAATCGCCGACAGATGTTTGCGCACGCAGTTCATCTCGCCAATATTCGCGCCGCATTCAAGCAAGGCGGTGTTGATGCGCTGCTTGTCTTCTAGCGTTAAACCATCAGCAGGCAACGTTAAAACCGCCGAGCCACCGCCCGAGATTAAGCAAATCACCAAATCGTTTTCAGTCAAACCCTGAGTCAGCGCCAAAATCCGCTGCGCGGCTTTCACGCCAGCCGCATCGGGCACAGGGTGAGAAGCTTCAACAATTTCTATACGCTCTGCCAGACCCGCAGGCCGTGGCGGTGTGTGCGCATAACGCGTGACGACTAAACCCGAGAGCGGCGCATCTGCTGGCCACAGCGCTTCAAGCGCATGCGCCATAGCACCGGCTGCCTTGCCCGCACCAATTACCAACGTGCGGCCACCGCTTTGCGGCGTGGGCGGCACTGGCAGACAAGCAGCTGTATTGGCCAGCGGCAGCGCGCGGTTGACGGCGGCTAAAAACAATTGCTCAAGAAATTGTCGCGGCTCGGTATGCGGGTTGGCTGGCTTGGTTTGGTTGGATTGGCTAAGTGAGGTCATGAAAATTTCTTTGATGTCGATTGTGCAGTGCTTTTTAGCAAAGGCTAAGGCCAAAGCCAATACTGAGTAGCGCAATAGCATGCGTAGGTGCTACCACCTTGGCCTTGCGCAGATGCTTTGAATCAAATATTCAATTGACCACGCAATCATATGTGTACTTATTTAAAGGCCATGCCGCTGTGCGTAGAATTTCGCTTGAATTAACAGCACAAAGCAAAGGATTTCATGAACGTCTACCTCGCGCTGGGTATAGCGATTACAGCAGAAGTTATCGCCACCACCGCACTAAAGTCTAGCGACGGTTTTACCCGTCTCGTGCCGTCCCTCATCACAATAGTCGGCTATGGCCTAGCACTTTACTTTTTAACCATCACCATGAAAACACTGCCCACCGGCCTGACCTATGCCATCTGGGCGGGCTTAGGGATTGTGCTGATCAGTATTAGCAGCTACTTCATTCACGGACAAAAAATAGACTTAGCCGGCATGTTGGGAATGACTTTGATTATTGCTGGCGTGGCGGTGATTAACCTGTTTTCCGACACTCAACTACATAGCTAAATAACGCCGTATTTAGCTACCGTCAACACTCACACCTGCTTGTTTGACGAGCTTGGCAAAGCGCTCAGTGTCATCGCGAATTTGCCGCGCCATCTGCTCTGGCGTGTCACCCAGTGCCACAGCGCCCAAGTCTTCCATGCGTTTTTTGAAGTCGGCCGAATGAATGATCTTGACCATCTCCGTGTTGAGTCGGCTAATGATGGCCGGCGGTGTTGCCACCGGCGCCAGCACGCCAAACCAAGTCCCTAGGTTAAAGCCCTTTAGACCGGCCTCGTCCAGCGTCGGCACGTCGGGTAGAGATGGCGAGCGTTTGTCGGTCGTGATCGCCAGCGCGCGCAACTTGCCAGACTTGATCTGGGACAGCACGGGCGTGATGGTGTCAAACGACATGTCTATCTGGCCACCGAGCAAATCGACTGTCAACGGACCGCTGCCTTTATACGGCACATGCAGCAACTTAACGCCGCCCATGAGTTCGAACTGCGCGCCTATCAAATGCTGGCCAGTACCATTACCGTTAGAGCCAAAGGTGTATTTTCCCGGTGCCGCTTTTGCCAGCGCCAGCAACTGCGCCACGTTAACGGCTGGCACGGAAGGATTGACCACCAGCACATTAGGCACCAGCGCCACCATGGTCACGGGTTTGAGATCTTTTTCAAAATCATAGGAAAGCTTTTTATAAACGCTGGTTGCAATCGTGTGATGCACTGCGCCCATTAGTAAGGTGTAGCCGTCGGGCTTGGCTCTGACCACATAGTCAGCGCCCAGTGTGGCTCCCGCACAGGGACGGCTCTCAACCACCACCGGCTGACCCAAGCTTTCGCTCAGCGATTTGCCCAGTGCACGGGCCAACACATCGGTTGTACCGCCCGCAGGAAACGGCACGATCAGAGTAATGGGCTTAGCCGGCCACGCTTGAGCCTGAGCTGAACTGACGGCCAAACTTAAGAGGCCAATTAGCGCAAAAGCGGACAGGGTTTTAAGTGCAAATTTATTTTTGGCCGGCATGTCTTGTCTCCGTTTATTTTTTTTAAAAGTTTTTTATGCGCGCGCAAACTTAGCGCAAACCGCATCCGTCACCTGCGCCGTAGTTGAAGTCCCACCCAAATCGCGGGTATGCAATGTGGGCTCTGCAGTGACTTGCTCAATTGCCGTCATCAAACGCTTGGCGGCGCTATGCTCGCCTAAGTGTTCAAGCAGCATGACGCAACTCCAGAACGTGCCCACTGGGTTGGCCAAGCCCTTGCCCATGATGTCAAAAGCCGAGCCGTGAATCGGCTCAAACATAGACGGGTAGCGGCGTTCTGGATCGATATTGCCAGTCGGTGCTATGCCCAGACTGCCGGCTAAAGCGGCGGCTAAATCGCTCAATATATCGGCATGCAAATTGGTTGCGACTACCGTGTCTAAGGTCGCTGGACGGTTCACCATGCGGGCGGTGCAGGCGTCGACCAATTCTTTATCCCAAGTCACATCGGGAAACTCGCGGCTAATTTCCAGCGCGATTTCGTCCCACATCACCATTGCATGGCGTTGGGCATTCGATTTGGTCACCACGGTGAGCAGCTTGCGCGACCGCGACTGGGCCAGTTTGAAGGCATAACGCATGATGCGCTCGACACCGGCGCGGGTCATGACGGATAAGTCGGTCGCGACCTCAATCGGATGACCTTGGTGCGCGCGTCCGCCGACACCGGCGTATTCGCCTTCGGAGTTTTCGCGCACTATGACCCAATCTAAATCTTCGGTCTTGCAGCGCTTGAGTGGGCCATCAATGCCGGGCAGTATGCGGGTTGGCCGCACGTTGGCGTATTGGTCAAACCCTTGGCAGATTTTTAAACGCAAACCCCACAGCGTGATGTGATCTGGGATGTGCGGGTCACCGGCTGAGCCAAACAAAATCGCATCCATGCCGCGCAGCGCGTCCAAGCCATTGTCTGGCATCATTTTTCCGTGAGCTCGGTAGTAGTCGCCGCCCCAGTCAAAGCTGGAAAAGTCCAACTTAAAGGATTCGCTGGCAGCCAGCGCTTCCAGCACGGCTTGACCAGCAGGCACGACTTCTTTACCAATGCCGTCGCCGGGTATGCAAGCTATTTTGTAGGTTTTCATGAGATTTATTTCGGTTGAGATAATTGACTTTAAACGCTTTAAAGAATATTTAATGGCGTTAAAGTTAGCGCATTATTAACTTTAAGTTGAGAGTAAAAATGCCGCTTAAATCGACTGCTGCGCCGCAGGCAGCATCCAGCGCTGCGTCCTCTGAAATGACTTTTTTCAGCACCTTGGCGCGCCACGCCAGCCTGAGCGCCACGGCGCGTGATCTGGGTGTGAGCAGCGCCGCCGTCAGCAAGCGCTTGGCGCAAATGGAAATGCGCTTAGGCGTGCAACTACTTAGCCGCACCACGCGCCGCGCCAGCTTAACCGCCGAGGGTGAAATCTATCTCAGCCACGCGCGCCGCATACTTGCCGAGATTGACGACATGGAGCAACTGGTCTCTAAGGCCACCAGCGCGCCCAAGGGCTTGCTGCGTGTGAATGCCACGCTAGGCTTTGGCCGAAGCCATATTGCGCCCTTGATTTCACGATTTGCAAAAGCCAACCCTGAGGTTCAAGTGCAATTGCAACTCTCAGTCGATCAGCCAGCGCTTAGCGAAGACGCCTTTGATGTTTGTATCCGTTTTGGTGAAGCACCAGATAGCCGGGTGATTGCCTGCAAACTGGCCGCTAACCGACGTTTGCTCTGCGCCGCACCCAACTATCTTTTAAAACACGCTGCGCCGCGCACGCCAATTGATTTGATGCGGCACAACTGCATTGGTATTCGCCAAGGCGATGGTGCTTACGGCTTGTGGCGGCTCAGCAGCGGCAAGCGCAGCGAAGCGATTAAAGTGCGCGGCAACCTCAGTACCAACGATGGCGAAATCGCGGTGAACTGGGCGCTAGATGGCCATGGCATTTTGCTACGGGCTGAGTGGGATATCGCCAAATATTTACGCAGCGGACGACTGGTACAAGTGCTGGAGAACTATCGCTTACCGCCCGCTGATATTTATGCGGTTTATCCGCAGCGCCATCAGTTCTCAGGCCGAGTCAAAGCGTTTGTAGATTATTTGCGGGGACAGTTTCAAAAAACATAAACCCAATGCTAAAAGCCAACGCGATAAATTAGCATCACTCCACCTTTGCGCCAGACTCAAACCAACGACCAATTAATTGCCGTTCTGCTTCTGTTATTTGGGTCGCATTATTCATAGGCATTTGACGCAAAACCACGGCTTGCTGATAAACCTGCAGCGCATGGCGTTTTAATTCCGCGGGTGAATCGAGGCGCACATTTTTCATTTGCAGTTGCGCGCCGTGGCAGGCATAACAGCGCTGCTCTAGAACCTGCGCGACTTGTTGGTAACCAACAAAAGCCGCTGGAGCAGCACTAATCTCCGTAGCCCTAGGCGCTGGTTTCATCCACACAATCGCGCCAATGGTTAGTGCCACACCAAACAGCGCATAAGCCGCAGGATGGCGGTTACGGCCAAGCTTATAGCCGTGGCGCAGCACAAAAAATTGGCGAATCGCCGCGCCCGCCAACATCATCACAATCAGCACCAACCAGTTTTGCGGATGACTCCAGGTAAAGCTGTAGTGATTGCTCAGCATGGCGAATAAAACCGGCAATGTGAAATAAGTGTTGTGCACGCTGCGCTGCTTGCCGCGCCAGCCATGAATCGGATCGACCGACAAACCTGCACGAATACTGGCCACCATTTTGCGCTGACCGGGAATAATGCAGAAAAACACGTTGGCGCTCATCGCCGTGCCCAGCATCGCACCAATGATTAAAAACGCCGCACGACCCGCAAACAAGTGGCAAGCCAGATATGTCGCAAAGCCGAGCAATAAAGCAACCAGAGCACCCACAATTGCGTCGCCATTTTTGCCTTGACCAAACCAGCGACACACCGCATCGTAAGCCAGCCAAAACAACACAAAAAATGACAGCGCAGCAGTAATCGCTTGCGCTGACGACCACTGCACCAAAGCCGGGTCAACCAGATAGGTAGACGCATTCCAAAGATAAGAGGCCGAAAAAAGCGCAAAGCCAGTCAACCAAGTGCTATAGCTTTCCCAGTAAAACCAGTGCAAATGGTCTGGCAGTTGCGGCGGTTTGACCGCGAACTTAACCGGGTGATAAAAGCCCCCGCCATGGACGGCCCAAAGCTCGCCGCTAACGCCTTGCTGTTTAAGCGCCTCGTCTACCGGTGGGGTCAAACTGGAATCTAGAAAAACAAAATAAAAAGACGAGCCAATCCAAGCAATCGCAGTGATGACATGGGTCCAACGCAGCAGCAAGTTGGCCCATTCGAGCAGATAAGTTTCCATGATTTTTTTAGTTAAGAAACTCTGCTCACCACTGCGGGCGCTGTAAGCAGAAAAATTGGTCACGAACTAAAAGAAACGCTGGACTTAAAACCCCGCGTCTCCCGGCTCCGCTGCGACTGTCAAAAAAAGTTTTTCTAGTTTATGCTATTTTTTTGGGTGACTAATTTCTAAAGAGCTCGCCGCAACAATCGAAATAACTTTAAATTGCGACCACCTTGCTTATGGCTTCGCATTTTTCAAAGGATAGGCCTAATGCAATCGTACAAACAAAGCGCTCTAGTGTTGATTGATATGCAGCGCTGTATGAGTCAAGCGTCTAGTTGGCCACGCAACAACCCAGAGGCCGAGGACAACATGGCGAGATTGTTAACCGCTTGGCGCGCCAATAATCAAACCGTTATTCATGTGCGTCACCTGTCGTCAGACCCAGCGTCGGGGTTTCGCCCCGGCCAATCCGGTGCTGAGTTTCAAGCGCGTTTTTATCCATTGCCGCATGAACATGTTGCCGACAAACATGTCACTGATGCATTTAGCGGCTCTGGCCTAGAAGCGTATTTGCGCTCGCAATCAATCCGCGAACTTGTGGTGGCAGGTGTAAGCACAAATTATTCGGTGGAAGCGACCGTACGGTCGGCGGGCTGTCTGGGCTTTATCACCACTGTGGTCTCGGATGCGTGCTTTACTTTTGCGCGATTAGATTTAAACAAAAAAATATGCAGCGCTGAAAAAATCCATCTCATGTCGCTGAGTAATCTGGACGGTGAATATGCACAAGTACTCAGCACGGATGCGGTGTTGAAATCTTAAAAATATTTAAGCGCATCAAAACACATTGCGCTAAAACTAAAACCGGGCTTTAAGAATTAAATCTGCGCAGCTGTTTTTTATTTTTTTCACAACAGCGCTGCTCATTAAAGCGCGGATTCAAGTCTGAAGTGCAACTTTGAAATTAACCGTACGGGTGGGTGAGATGTGAGAGCATCCAAGCTTCCCGACTACCAAGTCAAAGTTGCCCAGAATGATTTACACACACCTCACCCGTGACGAACGTTACCAGATTGCAATCCTCGTCAAAGCAAACTTCAATCAAAGTGAAATTGCAAAAATGATGGACCGTGATAAATCGAGCATCAGCCGTGAGTTGCGTCGTAACCGCGGTCTACGAGGCTATCGCCCTAAGCAGGCAAATGACAAAGCCCAAGAACGTAGACTTGCCTGCGCCAATAGTCCTAGAGTTGCTGACTCGACATGGGCTGTAGTGGAGGAAAAGTTGGCTGAGGCTTGGAGCCCCGAGCAAATCAGCGGCCACCTCGAAGCTAGCCACCAACCCGGTGTTAGCTATGAGAGCATTTACCAGTACATCTACGCTGACAAACGCGCGGGCGGCACCTTGCATAAAACACTGCGTTGCCAGAAGACGCGAAAAAAACGCAGCAGTGGCCGTGAACGGCGCGGCACCATCTCTCGCCAGGTCTCAATAGAACTGCGACCCGACATCGTGCTTGAGCGTGCGCGCTTTGGCGACTGGGAGGCTGATCTGGTGATTGGTGCCGGGCAGAAGCAAGCACTAGTGACGATTAATGAGCGTGTCTCTCGCTATTCAATAATTTTCCACGTGCCATTCAAAACAGCGCAAGCCGTAGGGGACGCGTTAATCACTTTACTCAAACCGTTCGCTCATTGCGTGCACACTCTCACGACTGATAACGGCAAGGAATTTGCCCAGCATGAACGAATAGCTTCTGCGCTGAGTGCAGATTTCTTTTTCGCCCATCCATACGCCTCGTGGGAGCGTGGGGCGAACGAGAATATGAACGGTTTGATTCGCCAGTTTTTCCCAAAGGGGATGCGCTTTAATTGCATAACCGACGATGACATTGCTTTAGCGATGCACAGGCTCAATCATCGTCCTAGAAAATGTTTAGGGTATCGAACGCCGCATCAGGTTTTTATGGAACAGTTAGAGTCCTATCAGCATACGGTTGCACTTCAAGCTTGAATCCGCCAAGCAAAAAAATAAAACAAACAAACAGTAAATAAAAAACTATCCCAAAGTCTGCAACAACTGCGCCGCCACAGCCACCGCAATCACCTCTGGTAATTTACTACTTATTCCAGTGACTCCAATCGGGCACGTCACATGGGCGAGTTCTTGCTGGGTAAAACCGCGTACTTCTAGCCTGTGCTTAAAAGTCGCCCATTTGGTGGCGCTGCCGATTAAACCTATATACGGCAGATCCGCTTGCATGCGCTGACGTTGCAGGCAGGCCATCAATACGTCGTAGTCTTGCGCATGGCTAAAGCTCATGATGAGGACGCGGGACTGCGCTGCAAGATCGCGCACGGCTGACTGCACCGGTTCTGAATGTTCGCAGCGCACATGGCTTGGCAGATGCAGGGGGAATATGCCTTCGCGGCTGTCTATCCAGCGCAGCGCAAACGGAAGACTGCAAAGCAAACGCGCTAACGCATGACCGACATGGCCACCACCAAACAAGGCTATCGGCGTCAAACTTTGCGCTTGTTGCAAGCGCAGTTCTATTTCAGGCAAGTCAGCAGCGTTGACCGGCTCAAGATAAAGATAAACGACGCCGCCGCAGCATTGACCCAGCGAAGGACCTAAAGCCATGCGCAAATTTTGCGGCGTGCGCAAACCCGATTGCAGCAAGCGCAAAGCTTGTTCCATGGCTTGGTGCTCTAAGTGCCCGCCGCCAATGCTGCCCACCAGTGCATCGGCAAACACCGCCATCCAACTGTCGGTTTCACGCGGCACTGAGCCTTCAGTAGCGACCACTGTCACCAGCACTGCTGGGCTTAGTGCCAGTCGTGTTAATAAAGACTGGCAGCTGTCGTGGTTGGTTTGAAAAAGTTGCTCAATCATGGATTAACGTATCGGCCAGCGGCTTAAAATTAGAAAAAAATATTAGCTTAAACATTGACTTGAAGCCGCCACTTATTGGTAGCAATCAGGCTAATTTTTAGGCTCTGAGAAGTCTTGCAAAATCATTTAAGTCGTAGCAGCCAAAACCCTTTGATTTCAGATCGCTACGATAGGTCGCCGAGAAAACAGGTGAGAAAAGCACCTTCTCACAAACCCAAGATTCCAAATACTTGTAGTCACGGGTCGCAAAAAATCCGCTGATATGCTGCTCGAATTTTGCGAGGACGTGGGCCTCATGCGCGTGCTCGCTGCGTTGACAGGAACCGAATCTAATTTTTTTGTTGACAGCGTCAATGGCAACTAAATCAATTTCTATATTTTGCTCTGAAGTCTTTGCACGATTCCAATACCCGAGGCTCATCTGTGTCAGTTCAAAATCTCCTTTGCCTTTACGCGAGCACTCCAGGTGCAGCTTGCGAATGAGCTTTTTGAAAGTAAATCCCTCCAAGACGTTGAGGCGTGGAATTGAAATTGACAAGGCTTTTTCTACTGGCTTCAAGCGAGCAATTTCGCGCGCTGGCCGGCCTACTGCCAGCCATGCTTGTAAAAAATTATCTGAAAGATAGTATTTTGCGTTTCGGCTTTTACCGTCGGCGAAGATGGGAAGAAGTTTGTCAACCATTGCGTAATTTTTAACCAGTCGCACAAGGCTTGTGCCTAAGGCATTCGGCTCGTCGGTGTCATTGAGTGCCGCAACCAAGTCACCGTGAGAGCAACCTGAGTGCTCGGATAAGTAGTGAAGAATGGATACCGATTTGCCTCTGAGTTCTCTTAAAAACCAGGTATCGGCTTCGTCAGCCAAAGGACTAGAGCTGCTCAAAAACATCCGCTTTAAAAGCTCATCAGTAAACGCACTCGCGGGCACATCAAAAAGGCCTTGCACATAGGCGTCGTGGTAGAACTTTGGCACGCCCTCAAAAAACGTCCACAGCGTCAACCACTGCATAGGGTGGTTGACTGACTGGCTAGAAAATACGTCAAGCAAGTCTTCGAAATCCCAATGGTCTAGATCTAGTTTGTGGGTGATTCGGCCGTACAAAGGTGCGCCTTTGTCTTCCAGCAGTGCATTCATTTCAGACTGCAAAGAACCCAGAACGAATAGCCCTCCGACCTTCAAATTATCAAACCGTAAGCCATCGACCTCAGCTTGCAAGAAGGAGTTAAAGGGCGCCATTTTGGCGCGTGTGAAGTATTGAAATTCATCTAAAACGACTAGCATTCCGGCGCGACACGCCAGTCCAATAGCCTGGGCCATTGAGGCGAAATCGCGCACATCAGGCGCGAGTTTGGCGGCCCCGGGGTAATCCGATTCTTCAAGCTTTCGCCTAAACGCAGTTGCAACGTCACGCTCGTCTGAGTCAGGAATCTGCAGATAAAGCAGGCGTGCGCTTAGCTCGTTGTTAGCGAGCGCCAGCTCTCTTATCAAGGTGGTTTTACCGATACGCCGACGACCGGAAATCCGGCAGAAAAACCAGCGCTGTTCCTGCACTATTTTTCGCAGTTCGGCGAGCGATTGTCCGCGCCCATAAAACGTCCATTCAGACATAAATTACCTTACATACTTTTTTGTATGTTACTTTAAAAATCAATGTAACATACTGATTTGATTCGATTATTTGTTAACCGTTAGCTTTTAATTCTGCTGCTATAAAAGTTAATGTGTTTCGCTGGAGCTTGGACAAAACTGCCTTAAACGCCGCCAAAACACTACCAGATCACCGCCTGCCCTAGACTAAACCCAAAGCCCAAACCAGCAACCATAAAAAAACCTAGGCAACACCAGCTGATAATGCAAGCAAGACAGACGCCAAGCGCCGTTACCAGGCAGTTCCAACAAAGTGCCAACTGGGCGCGAATGTTTAATTTTTTTTCGTCCGGGCCACGCCGCCGACCTTGAACTTTTACTTAAGGACATGCAATGTCAAACAAATCTCCCCGACGATTTTGGTTAAGCGCTCTGCTCTCATCGATAGTTGGGGCGATTATTTCGGCCTGTAAATCGGCGCCTAAAACCGACACATCTGACGCTGTCAAGCCGGCTGTGACTGCTGCTCCGGGTGCTGTCACTGGACCGGTTATCGGCACCAAGGGCTCGGCGCGCAAATCGAGTGCCAGCAACCCACGCGACTACCGCCAAGACGGTGCCAGTCATTTATATGGGCTTAATGCTGAGCGTATCTACAAAGGAAAGCTGCCGCCGCTGCTGTATGCAATTGGCGTGATTGACGTGCACATCAACCGCAGCGGTATTGTTAGCCACATTGAATGGCGGCGCGCGCCCACGCAAGCGCCTGAGGTGATGGCCGAGATCATTAGCCTGATAGAGCAAGCGTCACCCTTTCCCGCACCCGACCGCATGGGCCGGGTAATTTATACCGATACTTGGCTTTGGCATTCGAGCGGAAAATTTCAGTTGGATACGCTGACCGAGGGACAAAACTAATACGACTTTGCCGGGACTGACTTCGACGCAATCCATACCGAATCAATGCCGAATCCATACGATCCGGCAACATCAGAGAAAAACTTGCGCAATGTAAACCCGCATCCAAAACACGATTTTTGCGCTTGATGGTTGTTTTAGCCCTTAGCTTCCCCGGTAAGTCGAGTAACTCCAAGGGCTCACCAACAGCGGCACATGGTAGTGGCTATTTAAGTCGGCCACGCCAAAGTCAATACTCACCAAATTCAAAAATGCCGGCTCGGGCAACAGCACACCGCGCTGACGGAAATAGCCGGCCACATCAAACACCAGTTTGTAGCTGCCGACCAAAAGGTCTTCGCTGCTGAAAAGTAAACCATCCGGGTTGCGCCCGTCTTGATTGAGCGTCAAGCGTTTGATGAGCCTGTCGCCAGCCGTGCCAGTCGCAAAAAAGGAGACTCTCATGCCAGCGGCCGGCGTGCCGTGCATGGTGTCTAGTACATGTGTGCTTAGGCCCATCATCAAATCCTTTTAAATTTTTTTACCACTATTTTTAGCCGCACAAACGTATCCAATGCGAAACCTCAAAGTGTATGCGTCAAGGCCGCAGCGGCTATGATGATTTTATGAACTTCTCAGATTCAAAAGCGACTGTTCCCTACTTCACGGCAAGTCCAGCATGAGTAGCAGCTACCCCCGCGACATGGCAGGCTACGGCCGCTACCCACCGCATGCCCAGTGGCCAAACAAAGCGCGTATCGCGGTGCAGTTTGTGCTCAATTATGAGGAAGGTTCAGAGAACTCTGTGCTGCACGGTGACGCCGGCTCTGAGCAGTTTTTGTCTGAGATGACCAATCCACCCAGCTTTGCCGATCGCCACTTGAGCATGGAGAGCATTTACGAATACGGCTCACGTGCAGGCGTTTGGCGGCTGCTGCGCGAGTTTGAAAAGCGCGGACTTGCGCTAACGGTTTTTGGTGTTGGCATGGCCTTGCAGCGCAGTCCGGACGTGACGCAAGCGATTGTCGAGCTAGGCCACGAAATTGCTTGCCACGGCTGGCGTTGGATTAACTATCAAACCATTGATATTGACACCGAGCGCGAACACATGCGGCTTGGCCTTGACGCTATCGAGCACCTCACTGGCACCCGGCCACTGGGCTGGTATACCGGCCGCGACAGCCCGAATACGCGCCGCCTAGTGGCCGACGACGGCGGCCTGCTGTATGACAGTGACTACTACGGCGACGATCTGCCGTTTTGGACGCCAGTCACGCGCAGCGATGCCAGCATAGTACCGCGCTTAGTCGTGCCCTACACGCTGGACACCAACGATATGCGCTTTGCCCTGCCGCAAGGCTTTGCTCAGTCAGATGACTTTTTTTGCTACCTGCGCGACAGCTTTGACGTGCTTTATGCCGAAGGCTTGGAGAGTCCAAAAATGCTCAGCATTGGCATGCATTGCCGGTTGCTGGGTCGCCCGGGACGGATGCGTGCGTTGCAGCGTTTCTTAGACCATATTGAAAAACACGATAGGGTCTGGGTTTGTCAGCGCGTCGAGATTGCGCAGCATTGGCAGAAGTTTCACCCTGCGCCATAGGCAAGCACACGCTGTAAGCGCGTCAAAAATGTCCCAGTAATGCGTCAGCAAATGGCGCACTCAACATAAGACTGATATGAATATTTCTTTAGAACAAATTAACAACGCCAGCCCAGACCAAGCCCACGAATTACTCGCCGGTCTGTATGAACATTCGCCGTGGATTGCTGAGCAAGCCCTCAAAGCACGACCTTTTAAATCGCTTAGCGCTTTAAAACTAGCCATGACAGCGGTTCTTAGACAAGCCAGTCACGCCGAAAAAATGGCCTTGATAAAAGCCCATCCGTTGCTGGCTGACAAAGCCGCGCAAGTACTCAGCACAGAGTCCAGCAGCGAGCAATACTCGGCCGGCTTAACCCAGTGCACGCCGCAAGAACTGGCGCAGTTGCAGCAACTCAATGCCGACTACCAAGAACGCTTTAGCTTTCCCTTCATACTCGCCGTTCGTGGTCCACGCGGCAGTGGTCAAAGCAAAGAAAAAATCATTGCGACGTTTAAACGCAGAGTGCAAAACCACCCAGATTTTGAGTTTGAAGAAAATCTACGCAATATTCACCGCATCGTCGAGCTGCGGCTAAACGACAAATTCGGTATGCAGCCTAACTTAGGCAATAACGTCTGGGATTGGCATGAAGCCATGTCCCAGTACAGCGATCCAGGTTACGCCGAGCAAGGCCTGCTAACTGTTACCTACCTCACCGATGCACACCGCGCTTGTACCAACTTTATTGCCACCACCATGAATGACTGCGGCTTTGACTCGGTCAATATTGATGCGGTTGGCAATGTTGTGGGCCTCTATCTTGGCGCAGATGAATCAGCACCACGCTTACTGACCGGCAGTCATTACGACACCGTCAGAAATGGCGGCAAATACGATGGTCGTTTGGGAATTTTTGTGCCCATGGCCTGCGTACGACAGCTAAGCCTAGCCGGCGTGCGTTTGCCGTTTGGCATAGAAGTCGTGGGTTTTGCGGAAGAAGAAGGCCAGCGTTACAAGGCAACTTTTTTGGGCTCGGGCGCACTGACGGGTGACTTCAAACCTGAGTGGCTAGAACAAAAAGACAGCGACGGCATCAGCATGCACCAAGCCATGCAGCAGGCCGGACTAAAAAGCGAAGAGATCGTTGCTATCCAACGCGACGCTAAAAATTATCTGGGTTTTGTGGAAGTGCATGTAGAGCAAGGCCCAGTTCTTAACGCGCTCGATTTACCCTTGGGCATAGTGACATCGATTAACGGCCAAGTACGCTATTTGTGCGAGATCACCGGCCTTGCAAGTCATGCTGGCACGACGCCGATGGCAAGCCGACGCGATGCCGCAGCCGCAAGCGCTGAAGTACTGCTGTATGTCGAAAAGCGCGCCGCAGAAAACCTAGGTTGCGTCGCCACAATAGGCATGCTTACTGTGCCCAACGGCTCTATCAACGTGGTCCCCGGCCGGTGCCAATTCTCATTAGACTTGCGCGCACCAATAGACGCACAACGCGACGCTCTAGAAAACGACGTGTTGGCTGAACTCAAAGCCATCTGCGCGCGCCGCGGTTTGCAATACACGTTTGAAATGACCGTCAAAGTAGACGCCGCGCCCAGCGCACCCGACTGGCAACAGCGCTGGGAAAACGCGGTAACGGCAATCGGCGTCACACCTTACGCTATGAATAGTGGCGCCGGTCACGATGCCATGAAACTGCACAAAATCATGCCGCAAGCGATGCTGTTTGTGCGCGGCGAGAATGCCGGCATCAGTCACAACCCGTTGGAGTCGAGCACTAGCGACGACATACAACTGGCCATAGAAGCCTTCTCAAACTTAATCCACCAAACGGCACAGGACAGATCGTGACCACGTCGCAGACCAGCGCAATCTACGACCAGTCGGTAAATGGATAGATGCAAATTTTCACGATCCACCCAGTTTTTAGCAGTAGCGCATCAAAGTACCCACCGACACCCCACCCGGCTAAAAGGTGGCGTGATTTACAGCGCTGTACCGCGCAGCTTACTAGCGTCAAATGCCAATCGCGCAGCGGAACTTCTAGCACTAAAAGATTTAAGCGCTGCGACCAAAGTATCGGCGCGGGTGCTGATAGATTTACTCACTTAACGTTAAGACCACTGCCTTTTCCTAATGCTTGCAAACTGCAGAAAAAGACAATTGGCCGCACTACACTTTTAGCATGACATGGAACGCCTCTTTAAAACTTGACTACAGCTTAGAAGCCGGCAAAAGCGTGGCCCGCTTTGAACATCAAGGACCGCTGCGAATTTTGCAAAGTCTCTACCCGGAAGGCGATGCTATTTGCCACAACGTGATTGTTCACCCGCCCGGCGGACTAGTGGGCGGCGACAGTTTAAGCTTGAATTTTTCTGCGGCCGCAGGCAGTCACGGCCTAGTAACAACTCCGGGCGCAAGCCGCTTTTATCGCACTGAAGGCAAGCCCGCACTGCAAACGACTAGCCTTCAATTAGCAGAAAATTCACGTCTTCAATGGCTGCCGCTAGAAGCGATTTGCTACAGCGGTTGCCTAGCCGAAAACCGCTTAAGCGCCAGCCTCGCGCCCAGTGCTGAACTGCTGGCCTGGGACATCACTGCGCTGGGTCTGCCAGCAGCGGGCAAACCGTTTGACGCCGGAAGTTTCTGCCAACACTTGGAGCTTCCCGGTGTTTGGCTAGAGCGCGCGCAAATCGATGCCAAGGATGAACTGCTAATGAATAGTCCGCTCGGTTTAGCCGGCCAGCGCTGCATAGCAACTTTGTTCTTTGCCGCCGGTAGCAAGCTAGGCAAACAGCGGCGCCAACAGGCTTTGGAAGTTGCCCACGAGGTAATTAAAAACCATAGTCTTTGCGCAATGTCTGGTGTTAGCAGCCCCGACCCACAAATCGTAGTGCTCAGAGTACTCTCGCCAATGGTAGAGCCAGCGATGGACTTGCTGCGGCAAATACGCTTAGTCTGGCGCAGCCACTTTTGGGCACTAGCGCCTAGCAACCCACGTATCTGGTCGACCTAAAACGGCGGTGGCAACACAGTCAAAAAGCATTCTCACGGCGACTGTCCTACAGGCACTCGGGCGTATAGCAAGCAGCGGCGCAAGACCTGAGCCTGCATGAAAAAATCAATGTTGTTTTTATACTAGGTTTAACGGTTTGAAAGACCGTCAACGCAAGCAAAAAAAATACGCCACAAAAAATACGTCACAAATACACATCACAAAAACACATCACAAGAAATACGCCATGAAAAATAACACCAGCATTAAAAAAAATCGCATCACCAAGGGCTTGGCAGCTTTTGGCATGACTGTAGTGCTGGCAATGGCGGCAGCCAGCGTTCACGTTATCGCTGGTGAAATTAGCATTGACGACACCGGTAGCGTAGTTAGCGAGAAAGCCGCTTGCAACAACGGCACAAGTCAGCAGTCACGCGCAGACTGCTTGCTCGAAGCAAAAAATGCTAATGCAGATAAAAAAGCTGGGCTGCTGGGAAAAGATAACCAGGGCTATAAAGCCAACGCATTGATTCGCTGTGAGCGTCTGATTGGCGATGATAAAAAAGACTGTCGCGCCCGGGTCATGGGCGAAGGCAAAAGCACGGGTAGTGTGGCCGTTGGTGGCGTGATCACAGAAGTTGAAACCGTGGTGCCGCCTAAACCCAAGGGCGTAGTGCGCTTACCGAAATAATTTTTTGCGCTCAACCGTCGATTGGCGACTTTAATTTTTACTCGTTCTTAACTTTACTCAGCAGTGCATCTTGGTCAGATTTTTCTGTTCGAGGCATTGAAATCAGCCCCACGTTGGGTCTGGACAATATGGCTAACGCAGGCAATGCAACTGGTGCTTTGCTGGCGCGCAAATCAATCAGACTCCATACGCTGCCTAAATCATACTGACTTGTAAAGCCACCCATCTTTGTCACGATATGCAGCATGGCGGGGTTCCGACTTAGGCTCACGATGGCTTCGTAGCCAGCGTTCCTAGCACTGAGCATTTGTTCTCGCTTGAGCGCAGTGCCAACACCGAAATCACGCAGGCTTTGTACGACCATGGTTTTCGCAACACAAACTTCGTTGGCATCCAAGCCTGAGTCGTACAGCATATCGCTGTTAATTGCCACTTCCATATCACCGACTCTGTCCTCGTACTCGCTCACTCCAACAATTTTTCCGCCGACTATGGCGACCAAAGCATCATTGCCAATATTTGCAGCATTCAAAATAATGTCGCAAATATTACTGACTTTATTTTTAGGACTGGCCAGAGAGTCAAACATACTCCAAGGACCAGCATTGGCATAAAAGTCGCAGATTAAGTCAGCATCCATGGCATTGAGCCTGCGCACTTGCACTTGACGGCCGTCCTTGAGGCAAGAGCTCTGATCTATCGTAGGTTTGTCGCAAAATCTAAACTGCTCCATGCGAGTCTTCACGTCCGTGGCTATCAGTTGCAGATCGCGAGGATTGCTTAACGCGCTTGAAAAAAGTCGTGTGCTGCTGCTAGCGAGCGGCTTGATTACTGCACTCAAACCAGTGGACAAATGACTTTCAGGCTTGACTTGCAAACCCTTGAACAAGCAATTTGAAGTAAGACGCAGCGGCACGCTCAAACTCGACGACACATGTGGTGAGAGCGCTTGCTGAGGCAGCCGGGACAGCCGAGATAGCGGGGTTGCTAGTGGCGTACTAACGGCGAATCTACTGAGTCGATTAAGCATGATTTTTCAACCTCCCAAGGCTCTGAAATTTAACGCCTCCAGCAGTCGCGCGGCTGTGTTGGTCTGGTCTCTGAGCAGCTCAGACAAATCAGTTTCTTGCTGTGCCAAATCCATCTCTAAACGCATGCAGTAGACCGCATTGCCGGTATCAGGATGGAGACCAAAATAGCCTTTTAAATTTTGCGTCTGAGTCAAGTTTGCGCTGAGTAAATGGCGGTACATATCTGGCGTTTGACTGGGGTAGACCGGATCGAGTTGAACGTACACCGACAACTCGCAAGACTCAGTGTTGTCTGCGTCATGGATTAGTCCAACCACCCGCTCACCTAACAAAATATGACCGCTACGCGCTACTGCAGGCCAGTCGTCGATGCCGCAAGTCAAGCACAGGTTTTTAATAATCCTATCGTATGCACTGCTGTCCATAACCATCACCTTTATTGTTTAGCATGTCGCACAAGTTGCGACAAACATAAGCAACATCGGTGATCAAGCAGTTCATTTGTAAGGCTTTGTACCTGAGCTTTGACCTTGCACTTTAGCCTTGCGTTTCGGCTTTGCGCTTTGCGCTTTAGCCTTGAGTCGATTAAAAAATCAATCAAACACCAATACATCTCGCAGCGCATTGCCACCGGCCAAGCGGTCAAACCCGGCATTGATATCGTCTAGTGCCAACTGCTGGCCCATCAGTTTATTGACCGGTAATTTGCCGCGCTGGTACATGTCAACATAGCGCGGAATATCGCGTGCCGGCACGGCCGAACCGATATAGCTGCCGCGCAGTGTGCGCTCTTCTGCCACCAGTGTGACGGGCGACAAGGGAAAGCGCAGCGCCGGATTCGGCAAACCGGCCGAGATGGTGCTGCCGCCGCGCCGTGTGATGCGCCAAGCTAACTCCATAGCCGGTATCGCGCCGGCCATTTCAAACGCATAGTCCACACCGCCGCGGGTTAGCTCGCGAATCTCATCCGCACAATCTTGGCTAGAGGGATTAAAAGTGGCGGTTGCACCCAGCTCGCGGGCGAGTTTGAGTTTGTCGTCACTCAAATCTATCGCCACTACCTCACGCGCGCCGCTTGCGACTGCCGCCATTAGCGCACTGAAACCAACACCACCCAGCCCCAACACTGCAGCCGTCGTGCCAGCTTGGACCCGCGCGGTATTCACCACCGCACCGACGCCGGTGAGCACCGCGCAACCAAACAAGGCCGATTCTGCATGCGAGATATCCGCATCAATACGAATGCAAGAGCGGCGCGACACCACGGCGTACTCGGCAAAGCAAGACACGCCTAAATGATGGTTAACACTTTCGCCGCCAAGGCTTAGACGCCGACCACCGCCTAGCAGCGTACCGGCGCCGTTGGCAGCAGCACCAGGCTCGCACAAAGCCGGTCGGCCTTCAGCACAGGGCACGCAGCAACCGCAACTGGGCATAAAAACCATGACCACACGCTCGCCGGGTTTGAGGTCTGTGACACCTGGCCCGCATTCCACCACTTCACCAGCGCCCTCATGGCCAAGCACCATGGGCACGGGCCGAGGTCGGTCGCCGGAGATCACGGACAAGTCAGAGTGACACAGACCAGCAGCGCGAATACGCACCAGAACTTCACCAAACTGCAGCGGTGCGAGTTCGATTTCTTCAATCTGCAAAGGCCGACTTTGGGCATAAGGAGCGGGCAAGCCAATGGCTTTTAATACTGCGGCACGGATTTTCATGGGTCTCTTTCTCAATGGCTTGTAGGACAGTGTCGTCTGCCTGATTGTGCAAGACTGGCAATTTTAATGAATATAAAACTATTTCAAGGCTTGGTTTTACCTTTTCAGGGACGGCCTTTCACTGGGAAAAACACTTTTAGTAGCGTTCCTAATCGTTTTAAAAAAAGCGGTGGAAATACTGAAAAAATATCAGTCTATGTCATGCGGCCAGTCTTAAAGCAGACACAGAGATTAAAGAAAGAGCCTAGGATGAACCCTTAGTTTTTCGATTTTTATCAAAAACACTCGTCTTTTAGTAGAAGACTAATTTTTAAGTCTTATTTCTTTCCAAACTTAGGAAACCCCACATGACACAAGCACTAGCCTACGCAGCCACCACCGCTACATCACCACTGGCACCCTACAAACTCGAACGCCGCGAACCCGGCCAATTAGACGTCGCAATGGACGTGTTGTTTTGTGGCGTTTGCCATTCAGATCTGCACACCGCACGCAGCGAATGGGGACCAAGCAATTACCCAGTCGTGCCAGGCCATGAAATCGTCGGCCGCGTCTCTGCGGTAGGCGACTTGGTGACTAAATTTAAAGTCGGTGATTTGGTCGGCGTTGGCTGCATGGTCGACAGCTGCCAGCATTGCGCGACTTGCGCCGATGGCCTAGAGCAATACTGCGAAAACGGCTTTACCGGCACCTACAACAGCCCAGCGCAAGGCACTGGCGAAAATACCTACGGTGGTTACTCCAACCACATCGTGGTGCGCGAATCTTTCGTGCTGCGCATCTCGCACAAAGAAGCTGACTTGGCTGCTGTAGCACCTCTGCTGTGCGCCGGCATCACCACCTTCTCGCCACTGCATCAGTGGAAAGTTGGCCCAGGCCACAAAGTAGGTATCGTCGGTCTGGGTGGTCTGGGTCACATGGGCGTGAAGATTGCTGCGGCAATGGGCGCGTACGTTGTGCTGTTCACCACCTCAGAAAGCAAGCGCGCGGACGCGTTGCGTCTTGGTGCCAAAGAAGTCGTGGTCTCGAAAAACGAAGATGAAATGGCCAAGCACTTAAACAGCTTTGACTTCATCTTGAACTGTGTTGCCGCACCGCATGACTTGGATGCTTTCTTAGTCCTGCTCAAGCTCGACGGCACCATGACACTGGTCGGCGCACCTGCAACACCACATCCATCACCCACTGTTTTTAACCTGATCCTAAAGCGCCGCCGCTTGGCTGGCTCGCTGATTGGCGGCATTAAAGAGACACAGGAAATGCTGGACTTTTGCGCTAAGCACAAAATCTTGTCTGATATTGAGCAAATCAAAATCAGTGAGATCAACACCGCCTACGAACGCATGCTCAAGGGTGATGTTAAATACCGTTTTGTCATCGACATGGCAACAATAGAAGCTTAATTTTTTAAGCTGTTAGATTTGAAATAAAAAGGGCCAGACTGATAAAAAGTGCTGGCCCTGTATAAAAAATGATTCAAGAAAACCTCAATTCAATGCGCTGCAATCAAACCCCAATCTGCATGGCCGCACCAGCACCGACATCTACCGCACTGTATTTTTATTTAAGCAGTCTGATGACCGCCTTTGTCATAGGCAGCGCAATACTGTTTTTTATCGCCGGCGACGTACGTGCACAAACTCCGGATAACCAACCCGACGCAGAGCAAGTAGCGCCCCGCTACAGCGCAGAAGAAGTTAAGCGTGCGTTTGGCTTCATGGACAGTAACGGTGACGGTAAAGTCAGCCGCGATGAAGCCAAGCTGTTTCGTAAAGTCACCCAATATTTCGACGAAGCCGATACCAACAAGGACGGTTTTTTATCGCTAGAAGAATTCAATAAGGCCATGAATAAGCCCTGAAATTTTTATTCAAACGGATGCTAATTTCCTTCGAAATTGCACGCATTGATGACAAATTTTAAAAACTAAAACCAACGCTTTTTTGGCTGCCAAACTTTAAACCAAACCGGCAACATAGCTTTAAGTACGCAGTCTCGAAGCACCAAGTGGTGATATATGGCCGCCGCTGCATGTAAGCCAGCGAGGATCATGATGGCGTCGCCCAAGAGCGTATGAAACTCCGCCAGACTCTGACCCAACGCATGCGCTAGGGGTAATGGCGAGGTGATGTTCACGCCAGCGAGCAGCGTCAACGAATGGCCTTCTAGCCAAGCACCAAAAATCGCAGTCAGAGGCAAAGCCATCAGCAGCCCATACAAAAGTCCATGCACTGCGGTCGATGCCAAACGCATCCAGCGCGGTGCAGCCGCTGGTGCTGGCCGCGTATCCAGCAGACGCCAAAGCAGACGCAACACCACCAGCGCCAAAACACTCATTCCCAATGTCTCGTGAAGCATGCGCTGAAAATCGTGGGCAGCGTCATAAACCCGCATCTCATTGCCGCCCAATCCATAGATAAATGCAATCAGCACTAAAACCGCAGTGGCCCAATGAAAAGTCTGGGCAATAACGCCGTAACGGTCGGGGTTTATTTTTAGCATAGTATTTTTTACTTGATTCAGACTCAATACAGACAATTATGGTCTTTGCTGATGACACCGCCATGCTGGGGCATTTAGTCAGAGCGACGAACAAAACTATTCGCAAGCTACGATAGCCCAGGGCGTAGATTACGCCGACCGCTTAGCACCCCATGACCTCAAGTCCAATTTATACCGTCGCCGTGCGTGCACTCTGCGAATTTACCGCCAAACACGGTGACTTAGACCTGCGCTTTACGCCCTCTCCTTCTGCACAAGAAGGCATGGCCGGTCACGCGTTGGTGGCCTCGCGCCGACCCGAAGGTTACGAGACGGAAGTCAGCCTAGAAGGCCACTATAAAAGCCTTGTAGTGCGTGGCCGCGCCGATGGCTATGACCCGGCGCTCAATTTGCTGGAAGAAGTCAAAACCTTCCGAGGTGACCTTCACAACATGGCCGAGAATCGGCGCACGCTGCACTGGGCTCAACTCAAGATTTACGGTTGGTTGCTGTGCCAGCAAAAAGGCTTGGACGCGATTAATTTGTCGTTGGTTTATTTTGATGTCGCCAGTCTGCAAGAAACGCCGATCACCGAATGTATTGATGCACTGAGTTTGAGACATTTTTTTGAGCTGCACTGTGAACGCTTTTTAGCTTGGGCAGAACAAGAATTAGCCCACCGTCTGGCACGCGATGTAGCGCTGACTGACTTGAAGTTTCCCCACCCAGCGTTTAGAGCCGGTCAACGCGAACTCGCCGAAGCCGTCTACAAAGCCAGTCACGCCGGTGTTTGCCTGCTAGCCCAAGCCACTACCGGCATTGGTAAGACGATAGGCACGGTGTTTCCGCTGCTCAAATCCATGCCTAAGCAGCGCCAAGACAAGCTATTTTTTCTGGCCGCTAAAACCCCCGGCAGACAACTTGCATTAGAAGCGCTGGGCTTGCTCCAGCAAGCCAGCGCGTTACCGCTCAGAGCGTTAGAGCTGGTGTCTCGCGAGAAGTCTTGTGAACACCCAGACAAGGCTTGTCATGGCGACTCCTGCCCACTGGCGCGTGGCTTTTACGATCGCTTGCCAGCCGCCCGCAGTGCGGCTGTTTTGCACGCACAAAGCGGCTCAATATTGGATAAATTTAGGCTGCGCGAATTGGCCTTGGCGCATCAAGTCTGCCCCTATTATTTGAGTCAAGAATTGGTGCGCTGGAGCGACGTTGTAGTGGGCGACTACAACTACTACTTTGACAGCAGCGCCATGCTTTTCACCATGAGCCAGCTCTGGCAATGGCGGGTCAGCGTACTGGTAGACGAGGCTCACAATCTGCTCGAACGCGGCCGCAAAATGTACTCGGCCAGCATGGATCAGAGTGTGCTGCGCGCACTGCATGCAACCGCACCCAAGGCGGTTAAAAAAGTATTAGAACGGTTAGATAAAAGTTTGAGCGAGTTGCACAAAACGCAAGTTGCTGTCTGGCAGGTGTATCCAGAAATACCGATTGATTTTCTTAAAACACTGCAACTAGCGCTGAGCAATATCACCGACTTCATGCTCGCCAATCCAACCCGCATGGACGGCGCGCTACAAGACTTTTATTTTGAGGCTTTGCATTTCTCGCGCATGGCTGATGCGTTTGGTCCGCACTCTCTGTTTGACATCAGTTTGCTGGATAAGCCCGATCAGCCACTCGCGCTTGCCCAAGGCTGCGCAGTGCTAAACATACGCAACATACTGCCCGCGCCATTTTTAGCACCGCGCTTTTTATTGGCCCGAACGGTGACGCTTTTTTCTGCGACTTTGAGTCCACGTATTTTCTACCGCACGACGCTAGGCCTGCCTGATGACAGCGCTTGGATAGACGTCAACTCGCCATTCACAGCGGCACAATTAAAAGTCGCAGCGGTGAGCAATATATCGACGCGCTTTCAACATCGGGACGCATCGCTTGAGCGCATTGCCGACCTGATGGCGCGCCAATACCAAACAGAGCCGGGCAATTATTTGGCCTTTACCAGTAGCTACGACTACCTGGAAAAACTCGAAAAACTGTTTAAACAGCGCTACCCCTTCATTAGCTGTTGGTCACAAACACGGCAGATGGACGAGGCCGGTCGGGATCAGTTTTTAGCCCGTTTTAGCGCGCAATCTCAAGGCATAGGTTTTGCAGTATTGGGCGGCGCATTTGCTGAAGGCGTGGATCTGCCGGGTCGTCGTTTGATCGGCGCTTTCATCGCCACCTTAGGCATGCCGCAAGTCAACGCCATCAATGAAGAAATGAAAAATCGCTTGGCCAGTTATATGAATCAATCGGGTCAAGCCACGCATTCCATACTGGCCTACAACTACACCTATCTATACCCGGGCCTGCAAAAAGTCGTGCAAGCCGCCGGACGGGTGATACGCACACCGTCAGACATGGGTGTGATCTACCTGATGGATGACCGCTTTAATAAGGCCGAAGTACGGGCATTACTGCCAGCTTGGTGGAAAGTTGAGCGACTGCATGCGCCTTGAATCTCAACCTAGGAAAAGATTTTGAAAATATGAAATATCCAACTTTTACATTTGGCATTTTTGTCAGCGCGTTGCTGTTTGCAGTGTCTTTGTCACAAGCCAATGCCCAAACGCCAACCCAACCATCAACACCCGTTATTAAACCTAGATCAGCCAATCCACTCAGAGGTCAATGGAGTTGGAAACAGTTTGACGGCAGTTGCAACGAGACCTTGCGTTACCAACGTGATGGAGAACTGCTGGACATTAGCGAAAAATCTATCAGTAAGTGGACTTATCAAATCAGTCAGTCGCCCAGTGCAGCGGGTTTTTACCGTGTGCTGGAAACACTGATAAGCGATAACGGAAAACCCGATTGCGCTGGCAATTTACTTGCTGACAAAACTCTAACGACGAGCGCTAAAGGAAATCAAGAGGCGACTACACAAGACCGAACCCGAAGCCGTTTTATACAACTGAGTCCGGCGGGAAATTTACTCTTGGTGTGCAGTGCGGAGTCTCTTAATGCCTGCTTTGGACCTTTGACAAAAGAGCCAGGAGAAAATTGGTAGCTAGACCTTGACAGTTGTTATTGCGGCATTAACTTTTAGTATTCGCCCGATTAACGCTGGCGCAATAGTCATATAAAAGATTCAATTCGCTGGCGCTGTCAAACACCGCGTCCGAGCCTAGCTCGGCGCAGCGGCGGCGCACTTCGCCAGTCGCGTAGTTGCTCAGCACCACCACTTTTTGATGTTTCTTGCGCTGCTGACAACTCTTGAGAACACCCAGCCCCGTACCTTGCTTGAGGAATAAATCGACTATCGCCAGCTGCCACTCACCGGGATGCGAAGAGAGCCAGTTATTGGCTTGGCTTTCAGTATCCGCAAAGCCAACAACATTGACCGGCGTTATCTTTTCAAGCGTAGAGATCAAGCTTTCGCGGATCACGGGATTGTCTTCAACGACGTAGGTAATGAGTGGCATGGCGTGCTGGTACTTTCAAAAAACAGTGCAGCCTTTTAAAGTATCACGCAGCGAAAAATACTCCGGTAGTTAGGGGCCGACTCGCTCGTAGGATAAACACCTGACTGCGTCCACAGGTAAACTCAAAGCCAGCTTAGGGCAAGCCTGCCCGAGACACTCCACACAAAGGATTTTTCATGCGTTTACTGCCACGCCTTGCAGCCTTAGGCCTTTTGGCCGCTTCTAGCATTGCGCTACTTCCCGCCGCTTGGGCACAAACGGATGCGGCTCTGACCGCCTCGGCCAAAGAAGCCAATGCCATGGTCACCAATAGCGGCTTGGTTTTTCGATCACTCAAAGACGGCACTGGTGCTAGCCCAAAAGCGACCGATACGGTCAAGGTACATTACCGCGGCAGCTTTCCGGACGGCCGCGAATTTGACAGCTCTTACAAACGCAACGAACCCACCGAGTTCCCACTTAACCGCGTCATCCCTTGCTGGACTGAGGGCGTGCAGCTGATGAAGATTGGCGGCAAAGCCAAGCTGACCTGCCCATCAAGCATTGCCTACGGCAAGCGCGGCGCTGGCGGCACGATACCGCCAGACGCGACCTTGGTGTTTGAAATTGAGTTGCTGGCCATCAACGGTAAATAATCTGCAGTCTGCGGTTTGAAAACAAACTGACCACAGCAGCAGATTTTTCAGGGCGCGGTTTGCATCGAAGCCAAACCGCCCCAGCCGCCACCCAAAGCCTGTATCAACGCCACCGCGGTCGTCTGCCGGTCGGCCGTGGCTTGGGCCAATGCGCGGCGTGCACTCAGTGCGGTGATCTGTGCCGTGATCACTTCGGTATAAGCAATCGTGCCGCTGGTGTAGCGGTTCAAAATCTGTTGCTCTACTTGGTCGGCAGAAGTTGCTGCCTCACGGCGCAGCAGCTGCTGCTCAGCCAATACTCGGCTGGCAGAAAGCTGGTCTTCAACGCCTTGAAAAGCGCTCAGCACAGTCTGCCGATATCGCGCGACAGCTTGGGCTTGTGCGGCTTGTGCGGCGTCCACTCTGGCGCTGGTAGCACCGGCATTAAAAACGCTTTGCGCTGTTGACAAGCCCAGCGACCACAAGCTGCTGGGCGCGCTAAACAAATCGGCCACGCGGCTAGCGCCAGAGCCGGTTGAGGCATTGAGCGTAAAACTTGGGTAGTACGCGCTTTTGGCAATCCCGATTTGTTCATTGGCAACCGCCACGCGGCGCTCGGCGGCAGCGATATCCGGTCGGCGCTGCAGCAAGGTCGAGGGCAAACCTAGCGGTATCTCCGGCACGACTGGTGCGTTAACTTGCATGGCTAAAAGACTTAAAGGTGCAAGGCTAAAGTTGCCGGGCGCTTGGCCGAGCAGCACCGCAATAGCGTGTTCAAACTGCTCACGCTGTCTGTCCAGACCTGCCGCATCAGCACGTGAATTGGCCAGTTGGGTTTGCGCTTGCAGCACATCGGTCTTGGAAACTATGGCGGCGGCGTAGCGGTTTTGTGTGACCTGCAAAGCCCGCTCGTAAGCCGCAATACTTTGGGATAACAAGGCTTTTTGCACATCGGACTGGCGCAGCGATAAGTAGTTAACCACTAACTCGCCTTGGGCCGATAGCGTTGCAGTGACCAAGTCAGCCGCACTGGCTGAGGCGGTGGCGCCAGCACCATTCACCGCTCGACCGAGTCGGCCCCACACATCAGGCTCCCAACTAGCGCCTAGACTGGCTTGGAAGTTATTCGCCACACGCCCACCGCTGGAAACCGTGCCATTGCTGTTGACGATGGTGTTGCCGCCACTGCCCGAACGCGTCGCACCACCGCTGAGCGTGACGGCCGGAAAAATCGTCGATCGCTGCACCTGCACCAGTGCTCGGGCTTGCGCATAGGCGGCCACGGCTGCGGCGACGTTTTGATTGGAGACTTGAACCTGAGCGGCCAGCTGATTCAGCACCGGGTCGCCAAACAGCTCCCACCACGGGCCACGCGACAGCGCATCGGCTGGTGCGGCGCTGGTCCAGCCCTCGGCCTGCTTAAAACTGGCTTGCTCTGGCGCGTTGGGCCGCTGGTAGTCGGGACCAACAGCACAACCAGCTAGCCAAGCCAAGCTGGCCAATGCCAGCGGTGTGGCGCGAAAGAAAGATAAAAACGGGAACGGGCGCATGGAATTACTCACAGGTTCATGGCGTTGGCGAAGGTTCGCTCGACATGCTTAAGGACTGATCGGCATCTTGAGACTGGCGACTTAAATCATGCTCGGACTGGCCCGGGCGGCGCAGCTTGTCCATTAACACATAGACCACCGGCGTGGTCAGCAGCGTGAGCAATTGACTAGCAATCAGCCCGCCAATAATCGCAATGCCGAGTGGCCGGCGTAACTCTGCGCCCTCACCAAAACCAATCGCTAACGGCAGCGCGCCTAAGGCGGCGGCAAGCGTTGTCATGAGTATCGGACGAAAGCGCAGCAAACACGCTTCGCGCACCGCTTCCATGGCCGACAAACCACGCGCACGCTGTGCCTCAATCGCAAAATCAATAATCAAAATAGCATTTTTCTTAACGATGCCAATTAAGAGAAAAACGCCAATCAAGGCTATGACTGAGAAATCAAGTTTGAAGATCAATAGCGCTAACAGCGCGCCAATACCCGCCGATGGCAAGGTCGAAATGACTGTGATGGGGTGGATAAGACTTTCATACAAAACACCCAACACCAAATAAATCACTATCAGCGCGGCAAGGATTAACAGCGGCTGCTGACTTTGCGATTGCTCTGCAGTGCGGGCTGAGCCTTGAAAACTGCCGCGCACATTGCTCGGCATGGCGATCTCGGCCTCGGCTTGGGCGACTGCGGCTTGGCCATCGTTGAGGGTAAAACCTTCGACTAAGTTGTAAGACACGGTAGTGGCCAGCTCGCCATCTTGATGGCTGACTGAAGAAGGCTTGGCGCTTTCTGAAAAAGTCGCTATCGCCGAGAGCGGCACCATGATGTTGGGCGAAGCACCCAATGCTTGACCAGTAGACTGATCGCGCAGCGCAGGGTTGACGATGTTGTTAGGCGCTGCGCTGGAAGTTGTGTTGCTGTTAGCAACCGGCCGTGACGGCACATAAATATCGCGCAGCGACTCTGGGCTACGGATAAAGCCAGGCGCGACTTCCATCACCACATGGTATTGATTGATATCGCTGTAAATCGTCGCGACTTGGCGCTGGCCAAAGGCGTTGTAAAGCGCGTTGTCTACATCGCGAGAGGTCACGCCCAATCGCGCAGCACTGTCCTTGTCCACCGTGACCATCGTTTCAACGCCGTTTTCTTGCTGGTCACTGTCAACATCAATCAATGCGGGTTGGCGCTTCATCTGATCGGCTAGGCGGTTGGACCAGAGTTTGAGGTCTGCTGCGCTGTCGCTTTTGAGCGTGTATTGGTAAGTCGAATTACTGGAGCGCCCACCACCGCGTAAATCTTGCACCGGATTTAAAAACAAGGTTACGCCCGTTACCTTGGCCAGCAATGGGCGTAGCCGCGCAATCACGGCTTGACCAGACTCGGTGCGCTGATCGGCTGGCAATAAAGTAATAAACATAAAGCCGCCGCCAGCACGCCCGCCGCCGGTAAAACCAACCACGGTAGCAACAGCAGGATCAACCCGAATAATGTCTACCAATTGCTTGAGCTTGCCCTGCATGGCTTGGAACGAAATACTTTGATCAGCGCGTATGCCGCCCGTAATTCGGCCGCTGTCTTGCTGCGGAAAAAATCCCTTGGGCACGGCTGTATACAAATAAACATTCAAACCAATCACCGCGACTAAGCACAACATAACGATTTTTCGGCTGTGCAATGCCCAGTCCAAACTGACTTCATAGCTGCGCTGCAAACGCGTAAAACCGGTTTCTAAATAGCGCGGCACAAAGGCCAAAAAGCCGGCTTTTTTTACGCCTTGGTCGGCATCGGTTTGGTCTTTATTTTTGAGCAGCCAAGCGCACATCATGGGCGTGGTGGTGAGCGAGATCAGCAGCGAAATCATTACCGCAACCGAGAGCGTGACGGCGAACTCGCGAAACAGTCGTCCGATCTGACCGGACATAAACAGCAGCGGAATAAAAACCGCCACCAGCGACAAACTGATCGACAACACGGTAAAGCCAACCTCGCGCGCGCCCAACAGTGCGGCTTTAAAACGGTCCATACCCGCTTCAATATGGCGAGTAGTGTTTTCCAACACCACGATGGCATCGTCGACGACAAAACCAGTCGCCACCGTTAGCGCCATCAGGCTTAAATTATTCAGGCTAAAACCGAGTAAATACATCACCGCAAAAGTGCCTAGCAATGAGACCACTGTGGCGACTGCCGGTATCAAAGTGGCGCGCCAGTTGCGCAGGAAAACACCAACAACTAGCACCACTAAAGCGATGGAAATTAGCAGCGTGACTTCAATCTCATGCAGCGAAGCGCGTATCGAATTAGTGCTGTCGGTGGCGACATCAAGATTCACACCGTCAGGCAGTTGCGAGCGCAATTCCGGCAGCAAGGCACGCACGCCGTCCACGGTTTGAATCACATTTGCACCCGGCTGGCGCGTGACCAGCACGATAACAGCGGGCTGGCCATTAAAAAGGCCTAGTGCGTTGGTGTTTTCTACCCCGTCAATCACGCTGGCTACATCGGACAAACGCACGGCGGCGCCATTGCGCCAAGCGACGATTAAATTTTTATAATCTGCCGCTTTCAGGCCGCCATTGGCGATATTTGCGCCCGAGTAGATTTGTAGACGCCGGCCTTGGCCTTCAATTGCGCCCTTGGGGCGATTGGCGTTTGAAGCTTGCAGCGCGGCACGAACATCTTCCGTGCTCACGCCATATTGATTCAGTGCAAACGGCAATAATTCAACCCGCACAGCAGGCAGCGATGCGCCGCCCAATTCCACATCGCCAACACCTTCGACCTGCGCAATTTTTTGCTGCAAAAGGTTGGAGACTTGATCGTAGAGTTGGCCGGGCGAGAGGGTTTTAGAGGTCAGCGCCAAAATAATGACGGGCGCATCAGCCGGATTGATCTTGCGGTAAGTCGGATTGCTGCGCAGCGAAGCGGGTAGATCAACGCGGGAGGCGTTAATCGCCGCCTGCACCTCGCGCGCAGCAGCGTCTATCTTGCGGTTCAGGTCAAACTGCAAACTGATGCGGGTCGAGCCATTGCTGCTCGAAGACGTCATCTCATTGACACCGGAGATCACACCAAGCCGGCGCTCTAGCGGCGTGGCCACACTCGTGGCCATGGTTTGCGGACTCGCGCCGGGCAGCGAAGCGCTAACCGAGATCACCGGAAAATCCACCTGCGGCAAGGGTGCGACAGGCAGCAAAAAGAAACCACCTATGCCGGCCAGCGCCATACCAACCGTCAGCAGTATGGTGGCGACCGGGCGGCGGACAAATGGTGCGGAGAGATTCACGCACTGTCCTTGGATTTAAAGCGCTTGGCCAAACGATCAAAGCCCAGATAAATAACCGGTGTGGTGAACAGCGTGAGTATCTGGCTCAAAATCAAGCCGCCAAAAATCGCCAGCCCCAGCGGTCGGCGTAGTTCTGCGCCCTCGCCCCAGCCCAGCATCAAGGGCAAGGCAGCGAACAGCGCTGCCAGCGTGGTCATGAGAATCGGTCTAAAGCGCAGCAAAGCCGCTTGGTGAATCGCCTCTTGCGCTGACTTGCCTTGGGTGCGCTCGGCGTCTATGGCAAAGTCAATCATCATGATGGCGTTTTTCTTGACTATGCCAATCAGCAAAATAATGCCGATGATGCCAATCACGCCTAAGTCAGAGCCGCTAATCATCAGCGCCAACAAAGCACCCACACCAGCTGACGGCAAAGTAGAGAGAATCGTCAGCGGGTGGATATAACTTTCATACAGCACACCCAGCACGATGTAGACGCATACGACTGCGGCCAAAATCAGCCAGAGCTGGTTCGCCAGCGAGTTTTGGTAAGCACCAGCTGCACCCAAGAAAGTCACGCTGACGCTGGCCGGCATTTTGATGTCTAAGCTGGCTTGTCGAACTTTCTCAACCGCTTGACCCAGCGCAACACCGGGCGCGGTATCAAAACCCAGTGTGGTGGCGGGGAACTGAGCGACACGCGTGATTTGCAGCGGCGCTTGACGCTCATCAATACTGGCTATGGCCGACAACGGCGTGGTGCCACCAGCGCCGGTTTTAAGCTGCAAACTGCCCAACGATTCGGGCGTGTTGTGCTGACCCGGCATGGCTTCCAAGATGACCCGGTACTGATTCGTCTCAGTAAAAATAGTAGACACAATGCGTTGGCCAAAAGCGCTGTAAAACGCATCATCAATCGACGCAGTAGAAATGCCTAAGCGCGCTGCCGTGTCACGGTCAACCGTGATGAAAGCCGAGGCGCTGGTCGCACCAGCGCTAGATGCTACGTTGCGCAACTCGGGTAACTCGCGCATGCGTTGGGCTAGTTTGTTAGCCCACAACACGACTAAATTATTGTTCGCGCCTTCTACTGAAACCCGAAACTGAGTCGGGCCGGTTTCCGCGTCTATGGTCAAGTCTTGGGTGGGCTGCAAATACAAAGTGATGCCAGCAACCGTCTGCACGCTGCGCCGCAATCTATCCATGGTTTCTTGCTGCGTGCCGACTCGGTCAGATTTGAGATTTATCAACATTCGGCCGTTGTTCAGCATGGTGTTGTTCGCTGCATCTACGCCGACAAAAGAGCTAAGCGACGCAACATCCGGGTCTTGCAAAATCAGCCGGCCAGCGGCTTGTTGAAGTTCAGCCATGCGCGCAAAAGAGACTGATTGCGCGGCCTCAAGCCTAGCTTGCAACTGACCCGTGTCTTGGGTTGGAAACAAGCCCTTGGGAATGAGCACATAAAGCAGAACCGTCAGCAGCAAAGTCGATAAAGCCACCAGCAGGGTTAGTGCTTGGCGCTTAAAAACCCAGACCAAAGCCGAGTCGTAGCGAATCATCACGGCGTCAAAAAATTTCTGCGCACGGCCTTTTTGCGCCGCTGTTTTGGGCGCTGTCGCTTTAAGCCAGCGCGCCGACATCATGGGCACTAGCGTTAAAGACACCAGTGCAGAAATCAAAATCGTGATGCCTAGCGTGATGGCGAACTCACGAAACAACCGGCCCACCACATCGCCCATAAACACCAGCGGTATCAGCACGGCGAGCAAAGACACGGTCAGGGAAATAATCGTAAAACCAATTTGACTCGCGCCTTTGAGCGCGGCGGCCATGGGCGCTTCGCCTTCTTCGATATAGCGGGAGATGTTCTCAATCATCACGATGGCGTCATCGACCACAAAACCAGTGGCAATCGTCAGCGCCATCAGGCTTAGATTATTTAAGCTGTAGCCCAATAAATACATCACGCCGCAAGCGCCAATCAGCGAAATCGGCACGGCTAAACTGGCGATGATGGTGGCGCGCAGGCTATGCAAAAAAGCAAAAATCACCAGCACTACCAGCAGCACGGCCAGCATTAATTCAAACTCAACATGCAAAACAGAAGCGCGTATGCCTTTGGTGCGGTCGCTAAGGACTTCGACTTTTAGGCTCGCTGGCAAGCCGGCTTGCAACTCGGGCAGGCGCGCTTTGATGGCATCCACCGTGGCGATCACATTCGCACCGGGTTGGCGCTGCACATTCAAAATAATGGCGGGCGTGTTGCCGCTCCAAGCGCCGAGTAAATTATTTTCCGCGCTGTCAATTACCTTGGCCACATCGCCAAGCCGCACCGGCGCGCCGTTGCGGTAAGAAATAATCAGGCTTTTATAGTCTTGGGCGGTGAGCAGTTGGTCGTTTGAATTGATGCTGTAAGCGCGGGTAGGCCCGTCAATACTGCCTTTTGCACCATTCGCGTTGGCGGCCGAGATGGCAGTGCGCAAAGAGTCCAGTGCCAGCCCGAAGGAAGCCAATGCACGGGTATCAACCTGTATTCGCACGGCAGGACGCTGGCCACCGCTGAGAGTGACCAAACCGACGCCAGAAACTTGACTGATTTTGAGCGCCAAGCGCGTATTAACCAAGTTTTGCACCTCGGTCAGCGGCAGACTGTCCGAGGTAATGGCTAGCGTCAACACCGGCGCATCCGCTGGGTTGACCTTGGCGTAAACCGGTGGTGCGGGCAAGTCGGCTGGAAGCAAGGAGCCGCCGGCGTTAATCGCGGCCTGCACTTCTTGCTCGGCCACATCTAGCGCGATGCCTAGTCCAAACTGCAGCGTGACCAAGGAGACGCCGGCTGAACTGGTTGAACTCATGCGCTCCAAGCCAGACATCTGGCCGAACTGGCGCTCTAGCGGCGCACTCACAGTCTGGGCCATCACATCAGGACTGGCGCCAGGGTATAGCGTTTGCACCTGAATCGTGGGGTAGTCCACTTGCGGCAGGGCTGACAGCGGCAGCAGCTTAAAGCCAAGCAAACCAGCCAGCACAATGGCCAGCATCAGCAGCGCGGTGGCGACCGGGCGCTGGATAAACGGACGTGAGGGACTCATGGCTGCCAGCCCTCAGGCAAAAAAATCCGCATCATGATCCAGCGGCTTGGGACGCTGGACGCTTGCGCCCTGGGGCTGAGGCAGTATCAGCGTAGCCATCAGCCGTACCAACTGGTGCACTGGCCGGGTTGGCACTTGCTTTATCGCGATTAGCGCGCTTGGATTTATCACCGCCCGCACCGGCGCCACCAGTTCGTGGTGCATCACCGGGCAAAACTACGCGTGCGCCTTCCTTGAGGCGGTCAGCACCTTCGGTAATCACGCGCTCGCCGGCCTTTAAGCCTTCGGTAATCGCAATTTTCTCAACCGTGGCTTGACCGCGTTTAACCGGTCTGATCGAGACGGTTCGACTCTCCGCATTAAGTACATAAACAAAATCACCATTTGCGCCCTGACGCAGCGCAGTCACCGGCACCACTACCGCATCGGTCAAAGTGCTGACCAAAAGCTTGATATTGACAAACTGATTCGGAAACAAAGCTTGCTTGTCATTTGCAAACAAGGCCTTGGCTTTGACGGTTCCTGTGGTGACATCAACTTGGTTGTCTAGCGTGGCGAAGCTACCGACTTCCAATACAGTGGCGCGGCTGCGGTCTAAAGCACTGGCCGACATGCGCTGCTTGGCACTGATGTTTTGCTGCAACTCAGCGACCCGGTCTTGCGGCACAGAAAACACCACGCTAATTGGACTGAGTTGAGTGATTAAAACTAATCCGTTGGTATCACTGCTGCTGACCAAATTACCCACATCAACCAAACGCAGACCCACTCTGCCGCTGACGGGGGCGACGACACGGGTGTAGTCAAGATTGAGTTTTGCCAACCCTTCCGCAGCCATATCTATGGCCACCGTTCCTTCAAGTTGTTTGACCAGCGCCGCTTGGGTGTCGGTTTCTTGGCGCGCAATCGAGTCTTGGGCTAGCAAGGTGGTAAAGCGCTTGAGGGTTACTTTGGCGCTGTCAAGCTGGGCTTGATCGCGTTGGCGTTGGCCGCTAGCTTGCATTAAGGCCAACTCAAATTGGCGCGGGTCTATGGTCGCTAGCAGCTGGCCAGCTTTAACCATCTGGCCTTCTTGGAACAAGATTTTCGTCAAGGTGCCCGAAACTTGCGGTCTGACCTTGACACTGGCCTGCGGTGTGACGGTGCCCAGCGCATCTATAACTATTGGAATACTCGCGAGTTCGGCAGTGGCAACGCCAACCGTACTGGCGGGTGCGCCTCTAAAGCCGCCAGCGGCGGCAGGCGTGGCATCAGGTTTAAGCAAATACCAAGTTAATCCGCTCAGCCCGAGCAACAGCAGCAAGGCCACCACCGTGCCGGTGATAGCGCTGCGCCGACTCGGCGGCTGGCCTGATGGGACTGGCTCAGAAGCGTGGGGTTTAGCTTCGGGCGTCTGGTTTTGCAGGGTCATCAAGAGTCCTTAGAGTCCGGTCAGTTGGAATCAATCTTCAACGACCTTCAATTGCCGCTGGCTTGTGAGTTCGCCAGTTCTGGCTTGATCTGAACTGCGCGACAGTCTTTGGGCGCAGCTGCCGAAAAATTGGTCACGCGATTATGTCTGTAAGCCTCATCACCTTAGGTATAGCGCTTGAAAACCAGAGGTAAATGTAAGCAAATACCGGTCATTTCATTATTCAGATAGTTTTTTTGATGACGTCAGTCAACTGCAAAAAAACAGCTAAATTAATTACTTTGGGATTCTTAAGGCCGTGGGGGTTACGTAAGTCGTAAGCAAACAGTAAATATCGCAGTGCGCGACTGCTTGTTTAACCGCTTTAATCAACACTAAAGGACTTATATGCAAACCCCACCATCAGCAGGATCAAATAGACCCAGTCACGCGCCCAGCCAACAAAGTTTTAATAACCGCGTGTCTCAAAAATTGAGCCAGTTTGGCGCGGCTTGTAGCGTACGCGCGCGCTCATTTGGCAGCAACGTCAGCAGCCTTGCCTCGCGCTTTGCGGTGGGATTGACTAGAGCACTAAGTTGTTACAGGGTCAGCCAGACGCCAACGCCTAGCCAAACGAGCCAAAGTAGCAATGTCAGCACGTCAACTCATTTAGATGCGCCAGTTCAATTTCACATAACACCAGAGACAGTTAGCGCTACGGGCGAGAGCAAACATCAAAACATCAGTTCCCGCGCCAGTTCCAGTTCCAGCCACAGTTCCAGCCCGGTCACTCAACTCGATTTTTCTTCTATTTCCCTCGGCACCGAAAGCAAACATTTAACTCGCCCTCATCCCATTGCGGACGTTAACAACGCCATAACGAAGGAGCTAGCGTCGATTGCAGTCCCTCAAGCTGACTTGAAAACGTTTTTTCGTAACGGTGACAACCGCAAAATTTGGGTCAAATTTATTGAGCAGCAAGGTGGCACTTACATAAAAGCGCTTTACAACGAGGTCAGTGGACGTCAGACCAGCCTGTTCAAAAAAAGCACCCAACCCAAGCCAATACTTGAACTCATGTATAAAGCGCCAGGAAACATCCCAGACAAACTTTGCATGCTACTGGCGCAGGTCAAACAATCCGCGCAGCAAGCTAAGCTTTCACCCGATCAATGCTTGCAACTGGTTAAACAATCTTTTATAGATATTTTTTGCCTAACGGCCATGCCCATTATCAATAACGGCGTCAAGTCAGCGGAAGATAAAATTAAATTAATGCAGTCAGTGAACACCGCCAAAAACGCAATTACTGGGGCAAAAAATACAGCAAATTTCGAGGATTTTTTAGCTCAACTTTTAACCCGCGGCGAGCATGCACTCAACGCGACAAACCAGACAAACCTGTATCCAAGCCCTAGCAAAGCTGGCTAGTACAGACGTGACAAAGGCCTGCCCGCACTATTGAAAGTGCGGGCAGGCCTTTTTTGCGTTGCAACTAGCGGTTTAGCTTAGTGCGAATTGCGCTGAGCCGGTCCCGGTCCACGTCCGGCAATATGGCGGAAAGTGATACGGCCTTTGCTCAGGTCATACGGGGACAACTCTAACGAGACTTGATCGCCAGCGAGTATGCGAATATGGTTTTTACGCATCTTGCCCGAGGTGTAAGCGACCAGCTTGTGGCCGTTATCTAACGTCACACGAAAGCGTGAGTCAGGTAAGACTTCATCGACCAGTCCGTGCATTTCAATCAATTCTTCTTTAGCCATGGTGAAAACTCCTAGATATCTAAAAAACTGTTGTTCGGTTGAGCTTTGCTCTGGCAAAACGCCAGATCAAGCGTGAGCGGGTGCAGAGCGTTCCTGAATCCAGCCAAGTGCATGCTCGGTAGCGTAATGTAATGCAGCGCCGGCGCTGTCAAAAATATGACTAAAGCGTAAAACGCGATCATGCGTTGCACTGCCCTTGCCGGAGCGTATGGAAACGGATGCCTCGAAGCGACCTTCGCCTTGTGGCTTGGCCAGAGAAGAGACTTGGTATTTTCCCACTAAAAGGCGGGTTTGTTGTTGCGCAATATTCATAAAAATCTGTGCCGAGTCGCCAATTTTGGCTGTCCTCAGTCGGGAACCGTGATAACAAAAAGAAAGTAAACAACCTGCTAGCAGGCCAACGGGATTCGGTTTAACCCACTCAATCATCCCTTGCAGGGAATAAAGATGGGTTGAGCCTTCAGTAGGCACCGTTGGGGGAGGTGCTGTCTGTAAAACAAGTCAGTGCGTTAGGGGCCAGCACTGTGTGGGTGCTGAGAGAACCGTGGACAAGCTGTTTACTCAATTAGTTCAGGACTGGGAGTTTAGGCTCTGCACTAGAGGGTTTGGGCTCTGGTTTACGCCGCGTTTGAGACTGATACCACTGCTGGAGAGGCGTCGATGAAAAAAGCATTTGCGTTACCGAAGGCCAGATTGTACCTGTTCAATAGCTTTTGAGCGTCAGGGCATACCCGCGCAGTGTGCCGGAGAATGCGCCGTCTAGGGCTTCTCAAGCAGTTGCGTGTAAAAGAAATCCATACGCATTAGATATCTCTACGCCGTACACCCTTCGCATCGGTATGTCGCTAGACGCATCGCTTTGCTGACAAATTTAATGTCTTTAAATCACTCAAGTGCGAATGCAGCACCATAGGGGTGCAAATCAGCTCAGTCCAGTGGCATTGTTCTTGCCAACTGCATTACATTGAAAACGCCAAGTCAAGCACCTCAACAAGCGACCTAACACCACCGAAAACACCTATGGAATTAACCCCCAGAGAAAAAGACAAGCTACTGATTTTTACCGCCAGCCTTCTCGCTGAACGCCGGCGCGCTCGTGGCCTCAAGCTCAACTACCCAGAAGCGGTGGCCATGATTAGCGCCGCCGTCATGGAAGGTGCGCGCGACGGCAAAAGTGTGGCCGAACTGATGAGCGAAGGCCGCAAAATTTTAAGCCGCGCCGATGTCATGGACGGCATTGCAGAAATGATTCCAGACATTCAAGTCGAAGCCACCTTTGCCGATGGCACCAAACTGGTCACCGTGCACCAACCGATTATTTAAACCTGGACTCAAACATGCGATTTTTTAATCCTTTTGCGCACTTTGACAACCCTGGCTGCACACCCACTTACCGCGCCATTCAAGCGGGCATAAAGACGCAGACATCATGATTCCGGGCGAGCTAATTACCGACGGGCCAGACCATGCCCTGAACACCGGTAGGCGCACAATAAAAGTCGTCGTGCTCAATACCTCGGACCGGCCGATACAGGTCGGCTCTCACTACCATTTTGCAGAAACCAACGCCGCCCTTAGCTTTGAGCGCGCAGCTGCGCGCGGCATGCGTTTAAACATCGCCTCTGGCATGGCCGTGCGTTTTGAGCCCGGCCAGCAGCGCAGCATAGAACTGGTTGATTACGCCGGAACGCGCGAAGTCTTTGGCTTTCGCGGCTTGGTCAACGGCCCACTGGATACGCTAGACACAACCGCAGAAAAGGCCAACTAATGGCAACCCAAAACCGACGCGCGTACGCTGAAATGTTTGGCCCGACAGTGGGCGACAGACTGCGGCTAACAGATACCGATTTACTCTTAGAAGTTGAGGCCGACTACACATTACGCGCCGGCAGCTACGGCGAAGAAGTTAAATTCGGCGGTGGCAAAACCATACGCGACGGCATGGCCCAATCGCAAAAAACTCGGGCTCAAGGCGCCGTCGATACGATGCTGACGAATGCCTTAATCGTTGACCACTGGGGCATAGTCAAAGCCGACATTGGTCTTAAAGATGGCCGCATCGCCGCCATCGGCAAAGCCGGCAATCCAGATGTGCAGCCGGGTGTAGACATCATTATTGGCCCCGGCACAGAGATCATTAGCTGCGAAGGCATGCTGGTGACCGCCGGCGGCATTGACTGCCACATTCACTTCATCTGCCCGCAGCAAATTGAAGAAGCCCTAACTTCTGGCGTGACCACCATGCTAGGCGGCGGCACTGGTCCTGCCACCGGCACCTTTGCAACGACTTGCACGCCGGGGCCGTGGAATATAGAACGCATGCTGCAATCGGCCGAAGGCTTTGCCATGAACTTGGGCTTTATGGGCAAAGGCAACGCTAGTGAGCCCGCACCGCTGCACGAGCAAATTCAAGCCGGCGCGATTGGCCTAAAACTTCACGAAGACTGGGGCACGACACCGGCGGCGATTAGCAACTGCCTAGACGTGGCTGACGAGGCCGACATACAAGTGGCGATTCACAGTGACACCTTGAACGAATCCGGCTTTGTAGAAAATACTATTGCCGCCACCCAGGGCCGCACGCTGTGCGCTTTTCATACCGAGGGTGCAGGCGGCGGTCATGCACCGGATATTTTGCGTGTGGTTGGCGAAGAAAACTTTCTGCCTTCATCGACCAACCCGACCATGCCTTACACCGTCAACACGCTTGACGAGCATGTAGACATGCTCATGGTGTGCCACCACCTTGATGCCTCAATAGCTGAGGATTTAGCCTTTGCCGAAAGCCGTATTCGCAAAGAAACCATTGCCGCCGAAGACGTTCTGCATGACATGGGCGCTATCAGCATGATTAGCTCTGACAGCCAAGCCATGGGCCGGGTCGGTGAAGTCATCATCCGTTGCTGGCAGACTGCGCACAAAATGAAACAGCAGCGCGGCAAACTCGAAGGCGACAGCGAGCGCCACGACAATTTCCGCATCAAGCGCTACATCAGCAAATACACCATCAACCCGGCAATAGCCCACGGAATCTCGCACGAGGTCGGCTCCATTGCAGTCGGTAAATGGGCCGATTTGGTGATCTGGCGCCCGGCATTTTTTGGCGTCAAACCGTCACTGATTTTAAAAGGCGGTTTCATCGCACTAGCCGCCATGGGCGACCCGAATGCATCCATCCCTACGCCGCAGCCAGTGCATTACCGGCCTATGTTTGGCAGCTTTGGCGCAGCACTTACCAAGGGCTCGTTAAGCTTTGTCTCGCAAGCCTCACTTGACGCTGGCATTGCGCAAAATTATGGTCTGCAAAAAACCTTGAGCGCCATAAAGAACGTGCGCAACGTGCGTAAACAGCACATGGTTCACAATGCTTATTTGCCCAAAATGGAGATAGACGCGCAAACCTACGCAGTGCGCGCCGACGGCCAATTGCTCACTTGCGAGCCCGCCACCAGCCTGCCTATGGCGCAGCGCTACTTTCTGTTTTGAATTTCTTTTTAGCCTGCACTTCTTTTTTACATACCCATGCTCCAAGTCTCAAAAATCATCGCCCAAGGCAAAGGTCTAGCGCCAGTGTTGGTCAAACGCGCCAGCACGGTAGAACTCGATTGGGATGTGCGCCAAAAAAGCCGCTTTGATGCGACCGATTCCACAGGCCGGCAGCTTGGCGTATTTTTACCGCGCGGCACTGTCGTGCGCGGCGGCGATGTGATGCTGGCCGAGGACGGCTCCATGGTCAAAGTAATTGCCGCAGCCCAAACCGTGCTGCGCATCACGCATTGCAGCGAGCACGGCTCAAGCTTGGATTTGATGCGCGCCGCCTACCATTTGGGCAACCGGCATGTGGCGATTGAGCTGAAAGCCGATCACCTCAAAATCGAGGTCGACCATGTGCTGGCCGAGATGCTCCAAGCCATGCATTTAATCGTCAACGAAGTGAGTGAAGCGTTCGAGCCAGAAGCCGGCGCTTACAGCCAAGAGGCCAACTCCCACGCATCGCACGCATCCCATTCAGCACATGCAGCGGCCAAACCAGCACCACATGTGCATGGACCAAACTGCAACCACGGCCATGACGATCACGCGCCAGCTGCCGCTGCGCCAGTCACTGAGCCCGTCAAAGCCGCGCCACACGTGCATGGACCGGATTGCAATCACGGCCATGACGATCACGCGCAGATCAAGCCAGTCGCGATTCAAATTCACAAACACAAGCCGCATTAAGCTGTGCCCGCCGCTGAATCATTGCCAGCCGCCAGCTTGCTACAACTCATGTGGCTGGCATCACCGGCCCTGCCGGTAGGCGGCTTTGCCTATTCAGAAGGTTTTGAAATGGCGGTGGATTCAGGCCGAGTTGACGGTGAAGCGAGCGCTGCCAATTGGCTGCAAGACCAGCTAGGCCTAACGCTAACGCGTTGCGAGCTGCCAGTGATCGCACAAGCCATTCCCGCTTGGCGGCAAGCCAAAGAGCAAGGCCAGCCGCGCCTGCGCCAATTAAATGACTGGCTGCTACAAACCCGAGAAACCAGCGAGCTACGCGCGCAAAGCGAGCAAATGGGCCGCTCATTATTGGAGTGGCTGCGCAATCACGAGGATGCAGATGCAGCGCAAATTTCTTTTTGTGCCAGCTTAGCGCCTACCTACCCGATTGCCTTTGCATTGGCCGCCTCAAAAACCCAAGCAGGGCTAAGCGACTGCTTGCTAAGCTACGCTTTCGGTTGGGCAGAAAACATGACCCAAGCGGCGATTAAATCTATACCGCTAGGCCAAAGCGCTGGACAAAGAATACTCAGTCGCCTAGCCGCGGCCATTCCACCGGCGGTGCAAACCGCCATCAGCATGCGCGATGAGCAGCGCCAAACTTTCTCACCCATGCTGGCGATTTTGTCGTCACAACACGAAACCCAATACTCAAGACTGTTTAGATCATGACACTTCACCACATCGCCAACCGCAGCAAAAAACTCCCGCCACTCAGAGTCGGCATAGGCGGACCAGTGGGCTCGGGGAAAACGACTTTGTTAGAGATGCTGTGCAAAGCGATGAATCAAAAATATGACTTAGTGGCCATCACCAACGACATCTACACCAAGGAAGACCAGCGCATTTTGACGGTTAGCGGCGCCTTGGACGCAGAGCGCATCATGGGCGTTGAGACCGGCGGCTGTCCGCATACCGCAATCCGCGAAGACGCCTCTATCAATTTGGAAGCCATAGACCGCATGTTGGTGGATTTTCCAAATGCCGACGTGGTTTTCATTGAGTCCGGTGGCGATAATTTAGCCGCCACTTTCAGCCCAGAATTGAGTGACTTAACTATCTATGTGATTGACGTCGCTGCGGGTGAAAAAATACCGCGCAAAGGCGGACCGGGCATTACTAAAAGCGATTTATTTGTCATCAATAAAACCGACTTAGCACCCTATGTGGGCGCAGATTTGGAAGTGATGCGATCTGACACCGTGCGCATGCGAGGCGGCCCGAATGGACTCAAACCGTTTGTGATGACCAACCTTAAAACCCTAGCTGGATTGGACGAGGTAGTGGCCTTTATTGAGCGCAAGGGCATGTTGCAGACGTAATAACAAATGACTAAGGTCGCGTTCATAGCCCAAGGTCAAAGTTAAAGCGCATGCCAAAAAAGCTACGCGCACATACAATATCCGGTCAGTTACAGCAGTTGAAGCTGGCACTCCTAGCGCAAGATGCTAAGTACACATAGCATTAATCAAGCCCTAGCGGCAAGTCCGGCTTAGCTGCTTCACCCATTTCGCGATTTTGCGAATTTTCGATTGCTATCCAGACCCCATGAACGCCTCCTTTTTTAAAAACGCCCTAGTGCTGGGTCTGCTCTCGGCGATTGGCCCGTTTGCAGTAGACATGTACCTGCCCGCCCTGCCCTCCATAGGTCAGAGCCTAAATACTTCGATGGGCGCGGTGCAACTAAGCCTGATGGCTTTTTTCATCTCATTGGGCATAGGCCAGTTGGTATACGGTCCGCTATCGGACATGTTTGGTCGCAAAATTCCGCTTTATTTTGGTCTGACGTTGTTTGGCTTAGGCAGCATTGGCTGCGCCTTGGCACCGAATATTGAATCATTAGTAGTTCTGCGTTTCATCCAAGGCCTAGGCGCCAGCGCTGGCATGGTGATTCCGCGCGCCATCGTGCGCGACTTGCATACCGGCCATGACGCAGCGCGCTTGATGTCGCTACTCATGCTGGTGTTTAGCGTCTCACCGATACTCGCGCCACTGGTCGGCAGCTTGCTGATTGAACTGTCAGGCTGGCGCAGCGTTTTTTGGGCCGTTACTTTGGCCGCAGCACTGGGCTTGACCTTGGTCGCCACAAAACTACCCGAAACACGCCCACCCGCCAAACGAATTGGCAGCAGCGTAGGCAGCGCCCTGAAATCCTACCGCTTGCTGCTAAGCGACACCCACTTCATGGGATTAGTATTGATCGGCGCCTTTAGTCTTTCCGGCTTTTTTGTCTATTTAGCTAACTCATCTTTCGTGATGATCAACCACTATGGTTTGACACCGCGCCAATACAGCATTGCGTTTTCAGTCAACGCAGCATCTTTTATAGGCACGGCACAACTCACGGCTTACTTGGGTAAGCGCTTTGGCCAAAGCCGTATTGTGCAGTTCGCCGTTAGCGGTTTTACGCTCATGATGAGCGCTACGTTGGTACTAAACCTAATGGGTTTTGATCAGCTCAGCCTGATGCTGGGAATGTTGTTTATTGGTTTTGGATTTTTAGGCCTAGTCATTCCCACCACCGCAGTACTGGCGCTAGACTCCCACGGCAAGATTGCCGGCACCGCATCGGCCATGATGGGAACCGCACAATTCGTCATAGGCGCAATAGTCATGGGCATAGTCGGCCAGTTTGTAGACGGCACAGCCAGACCCATGCTGATCGGTATCACGGCCTGCGCTTTAACCGCCTTAACACTGGTCTGGTTCACCTTAATTCGAGTAAAACCAGTATCGGTTGCGGCTTAATCTGAGCAATTCCTCATAGTCAGTTATTTTTTTTCATGCCAGCCCAACTCCGGCCAGCTCTGCGGTTAGACTATGAGGCTTGGAAGCGTGGCAGAGCGGTTGAATGCAGCAGTCTTGAAAACTGCCGAGGATGCGAGTCCTCCGTGAGTTCGAATCTCACCGCTTCCACCAAATTCACATAAGTCGTTGATTCGTAAATAAGGTCTTGAAAAACAAGAACTTATTTACCTAGTTATGCCAAAAACATAGGCCCATCAACTTAAAAAAACTTACAGTGTCTGAACATTTTTATCAACCGCCCAACTAAGCCAATTAACACCTTTGGCTAATACCTTTGGATTGTGCTTTTGCATCGCTTATTACATATAAGTTGATATCAAATAGTCCTGTAAATCGACTTATCAAGCATGTTTAAAGCGGGTCAAGCAGACAACTGCGCTTGCCAAATCTTCTCGGGCAAACCGATGAATTTTATATTTATCGATTAAAACTCGTGAGTAAAGCTCAAGAGCGTTGTCCGGTTTTAAATGCAAATGTTCATCGTTTTAAATGCCCACTGTTTAGTTGGCAGCGCTTGCAGCAGCGGCTAGCCAAAATTTGGCACGGCAATGCTGAACACAGAGCACCACCACTTTAGGTGTAACCAGTGGCCGCAAAGATGACGTTTTAATGCCAAGCTTGCCGCGCTAATTTTTAGCACTACTAAGACTCAATTGGCGGGGCTGTAGCTGTCAGAGCAGCTTGAATCGAGAACACGACGGGCTTGACTGATGGAGATGGCCTTTCTCTTTAAGTCTCAAATGAGCTTTAATTCATTTGATTTCTAAGGCCAAGAAGGCAAACGTTTTTTAAGATACCAACATGGCCACGCAAATGGCGGGTCTCATTTTCGAGCGACCGTATTCGTTAGTACTCTAGTGTCAAAGGCTTCGCAATATCGCTTTGCCCTGACTGTTCCAGCCACATATGAGCGAGCCAACGCTTGAGCGCAGTGGTACCTAAGATCACGCCTTTACTAATGTTCACAACAATTCAGACTTGAATACTCGTTTGATAATTTAGACGACTTGCGATTCAAAGCTTGAGTCAAAGACACTTCTAGAGAGATTATTTTTCTTTGAAGTCGCCATAGCTTTTTTGTCAACCTATCGTTTTATATTTTCTTATAAGACCAGAATAAGTTCTGCGCAAACATCACCACATAAAACTATTTTTTTCAATGCGACTCAATAAACTACTAATATGAAATTATTTGATATTAAATTTAAGTTGCACATTAATATAATTTACTAAAAATAAAATAAATTATAAATTAGCACTTATTAAATAATTTAATAAGATAAATTTTTTAATTAATTGAAATATATAAAATTATTCTACTTCAGAATAAGCCGCTTCAAATAGTTTAGTAATATCAATTATTCGAACTCGTCTACCGCTAACTTCAATAAGACCTCTTTTGGTAAGCACACCAAAAATTCGACTCACATTTACTACCTTTATGCCGAGGTATTCACCTATTTCGGCCCTGGACATACTAAGGTTTATATCAGATGCCGAAAAACCATTAAATAATAAACGTTCAGACAAATTTAACAAAAATATTATTAAACGCTCCTCAGAATTCATGACTCCTAATAACAACATTAACTTATAGTCGTTAATGATTTGAAGACTTAGTAAGCGACATATATTATCCAGACTAATCAGTGAACTACGCGTGGATATATCAGTAAATTGCCAAGGGAGTTCATAAGCAACAGATTTCTCCAACGCGACACAGCTACCAACATGCAACCTGTTGGCTATACCACTGAGGCCTAATAGTTCTCCAGACATATGAAAACCAACTATCTGAAATCGTCCATCTGGTATTGAGATTAATGTCTTAAACGTTCCGCTTTTGACAATATAAATGCAGTCAAGTTTGTCACCAGAATTAAATAAGGACTCACCAGATTTTAATTTGCGTTGCTTAAGAAGCACCTCTTGAGGGTGTTGTGATTCCTTATTGATAAATTTCGAATCAACACGAAAAGCATTTAAAACGACATCAGCGCTTACATTTGGAAAAAAACTAAAGTGTGGGAAAAGTAACTTTTCAGACTGAATCAACGACATATAAATCTTCAAAGTGATTTTTTAAATAAATAATTGATTGCATGCTACAAATAATTCGAACAAATTTTAATTTTTAACTAATTTAAATTACTATTTTTTATCATTTCAACCTAAAAAATTGTTTTTTTTAAGCCTAAATTGAATCAATGAATATGAGGTACCTTCTATTCACAATCTTTTAAAGTATTTCAACTTAAAACAATACGAATTCAATAAAAAAATAACTGGGAAATTTAAATTAATTCATGAAAATATGCAGCAACGAATTTTTTTGAAAGTATTTTGAAAAAATTGCATTATTTTTAATCAGAAAAAACTAGACAACACTCTAAATTTTAAACAATTTACGTAAATTCCTAGCGCAATTATTACCAATGCTTTTCGGCTTAACAATGAAAGATATGCAATCGATAAACAAAAATAAATAAAACCTTTAGACGCTAAAGTTAATAGAAAATATATTCGATAAAAAAATTAATCGGTAGTAAAACAGCTATCTGGTCTTAGCTAGTTCAGTTCAAAAAAATGTAAATAGGACACAGCTATATTGACAATATTGCAAATGAAAACTACCTGCACATTCGTTAGCTTAATAATAAAAAATAACCATCACTAATAAATACCGTCATATTAAAAAAGCATGGGTATTCATAGCTCAAGGACTCAAATAAACAATGCTTTCATTTGTAGTGTGATGAAAAAGGCTATATCCGTCACCAAAACAAGGAAAACTTATTTTAATACTTTTAGCTTAATTTAACCAGTTCAATCGCAGCGCACAAAAAAGTTTGAACCCCTTGAGTGATGGTGGGTGTACGCCTAAAGCCAGCACTGTGGCCTGTTGTCGAATATCTATTTGACATAGCTTAAGTTAGTGCATGGGCATGCACTTACTTAAGTTTACGATCCTCGTTTACACAACTGATGTCGTAGTAAAAATCATCAACGACTCAAAAGTCGACATTTAAAAGGTGTGACTTGCCACCAGTTGCTTTCGAGCAACCATCGACAAATAAAAACACATTAGGCTGGCAGCAAAGAAGTTTGAACCCCGCATCTTATTAAGAGAAAAAGATCCTCCCTTCCATTAATCACAAGCATGAGGTGAGGTTTTCACACAACCCTCTTGGTACGGTACAGACGAGCTTTGAAAGACAGAAGCAATCGCATCGTGTGTACGTGGTGCGCCTGTGGTTAGGCATCGAGAGCGCAACATTTTTGGTGTTGCTATACGTTGATTACGCGTCGATTTTGATAACGCGTTGTTGTTAAAACTAAAGCCCTTAAACAAACATCTATTTAAAAGCTTGCGCACATGACAAACACCACGAGGTAACCAATCCCGATGGCAAGGAAAACAAGCCCGGCACAACACGGGAAAAAGCGATAGCCGCACGCACGGAGGCGTAAACAATGACGCCGCGATGGATAAATTCAATCTGAACGTGTGGAAGTCTGCAAACGAGAATGTCGACAACACCTAAAGATTTTCTTTGTTTTAGATCCTTACCTTAACGGCACATAAAGCTGGCTGTAAAACTGCGTAAAGCAAGGGTATGCATGTAGCTGAATTAGCCGTGTGTTTCGTTGAGACATAAACTCACCAAAACCCAAAGAGCCTGCACATGTACCCAAACCAGACAACCGCTGCCGCCCTGCCCCGCAGAAATGCGCTCAAGGTAATCGCTGTTTGCGCAATGTCTCCGGGACTTGCGGGATCGTTAAACGCTTACGCACAAGCCTCAAACCCGTTTGAAAAAACCCAGTCCACTCAGTTGTTCGAGCAATGGCGTGCCATGTCCCGAGTGGGTTACGGGCCCACACCGCAGTTGGTGCGCGCTTTGCAAACGGCCAGTAGCCCCAAGGTTTGGACGGTTCAGCAGATAGATTTGGCTTATGCCGCGAGCCAAGTCGCACCGCTCATGGCCAGTGATTTGAGCAGCTTGAACGCACCGCTGCCTGACATTTTTGACGCTGCCCAGCGCGAGCGACAGGCGCGGGCTGCCATCAAAGCGGTGACGGCTGATAGTGCTGGCAATACCAATACAAATGAGCTGCTCAATAACCGCAATAACCGGCGCATGGATTTTTCTGAACCTGCTGACCCACTTTATTTCAACCGCAGCATGGTACAAAAAGCGGCGGCGTGGCGTTTAGGTGCTTGTAGCCAGCCGAATGACGAAAACCCACTGCTGGCACGCATGACAGAGTTCTGGTTTAACCATCTCAACGTGTACTCAGGCAAGGGCGCGGTGCGGCCCTTTATAGGCCACTATGTGGTGAACGTTGCGCGCGCCCATGCGCTGGGTAAGTTTGAGGACTTATTACTTGCCAGCGCCCGCCATCCAGCCATGCTGTATTACTTAGACCAGTTTCAAAGCGTGGCCGATGGCTCGCCTGCTGGCCAAGGTCGGCTGCGCGGACTAAACGAAAACTATGCGCGCGAGTTAATGGAACTGCACACCCTAGGCGTGGCCGGTGGCTATAGCCAAAACGACGTGCACGAAACGGCCCGCATATTGACGGGTTGGACAGTCGGGCCTAACGAGGCGAATGGCTTTCGCTTTGCGCAGCGCCTTCACGACACTGGCCGCAAAGTGTTGATGGGCCAGTACTATCCTGATGGCTCTTTGAACAGCGGCGAGCGCGAAGGTGAGCAAGCCATACGCAGACTGGCGCGGCACCCAAAAACAGCCGCGCGCATCAGCCTGCGTTTGGCACAGTTTTTTGTCAGTGACTCACCTGCGCCTGCGTTAGTGTCAGCGCTTGCGCAGACCTTTCAAAACAGTCAGGGCGATATACGGGTGGTGCTGCGCGCCTTGCTAGAGTCCAATGAATTTTGGCATCCAGAGAACAAATTATTCAAAACTCCCATGGACTTTGCGTGTTCCGCACTGACCACCGTCAGCAGCACAGACAAGCTGGCTGACAGCACGGACAGACGCCGTTTAATCCTGACAGAAAATTATTTATCCGAAGCCGGTCAGCCACTACACGACTGGCAAACACCCGACGGCTACAAGTTTGATGCGGCCACTTGGCTAGTACCTGAGGCGCTGACGCGGCGAGCCGATTTTGCGCTAGCCATTACGCGGCAAGTCAGCGATCTAGACTTTTTGCAGCCCTATCTGAGTGCCACAACGCGTGCGGCGATTGCGCAAGAAAAGCCGGCGCTGCGAGCCGGCTTGGCGTTGGCGAGCCCAGACTTTCAATACAAATAAAGTTAGATTCTTTGGGCCAAATTCTCATCAGTGCCGCACTAAAACAGCAAAAAATTTACGCTAGGAAATCTTCATGCCGAGCAATATTTTAAAGCCCCATCCAAAAGCCATAGACCGCCGTCAGGCACTGCAAACTTTGCTCGGCGTCGCTACCGCTTGCAGCGCTTGGGCCGCACCTATGGCTTGGGCACAAAGTGCGCGCCCAGGTCAATCTGAGGGGCGACTAGTCGTGGTTTTTCTACGCGGCGCATACGACGGCCTGTCTGCGCTGGTGCCGCATGGCGACGCCAATTACTACGCGTTACGCCCGTCTATTGCTCTGGCTAAGCCGGACGGCACAGCGCAAACTACTTTGCGGCTAGACAACACCTTCGGCCTGCACCCAGCTCTCGCGCCACTCATGCCACTGTGGCGGCAAGGCGTGCTGACCGCCTTGCCAGCAACAGGTTCGCCCGACCCCACACGCTCACACTTTGATGCGCAGCACCAATGGGAAATTGGCACACCAGGAAAAAGCGGTAATGCCGCCGGCTGGATGAACACCTTGGCGGGCTCTTTAGCCGGCACTTCAGCAGATGTCAGAGCCATCTCTGCTCAGAGTATTGAAGGTGCAGAAAACAAACCCCAAGCAGTCGGTGTGGGTGAAGCAAATCCACAAATACTCGCCGGCAGTGCAGCGGTGCAATTGGTCGCAAAAGGACAAGCCGCTACGCGCCAGGGCGCAGTCGGTGACGAGCGTACCCGGGATGCAGTCATGCGCCTGTACAGCGGACAGGATGAAATATCCAAAGCCTTTCGCGCCGGCGCTGACAGCCGCAGGCAAACCGCTAAGACCTTGAGCAATGCGATGAGCGAGTCGACTACGAGTGGCATGGGCAGTAATGACATGAATAAAGACATAAGCCGCGAAATGCAACTGGCTAACAATGGCGCGGGCAACGCGCAAGGCCTGTTGTTAGACGCCCAACATTTGAACACTTTGATGCGCCAAGACCGGCGCTTGCGGTTGGGCTTTTTATCCGCCGGTGGCTGGGACACACACGCCAACCAAGGCAATGCGTTAGGTGCGCTAGCCAACAATCTCGGCAATTTAGCCAACACACTGGTGCAACTGCGGCGCGAGTTTTCACAGACCAATGACGTGGTCGTGGTGGCCAGTGAGTTCGGCCGTACCAGCGCTGAAAACGGCACGCGCGGCACCGACCACGGCCACGGCAATACTATGTGGATCATGGGCAATCGGGTCAACGGTGGACGAGTGCACGGCGGCTGGACTGGTCTTGGCATAGGCAACTTGCATGAAAATCGCGACCTACCAATTCACAACGACTTTCGCAGCGTATTCGCGCAGTTACTGCGCAGCACGCAAGGCCTTAGCAACGCGAACATTGACAAACTGTTTCCCGGCTTTGCGTGGGACAAATCGCTGGATAGCATGCTGCGGACGTGAGCATATTTTTTATGCCTAGTCGTTGGCAGCCGGCTTAACCGTTGCTTTTCATGGCTAGCACTTTAAGACTAATATCTTTAAAGCAGGCGCAAGACACAGCACCGATGACACTGCGCATTTTCTAAAGGACTAAACCATGCACCAAAGACACGCAAGCAAAATGCCATTAAAAATCGCCGTACTACTGACCACAACTATCAGCGCTTTGATGATGACTGCGCAGCCAGCATTCGCTGCTGACAATACAGCTACAAAAACAGCGACCAATATGGCTATCAACCCGCTTTTAAACTGCTCACTACCGAGCAATTGCGTCAACTCACGAACCAGTAGCGGTTTAGCGCCGCTACGCTTTGTCGGCACTGCCGCGCAAGGTTTAGCCATGCTTAAAACAACATTAGCCAGTTTTCCAGAAGCGCGTATAAAGCAAGAAGACGACAGCACGGTCAAGACCATTTTTTCAACGCCCATAGGTTTTAAAGACGATGTCATTTTCTTAATCGATGTGCAGCAACAGCAAATCGATTTTCAATCACACTCCGGTTTTGGTCTTTACGATTTCGGTAAAAATCGCTCACGCATGCAAGCCGTTAGCACGCGCTTTGCAGAAGTCGCTGCAGCAGCAGGTGCAAAGTAATTAATCAAGCAGGCAGACAATTAGCTAGATTATTTTGAATTTAAATATGTGTTTGATTTGAGCGCGAAAGCCTCTGACACGTTGACCGGGCATAACGATGGCTTTGCCATCACAACCCATTTTCAGACCACGGTAGCCACAGACTAATTGGCCTTCGCAAACAAAACCCAAGGACAGAAATTTTTTAGAAATGCAATTGCGCAATTAAGCCTTTAATTTCGAGCCACGCTGCAATGCCTGCGGTTGTGAAGGTAACCAGTGCAATCTCAAGCAAATTTTCAGACGACAGGTTCTCAGAAGGCAGGCGCATAGTGGGCAAAGTATAAAGGCCAGACATAGGCCTGACAGCCGAATTTATCAATCCCGACCTTCGCCTATCCTCGCCTGCTCAACTTAATGCGAAGCAAAGTCTAGCGGCAAACCAACATAGTTTTCCGCCAGCGTTTCGGCACCGGCTTCTGAGTGCATCAGGTAGTCCAACTCGGCTTCTTGAAGCCGCACGCCCATCTCGCCAGCATCTGGAAAATTGTGCATTAATTGGGTAAACCACCAAGCAAAGCGCTCACCTTTCCAAACCCTTTTGAGGCAGCGTACCGAGTAATCATCTATTCCGGCAGCTGACTTTTCTTGGTAATACTCAATCAAAGCAGTCGACAAATATTTCACATCAGTTGCGGCAAGGTTTAAACCTTTAGCACCTGTGGGCGGCACGATGTGCGCTGCGTCTCCGGCTAAAAATAGCCGACCAAAACGCATCGGCTCAGTCACAAAGCTGCGCAGCGGCGCGATGCTTTTTTCGATCGATGGGCCAGTCACCAATTGCTCTTGGCCTTGTTGATCTAAACGCAGGCGCAGCTCTTGCCAAAACGCAGCATCGCTCCAAGCCTCTACTTTATCGGTCATGGGTACTTGCAAATAATAGCGACTGCGGGTTTGGCTGCGCTGCGAACACAAAGCAAAACCGCGTGCGCTGTTGACGTAAATTAGCTCGTCGTGAACCGGTGGTGTGTCAGAGAGCATGCCCAACCAACCGAACGGATAAACCTTTTCAAACTCGGTGATGGCGCTGCGTGGAATGCTGGCACGGCAGACGCCGTGAAAGCCATCACAGCCGGCAATAAAGTCGCAGCTTATTTCGTGCGTTTTACCGTCTTTGCGGTAGGTCACACGGGGATTTTTGCTGTCGTAGTCATGGACCGCTACATCACTGGCCGCATACACCGTGGGCAAACCAGCTTTGGTGCGGGCGTCCATTAAGTCGCGCGTCAATTCGGTTTGCCCGTAAACCATCACGCTTTTGCCGCCCGTCAAATGGTTTAAATCGACTCGGTGCCGCGCCCCGGCATAAAGCATTTCAAAGCCAGTGTGCCGCAAGCCTTCTTGATGCATGCGCACGCCAACGCCGGCCTCGTCGAGCAAGTCCATGCTGACTTGTTCCAACACGCCAGCGCGTATGCGGCTCAAAACATAGTCTGGTGTTTGGCGCTCTATGATGACGGCGTCTATTCCAGCCTTGTGCAGCAATTGCCCCAATAGCAAACCGGCGGGACCGCCGCCAACAATGGCTACTTGTGTTCGCATAAAAGTATCTTTGATAAAAAAGTCTAGCGTATGACTAAGTACTGTTAGTGCGGAATCAAGCCACTATTAATTGCGCGACAATCGCACAATCTGTGCATTCATCGCGCATTTATCCTGCATTAAATACAAAAAATTGAAAGCCAAGCCATGACGATTGCCAAAGCAGATTTCATAGAAGGCATGGCCAAGGGCATGGCGGTGTTAGAAAGTTTTGACACTGAAAGACAACGCCTGAACGCAACACTGGCGGCTGACAGAGCAGGTATTACCCGCGCCGCTGCACGCCGCCATTTGCTGACCTTGGCGCATCTAGGTTACTTAGAAACCGACGGCAGTTATTTCTGGTTGTCTAGCAAAGTATTGCGCTTTTCTGGCAGCTACCTTGCCTCATCGCGCATTCCACGCGCTATTCAACCCACCTTGAACCGGTTGGCAATACAGGTACAAGAATCTTTCTCGGCTGTGGTGCTAGATGCTGACGAGGTCGTCATAGTCGCACGCAGCGGCAACGACAAACACACCAATCCCAGTGGTGCCGGGCGTGTCATTGCCTACGGCTTACACCTAGGCGCACGCCTACCCGCGCATGCCACGTCGACCGGACAAGTGTTGCTGGCTGCCCAACCTGTGCAAGTGTTCAGAACTTGGATGCAAGGGCGACATCTGTCGCGCTTAACGCCCGGCACTGTCACCGAACCAGCAGCCTTTCGCGCGCTGATCAAACAAATTAGAAAAGACGACTTTTGCCTGGCCAGTCAAACCCATGAAATCGGTGTCCACGCCTTGGCTGTGCCCTTGCGCAACGCACAAGGCCAAACAGTTGCCGCACTCAATGTGGTGACCTCGCAAAGCCGCGTGTCGCCAGCCGCCATGGTGAGAGATTTACTGCCCGTTTTATTTGATGCAGCGCGGGAACTTAGACCTCTGCTTTGACCCTCGCAGTTAGGGTTTAACTAAGCCTGATGCGACGATGCATAGTGCGATACGTAAAAAGCGCCTCTTTAATTGACTCTCTCAAAATTAATTTTTGATAAACCTATTGATCGACTTAGCTCGAAAATTTAACGCGCTAAATCTAGCGCAGCAAATTTATCGCGCCACGCCCAACAACTTATCCAACAATTCAGGCTGCTCTTGCAGGCTAGTGGCCGTGCCTTGATAAACCACAGTGCCCCTCTCTAACACGGCAGCGGTATCTGAAATGGCCAAAATGGCTTGGGGGTGTTGCTCTACAAGAATGGCGGACAAGCCTTCCTCCCGCGTGATGCGCCGAATGGCGCGCAGCAATTCCTGCACGATGATGGGCGCCAAACCTTCACAGGGCTCGTCTAGTAATAGCAAGGTGGGGTTTAAAACCAATGCGCGCCCCAAGGCCAGCATTTGCTGCTCGCCGCCTGAAAGCTGGGTACCTAGATTGGTTTTGCGCTCAGCTAGGCGGGGGAACAACTCATAGACACGGTTCGGTGTCCAAGGACTAGAGGCACGACCGGCGCGGGCGGGTCGCTGCACTGCGGTGAGGTTCTCGTGTACCGACAAGGATTTAAAAATATTGCGCTCTTGCGGCACCCAACCAATACCCGCTGCTGCCCGCTCGTGAGACGCGAGCTTATGCAGCTTGATACCGCCCAAATAAATTTCGCCTGCATGTTGGCGCGTCGCTCCTGCCAAGGTGTTGATTAAGGTGGTTTTACCGGTACCGTTACGTCCCAACAAGGCGAGTGTCTGACCTTGGGCTAGCGACAAACTGATCGCGTTTAACACCACGGCTTCGCCGTAACCAGCGCTTAGGTGCTCTACTTTTAATAGCTCTGTCATAGCGCCACGCTTTTCCTGCCGGACTGTGCACCGGCGTTGTTGTCTGTGTCATGTTTACTCTTGGCGTCAGCATCTTCAGAGTGGCCTAAGTAGACGGCTTTGACCTGCGGGTCATTAGCAATTTTTTCTGGGTCTCCTTCAGTCAACACCGCGCCGTTGACCAGCACCGTCATTCGGTTGGCAAAGCTAAACACCAAATCCATATCGTGCTCAATTAACAAAATAGAAACGTCACCCGGCAAAGCCGCGACGGTCTGCAACAACTCTTCGCGCTCACCGGCGGGCACACCGGCGACCGGCTCGTCGAGCAACAACACCCGGGGCTGACACGCCAGTGCAATCGCAATTTCTAGCAAGCGCCGTTTGCCGTATGCCAACACACGGGTTTCTTGGTGCATGACTTCAGTCAGGTGAAATTGCTCAAGCAATTGCGCACAGCGCTGCTGCACCGGTTTTTGTGATCCCAACGCTTGCCACCATTTCGCGCCCAAGCCTTGGTGCACAGACACGGTCAGGGCCAACGTTTCCAGCGGCGTTAAAGTGTCAAACAACTGATTGATCTGAAACGTGCGAACCATGCCGCGGTGCACGCGCTGATAGGGAGGCAACTCGGTGATGTCTTGGCCCTCCAATACGATGCGGCCGGCACTCGGTTGCAACACGCCAGTGAGTAAATTAATCAGCGTGGTTTTACCCGCACCATTGGGACCAATCAAGGCATGACGGGCGCCTTTTTTGAGATTTAAAGTCACGTTATCGGTAGCCGTGATCCCGCCAAATTTGAGCACCAAGCCTTGTGCGGACAAAACAGTTTCTGCATCCACAGGTAACGCATTTTTACCGCTCATGACTTAGGCTCTCCGGCGCTCGGTTTAAACCAAGTCCATGGCCGAATCAGGCGTTCACGACCGACCAGCACCAGCACCACCAAAAATAATCCCATCCAAAAAGTCCAATACTGCGGCGTGATGCTGGAGATCACGTCTTGCATTAACTTAAACACAATCGCCCCCACGACCCCGCCGTATAGCCAACCGACACCGCCGACGACTAGCAGCAGCATGACGTCGGCTGAGCGGTGGAATTCAAATAAATCCAGCGACGCAAAACTGCTGGTCTGGGCCAACAGCGCACCCGCTGCGCCGGCGACTGTTGCAGCGACGGTGTAGACCACGACTAATCGGTTGGAGACTGGAATACCAATTGCCATGGCGCGCAAACGGTTGTCGCGTATCGCTTTAAGCGTGGCGCCAAAAGGTGAATTGACAAAGCGCCGCGCCAACACAAACACCAGCAACAGCACGCTAATCGAATAAGCTGCCGAAGTTTGACCATAAAGATCAAACTCAAATTTCCCCAGCAAAGGCCCCATCACCACGCCTTGCAGACCGTCAGCACCGCCGGTCAACCAAGACATTTTGTTGGCCAACTCCAGCATGATTAGACCAACGCCTAACGTGACCATTAAACGTGTTAAATCAGTGCCGCGCAAAATAGTCACGCTGCACAGCGCACCCAACAAACCAGCTGACAACATGCCAACAGCTAAACCCACCAAGGGGTCTGGCATGACCAATTTTGCAAACAAAGCGGCAGAGTAAGCACCCATGCCAAAGAACGCAGCATGGCCTAAAGACACGATGCCGGTGTAGCCCAAAATCAGATCTAAAGACACAGCAAACAGCGCGACGATGGCAATTTCATTAATGATTAAGGCGTGACCGGGCAGTGCAAACGGCGCAGCCAGTGCCAATAGCCAAAGTGCGTATTCCCAAGGTTTCCAGCGGCCACTGCTGAGCAGAGAATTATTTGGCTTGGTCATTATTTACCTCCCTTACGCACAAACAGGCCTTGCGGGCGCCAGACCAAAATCACAATCATCAAGCCATAGACGATGAAAGCACCAAAGTTTGGAATGTAGTATTTGCCCGCCACATCGGCAACGCCCAACAGCAAAGCCGCCAGCAACGGGCCGGTAATGCTGGAGGTGCCGCCCACGGCAACCACGATCAAAAAGTAAATCATAAATTTCAGCGGAAAACTCGGGTCAAGCCCTAGCACTTCAGCACCCAAAGCGCCGCCTAGACCGGCCAGCCCCGAGCCAACGGCAAAGGTGCTGAGGAAAACCAAATTCACATTAATACCCAAACCAGCGGCCACGCGCTGGTCGTCTACTGAGGCACGCAAGCGGCTACCAAATTGTGTTTTGGTCAGTATGTATTGCAGCGCAACTGCCAGCGCCGCACACACGGCGATGATGAATAAGCGGTAGTGGCCCATGCCTAGCATCCAACTCCCTTGGCCCAACTCAGTGCGCCCTTTGAGCCAGACTGGTAACTGAATAATTTGCTGACCGGAGCCAATAAAGTAGTCCACGCTGGCGACCGCCATAAAGGTCAAACCAATCGAAAACAATACCTGATCTAAGTGTGGCTTGCGATAAAGCGGCCGGTACAAAGTGCGCTCTAGCACTGCGCCTAAAAGGGCTGATGCAAAAAACGCCACCGGCAAGCAAAGCAAAAAAGGCACATCGTATTTCTGCATCAACAGCACGGTGATGTAGCCGCCCACCATGGCGAAAGCGCCGTGCGCGAGGTTAATGAAATTCATCAACCCCATGGTCACGGCTAAACCCACGGCGAGAATAAATAACAGCATGCCGTAGGCAACGCCGTCAAAAAGAATGGTCAACATAATGATTGATCGCTGATATCAATACTGGCGCCCAATCTTGAAAGACGTGGCGCCAGCATATTGTCGAAAAACGAGCTAAGCAGCCCGTCAACTTAACGCATGAATTACTTGGTTTTACCCGGATCTTTGACGTCTTTAATCACATCGAACTCGACGTTAAAAAGCTGTCCGTTGACTTTTTCCACCTTGCGCAAATAAATGTTTTGCACCACGTCGCGGGTTTGTGCATCTATAAACATTGGGCCGCGCGGGCTCTCAAAAATCTGGCCTTTCATGGCCGCGAGCAAGGCCGGGCCATCGCCCTTGCCTTTGGTGGCTTTGAGCGCTTCATAAATCACGCGCATACCGTCGTAGCCGCCCACGGCCATAAAGTTGGGGCGCATGCCGGGGTTGGCTTTTTCAAACGCTTGGACAAACTTTTTGTTGACGGCGGATGGGTGTGCGGCGGAGTAGTGGTGTGAGGTCACAACCCCCAAAGCGCCGTCGCCCATGTCATTGATTTGATCGTCATCGGTGATATCGCCAGTGCCAATCAGTTTGATACCGGCCTTGTCCATGCCGCGCTCTAAAAATTGCTTCATCACGGCAGCACCTGCGCCTGAGGGCACAAATACAAATAACGCATCCGGCTTGAGGTCACGTACTTTTTGCAAAAACGGTGCAAAGTCAGGGCCGCGCAGTGGCACTCTGAGCGAGTCAATCACTTGGCCGCCATTAAAAACCAAACGTTCTTTGAAATACTTTTCAGCATCAATACCCGGGCCGTAATCGCTGACCAAAGTCACAACTTTCTTGATGCCATTTTTAGGTGCCCAATCGCCCATCGCCACTGCGGCCTGCGCCAGCGTAAAGCTGGTGCGCACGATGTAGGGTGAAGCCTGCGTAATGCTGGAGGTAGCTGCGGCCATCACCACCATGGGTGTTTTAGATTGTGTCGCCAAGGGCGCGGTGGCAAAGGCTGATGGCGTGATGCCAAAGCCGGCCAATACATTGACCTTGTCGTTGACGATTAATTCTTGCGAGAGTCTTTTGGTGACATCCGGAATGGTGGTGTCGTCTTTCACAATCAGCTCAATCTTGCGGCCCGCTACGGTGTCACCGTTTTGCGCCATATAAAGACGTGCTGCGGCTTCAATTTGGCGACCAGTCGAGGCTTGCTGGCCGGTCATAGGCAGAACCAGCCCTATCTTAAAAGCGCTGTCTTGCGCAAAAGCGCTGACTGCCGTGAGCGTCAACACAGCCAGAGCAGTAGCATTAAGAAATTGTCTTTTTTTCATATCTTGCCTCTAAAGTTGCAGGGTAAATTTATTTTGGTCGAGTGTGACATTAAATTTAGTCAGTCGCCATTCGAATAGTCGACTCTCAGTTATAGCAAACCAGCATATCCATCTAGCGTGTTGTCCTTTAACAAAGCCTAAGAATATAAATCAGACAATGGTATGAAACGCAGCTAGCACGGTTTGGGACGAATCAAATACTTTTAGGCAAAGCAAAATACTATTAGCCAACTCAATTCATCAACTGCCGCTCTAAATCCTGCAACACCGCATAGCAAGGCATGACGCTGGCCACACTGCTATTGGGCTCACGGCCTTCCCGGATGGCGGCAAAAAATTCGCGGTCTTGCAGCTCTATGCCATTCATAGACACTGCCACTTGGCTGACATCAATTTTTTCTTCCTTACCGTTAAACAAGTCGTCATAACGCGCCACATAGGTTGCGCTGTCGCCGATGTAGCGGAAAAAAGTACCCAAAGGGCCGTCGTTATTAAAGCTCAGCGACAAACTGCAAATCGCGCCATTGGCGGCTTTGAGTTGGATAGACATATCCATCGCAATACCCAAAGTTGGATGAATCGGGCCTTGCAGCGCATTGGCTTTAACAATCGGGCTGCCGCATTGGTAGGCAAACAAATCAATCGTGTGTGCGGCGTGGTGCCACAGCAAATGATCGGACCAACTGCGGGCTTGGCCGAGTGCATTCATATTGCTGCGGCGAAAAAAATAAGTTTGCACATCGAGCTGCTGAAGGTTGAACTGGCCGGCTTTGATTTTTTGATGCACGAATTGATGGCTGGGATTAAAGCGCCGGGTATGACCACACATGGCGACCAGTCCAGTGGCTTTTTGTAAGGCGACTACTTGCTCTGCGCCTTGTAGGGAATCGGCCAAGGGAATTTCTACCTGCACATGCTTGCCGGCTTGCAAGCAAGCCAGGCTTTGCGCAGCATGCATTTGAGTCGGCGTGCACAAAATCACGGCATCGACTTCGCGCAAGGCAAGCGCTGCGTTTAAATCAGTTGTGACATGGCCAATCCCATACAAGGCGGCGGTTTGTTTGGTTTTTTCTAAATCTCGACCGATCAAGGAAACCACTTCTACACCGTCAATATTTTTAATCCCGTCGAGATGTTTGATACCAAACGCGCCCGCACCAGCGAGCGCAACTTTGATGATTTTTTGCATTCAGCTATTCTCCAAAATTAAGTGGCCCACGGCAGTGTTGGACGCCGGGACATGATAGAAACGGTGCTTGACTTTGACCGAGTGGGCCTTGGCCGCATCTAGGTCTGCCGCATCGTAAGCGACATCTGACATTGCCCCCCGGGCGATTAGCCACATCACCAACTCAATGCCTTCAGAGCCGGCTTCGCGCACATAGTCGATGTGCGGCTTGGCGGCGAGTGCTGCTGGGTCAGAGATCAACTGGTCTAAAAAAGCGTTGTCAAAAACTGGGTTAATCAAGCCAGCGCGCGGGCCTTGCAATTGGTGGCTCATACCGCCTGTGCCCCAGATCTGCACGTTTAAATTTTCGTCGTAGCTCTCGACTGCTTTGCGAATCGCCTTGCCAAGATTAAAACAGCGCTGACCACTGGGCACCGGGTACTGCACCACATTCACAGCAAAAGGAATCACCGGGCAAGGCCAAGCCTCGGGTTGGCCGCACATCAAACTCAAGGGCACGGTTAGACCGTGATCGACGTCCATTTTGTTGACAATCGTCAGATCAAAGTCTTGCTGTATGACCGAATGCGCGATGTGCGCGGCCAGCTCTGCATGGCCTTGTACGACGGGCACGGGGCGCGGTCCCCAGCCCTCGTCAGCGGGTTGGTAAGCCTCGGCCGTGCCAATTGCAAAGGTAGGAATCATGTCCAAACTAAAGGCCGTGGCGTGATCGTTAAACACCAAAATCACTACATCGGGCGGGTTATCTTTAAGCCACTGCTTAGACCATTCATAGCCCTTGAAAAGCGGTTGCCAATACGGTTCGGTCGTCTTGCCTAAATCTATCGCCGCACCGATGGCGGGTACATGTGAGGTAAAAACAGAGGCGGTAATTTTTGCCATATCAGCGCTTTCCTTTTTGGCTGGATTGGCCTTGGGGTTGATGCTGGGCTTGGGCATCGCCGTCTTCGCCGACAAAGCGGTTGCCTTCGACTGAGCGCCCGCCAGCGAGCATCATGGCGCGGTATTCATCTTCTGTCATACCGGTCATGCTGCCGGCCATTTGCTGAAAGCTCTTACCATCAGTCGCGCCAATTTTGGCTAAAAAATAAATGTTCCCACCGGTAGCCATGCAGCGGTTTAAGTCGCGCGCTAACACGGCATTTTTTTGCTCTTGCGTCATAGGCCACTCGTTCAGATAGGCCATTTCATCGGCCTTGAAACGCTCACGGTTTTCGGCCTTCATCAGCGACATGCAAAACTGGTTTAAGTGGTAGCCCTTGCGTGACTGTTCGGCATCAAAAATGATGGTGCCGGGCACGTCGAGGTAGTCTTTATGAAGTGAAATTTCAGTCTCCCCAGTAAAGGCGGGTTGGGTTGTCAACCAGTAGTTTTTGTTGCAGCTCGGGCGTGCTGGCGATGTGCGGGATAAAGTCGACCAGTAGACCATCATCCGGCATGTGGTCTTTTAAATTCGGATGCGGCCAGTCGGTTCCCCACAGCACGCGGTCAGGAAAAGTTTCCACTATTCGCCTAGCAAAAGGAATCACATCGGCATACGCATTTTGCTCGCCATTGCGCGCCTTAGGGCCAGTCACCGAGAGCCGCTCAGGGCAGCTAACTTTGCTCCACACATTCGGGTGTTGCTGCATGAATTTGACGAACAATTCAAACTCTGGTCCGTCCACTGGCTGACTCACATCCGGGCGTCCCATGTGATCAACCACTACGGTGGTGGGCAAGCGGGTGAAAAAATCCCACAACTCGGGCAAGTCGACCGCCTCAAAATAAATCACCACATGCCAGCCCAGTGGTTTGATGCGGTTGGCAATTTCCAGCAACTCGTCCTTGGGAGTGAAATCGACCAAGCGTTTGACGAAGTTAAAACGCACACCGCGCACGCCGGCGTCATGCAAGGTTTGCAACTCTTGATCGGTGATGCTGCGCTTAACGGTAGCCACGCCGCGGGCCTTTCCTTGGCTGTGCAGCAAGGCGTCGACCATGGCAGTGTTATCCGCACCATGGCAGGTGGCTTGAACGACTACATTTTTGTCAAACCCAAGCTGATCGCGGAGTGCAAAAAGCTGATCTTTAGACGCGTCGCAAGGCGTGTATTTACGCTCGACTGCAAAAGCAAATTCTGCGCCGGGACCGAACACATGGCAGTGCGCGTCGACCGCGCCGGCAGGCAGTTTAAAACGGGGTTTGGCCGGGCCGGCGTACCAATCTAGCCAGCCGGGGGTTTTGGTAAATTCCATGGAGTTCCTGTTGGCTAAAAGTTAGCGCATGAGTGGTAAAAAAAGCGAGATGCACGCTGCAAAATAAGCAACTAAAAATAGCAATTGATAAAGCGCAGAACTCTGCTGCACATGAGCGTAAATTCAATCCCAACCAGCACTAATTTTTAAGCGCCAGCAGGTATTTTTTAGTCTATGTATTTAAGGCCCGCTTTTTCCAAACCTTCACGCATTTTGTAGTAATCCAAGCCCAAAATGCCGGATGCAAAAATTGCCCGTTTCTCGCCTTCATTGGCCTCGCGTGCCTCAGCCGCATCGGCCACTTGCTGGGCAATAGCCGCCGGTACGACGACAACGCCGTCCATATCAGCAATCACCACGTCGCCCGGGTTGACCAAGACACCGGCACAAACAACAGCCACGTTGACCGAACCCAAGGTGGCTTTGATCGTACCTTTGGCGTGTATGGCTTTACTAAAAACCGGGAAATTCATCTCGGTCAAGTCTTTCACATCGCGCACGCCGCCTTCAATAATCAAACCCTTTGCGCCTCTGGCCTGAAAAGAAGTGGCTAGCAAGTCGCCAAAAAACCCGTCTTGGTTGTCTGTGGTGCAAGCGGCGACCACCACATCGCCGACTTGGATTTGCTCAGCCGCGACATGCATCATCCAGTTGTCGCCCGGTTGCAGCAGCACGGTCACCGCCGTGCCGCACATTGCCGCGCCCGGATAAATTGGGCGCATATACGGCTTCATCAAACCGACGCGGCCCATGGCCTCGTGAATCGTGGCCACGCCAAAGCGGGAGAGTTTTTCGACAGCGGCCTTATCAGCGCGGCTGATGTTGCGTTTGACTACGCCGAGTTGGTTCAAGCTCATGGTGATTTTTTCCGATTTAAATTGTGTTGGCTTCTTTGGCCTTGAGCACAGCGTCCAAGCGCGGGAAAACGTGGCGCGCATTGCCTTCGTAGATTTGGTAACGGTCGTCTGCGCTGAGAATTTTTGAGGCTTCTATATAGCGCTTGGTGTCATCAAAATAGTGGCCGGTTTGCGGATCAATACCGCGCACCGCGCCTATCATTTCACTGGCGAATAAAACGTTTTTGACCGGGATGACGGTGTTGAGCAAATCAATACCCGGCTGATGGTAGACACAGGTATCAAAGAAAATATTTTTCAGTAAATGCTCTTCCAGCAAGGGCTTTTTCAGCTCTTGTGCCAAGCCCCTAAAACGTCCCCAGTGGTAGGGCACTGCGCCGCCGCCGTGGGGAATCAAAAACTTGAGCGTTGGAAATTCTTTGAATAAGTCACTGGTTAAACACTGCATAAACGCCGTGGTGTCGGCATTGAGGTAATGCGCGCCTGTGGTGTGAAAGCAGCTGTTGCAGCTGGTGCTGACATGGATCATGGCGGGGATATCAAACTCCACCATCTTCTCGTAAATCGGATACCAAGACTTGTCACTCAGGGGTGGTGAAGTCCAGTGACCGCCGCTTGGGTCTGGGTTGAGATTAATACCAACGTTGCCGTATTGCTTCACACATTTTTCTAGTTCTGGAATGCAGCTAGCCGGGTCCACGCCGGGGCTTTGCGGCAACATGGCAGCGGGAATAAAGTGGTCTGGGAACAGCTGGCTCACGCGGTAGCAGAGTTCGTTGCAAATCGCCGCCCAGGTGCTAGAGACATTGAAGTCGCCAATATGATGGGCCATGAAACTGGCGCGGGGCGAAAAAATAGTCAAGTCGCTGCCGCGCTCTTTCATCAAGCGCAACTGGTTTTGTTCTATGGTTTCTATGAGTTCGTCGTCGCTGATTTTTAAGTCGGACACTTTGGGCTTCATGCTTGGGTCTTTAATGCCGGCAATTTGCTGATTGCGCCAGTTCTCCAGCGACTTGGGCGCTGTGGTGTAGTGCCCGTGGCAATCGATGATGAGAGGCTTGGCTTGGCTCATAGTGGTCTCCGCTATCCGTTGTATAAATTTAATCGGGCATATGCCGATTGTTAAAGTAAAGCTTTAAACGATTGGTCTAGGCTTTTGGCTGCACTACTGCACTAGCCACCATCACCTCACCACGCATCAACAAACGCGCGGTACGCAGCAATGCGGCGCGAATGACTTTTTGCGGGTCTTCGGGGTCTAGGCCAAGCTCGACACTGAATTCTCCGGTCGGGTGTTCAACCGACACCACCTGGCTTAAACCGTCTGGCATCACCGCAACGCCCTCACACACCGTGCCTTTGAGCACGCAGGCCGTGGCCACAGTCACAGCGGCCAGCACGCCAATTGCATCATGGCAAACATGGGGAATAAAGCTTCGCGTGCACAAACTACCGCCGTCCCGAGGGGGCGCAATCATGGTCATCTTGGGATAGTTTTTAGCCGTCACATCGCCCAAGCCCATGAGGTGGCCGGTTTGAAGCCGCATTGCCTCGACGCGTGTTCTCAGCTCAGTATCGGCATTTAACTCCGCCACCGTTTCATAGCCGGTGCGCCCCACGTCAGTCGCTTTAAACAACACCAGCGGCATACCGTTGTCAATGCAGGTCACAGGCAAAATAAATGTGGCAAAACCTTCGCCCGACACAAAGACGCGCTCTAAAACTTGACCAGTCGGCAGTAAACCAGTGCAGACCGAGCCAGCGGTATCGAGAAAATTAATCGTAATCGGTGCGGCGCTGCCGGGCACGCCGTCGATTTTGGCGACCCCCTCGTACTCGACCTGACGGCCGTGTGCGGTCATTGGGGTCTGAACCGTCACATCGCACTGCATGTCTGTGTTGAGGGTGAGCACACGCACGGTTGTGCTGTCACCTTGGGCTTGAATCAAACCGCGTTCCAAAGCGAAAGGCACGACGGCAGCCAGCATATTGCCGCAATTCGGTGTCGTGTCTACGTTGTCGTTATTCGGTTGCAATTGGGCGAATAAAAAATCTAAAGCCACACCCGGCGTTTGACTCAGACTGACAATGCCAACCTTGCTAGTGAGCGGATGTGCACCACCCATGCCATCAATCTGGCGCTTATCGGGCGAGCCCATGACAGTCAGCAGCACACGGTCGCGTGCGGCGCGGTCTGACGGCAAATCCGAGGCCAAAAAGAAACAGCCGCGCGAGCTACCGCCACGCATAAACAGGGAAGGGATGGCAATTTGCATAGTCCCCATTCTGGCTATCTAGTGTTGGTTTAAATAGGCTAACTGACGTCTATCAGTTATCTCAAATCGGCATAATACGCAAACAGCTATTAGCCAAATGAGTCATGGACCTTAAACAACTTGAATACTTTGTGCGCGTTGCCGAACTCGGCAGTTTTACCCGCGCCTCTATCGCTTTGGACATTGCGCAACCCGCACTGAGCCGCCAAGTTCGCCTGTTAGAAGTTGAGTTAAGCCTGACGCTGTTAACCCGCAACGGCCGCGGCGCGCTACCAACAGAAGCCGGCAAACTGCTGCTGGCGCACGGGCGCGGCATTTTGCATCAAATGGCCAGGGCGCGCGAGGAATTGGGGCGGGTGCGCGGCTCCTTGGCCGGCCGCGTCGCCGTTGGCATACCGACTAGCTTGGCACGCGTGTTAACCGTGCCACTGACACGCGCTTTTCGGGCGCAAATGCCGGATGCAACGATTTCCATCAGCGAAGGGCTGACCGCAGGCATACAAGACTCCTTAATCAATGGCCGGCTTGATATAGCCATCTTGTACAACGCCCAACCCAACAGTGACTTAGAAATCGAGCCTTTTACCGAAGAAGACTTGGTGCTGGTGCAAGCCCGCCCACCGGGGCTTGAAGAAGATCCGCCGCCAGGCCCCATTAGCTTGCTGGCCGCGGCGCAACTGCCGCTAGTCATTCCGAGTCGCCCCAACGCCATCCGCATGCATGTGGAGTCTGAGATTGTTAACGCAGGCGGTCGTCTAAACATCGCCCTTGAGATAGACGGAGTCGCAGCGATTCTCGACTTGGTAGCCGATGGCGCAGGCTGCGCAGTGTTATCGCGCAATGCCGTGGCCAACTCGGTCAAACCCTCGGCTTTTTGTGTGCGTGCTATCAAAGACCCCGTGTTGAAAATTAAATCTGCATTGGTGACCAGTGCCTTGCGTCCCACTACGCTCACTCAGCAAGCGACTTTGGTATTGATTCGAGAGACCTCGAAAAAAATTGGTTTGTGAACGCTTAGTTCAGGTAAACCTTGGGCGACTACTGGTGTAGTGCCTAATGCCAGCGCAGGCGCACTCATCATGAGTCACCAAAGATAACCCAGTAAAACCTAAAACGAAAAAAGAGTTATGCGGCGTTAAAGTTGCTCTGCAAGTGGGTACCAATTAGGCTAAAAATTTAAAAAAATATGTCTACTGACAACTGCTTATCCAACAGCCGGCCGGCGATTGAAGTGAGTGGATTTCCTAATCGACCTGAACTCTAACAAGCGCTCATGTCGTGCAATATGCAGACCCAAATTGAAGTCGCTGCTACGGCTAAAAAGTTTGTGGACCGCAGCGAAGCTAAGCGCGAAAGCCTATGCAGCGGAGTGCGAAAGTTTAGGGACTTAAGCGTCGCTGCAGTTGCGCTGACCTAACTGGATTTTTTTTGATTTTTTTCACCCATTAGTGCTGCTCAATTGTCAAAGCCATGCCAGCGCTTTCAATTTACAACTACGTCATATATTTTCAGCGCTTGCAGTTGTAATGAACTAAATTCATTTAAGGTCTGGCACAGATTTTGGCTTATTGAGCTTATGCAAAAGTGCCTACCGACTGTTTACATGGGCAATGCAAGCCAACACTAAAGCGACATTTATGGACTTCACGATGCTGGCAACAATCACGACTGCGAAGAACGAGACCGTTGGTGGTTTGCTCGGCGTGCTGGAGGCTATGACTGACGCTGAACTCGATGCCCTGCCGTTTGGCGTGATTCAGTTCAGTGAACAGTTTTTAGTACAGCGCTACAACCGCTGCGAAGCACTCAACACCGGGTTGAATGCAGAAAGAGTCATCGGCCGACATGTCTTTACCCAACTCGCGCAATGCATGAACAACTTCATGGTTGCGCAGCGTTTTGAAGACGCCATCGCGACCAATACGCCGCTAGACGCGGCAATTGACTATGTGCTGACTTGGCGCATGCGGCCAACGCCGGTTTTGCTGCGTATATTGTGGAGTCCACACGCTAGTCGCTCCGGCTTTCTCGTGCTGCACCGCATTTCCTGAAACAGTAATGAACACGCAATATTTGAGCGAGAGCTCTTTGCTGGAGTACATCTACCAATCTCAACTGCGACTCATCGTTTGCGACCATCTCGGTGCGATTGAATTGATGACGCCAGTCGCCGCGCAGATGTTGATGCCACTGACACGAAACGGCCGTTTAGATAATTTATTTGAAGTGCTCAAACCTTGGCTGCCAGAATTGGCCGGCTACATTGCGCACAGCAGCAATGACGTAGTCTGCGATGGACTGCAATTTGAAGTGCCTTGGCAAACCGCACCACGCGTCATGTCGCTTAACCTGCATCGGCTTGGCGAGGATAAGTTTCTCACCACCATTGCCGACGTGACAGAAAGTACTAGGCACATGGAGAACGTGCTGGCCCTGCATGTGGAGAACTTACGCAACTCGCAAGCCCAGATCAAAGCACAAGCCTTACTTTACAGTAATTTCTACGATTTTTCACCGGTCGGCTTTATCAGTATTGACCGGGACGGCGTAATTCTCAAAATCAATTTAGTCGGCGCAAAAATGTTGGCCCAGGAGCGCGGCCTTTTAGCGGGTAAGCACTTTGACACCTTACTTTTGCCAACCGACAGGGACAACTTTTTATCCCATTTGCGAACGCACTTCGCCAAAGATCAAAAGTTCAGCTGCGAGATAAGACTCGCTAACGGGGAGACCCAAGGAAGAAATCTTCTCATAGAAGGCACACTCTCGTTAGATGGCAGCGAATGCAACGCAGTCATGCAAGACATCACCGATCAGCGTGCGATGCAAGATATTTTGGCGCGAAGTGAGGAGCGTTTTCGTATTGCTATGGAAGCCAGTAGCGATGGTCTGTGGGACTGGAATATTAGTAACAACACATGCTATTGCAGCCCCGGCTACTTCAGGCTTTTGAGTTATGCGTCCGACGCTTTTATAGTGCCCTCTTTGCAATGGAAGAAAATAATTTACCCGCAGGACGCCGTGGAAAGCCGCTCACAGCTTATGGCGTTCTTGCGTAACCCCGGCACCAGTCTGGAAATAAAATGCCGTATGAAGGCTGGGGACGGCAGTTGGAAATGGATACTCTGCAAAGGCAAGGTTGTGGTTCGCGACGCTGATGGTCGTGCGCTGCGCGCGGTGGGCTCCATCATAGACATCACACAGCAACGCAAGAGCGAACTGGCATTAGCTAGAGCGCAAGACCTGGAGTTTGAAACCGCCAACCGGATTCAACAAACTTTGTTACTGGCTCCACCATCGCGCCAACATGCAGGCTTGTGGATGTCATCTTTTAACCAAGCTTCACGCGGCATAGATGGAGACTTTTTTGACCTCTTTCGGGTCGGCAAAAATACCGTCGATGTGATTGTGGGAGACGTGATGGGCAAGGGTGTGCCGGCGGCACTGATTGGTGCGGCCACTAAACTGCAATTTAGCCGTTCACTGGCTGACATACTTTTAGCGCGCGTGGGGATTGACGATCTGCCTGAACCTATGGAAATTGTGTCCGCCGTCAATAGCGCCATGACGCAACATTTGCAGTCGCTAGAAGCCTTTGTCACTTTGGTTTATCTGCGCATTGACTTTAAGGCTAACCGCCTGACTTGGGTCGGTTGCGGACATGAGGAAACTCTCATCGTAGATCGGTTTGGAAACAAGCGCTTGCTAAGCAACCAGCATCCACCCGTCGGTCTTTCTATAAACGGACAATATGCTCAAAACGACTGTCCACTCAATCCAGGAGACGCCGTTTTTCTATGCTCTGACGGCGCGCCCGACGCATTAATGGGAAACGGTCAACGGCTAGGGCGAGAACGCATCAACCTTGAAGCAGTAAAAAAAATGAGTCAGCACGCAACGCCAAGCATGGCTTTGCACGCACTCAGGCAAGAACTATCGCTGCACCAACTCAATATGACGGATGACCTGACTATGGTCATGCTGATGCGCTGCGACACCCGGCGCGAAGTCACTCGATTAGAGCTAAACGTCTCACTGAGCTCTCTGCGCCAGTTACGCAACTTCATGACCGAAAACTGCACCCGTTTAATCCAGAAAAAAGCTGACTTACTCACTGTCGCCGCAGTTGAAGTAGTCACCAACGTCATTCGTCACGCCAGCGGATTGGTGTTGGGCGCGCCGATAGAAATCATGGCTGAGCAAAGCGCCAAGGGTTTGGTACTTGATTTTAAATATCTGGGCGAGCGCTTTGAGCCGCCTAGTGATTCACCTGAAACCGATTTCACCCATTTCCCCGAAAGCGGTTTTGGTTTGAAAATAATCCGCCTTGCCAGTGACCGTATGGAGTACAGCTACCACGAGGGCGTCAATGCGCTGCGTTTGTACGCCAACTATGACTAGAAATAAGCCTATCTCTTTCGAGCAGTGGATGGTTTAAATCTAATTAAAAAAATACTGGCGTAAAAAATATTCAGCTTAACGTTGTCGTCCACACAGCTATCAAGCGTTTCTTAATGTCGGTGAAATTTGGTTGCCGTGACGAGTGATGCTAAAGCTCAACATTCCCATTAATTTTTGACAGATCAAGAACCAATAATCAGCTATTTATACGGCAGCTGGTTATACGGCAGCTGGTTATACGGCAGCTGGTTATACGGATTTATTTTTCAGCTGCTGCGCTAGCTGTTGGCGTTTACGTTTACTTTTATTATTGGACTCAGGCTCGGGCGGCATATCCTTTAAAAATTGCGCTTGAATAGCCTGCAAAGCAGCCATTTCTTTAGCGCGCTTTTTCTTGCGGAAATGCATGAAAATTCGGTTCATTGCTAAGCCTAGAGCAGCGCTAATTACAATCAGAATAAGGTCGGGAGTCTGCATAAAATTTCGTTTTTCGCCAACTGCCTTATGGCAAGAAAAGCGCCTGTAAATCGTTTAGAAAATCAAATCCACGCTCTGATGGTTTGACCTGAACCAAGTCTCTTTCTATCAAACCTTTTTTCTCAGCCTGCACTAGCGCAGATTCAATAGCGCTGACGGGGAGTCCGGTTTTTTCGCAAAAGTCACGCAGCTTAAAACCGCTGCGCAAACGCAGCGCATTGAGCATGAATTCAAATGGCAACTCTGAACGTGCCACTTCGTTTTCCTGCGAGACAGCCGTGCCAGCCCGGGCTTTTTCCATGTACAGCTTGGGTTCACGAAAGCGCACTTGGCGCACCACACGGTGGGCGAAACTGAGCTTGCTGTGCGCACCCGCACCTATGCCTAGATAGTCGCCAAATTGCCAATAATTGAGGTTGTGAAAACACTCGTGCTTATCGCGTGCATAGGCCGAAATCTCATAACGGGCCAGCCCCGCAGCGGCCGTCATCTCAGTGATTTTGTCCAGCATGTCGTAGGCCAAGTCTTCTTCTGGAATGACCGGCGGGTACTTAGCGAAATATGTGTTGGGCTCTATGGTGAGGTGGTAAATCGAGATGTGTGGCGGATTAAACGCCAAGGCCTGCGTCATGTCGCGCACTACACCTTGCATGGTCTGGCCCGGCAGGGCGTACATGATGTCAAGGTTGTAGGTATCAAAAGCCTGTGCGGCTTCTTCGACAGCGGCTATGGCTTGGGCTCTATCGTGAATACGACCTAAAGCTTTTAGGTGGTCGTCATCAAAGCTTTGCACACCGATGGACAGGCGCGTTACGCCGGCGGCTCTAAAAGCCTTGAAGCGGTCTTTCTCGAACGTGCCGGGGTTGGCTTCAAGTGTGATTTCACAATCGGGTGTGAGTTTTAGTCTTGCGCGCAACTGGCCTAGCAGCCGGTCTATTGCCTCTGGCGAGAATAAGCTGGGCGTGCCGCCACCAATAAAAATGCTGTGCACGCTGCGGCCCCAAATCAGCGGCAGCGAGGACTCCAAGTCAGCTATCAAGGCATCGATGTAAGGCTGCTCCTGCATTTCACCGACCAACTCGTGGGAGTTGAAATCGCAGTAAGGACATTTCTTAATGCACCAAGGCAGATGCACGTAGAGCGAGAGCGTGGGCAGACTGCCCAGTTGCAGTGTGCCGTCTCGCATGTAGTGCTGCAAATCGCGCAGCACCACAGGCGGTGTGTTGGGCGCAACAATTATCGGGATCATGCTAGGCGCCACTGCTCACGCATCAAGTCCAGCATTTGCTTGGCTGCACGGCCGCGGTGGCTGTTAGCGTTTTTGATCTCAACCGGCAACTGCGCAAAAGTTTTGCCAAATTCAGGCAAAAACATCACCGGATCAAAGCCAAAGCCGTTGCTGCCTATGGGTTTTTGCGTGATGTCGCCGACCACACGGCCACAGGCAATTAAGGGCTCAGGGTCATCCGCCGAGCGCAATGCGACCAAGGTGCTAACCAGCGCAGCACGGCGGTTATCGATGCCTTGCATCTGCTCTAGCAGTGCCAGCACGTTGTTATCGTCGCCCTTGGCATAACCATGATGCGTTGCATAAAAAGCAGTTTGCACGCCGGGCAAACCACCAAAAGCGTCGACGCACAAACCGGCATCATCAGCCAGCGCTGGCAGGCCGCTCACGCGCGATGCGTGTCTGGCTTTGGCCAGTGCGTTTTCAACAAAAGTGTGAAAAGGCTCGTCGGCTTCGGGAATTCCCAGTTCCGACTGGCGCACCAGTTGCACACCCAGGGGCGCAAACAGGGCTTGCAGTTCTAGCAGTTTGCCTTGGTTGTTTGAGGCCAATACGATTTTCATCATGGCATTAACTTTTCAGTGATTGCTGTTGCATCACGACTAACTCGCGTATGCCTTTTTCAGCCAGTTGCAGCAAAGCGTCCATTTCGATACGCGAGAAAGCCGCGCCTTCGGCCGTGCCTTGGACTTCGACAAAATTGCCAGCCCCTGTCATCACCACATTCATGTCGGTGTCGCAGGCCGAGTCTTCTATGTATTCAAGGTCTAGCAACGGCAAGCCTTTGACAATGCCGACCGATATCGCAGCGACCTGGTCGAGGATGGGTGTTTCACTGATCTTGCCCTCGGCCAGCAAACGATTAACCGCGTCTTGGGCGGCTACAAAAGCGCCAGTGATGCTGGCGGTGCGGGTGCCGCCGTCGGCCTGTAAGACATCGCAGTCGAGATAAATAGTGCGCTCACCGAGCTTTTTAAGGTCGAAAACCGAGCGCATAGAACGCCCTATCAAGCGCTGAATTTCTTGGGTTCGGCCGCTTTGCTTGCCGCGTGCAGCTTCCCGGTCGCTACGGGTATGCGTAGCGCGTGGCAGCATGCCGTATTCGGCCGTTACCCAGCCTTCGCCACTGCCGCGCTTGTGGCCGGGAACTTTCTCTTCTACCGATGCAGTGCAAAGCACCTTGGTGCCGCCAAACTCAATCAGCACAGAGCCTTCGGCATGCACGGTGTAGTTGCGTGTGATGGTGACCTGACGCAAGGCGTCAAAAGCGCGTGCGTCGCTGCGGGTGAAATCGTTCATGTTGAAATGCTTTCTAGCGGGAGCCGCCGGATAGGATTGAAAAAGAATGTAGCCGATCGGTCAGAGCAAACCTGATCGGCTCAATTTAAAGGGGGAGCGGTTAGTGCCAGCGGCACATCAACCAAAGATTTGACAGCGAACGGCTTAACCGCGACGCGCGGCAGAACGGCGTATAGCCTCGTTGATTTCGGCGATGGACCGTTCAATCGCCGCTTCGTCCAAATCATCGGCTATGTTGTCAAGACAACCAGCTTGTATTGTGGAGGCAAATACGCCGTCCGTCACACTATCAGTCGATACACCGCGAGTGGACTCGAATGCATCCGGGGTTTCCCACTCCATTGCCAGCACAGTGACGTTGTCACCGCCCTGACCGCCAACACGCAAAGCACTCTCGACCAGATCGGGTACGGCGTCGCTAACGCTGTTACCCGTTAAGTGGCGCACGATTTCTTCATCGCTCAAACTACTCCACAGGCCGTCCGAGCAAAGCAGCAGTTTGTCGCCCTGCTGCAACTGCACCGGGCCGACGATATCAAACACCGGCTTGGTGGGTGAGCCCAGACAGGTAAAAAGAATGTCACGACTGACACTGTCCATCTTCACCACACCGGCGGCGCGCTGTTCAGCGAAGGAGTGGTCACGCGTGCGGGCTAGCAGCTCACCATCGCGCACCAGATACAGCCGCGAATCGCCACAATGAACCCAGCTAGCGCCCGAATCCTGCAAGACTACGGCAACCAAAGTAGTACGCGGCGTATCAAGCAGACCTTGCCCGCTGGCGTAGCGCAATATTTGGTAGTGGGCGGCCAATACGGCGGCAGTGAAAAAGGCGGTGCAATCCTGAATCTGCGGTTTAGCCTCTTTTTGGTAAAGCGCGGAGACCGTTTGCAGCGCGATCTGGGCCGCGACTTCGCCATTCGGGTGACCACCCAAACCATCGGCCAACAAAAACAAACCCGATTCGCGCGTGTAGCAGTAACCCATGCGATCTTCGTTATTGTCGCGTCCGCCTTTGCGGCTAACTTGAAAGACGGAAAATTTCATGGTGTTCTACTTGAGTTTGTTAATAAAACCAGTGGCCTTACGCGCAGTTTTTTTGGTATCGAGCAAAATATTATCCAACTGTAGGCGCACCTTTTCACCCACGGTGAGCTTGGTATAGCGGCGCTCGCCTTCCCGACTCAACTCTTTTTGCAGAGCGAACGCCGATTGCGGCCGAGATAAAGGATCAATCGCCATGCACCATTCGACAACCTCGATCAAATTATCAGAATAAACCCCACGCAGCCGCGACAAAGCCAGCGAAAGGCGGTCTTTATCTAAGCGCTGCGGCGCATCGTTGGGAGGGTAGCCTTGCATGCTGGCGTAAATACAAGCACCTATGGCGTACATATCGGTCCACGGGCCTAGAGCGGTGTCGCGCCGGTACATTTCGGGTGCGGCAAAACCTGGCGTGTACATAGGGCGGATGAAATTGCCCTCCTTAGAAAGCACCTCGCGTGCGGCGCCAAAATCTATCATCACAGCCTTGTTATCGTCGGTGATGAAAATGTTGGCCGGCTTTATGTCTAGGTGCAGCATCTTGTGCTGATGAACAATGCGCAGGCCGCGTAATATTTCGTCGAACAAAGACCTGATGGTGGACTCGCGAAAGACTTTTTGTTTTTTTAGCTCTCGGGCCGTGATGATGAAGTCTTGTAGAGTTGCGCCTTCGAGGTAATTCATGACCATGTAGACGGTCTCATTTTCCCGGAAGAAGTTCAGTACGCTGACCACAGAACTGTGGGAAATTTGAGCCAGTGAGCGGCCCTCTTCAAAAAAACTTTTCAGACCCAAGCGGTACAAAGAGAGTTTGTCGGCTTCAATATGGGGCAACAAATCACCGGGTGAACGACTAGCCAGCGAAGAAGGCAAGTATTCTTTAACCGCAACTTGCTGGCCTTGGTTGTCCACAGCCAAGTAAACTACTCCAAAGCCGCCAGAAGATAACTTGCGCACAACCCGGTATCCGCCAATGACGGTATCGGGTGGCAAGGGCGCTGGCTTAACTTTTGACATAATTTGGGCAATGTAAGAGCGGCTTGGCTGCCGTCATAAAGTCCTGAAAAACGCGTTCTCACCAAAACGAAAAAGCAAAAAATTAAGATGTCAGTTTATAGCATGACGGGCTACGCAGCCGTTCAATCCAGTAGTGCCAATCAGACGCTAGACTCTGAAGCGACGCTAGAAACCAACACGCGCTTGGGGGTAGAGATCCGATCGGTTAACAGCCGATTTCTGGACTTGAGCTTTAGGCTGCCGGACGAGCTGCGTCAGGCTGAGCCTATGCTACGAGAGCTGCTCACCGCAAAGCTCAAACGCGGCAAAGTAGAAATTCGGGTTGCGCTAGACAGCAACGCCGCCAGCAGCCTTAAAGCACCCTCGCCTATGACGCTGCAGCGTCTTGGCTCAATCGAAGACACCATCAAGTCTTGGTTGCCACAGGCCGGCGCACTGAGCGTGGCTGACGTACTCAGACTGGCGAGCAACGAAGACAAAAAGCCCCATGATCACAGCGAAGAGCTAATCAAACTGAGCAAAAAAGCACTCAAAGACTTACTTTCTGCGCGCCAGCGTGAAGGCGGCCGACTCAAGTTAATGCTGACCGAGCGTACGGCACAGTTGCGTGTGCTATCAGCCCAGGCCGTGCCACTGGTGCCGCTGTTAGTTGAGCAGCAAAAAAACCGTTTTCTTGAGCGCTGGAAAGAGGCCATGAATCTGCCCGAAAAACAAGTCTTGCCCGAAGTGGCGCAAGACCGGGCGTTGGCAGAAGCAACCGCCTTTGCAATACGCATTGATGTGGCCGAAGAAATCACCCGCATAGCCTCACATTTAGATGAAATCGACCGCTTGCTAGAAGCCGGCGGCGAGCTCGGCAAGCGGCTGGACTTTTTAATTCAAGAACTGCACCGCGAGGCCAACACCTTGGGCTCGAAATCAACATCACTAGAGATGACACATATCTCAGTAGACATGAAGGTCTTGATAGAGCAAATTCGTGAGCAGGTTCAAAACATAGAGTGATTAGCGCGCCCACCCACCGATCGGCACAAGGCCGGCTAAGAATAGAAAAAATACACCAAGCCACTATGGACTATCCCGGAAATTTATTTGTTGTCGCAGCCCCCAGCGGAGCCGGAAAATCCAGCTTGGTGAAGGCCTTAATGGAACTCGATACGCTGGTTCAACCCGCCGTATCTCACACCACGCGCTCACCACGCGGTCAAGAAAAACACGGCCGCGAGTACTTTTTCCTCTCGCCCGATGAATTCGACGGCATGGTGCTCAGAGGCTCGTTTCTCGAATGGGCCAAGGTACACGGTCATCGTTACGGCACTTCTAAGCATGCGATTGAAGAGCGTATGGCGCACGGCGCTGATGTGATTCTTGAAATCGACTTTCAAGGTGCCATCAACGTCAAGCGGATTTATGCCAATGCAGTGTTAATTTTCATACTGCCGCCTAGCTGGGAAGAGCTACGCTCACGTCTGCAACGGCGCGGCGAAGACAGCGCTGAGGTGATTGAATTGAGACTAGAAAATGCCGCCGCAGAAATGGCACAGTCACGGGAATTTGACTTCGTTATAATCAACGAGTTATTTGAGCGTGCTGTTTTCGACCTAAAAACAATTGTTCACGCTCAGCGGCTCAAATTTTCGGCACAAAGACGTGCCCGTGCAGAGACTTTCGAAGCCCTGCAAATTCCTTGAACAATCGCTTTTTTGCTTTTAATACCCCCGCACCGGAGATCCATATGGCCCGCATTACCGTTGAAGACTGCCTCGAAAAAATTCCCAACCGCTTCCAGTTGGTGCTCGCGGCAACCTACCGCGCCCGCATGCTCAGCCAAGGCCATGCGGCTAAGATTGAAAGCAAAAACAAGCCTGCAGTCACAGCCTTGCGCGAAATCGCTGAAGGCAAAGTCGGCTTAGAAATGCTGAAAAAAGTCCCAGGTTAATTGAAGCGACTCCAAGCACTAGCCATAACTAGTACTAAAGGAAAACAAAAGCACCGCTTGTCGGTGCTTTTTTCGTTATCGAGGCGATTTAAAAGTCGTTATTGGCACGCTTAAAGCCATTTCGTTTATGTTTCTTAGCTGGCACGATATATTCGAAGCATGAGCGCACTGCTTTCCCCAAAATTCAAAACCAAACAAACACCCGCTGCCGTCAATGCAGCGGCAGCCAGCTTTGCCGTGCTAACTGCAAAACTCGACTACATGAGCGCAGACGACGTTGATGCCGTACGCAGTGCTTATCGCTATGCTGACCAAGCTCATTTAGGCCAGTTGCGCAACAGTGGCGAGCCATACATTACCCACCCCATCGCTGTCGCACAGCAATGCGCTGAATGGAAACTCGACGCACAAGCACTGATGGCGGCACTGCTACACGACGCAATCGAAGACTGCGGCGTGACTAAGCCAGAACTGATTGAACGCTTCGGCGCTCCCGTTGCCGAATTAGTCGATGGACTGACCAAGCTCGAAAAGCTCGAATTCAACACGCGGGAAGAAAATCAAGCTGAGTCTTTCCGCAAGATGCTGCTGGCCATGGCCAGAGACGTGCGCGTGATTTTGATAAAACTTGCCGACCGTACCCACAATATGCGCACACTGAGCAATGCGCCACGCACCAAATGGGCTAGGATTTCGCGCGAAACGCTGGACATCTACGCACCGATTGCCCACCGCCTAGGGTTAAACACCACCTACCGCGAACTGCAAGACCTGTCCTTCCAACACCTTCACCCGTGGCGCTACGTGACCTTAACCAAGGCTTTAACCAAAGCAAGAGGACGCCGACGCGATGTAATCAAACGGGTTCAAGACGAAGTAGAAACGGCTTTTTCCAAGGCAAGCCTGCCAATGAAAATTTCGGGCCGCGAGAAAACGCTTTATTCCATCTACTGCAAGATGGAAGAAAAACACCTGTCTTTTGCCCAAGTCACAGACTTGTATGGCTTTAGGGTCGTGGTTAATGACTTAACCACCTGCTACACCGCACTTGGCTTGCTGCACCAAGAATACAAGCCGCTGCCAGGCAAATTTAAGGACTATATTGCGATCCCTAAGATCAATGGTTACCAGTCGCTGCACACCACATTGATTGGCCCGTTTGGCACGGTGATTGAATTTCAAATGCGCACCGACGCTATGCACGTAGTGGCCGAGTCCGGCGTGGCTGCGCACTGGCTTTATAAGGCATCAGACCCCAACAGCGTTGCATCGCAAAGCCTTGGCACACAGTGGCTGCAGTCGCTACTTGATATCCAAAATGAAACCCGCGACGCGGCCGAATTTTGGGACCACGTCAAGATTGATTTATTCCCCGAAGCAGTCTATGTTTTCACGCCCAAAAGCCAAATCATGGCGATGCCGCGCAATGCCACCATGGTCGACTTTGCCTATGCGATTCACAGTGACATCGGCCACCGTGCGGTCTCAGCCAAGGTCAATGGCGAGCAAGTGCCATTGCGCTCGGAACTGCGCAACGGTGATGTCATCGAAATCATCACAGCGCCTGTAGCCAAGCCAAACCCCGGCTGGCTTGGCTTTGTACGTACCGGAAAAGCCAGATCCAAAATACGCCACTACCTCAAAACGATGGCGCTGACGGAGTCTCAAGATCTGGGCGAGAAAATGTTGACGCAGTCGCTGCGCGCCGAAGGCATAGAGCGGCTGCCAGAAGACGATGAAACCAACCGCACGCTGTGGGAGAAAATTCTGCGCTTTAGCGGCAATCGCTCACGCGCCGATCTGCTGACCGACTTAGGGCTGGGTAAACGCATCGCCAGCATGGTCGCTAAACGCATCGTGACGTTGCTCGCCGAGACCGGTCAACGGCCGAATGCACTGCTGATGAGTCTTGAGCGCTACACCGAACACGACTCTGTCTCGCAAGGCTCGCTATTACTCGACGGCAGCGAAGGCGCTTCGGTTCAGTTCGCCAGCTGCTGTAAACCGATACCCGGAGATGGTATTTTGGGCTATCTTGGCCGCGGCGAAGCGTTGGTGGTTCATACCGACGACTGTGCCGTCGCTAAGCGCTTGCAGTACCGAGACAGCGAACGCTTCATCGCAGTCGATTGGTCAGAAGAGCCGGTGCGTACTTTCGAGTCATCGATTATGGTGACTGTCACCAACGGCAAGGGCGTGCTGGCAAGAGTTGCCGTCGCATTAGCAGCCGCAGAAGCTGATATCACCCAAGTCAACATGGGCCACGAACGCGTTGAAGACGCAACCGAATTACGCTTTGGCATCGAAGTACGCGACCGAATTCACATGGCATCCGTTCTTCGCAACGTTAAACGCACGCCTTCAGTATTACGGGTGCAACGGGCCAGACCTGGGGCGGAGAGAGTTTAAAAACCCAAGCCAACGCTGGCGTTTTTCTACAGCGTTAGTCCGGCTCAGGGCTAGGTTCTGGATACTGCACATCAATCACCTCAAGCTGTTGCACGCCGTTAGGTGTGACTAAATTAACCTCGTCACCACGGCGAGATTTGAGCAGCGCACGCGAGACTGGCGAGACCCAGCTGATTTGTCCGTGCAGCGAGTCGGCCTCATCAATGCCCAATATGGTGACACTGCGCAGCAGTCCTGACGCGTCAGCATAAGTGACGGTGGCGCCAAAAAAAACTTGTTCACTGCCGTGATGCACCGAAGGATTACTGATCTCAGCAATCTCTAAACGTTGGGTCAGAAAACGAATCCGTCTGTCAATTTCGCGAAGGCGTTTTTTGCCATAAATATAGTCACCGTTTTCTGATCGATCACCATTGCTCGCAGCCCAGTGAACGGCTTCAACCACGCGTGGACGCTCGTCATCGATTAGCGCGAGCAACTCATCGCGCAGCACTTTGTAGCCCTTTGGCGTGATGTAGTTTTTACCCCCGGGCGGTAAGGGTGGGAGAGTGATTTCGTCGTCACCTGCGGCGTCGCCAGAATCGTTTTCTTTAGTAAAGGCTTTACTCATTTGGGATCACCATAACATTGGACTTGAGGCTATTAATTGGTCGCTAAAAATACAGATTCAAGTGCTCACACAAACTATGAAAACCAGACCCTAGTACAGCGCCGCAGTTAAGTCATCTTCTGAGCATATCCATGCAGGCATTCGCACTTTCAATAGCAAACAAAATGCAAGCTTACCGTAACAGCTGTAAGAGCTGTAAAAGTTAAGCACTTGTTATTGCAACGCTGCTAGGATAATTAATGACTATAAAAAACAGAGACACAACAGACATTATTGGCGGCCTTTTCTTAACTGGATTAGGCCTTTTCTTCGCACTCTACGCACAGCGCTACAACATGGGCACGCTCAACAGAATGGGGCCGGGATACTTTCCGGTAGTGCTCGGCGTGATCATGGCTTTGCTCGGATTACTGATAGCAATACCGGCATTTCTCAAGGCCGGTATTGGTCCTAAAATAAGTTGGAAAACCATGTTCATCGTGATTGGCAGCGTGGTGCTTTTTGGCCTTACGCTACAAAGCTTAGGTCTCATGTTGGCGAGCATGATTACAGTTGTCGTGGCCTCTCTCGCAGACCACGACACCACTTGGCGAACCCGCGCTTTTATGGCGGCCGGTGTTGCGCCCATCATTTATCTCATCTTCATTTTTGGACTCGGCATGACTATTCCCGTCTGGCCTTGGAGCTATTAAGTACTGAGTACTGCGACAAAAGCAGTATGAAATCGCGCCGCTCGGCGCGGCACATCGCACAAAACATCACGCGACTAGCGTGATTTCTTTTCTATAAAAAAATTTAAAGAGACAAATCTATGGATATCATGGACGGCCTTTTATATGGCCTACAAATCATCATGCAGCCATCAACGCTGCTGTATTGCTTTGGCGGCGTTTTTCTCGGCACCTTGATTGGCGTTTTGCCAGGCATAGGCGCACTGGCTACCATTTCGCTATTGCTGCCGATTACTTATCAAATTCCGCCCACAGAGGCCATCGTGATGTTGGCCGGTGTTTATTACGGCGCGTCTTACGGCGGATCAACTGCCTCTATTTTATTAAATCTACCCGGCACAGCGTCATCAGCCGTGGCCTGTCTTGACGGCTACCCCATGGCGCAAAAGGGGAAAGCTGGCGTAGCCCTTTTCATGACAACGATTGCATCGTTTTTCGGCTCCATGATTGGTCTGTTTTTACTCATCATGTTCGCTCCCGCTATCACAGAGCTTGGCTTTAAGTTTGGACCGGCAGAATATTTCTCCATCATGTTGATGGGTTTAATCGCCGCATCAACACTGAGCATGGGCTCACCCGCCAAAAGCTTGGCAATGGTGGTGTTGGGCTTGTTGCTAGGCAGCGTTGGAACTGACGTTAATTCTGGTGTTGCACGCTTTAGTTTTGACATTCCCGAACTGACCGACAGCATCAGTCTGGTCGCATTAGCTATGGCGGTGTTTGGTGTTTCTGAAGTGGTCGCAAAAGTCAACCAAGTTCAAGGCACCATCAGCAAAGAAAAAATTACCATGCGCACTATGACGCCATCGCGTCAAGAGTTCAAAGACTCCATCATGCCCATGCTGCGCGGTAGTGCAGTAGGTAGTTTTTTTGGCGCTCTGCCGGGCACCGGTGGATCTATCTCTTCATTCATGGCTTATGCCGTCGAAAAGAAAGTGGCCAAAGATCCAAGCCGATTTGGCAAAGGTGCGATCGAAGGTGTGACGGCTCCAGAGTCCGCCAATAACGCAGGCGCTCAAACCGCTTTTGTACCGACGCTAACGCTGGGCATTCCCGGTGATGCGACTATGGCCTTGATGCTGGGCGCATTGATGATTCACGGCATTCAACCGGGTCCTTCGATGATGAGCGAGCAACCGGAAATCTTCTGGGGTTTGATCGTGAGTTTTGGCGTTGGTAACATCTTGCTGCTGGTGCTCAACATACCGTTAGTTGGCCTTTGGGTTTCGATCTTGCGCATACCTTATCGAGTGCTTTACCCGATTATTTTGGTGTTTATGAGTCTTGGTGTTTACAGCGTCAATAACAATACATTTGATGTTTACGTGGTCGCTGCGCTGGGCACGCTGGGCTACTTCATGAATGTCTTTAAGTTTCCAGCTGCCCCACTGCTGCTGGGTTTTGTACTCGGCCCGTTAGTAGAAGAGAATCTTCGCCGCGCACTGCTACTGTCCCGCGGCGACATGATGACGTTTGTTGAGCGTCCCATCAGTGCCTCCATTTTGGGTGTGACAGCAGTCTTGCTGATATGGGCGGTTTGGAGCTCAATCAGAAGCGATCTCAAAGCACGTGCGCAGGCTAAATCAAGTATTTCTTAAAATTAAAAAAATAAGCGGTAGCGCTGAATGGACAGTGACTGCTGCGATCAGCGCGCATAAAAAAAGCTTGGGATTAAGTCTTCTTAATCGCGAGCTTTTTTTTTGCGCTGATTTAACGATCTAGACTTTTTGATTAATCAGGACAGGTAAATGCGAGTCTCAACAAAATCACAGCATTTAACGGGTCAAGAAAATTGAAAACTTGCTTCTGTGACGATAGGTGTTAACACCTTATATTTAAAAAAATACAAAAGTAAGAATTAAGAATAAGCGCTGTGTGAATCTACGATTTGATTCGGCAATGCCGTCGTAACGCAAAGCTTTCAATAGACTTAAAGCAGGGCTCAGAAACGAATAAACCCTGGAACATTTCTGTTCCAGGGTTTTCGTTTGGTGCGGCTGGCAGGAATTGAACCCACGACCCCTTGGTTCGTAGCCAAGTACTCTATCCAACTGAGCTACAGCCGCTGATGTATCTAGTATAACCCGAAAAAAACGTAAATCTGAGCGCTAAGTCACAGACTTGAAAGATAGGCCAGAAGATTTTTTCTGGCCACATAAAAGTTTGTTTTTTACTCGCCCAAATAAGCGGCGCGCACTCTTGGGTCACTCAATAAATCTTTGGCCGGGCCATTCATACTAATCACGCCCGACTCCATCACATAACCGCGATTGGCAACGCCTAGTGCGCGACTAGCATTTTGTTCGACCAATAAAATTGTCACACCGTTGGCGGATACATCGCGCACAACTTCAAAAATCTTGTCAACCATGATGGGGGATAAACCCATGGAAGGCTCATCGAGCAACAACACTTTTGGACGACTCATGAGCGCCCTGCCCATGGCCAACATTTGTTGCTCACCACCAGACATGGTGCCAGCGAGCTGGTCTTTGCGCTCGCGTAGACGCGGAAAAATCGTGAACATTTTCTCGACGTCGTCGGCAATACCGGCTTTGTCGTTACGGATGTAAGCGCCCATGTGCAGGTTTTCGGCAATCGTCATGCGCATGAAAACGCCGCGGCCTTCCGGCACCATGGCCAAGCCCTCTTTGACCAAATCCCATGCGCCCTTGCCGCGTATGCTTTTGCCGAGATACTCAATATCGCCTTCAGCCATTGGCAGGCTTCCGGTAATGGCTTTCATGGTGGTGGTCTTACCAGCGCCATTGGAGCCGATCAGAGTGACCAGTTCACCTTCGTTAACTTCAAGGTCTACGCCTTTAACGGCCTTGATACCGCCGTAGGCAACCTTAAGGCCGGTAATTTTGAGGAATGTATTTGCCATTATTAAAATTTCCTTCAGTGACCAGAGCCTAAATAGGCCGTGATCACTTTTTCATTTTTCTGCACATCGGCGGGTATGCCTTCCGCGATCGGCTTACCGTAATCCAGCACCGTCACGCGATCACACAAACCCATAACCAGTTTGACGTCATGCTCAATGAGCAAGATCGTGCGGTTATCTTTACGAATCTGGTCAATGAGTTCACGCAGCTGCACTTTTTCAGTTGCATTCATACCAGCAGCTGGCTCGTCTAGCGCGATCAGTTGTGGATCAGTGGCCAGCGCGCGCGCAATCTCAAGCCGACGCTGGTCACCGTAACTCAGTGTTCGGGCTTTGAAGTCGGCGTATTTACCGATGCCAACATAGTCAAGCAACTCATGCGCACGCCTAGCAATCGCGGCTTCCTCAGACTTAAAGCTGCTGGTGCGAAACACCGCACCGATCAAGCCGGACTTAGTACGTGCGTGACGACCGACCATGACGTTTTCCAAGGCAGTCATTTCAGCAAACAAGCGTATGTTTTGAAAGGTGCGGGCAATGCCGGCCTTGGCCACTTCATGCACAGCCGAAGGCGTGTAAGGTTTACCAGCGAGCTCAAACGTGCCACTGTCGGGCGTGTAAAGGCCAGTCAACACATTAAAGAAAGTAGTCTTACCAGCACCATTGGGGCCGATTAGTCCGTAGACCATGCCGCGTTCAATATGTATGCCGACATCACTGAGGGCCTGCAAACCGCCAAAGCGTTTAGAGACACCGGAGACTTTGAGAATGGTTTCACTCATGGCCATTGCCCTTAGTTATTGTCAGATTTATTGGGGATCTTGCCGTGCTCTGGCGAAGGCCATAGACCGCGTGGTCGCAGCAGCATGATACTAATCATGGCCAATGCAATCAGCAGCTGGCGCAAAATTGCCGAGTCGAGTCGGCCGTCAGTCATAGCCTGCAACGGACCCGCCACATGGCGCAGCACTTCAGGCAGCGAGGCGAGCAATAAGGCGCCCAGTATCACGCCAGGCAAGTGGCCTATGCCGCCTAACACCACCATAGCGACAATCATGATGGACTCCATCAAGCTAAACGACTCGGGTGAGACAAAGCCCTGAAAGGATGCAAACATAGCGCCAGATACGCCGCCAAACGTTGCACCCATGCCGAAGGCTAAGAGCTTAAGGTTGCGGGTATTGATGCCCATAGCCTTAGCCGCAATTTCATCTTCACGAATCGCCATCCATGCGCGGCCAATGCGTGAGTTTTCTAAGCGGTGGCAGATGACGACTGAAATCACTACCAACGCTAAAAACAAGTAGTAATACATGGACACCGAGTTAACAGCAAAGCCAAAAAAGCTATGCGTATCGCCCAAGTCCAGACCAAACACTTTAATAGAGTCGATCTGATTAATACCTTTTGGGCCGTTTGTCAGGTTGATGGGGCGATCCAGATTATTCAGAAACACCCGAATGATTTCGCCAAAGCCCAGCGTCACAATGGCGAGGTAGTCACCACGCAATTTCAAAGTAGGTGCACCCAGCACGAGTCCAAACAAGCCTGCGACCGCGGCAGCCACAGGAATAATCGCCCAGATCGGTAGATGCAATCCGTTAGGGAAAGCTGCCGCAATCCATGGAAAAGCTTCGGACAAATGCGGCGAAGCCAGCAAAGCGTAAAGATAGGCACCGACGGCAAAGAAAGCGACATAGCCCAAGTCGAGCAGACCGGCATAGCCGACCACTATGTTCAGACCCAGCGACAGCAGCACATATAAAAGCGCCATGTCTAAGATACGCACCCAGGCGTTACCGCCTTGCTGCAACACCAGCGGCAGCAACAGCAAGGCGACCGTGATGAAGATGTATTTGAGGAGTTTTGTGGAGTTCATGAGAATTTTTCGTGAATGTCTAGGGTCAGGCTCTATCCGCCACACGCTCGCCCAGCAGGCCAGAAGGGCGCAGGGTCAGCACGACGATAAGCACGATAAAGGCAAAAATATCAGAGTACTGACTGCCCAGCACACCGCCCGTGAGTGGGCCGATGTAGCCCGCACCTATAGACTCAATTAAGCCAAGCAAAATACCGCCCAGAACTGCTCCGCCAAGATTGCCAATGCCGCCAAAAACGGCTGCGGTAAAAGCTTTAAGACCGGGCAAAAAGCCCATGGTGTGTTGCACGGTGCCGTAGTTCGAGGCATACATCACACCGGCTAGCGCTGCGAGCACCGCACCAATCACAAAGGTTGCTGAAATCACCGTATCTGGCTTTACACCCATCAAAGCCGCAACCCGTGGATTCTCAGCGGTAGCGCGCATAGCACGGCCGAGTTTGGTGTGATTTACCAGCCACATCAATATTGCCAAAGTGACCGCAGTGGTACCCAAAATAAAAATTTGTGTCACTGTAATCACAGCGCCGGCGATCTCTATCGGCTGGGCCGGCAACAAAGTCGGATAAGGCTTGTAGTTAGGCTTCCAGATAATCATGGCCAGTGTTTGCAGCAGCAGCGACATACCGATGGCGGTAATCAGTGGGGCCAACCTAGGCGAATTGCGCAGCGGGCGGTAGGCGATTTTTTCAATTGCAAAATTAAGCGCGCCGCAAACCACGAACGCAATTAACAACGAAATCAACAACATCAACCAACCTGGCGCCCAAGGCATGGCGGTTTGCATCCAACCAATAATGGTCCAACTGGTTAGCGCACCCACCATGAGCACTTCGCCGTGGGCGAAATTGATCAGGTTAATGATGCCGTAGACCATGGTGTAGCCCAATGCGATCAAGGCATACATACTGCCAAGTACCAGACCATTAATAATCTGCTGCAGGAATACTTCCATAACTTAGCTTCTCCGTGACGAATGGATTGAATTTGTGCGTCCATTTCGGACGACGCTCACTGCAACAGCCGGTGGGCTTAACAAAAAGCCCGCACCTGAGGCCAGAAGACTGGATCAGGACGCGAGCTTACATACAAATTGTAGCAACCGGACTATAGCGAGAAACGGGCCAAATTAAGCGTTTGACAAGTATTTACCCTTGAGATAGTTAAAAAATAATGTCGAAAACCAACTTATCAGCAGGATTTTTGCTTCATTAGCCTGACTTATGGTTTTTTATTTTTAATTCTCTCAACTTATCTGCAATACGGATTTCTAAGCCACGGTTAACCGGTCGGTAAAATTCCGTGGCAGTCATGCCCTCTGGGAAGTAGTTTTCCCCCGCGGCAAAACCGTCCTCCTCGTCATGCGCATAACGGTAGTCTTTGCCGTAATCCAAGGACTTCATCAGCTTTGTAGGCGCATTGCGCAGATGCAAGGGCACTGGGCGTGTGCCGTCCTTTTTGATTAAGGCCTTGGCCTCATTAAAGGCCTTGTAGACAGCGTTCGACTTAGGCGCTACGGCAAGATAAATCACACATTGGGCTAGCGCCAGTTCACCTTCTGGGGAGCCCAGCCGCTCGTAGACCTCAGCAGCGTCTAGGGCCATGCGCAGGGCACGCGGATCGGCCAAACCAATGTCTTCGCTGGCCATGCGCACCAAGCGCCTAGCCATATATTTAGGCTCTGCACCGCCGTCCAGCATGCGCATAAACCAATACAGGGCAGCATCGGGGTCAGAGCCACGCACGGATTTGTGCAGTGCCGAGATAGTGTCGTAGAACTGCTCACCACCTTTGTCATAGCGACGCATACGCTCGCCCAGCACCTTGAGCAGCCAGTCGTCACTGATGTGGCTCAGTTTTTCAGCGCCCTTCTCATTGCCAGCGGCAACACCCAAGGTCTCCAAAGTATTGAGCAGTCGGCGCGCATCGCCATCGGCATAAGCCGCTAAGCGGTCTAGTGCTTCGGGATCTATGCTTTGGATTGCGCCAATTGCTTGGCGCTCCAAAGCCACCGCAACAATTTGGCGTAGATCAGCTTCGCCAAGGGGTTGCAGTACGTAGACAGTAGAACGCGAGAGCAGGGCTGAGTTGACCTCGAACGAAGGGTTCTCCGTCGTCGCGCCAATAAAAGTAAACAGCCCGCTTTCAACATGCGGCAAAAAGGCGTCTTGCTGGCTTTTGTTAAAGCGGTGCACCTCATCGACAAAAACAATGCTGGGTTTGCCGCCAGCCTGAGCCAAATCGCTACTTTGACCGCGCCAGATACTGGCCTGCTCAACCGCCTCGCGGATTTCCTTAATACCGCCTAAGACTGCCGAAATAGTGATGAAATGCGCCTCAAAACTGCTGGCCATCAGACGTGCAATCGTCGTTTTTCCCACACCAGGCGGGCCCCACAAAATACAGCTGTGGGGTTGACCAGATTCGAACGCAATACGCAGTGGCATGCCTTCGCCCAGCAGATGGCGCTGACCTATAACCTCGCCCAAGTTTTGCGGTCGCAAGCGCTCGGCAAGTGGTGCGGGCGCGCCGCGTGATGGCGAAGTTTTATTGGCGTCAGACTTCATAGATAGCAAAAACCACTTTGAATACTTTTATGACTCTTACTGCTTGATCACATCAGCGCCAGCCGGTGGTGTGAACTTAAAGACTGAATCTGGTAGCACCGGATTGACCTCAAACTGGTTAAACAGCATCACAGAGCGTTGGCCTAGGCCATCCAATATCTCCAGCGAGGCCAGCGCTTGGCCTTTGTCGGTGGACTTAAAACCCATGCTAAAGCTCTGCAACTGACCGTCTTTAGTCTTGGGTGTGGCTTGAACCCATTGAAAACCGTCTTTATCAGGCAGCGCCTTGAGCACGAACTCGGCCTGCATTCCTTTGATGTCAGTTGCCGATGCAATCATGGCGGCTGGTGTGCCGTTTAGTGCTTTCGCCAACTTAGAGGTCGTCACCTGATTCAAGCCGACGTCATGCAACCAGAGCGTCTGGCCGTCCGAGACTATGCTTTGCTCGAAAGGATTTTTGTAGATAAAGCGAAAGCGGTTTGGCCTTGAGAACTCAAAACTGCCGCTAGAGCTTTTGGTTTTAGGCGTTTGTCCGTCACGGGACGGGCTGGTCACGATTTGGGTAAAACTGGCGCTACCCGTTTTGGTGTTTTTAACAAAATTCTCTAGGCTTTCCAAGCCTTGGGAAGCCACGGTTTGAGCACTGGCAACACTGGCTAGGGCGCAAAGCGCTAAGGCGCCAAAGCATTTAGCAAGGCTCAGGGCGGGACGCTTAAGCGCCACGCCGGCAACTGCAAATTGGTATTGAATCATCCAAGCAGTATGGCTTAAAAAACAGCCCCCAGCTGTCGTCATTCAGCCCGAACCGGCACCAGAATCTCGCGCTGACCACTGCCTGACATGGTGCTGATCATGCCGGCTTTCTCCATTTCTTCCAGCATGCGTGCGGCGCGGTTGTAGCCGATCTTGAGATGGCGCTGAACCAAAGAGATGGAGGCTTTACGGTTTTTCAGGACTATCTCAACTGCTTGGTCGTACATCGGGTCTTTCTCGCTGGCACTGTCAGTCGCGCCTGAGAGCGAATCCCCCTCCTCGCCGTCTAAGGTGCCGCCTTCAAGCAGTCCTTCAACGTAGTTGGGCTCACCCTGCTGCTTTAGGTAGGCGACGACGCGGTGGACCTCTTCATCGCTGACAAAAGCGCCGTGCACGCGCTGTGCAAAGCCGGAGCCGCTGGGCATATAAAGCATGTCACCCATACCCAGCAGCGCCTCGGCGCCCATCTGATCAAGAATGGTGCGGCTGTCTATCTTGCTGCTGACCTGAAAAGACAAGCGCGTGGGAATATTGGCTTTAATCAGGCCGGTAATCACGTCCACACTGGGGCGCTGAGTCGCTAACACCAAATGAATACCAGCGGCGCGGGCTTTCTGGGCCAAGCGGGCAATTAATTCTTCAATTTTTTTGCCCACCACCATCATCAAATCAGCCAACTCATCTATGACCACGACGATGTAAGGCAAGCGCTCAAGCGGCTCGGGCTGCTCGGGTGTCAGGCTAAAGGGGTTGTAGATTAAGGCTTCTTTTTGCTTGCCCTCGTCGATTTTTGCGTTGTAGCCCGCCAGATTTCGCACGCCCAACTTACTCATGAGCTTGTAGCGTTTTTCCATCTCAGCCACGCACCAGTTCAGGCCGTGGGCAGCTTGACGCATATCCGTCACTACTGGGGCGAGCAAATGCGGTATGCCTTCGTAGACGCTCATCTCCAGCATCTTGGGGTCAATCAGCAGCAAACGCACATCGCGCGCATCAGCCTTGTAAAGCAGGCTCAAGATCATGGCGTTAATGCCCACCGATTTGCCAGAGCCCGTCGTGCCCGCAACCAAACAGTGCGGCATTTTGGCTAAGTCAGCAACCACGGCATTGCCGCCTATGTCCTTACCTAAGCCTATGGTGAGCAAGGACTTGGCTTCGTTATAGGCTTGGGAGCCAAGAATCTCACTGAGCTTGATGGACTGACGCTTGGCGTTGGGTAACTCCAAAGCCATCAGGTTTTTGCCAGGAATAGTCTCGATGACGCGGATAGAAACCAAACTCAGGGCGCGCGCCAAATCCTTGGCTAAATTCACCACTTGAGAGCCTTTAACGCCCACAGCTGGCTCTATTTCATAGCGGGTAATGACTGGACCCGGCGCGGCGGCGATCACACGCACTTCAACGCCAAAGTCTTTGAGTTTTTTCTCAATCAGCCGTGAGGTCATCTCTAGCGTCTCGGGCGCTACGCTATCTTGGCGCGCCAGCGCAGCATCAAGCAGATCAACTTGGGGCAGCTTAGAGTCAGGCATTTCGGTAAACAGCGGCTTTTGGCGTTCTTTGGCAACGCGCTCACTTTTGGGAATGTCTACAGGCGCGGGTTCAATGAACACAGGCACTGGGTGTTGTTCGTGAATCTCTATGCGCTCGTCAACCAAAGTTTCCTCGCGCTGCTTGGCAGCGGCTTTCCCGAAGGCTTCGTCTTGAGCAATCTCACGGTTAACGCGTAATGAATCAACGCGAGTGGCAACCCACTCACCCAGACTCTGAGCAGTGTGCGCCCAAGAAAAAGCGAACACTACCGACACCGCAATCACACTCAACGCAATCAGCATCAAGCCAGAGCCAGCAAAACCTAACCATTTCACACTCAAACTACCAAATAAATAACCCACAGCGCCACCGGCCTGATCCGGCAGATAGGCCTCAAAGCGGTAAAGGCGAGACCATTCCAGCGCGCAACTCGCGGATAACAAAAGCAACAGGCAGAGCCAAAACTGTATGCGTCCCGAATGCAAGGGTGGCCGATTGTCTAAGCGCTCGCCACGTAGCCAACGCGCTAGTGACGCCAGCCAGACGCGACTGCCAGCAGCGAGTAACCACCAAACCGAAAAACCAAGCAAAAAATAACTGCCGTCAGCCAACCAAGCACCCAGCCGGCCGACCCAGTTATGAATACCACTGGGCAAAGCAGCGCTGGTCTGAATGCTGCCGGAGCTCGACCAAGCCGCATCCTGCGCCGAAAAACTCAATAACGCAGCGCACCAAAGGAGTAAGCCAAGTAGGCCCAAAATTAGACCCACTTCATGTGCGAAGCGTTTGATACCGCTGGGCGGTTCAGAGCCAGGCTTGTTGCGGGAATTAAGAATGTCGAGTGTGTAAGTCATAAGGCCGAATCAGAGCTTAACCCAGCCAGACCCGCACTAACTTGTATTGGCAAGCTAAACATCGCTATTTTTCGTTAATGGTTTTGACTTTGAAGTCGCAAAAGGAGTGGGGAGCTTACGTCTGACCTCGACAAGAACGGGGCTTGCGCGAGTTCATACAATAAGAACTTAAATTTTGAAAATTTTTTCAGGCTAAACCAATACGCTTTGGACTAAGGCAAATGTTCAAGACATGCGCTGACAGCCCCATTTGCCAACAACTACATGAAACACTCTAAAGTTTTGATACTCGGCTCAGGCCCCGCAGGCTACACGGCTGCGATTTATGCAGCGCGAGCAAACCTAAGCCCAGTTCTGGTCACCGGCATCGCCCAAGGCGGCCAGTTAATGACCACCACCGACGTGGACAACTGGCCCGCCGACGTCGACGGCGTACAAGGACCAGAGCTGATGCAACGTTTTTTAGACCACGCACTGCGATTTAAAACCGAGGTTATTTTTGACCACGTTCACACCGTCGACCTCAGCCAACGCCCATTTACTCTAACGGGCGACAGCGGCACTTACACCTGCGACAGCTTGATTTTGGCAACTGGCGCTTCAGCACAGTACTTGGGACTGGAATCAGAGACTGCGTTCATGGGCCGCGGCGTGTCCGGTTGTGCAACCTGCGACGGTTTTTTCTATCGTGAGCAAGAAGTCTGCGTCGTCGGCGGCGGCAATACGGCGGTAGAAGAGGCCTTATACCTATCCAACATCGCCAGCAAGGTCTACCTTGTTCACCGGCGCGACAAATTCAAAGCCGAAGCCATTTTGATAGACAAGCTGCATGAAAAAGTAGCGGCAGGCAAAATCGTACTCAAGATTAACAACACGCTAGAAGAAGTTCTTGGCGATGCAGGTGGTGTGACCGGCGTACGACTCAAAAGCACAATCAATAGCGCGCTAGAGGACATCACCCTCAAAGGCTGCTTTATCGCCATTGGTCACAAGCCAAATACCGAAATATTCGCTGGTCAACTAGAGATGAAAGATGGCTACATCACCACCCGCACCGGTCTTCAAGGCTTTGCCACTATGACCAGTGTGCCCGGCGTTTTCGCCGCCGGCGATGTGCAAGATCATGTTTACCGCCAAGCCATTACCAGCTCTGGTACCGGCTGCATGGCAGCACTAGACGCTCAGCGGTTCTTGGAACAAGTAGGCTGATCAAGGTATGCTTTTCGAAGGCCGGATTAAACCGGTTTTGAGGAAAGTACACCAGAGCCGTTAGTCTCGCTTGAGTTTTCAGGCTATACTCTATGGCTAAGTTGAATATCCGCAAGGGTATCTCGCATCCGATTTTATTTTTTTACGGAGAGTGCGCATGGCACGCGTCTGTCAGGTCACGGGCAAAGGCCCAATGGTGGGGAATAATGTTTCCCACGCAAATAACAAAACCAAGCGCCGGTTCATGCCTAATCTGCAGTACCGTCGCTTCTGGGTCGAAACCGAGAACCGTTGGGTGCGTTTACGCGTCACCGGCGCCGGTATCCGTCTAATCGACAAAAAAGGCATCGACGAAGTCTTGGTTGACTTGCGTGCCCGCGGCGAAGTCTAAGGAAATAAATCATGGCAAAAGGCGCACGCGAAAAAATCAAGCTGGAATCTACCGCCGGCACAGGTCACTTCTACACGACCACCAAAAACAAGAAGACCACTCCTGACAAAATGCTCATCATGAAGTTCGACCCTAAGGTTCGTAAGCATGTTGAGTACAAGGAAATCAAACTGAAGTAATTCAGCTTGGAGGACTTCCGGCTCTATGCCGCACTAAAAAACCCGTTGTCATTACAGCGGGTTTTTTTATGTCCACAATTTGTCTCTCATTAACTTTTAAATAAAAGTGAGCATTCAGTCAAAACTCAGTTGATCCAACGACTAAGGTTTAAGACTATTAAGTAGCGGTGGTGGTTACTGGTGTTGGTGCTGATGCTGGTGATGCTTAGGCCTCAGGCGAAGAAATGACCTTGGCTCAAACCATGAAAAAAACAACCATTAAGTCGGCTTCCGCCAGACGCCTATAGCGGCTTGGAATGTTTAGAGCCTTAGCCTGCACTGCATCAAAAGAGACTTAAACCACAACCGAAACACCCGTCAAAACCGGACACCTAAGAGCTAAGAGCTAAGAGCTAAGAGCTAAGAGCCTTAGTGCATTAGTGCATTAGTGCATTAGTGCATTAGTGCCTGAGCAAAACCCTCAAGCAAAACCGATCAAATACGATTCACACTCGAATAACAAAAATAAAAAAAACCGCCTAAGTTCTAAGAACCAAGGCGGTTTTTTTGGTTTCTGTTAGCCATACAGCGCTAAGCCGTATGACGTTGCATAAGACGATTAAGCGCGCGCTGTGCGCAATTTGACAGAGAACTCATGCAGTGCAGCAATGCCGCTGTTCTCTGCGCGTCGGCACCAAGCTTGCAAGTCAGAAGCCAACTGCTCGCTGCTTGCGCTAGTTGACATCCACATCACACGCAACTCTTCGCGCATGGTAACCATCTTGTCTAGTATGGGATGCTCTGCTCTGGCTTGTGCAACTTGCGATACAGCAGCCGCCGGAACCTTGTCAGCATCACGGTGCAGCCAGCGGTTAGCGGCTAGCAACACTGAGAAGTCAGCTTTTTTAGCCTTCAGGACTGCTATTTCAGCCTTGCCTGCCAAGCGGAGTTCGCGTGCAAAGCCGGCCATGACTTCATACCTGTGGGCAATCAAAGCTTGCAGCGTTTTTTCATCCGCTACGGCCTTTAGGGAACCCACTTGAAGTTTAGGCGGTACTTTTTTAACCGTTGCGAGTCCTACGCGCTCGAGTGCTCGGATGTAGAACCAACCAATATCGAACTCATAAGGCTTGACCGAAAACTTCGCCGAAGTCGGGTAAGTGTGATGATTGTTGTGCAACTCTTCGCCGCCAATCATGATGCCCCATGGCGAGATGTTGGTGCTCGCGTCCGGTGCTTCAAAGTTGCGGTAGCCCCAATAGTGACCAATGCCATTAATGATGCCCGCTGCAGTCACAGGAATCCAAACCATTTGAATTGCCCAAACCGACAGACCAGCTACACCGAAGAGAGCTAGGTTGATGATCATCATCAAACCAACGCCTTGCCAGCTATAGCGGGTATAAAGGTTGCGTTCAATCCAGTCGTTAGGCGTGCCATGACCAAACTTGGCCATGGTTTCACGGTTCTTGCTTTCAGCACGATACAACTCTGCACCCTTCCAGAACACGGTTTTAATACCGTGCGCGTGAGGACTGTGTGGATCTTCAGAAGTCTCGCATTTAGCGTGGTGCTTGCGGTGAATCGAAACCCACTCTTTAGTCACCTGACCGGTTGCCAGCCAAAGCCAGAGGCGGAAAAAGTGCGACGGAATCGCGTGCAAGTCCATTGAGCGGTGCGCTTGATGGCGATGCAGGTAAATAGTCACGCTGGCAATCGTGATGTGTGTTGTCACCAGCGTGTACAGGACGATTTGCCACCAAGTTGCAGCAAGCAGTCCATGAGCCAGCCATTCAACGGCGGCATCGAAAAAGATCATACAAGTCCTTTAAACAATTTTTGTATCCTTTGTATCCGCTACCAGCATGAGGCCTAGCTTTTGAAGCGATGACAAACAAGCATCTATTGTATGGCGTAGCAACTTAAAAAGCGAATCTCGGCGTGATAACCCTAAACACCCACGAAAATCCGTAAATCAAATCTAAATGTCGCTAAAGCCCGCTAAAAAATGCTTATTAACCTACAAAATTACAGCTCTTTTTGCCAAACTGCAGCAAAAAACCCGTCCGTCTGGTGCAGGTAAGGCCACAGGCGAAGGTAGGGGCCGCGCACCAAAGTGTCAGCATGCTCCACACCCATATGCGTCAGTATTGGCCCGGCTTCCATTAGGGTAAAACCGGGATTGGCTAGGCTAAAAGCCTCGGCGATGGCTTCGTTTTCTTCGCGCAATATACTGCAAGTGGCATAAACCAAGCGACCGCCAGGCTTGAGCAATCTGGCAGCGCTTTGCAAAATAGCGGTTTGCTTGGCGGTTAACTCTTCAATTGCCTTGGGGTTTTGACGCCATTTCAAATCCGGGTTACGGCGCAAAGTGCCCAACCCCGAACAAGGCGAATCAACCAACACACGATCAATCTTGCCAGCTAAACGCTTGATGCGGTCGTCACGCTCATGCGCTATCGCAACCGGATGAACGTTTGACAAACCGCTGCGCGCCAGCCGCGGCTTAAGGGCTTCCAGCCTATGCGCTGACGTATCAAACGCATAAAGACGGCCGGTATTGCGCATGGCAGCGCCAATCGCCAGCGTTTTGCCACCGGCGCCGGCGCAAAAGTCCACCACCATCTCACCGCGCTTGGCGTCAACTAGCAAAGCCAATAGTTGCGAGCCCTCGTCTTGCACTTCAATAGCGCCGCGGGTAAAGGCATCTAGCTTGCCCAACTGTGATTTGTCAGCTAAGCGCAGGCCCCAAGGGGAATAAGGCGTTGCCGTGGTTTTCAAGCCGACTTTGAGCAATTCTTTTTGCACATCAGCACGTTTGTCTTTAAGGGTATTGACGCGCATGTCCAAACCAGCGGGTGCGTTCAGGCTTTCAACCAATGGCCAAAAGTCTGCGCCCAACTGCTCTTTGAGCGGATCAACCAGCCATTGCGGCAAATTGTGGCGGTGTAGTTCCATCAAGTCTTCGGGCAAGACCTGATCGCAGCGTTGCAGCCAGTCAAGTTCTTGGTCGGTTAGCGCGCTAGAGAGATATTCCCTGTCGCTGGTAAAGCCCAAGATAGCTAAGCGCCGCTCTGGCGGGCCACTACCGTGCTGGGCTAAATAAGCGTAAAGGTTTTTCTTGCGCAGTACACCGTAAATGGTTTCAGCTATCGTGGCGCGCTCACGCGGCCCGAGACGAAACTCACGGAAATAGCGCGACAAAACCATGTCGGCGGGGTGATCAAATCTGAGTACTTGCTTGAGCAGCTCGGAACAACTATCGAGGAGGGCTTTTGGATGCATAACCGACTATTGTCCCACTGCCGCCACAATTGAGCTTTAAATAAATAAATATAAATCAACAATGTCCGATGAAATGCCCATCCTGATTCAGACCCCGCCCGGCCTTTACCGTCATTACAAGGGCATGCTTTACCGTGTCGAGGGCACAGTGCGCCACAGCGAAACTCTAGAACCCATGACGCTATACCGCGCGCTTTATGGCGAACACGGCCTGTGGGTACGCCCTGCTGCTATGTTCAATGAAGAAGTGGTGATTGACGGCGTGCGCCAGCCCCGTTTTAGCCGCCAAGCCGACTAATTACCAACTAGCCCGCAAGACGGGGCTGAGTCACCGATAATCATGGGTTATGTCCGAAATCACCGCCATCGAAAAACAAGTCAAACGCCGCCGTACGTTTGCCATCATCTCCCACCCAGACGCAGGTAAAACCACGTTAACCGAGAAACTACTGCTGTTCTCCGGTGCGATTCAAATCGCTGGCAGCGTTAAAGCCCGCAAGGCCGCACGCCATGCAACCTCTGACTGGATGGAGATCGAAAAGCAGCGCGGCATATCGGTTGCCAGCTCAGTGATGCAGATGGAATACCGCGACTGCGTGATCAATCTGCTCGACACTCCGGGCCACCAAGACTTCTCAGAAGATACCTATCGCGTGCTAACTGCTGTCGATGCCGCCTTGATGGTGATTGACGCTGCCAACGGCGTAGAACCCCAAACACGGCGCCTGCTGCAAGTGTGTCGTGCACGCAACACTCCCATTTTGACCTTCGTCAACAAGATGGACCGCGAAGTTCAAGATCCCATCAGCGTGATGGATGAAATTGAGCGCGAATTAGGCATGACTGTCGTGCCCTTTACCTGGCCAGTCGGCATGGGCAAGTTGTTTCACGGCGTCTACGACAGACGCGAAGACCGTATGCGCGTGTTTAGCCCCGGCGAAGACAAGGCTGGCGGCGACGACGAGATTTTGTCGGGCCTAGAAAACGCAGAAGCGGCCCGACGCTTTGGCGACGAATACACCCAAGCCAAAGGCGAAATCGAACTAGTTGCCGGTGCCACGCCAGAATTTAACCGCGAAGAATTTTTAGCCGGCCGCCAGACACCGATGTTTTTTGGCTCAGCGATTAACAACTTCGGCGTGCAAGAAGTGCTGGACGCCTTAGTCGACTTAGCACCCGCACCGGCCAACCGCGAAGCCATGCAGCGCGTAGTCCATCCTGAAGAAAAGAAGTTTTCTGGCGTAGTTTTTAAAATTCAAGCCAATATGGACCCGGCCCATCGTGACCGGATTGCCTTTTTACGCGTCGCCAGCGGCGAGTTCACACGCGGCATGCGCTTAAAGGTTGTTCGCAGCGGCAAAGAGCTAAGGCCCAACACCGTGGTGAGCTTTATGAGCCAACGCCGCGAATTGTTAGATACCGCTTTTGCCGGCGACATCATAGGTATACCCAACCACGGCGTGCTACAACTCGGTGACACGCTAACTGAAGGCGAAGCCTTGCAGTTCACCGGCCTGCCCTTTTTTGCGCCAGAGATGTTTCGTGCTGTTGAAGTCGCCGACCCGCTGCGCAGCAAACAACTGCGTGCCGGTCTGACGCAATTGGGTGAAGAAGGCGCGATTCAGGTTTTCCGCCCAATTGGCGGCTCGTTGCTGCTACTGGGCGCGGTTGGACAACTTCAGTTTGAAGTCGTTGCACACCGGCTTGAGCATGAATACGGCGTCAAAGCCCGAATCCTCTCCAGCCACTTCAACTTGGCACGCTGGGTAACCGCAGAAGATCCAAACGAATTAAAGAAATTCATGGAAGCCAACGCGCACCGTGTGGCCTTGGATGCAGTCGACGCGCCTACGCTGCTGGTAGACCACAGCGCCACGCTGCGCGCGGTCGAGCAGCAGTGGCCCAAGATTCGCTTTCATGCGCTACGTGAACATGCGGGACTGGTGTTTCAGTCAAAAATGTAATTTCATCGCTTACGGCTGAGCTAACGATAGCGCACTGACGAAAGTGCGCTGACGATATCGCACTAACCGTTAGCCAGTTATTTGCCCAAGCCATACAAAGGCAAGGCGGTTTTATAGCGCACTTGTTTAAGCGCAAAGCTAGAGCGAATTTTCTCTATCCCCGGAATCGGCGTGAGCTGATCGAGGATAAAGCGCTCTAGCGCCGCCAAATCAGCTACAGCCACACGAATCAAGTAGTCGCTGTCGCCAGTCATCAGGTAGCACTCCATCACCTCGTCGTGCTCCGCAATCAAACGCTCGAACTCTGCCAGCGCTTGTTTGCTTTGAGTGCGCAGGCTAATCGAGATAAAAACGCTCAAACCCAAACCCAATGCTGAAGCATTGGCGATGGCGACATAGCGGTCTATCACCCCGGACTCTTCCATTGCTCTGACCCGCACCAAGCACGGCGAAGCGCTTAAATGCACCCGCTTGGCCAACTCAGTATTGGACAGTGAGCCGTCGCGTTGAAGCTCATCAAGAATCTTTAAATCGGTGTTATCAAGTTGCATCATCTTAGATTAATCGTTTTTACGGCATTTTATGCTGTTCCAGCCCTATTCCCATACTGACAAAGGCAACACCTTTGGCGGCAAGCGGGCTACAGTTAAATGGCTATGAACAATACTCCACCCAAGCATCTCCCAAGCCCAACTCTGACGCGAGCTACCCAAGACACGGTCGATAACGACCCCGAGGAAACCGCAGAATGGTGTCAAGCCTTCGAAGCCTTGGCTGCAACACAAGGCCCAGAACGTGCCAAACACATGCTTAACGAATTGAGCCGTCTAGCGCGCCAACACCGAATCGGCTGGCAGCCTGAGCTGGAAACGCCTTACATCAACAGCATAGATGTGGATGAGCAACCGGTTTTCCCGGGAGATTTGGCGATGGAGGAAAGACTCGCTTCTCTCATGCGCTGGAACGCACTGGCCATGGTGGTGCGCGCCAATCAGGTGGAAACCGGTGGCTCAGCCGAGCTAGGCGGCCATATCGCCAGTTACGCCAGCGCAGCCGATTTATTTGAAACCGGCTTTAACCATTTCTTTCATGCCCGCGAAGGCCTTGGCGCAAACGAGCACAGGGGCGACTTGGTGTTTTTGCAGCCGCACAGCGCACCCGGCGTTTACGCCAGAGCTTTTCTAGAAGGCCGACTCAGCGAGCAAGACCTAGGCTTTTACCGCCAAGAACTTAGCGCCGCCAGCCAAGGCGCGCGGGGTTTAAGCAGCTATCCCCACCCCTATCTCATGCCAGACTTCTGGCAGTTTCCCACTGGCTCCATGGGCATAGGACCTATCAGCTCGATCTACCATGCGCGCTTTATGCGCTACCTCACGCACCGTCGATTGTTAGATTGCAGCGGCCGCAAGGTTTGGGGCGTGTTTGGAGACGGTGAGATGGATGAGCCCGAATCCATGAGTGCTCTGACTTTGGCCGCACGCGAGGGTCTGGACAACATGGTCTGGGTGGTGAACTGCAATTTACAGCGCCTAGACGGCCCAGTGCGGGGCAACGGCCGCATCATTGATGAGCTTGAAAAACTGTTTGCAGGCGCTGGCTGGAACGTCATCAAGCTTGTCTGGGGCAGCGACTGGGATGGCCTGTTTGCACGCGACTTGACGGGCGCACTGGTCAAAGCTTTTGCGCAAACGGTAGACGGCCAGATGCAGACTTTTGCCGCCAAGGATGGGCGCTTTAACCGGGACAGTTTCTTTGGTCAAAATCCAGAGCTGGCAAGGCTTGCCCAAGGCATGACGGACGATCAGATCGACCACCTCAAGCGCGGCGGCCATGATTTAGTCAAAATCCACGCGGCTTATGCAAAGGCTGCAGCCCATAAAGGCCAACCCACTGTGATTTTGGCCCATACCAAAAAAGGTTATGGCATGGGCAGCGCCGGTCAAGGCAAGATGACTACCCATTCGCAGAAAAAATTCGATGGTAACGAACTACTGGCTTTTCGCAATCGCTTTAACCTGCCCTTGAGCGACGAGCAAGCCAGCAATCTGGCTTTTTACAAACCAGCAAAAGACAGTGCAGAAATGCAATACATGCACGCACGCCGCAAAGCTTTGGGCGGCTACTTGCCCAAGCGCGACACAACGGCTGATCCAATAGCCATTCCGTCCTTAAGCGCATACGCCAGCTTTGCACTAGCCCCAGCCGGTAAAGAAATGAGCACCACCATGGCCTTTGTGCGTATGTTGGGCGGTCTTCTCAAAGACCCGTTGTTAGGCCAACGCATAGTGCCGATAGTGGCCGATGAAGCGCGCACCTTCGGCATGGCCAACTTATTTAAGCAAGTTGGTATTTACTCCAGTCTCGGCCAGCGCTATGCACCCGAAGACATTGGCTCGGTGCTGAGTTACCGGGAAGCCATGGACGGCCAGATTTTGGAAGAAGGCATTAGCGAAGCCGGTGCATTGGCCAGTTGGACGGCAGCGGCCACCAGCTATAGCGTGCATGCCTTGGCCATGTTGCCTTTTTATATTTATTACTCAATGTTTGGCTTTCAGCGTGTGGGCGACCAAATTTGGGCTGCAGCCGACCAACGCGCGCGCGGCTTTTTACTCGGCGCGACCTCGGGACGTACCACGCTGGGCGGTGAAGGTTTGCAGCACCAAGACGGCAGCAGCCACTTAATGGCGGCCACTATTCCCAACTGCAAAGCCTACGATCCCGCTTTTGCAGGAGAGTTAGCGATTATTTTGGACCGCGGCATGCGGGAGATGATGTTCGAGCAGCAAGATGTTTTCTACTACATAACCTTGATGAACGAGAACTACGCACAGCCAGACCTTCCTGCTGGGATAGAGGACCAAGTCATACGCGGTTGCTATAAATTTGCTGACTACCCCGCCAGCAATAACACGGCCAACGCCAAAGTCAGCTTAATGGGCTCGGGCGCGATTCTCACCGAAGTCATCAAAGCCGCCGCTTTGCTCACCGCCCAAGGCGTCAGCGTCACGGTCTACAGCGTGACCAGCTGGAGTGAGCTGGCCAGAGACGGTGCAGCCTGCCAGCAAAAAGCATTAAACGGTGGCGATACCTCTGAACGCCCATTCGTCACGCAGCAACTAGACTCAAGCCAGGGACCCATCATTGCGGCCACCGACTATGTGCGTGCAGTGCCGGAAAGCATTCGAGCCTTCCTGCCCAAGGGCAGAAGCTTTATCACATTGGGCACAGACGGCTTTGGCCGCAGTGACACGCGCGCTGCGCTGCGTGAATTTTTTGGTGTGAATGCCAAAAGCATAGCCAGCGCGGCCATGCACCAACTCACTGCGCCTGAGTAAACACGAAAAAGCCCGCCAGCAGAAAACTGCTGGCGGGCTTTGCAGATTAGCTAAAATTAATTTAGCAAATGCTGAACTTACTTAGGCAACATCACTTTGTTGATCACGTGAATCACGCCATTTGACTGGTATACGTCTGCAATAGTGACCTTGGCAACATCGCCTTTTTCGTCAGTAATAGTCACGCCGCCCATTGCTGCCTTAGCAATCAAGGTACCGCCAGCAACTGTCTTGAGTGAAGCCGAACCGCCGCCAGCCTTAATCGCTTTGGTCAGTGCTGCAGCATCCATTTTTCCAGCCACAACGTGGTAGGTCAAAATGCCGCTGAGCGTGGCTTTGTTTTCTGGCTTGAGCAAGGTGTCAACTGTACCGGCTGGCAGTGCAGCGAAAGCTTCGTTAGTAGGTGCAAAAACGGTGAAAGGACCGGCACTTTTCAGGGTATCAACCAGACCGGCGGCCTTAACAGCAGCAACCAGTGTGGTGTGGTCTTTTGAATTGACAGCATTGTCAATGATGTCCTTAGTCGGCAGCATAGAAGCGCCGCCCACCATCACTTGAGCAAAAGCCGAAGCGGCGCCCATAGTCATTGCGATAGCCAGGCCAATAGAAGCGATTTTGTGTTTTGTTTGCATTTGAAATCCTGTAGGTAGTAGTTAATGAGAAGCTGAACTTAAGAATTAATCTCAGCTGCTGTTAGGTATACGGACTGAATTTAGGATTGGATTCAATATGACCATGTAAAAAAATGTAGTTATTTAGACGTACAAATAAATCAATTGGACAAATGCATGGTGCTTAGACGCAAAGCGGGCTCTTAGTTAAGCAAACTATAGATTTGAAAAAAGAAGACTGTGTCGCGAACCCAAAATCTAAGCAAAGTCAGCTTAAAAAAAGTCCAGGTACGACTAAAAAATTCAGCATCAAGCCCTCTCCAGCCATTCCCGAATCGCTTTTGGATAGAGCAAATGCTCTTGACTCAGAACGCGCGCAGCCAGGCTTTGCGCAGTGTCTCCGGCAACTACCGGCACCACAGCTTGAGCCAGTATCGGTCCGTGATCGAGCTCGGCGACTACTTGGTGAACGGTGGCCCCTGCAACCTTGCAACCAGCATCAATCGCGCGTTGATGCGTGTGTAAGCCGGTAAACGCAGGCAGCAATGACGGATGAATATTGAGCATGCGGCCGGCGTAATGCTCTACGAAATCTGGCGTGAGAATACGCATAAAACCAGCCAGCACCACCAGCGCCGGCTGCCACCTATCGATCAGCTGCATCAGCTCAGCATCAAAAGCTTGGCGCGAAGCAAATAGCTGGTGATCCAGCACCTGATTGGCCAGCCCCAACTTGTCGGCAAGCGACAAACCCTCGGCATTCGGCCGGTTGCTGATCACGCAAGCAATCTGCGCATCAAAACGCTTATGCCACTGCTCACGCCGGGCAGCCTGCACAATGCAAGCCATATTTGAGCCACTGCCAGATATCAAAATAACAATGTTTTTCTTGTGACTATCCATATTCCCGCAACCTGCAAAAACCGACAAAACCTGAATTAACCAACATTTATCAAGCGCATAGTTTATGACCATACGAACACTCACCCCTATTGAAGCCCGTGTACTCGCAACCTTGATGGAGAAAGCACGCACAGTACCTGACAGCTACCCTTTGAGTCTGAACACACTGGTACTGGGTTGCAACCAAAAATCCAGCCGCGAGCCCTTAATGGAAATCAACGACGACGAGGCTCGCCAAGCACTCACCAGCCTGAAAACCCAAAGCCTGGTGTTTGAAGCCAGCTCCAGCCGCGTACCGCGCTTTGAGCACAATTTTCAGCGCGGCAGCGGCAGTAGCGAAACCCAATCCGTCGTGATGGGCTTACTCATGCTGCGCGGACCACAAACACCAGCAGAGCTGCGCACCAATGGAGACCGCTGGCACCGTTTCGCAGACAACGCAGCGATTGAGGGCGTGTTGCAAGAGTTGCAACAACGCGGCGACGACGGCGGCCAACCGATGGTGCAAAAACTGCCGCGTATGCCGGGCGCGCGCGAACAGCGTTGGGTCCATCTGCTGTGTGGCGAGCCCGATCTGCAAGCACTGGCAGCGAGCCTGCCCCATAAAGAAGAAAGCTCAGAATTAATCGCACGCCTGACAGCCTTAGAAAACAGCGTGGCTCAACTTAAAGCCGACAACAACGCGCTTCGCCATCAACTCTTAGACATCAGCGAGCAACTGGGCATCACATTTAAGACCGGAGTCACCACCTTGACAAGCTAAAAAGCACAATCGTGCTAAAACCGTGGTTATCAAGCAATCACTACGCTCACAACCAGGACAAAACCACCATGGATTTAGCTTTCACCCCGCAAGAGCAGGCCTTCCGCGAGGAAATACGCGCCTGGGTTCATGCCAATTTGCCCGCTGACATTTCGCACAAAGTGCACAACGCCTTGCGCCTGTCGCGTGACGACATGCAGCGCTGGGCCAAAATTCTCGGCAAAAAAGGCTGGCTAGGCCACGGCTGGCCGAAAGAGTTTGGCGGCCCCGGTTGGAACGCCGTGCAAAAACATTTGTTTGAAGAAGAATGCGCACTCGCCGGCGCACCCAGAGTGGTGCCGTTTGGCCCCGTCATGGTTGCACCCGTCATCATGAGTTTTGGCAATGCAGAGCAGCAAGCGCGTTTTTTACCCGGCATCGCCAGTGGCGAAGTCTGGTGGAGCCAAGGCTATAGCGAGCCAGGTGCGGGCTCAGATTTGGCCTCGCTCAAATGCCGCGCCGAACGCCAAGGCAACAAATTTATTGTCAACGGACAAAAAACTTGGACTACGCTGGGCCAGTACGGCGAATGGATTTTTTGCTTGGTTCGCACCAGCACCGAAGGCAAACCGCAAGCCGGCATTTCCTTCCTGCTGATTGACATGAAGTCGCCCGGCGTGACAGTGCGTCCGATCAAACTGCTAGACGGTGAATCCGAAGTCAATGAAGTCTGGTTTGACAATGTCGAAGTACCCGACAACAACCTGATCGGTGAAGAAAATCAAGGCTGGACTTATGCCAAATATTTGCTCGGCCACGAGCGCACCAATATCGCCGACGTGAACCGCGCCAAGCGCGAACCAGAGCGTCTCAAACGCATTGCCGAGCAAGAAGGTGTCTACCAAGATCTGCGCTTTCGCGACGAAGTTGCCAAGCTTGAAGTCGACGTTGTGGCACTTGAAATGTTGGTGTTGCGCGTACTCTCAGCTGAGAAAGCTGGCAAAAATTCATTGGATATCGCCGGTCTGCTCAAAATTCGCGGCAGTGAAATACAGCAGCGCTACAGCGAGCTCATGATGTTGGCCGCCGGCCCATTTAGCCTACCCTTCATCGAAGAAGCTATGGAAGCCGGCTGGCAAGGCAACTTCCCCGGCGGCGCGACTGCCGATGCGCCTTTGGCATCGACTTATTTCAATATGCGCAAAACCACGATTTACGGCGGCTCTAACGAAGTGCAGCGCAACATCGTCTCGCAAGTTCTGTTGGGCTAAAGGAGAAAAATATGGATTTCGATTTCACAGACGATCAAGAACAACTGCGCGACGCGGTCAACAAATGGGTCTCCAAAGGCTATGACTTTGAGCGCCGCAAAAGCATTACCGCTGCTGGCGGCTTCTCACGCGAAGCTTATGCAGAACTAGCTGCACTCGGCCTGACCGGTTTGTATGTTCCCGAAGACGACGGCGGCATGGGCATGGGCCCAGTCGAAGGCATGGTAGTGATGGAAGAGCTAGGGCGCGGCATCGTGTTAGAGCCAATTACCCAAGCCTTAATTGCTGGCGCACTGCTGGCCAACTACGCCAGCGCAGAAGTTAAAGCCAAGTGGCTGCCCGGCATCGCTTCTGGCGAAGCACTGGTGGTACTGGCCCAACAAGAACGCGGCGCACGTTACGACTTTACGCAATGCAAAGCCACAGCGATTAAAAAAGACGGTCAGTGGACGCTGAACGCCACCAAGAGCATGGTCACAGCCGGCGCGCATGCGGATGCGTTTATGGTGCCAGCTATGGCTAACGGCAAGCTCGCGATGTTCGTGGTCGCTAAAAACGCTGCCGGTTTGTCGACGCAAGACTATCTGACTCAAGACGGCGCTTGTGCTGCCGAACTGCATCTCAAAAACTGCCCAGCAACTCTCATGACAGCAGACGGTCTACCCGCCTTGGCACACGCCATGGACATAGGCATTGCGGCGAGTTGCGCAGAAGCCGTTGGCGTGATGGATAAAGCACTCGCCGTAACGGTTGAATACATGAATACGCGCAAGCAGTTCAAAGTAGCCGTGAGCAGTTTTCAAGCCTTGCGTCACCGCGTCGCCGATATGAAGATGCAGCTTGAATTGGCGCGCTCCATGAGCTACTACGCTTCGCTAAAACTCAATTCACCACCAGCTGAGCGCAGCCGCGCCATGGCCAGAGCCAAGTACCAACTCGGTCAATCCATGCGTTTTGTGGGCCAGCAATCCGTGCAGCTGCACGGCGGCATTGGCATGACTGACGAGTACATCGTGAGCCATTACTTTAAAAAGCTCACGCAACTGGAAATGACTTTTGGCGACAGCATTTATCAGCTGGGACAAGTTTCAGACAAGATGCAAGAAACCGCTGGCGTGTTTGCCTAAAGCAAAAAACTAAAGCTAAAAACCTGAGCCCAAAAAAACGCAAGCTGGCGAGTAAAGCCAGCTTGCGCAGGGGCAACATACAGGAATTAAACAGCTAACTGATCAGTCGTGAGGTGCGCGGCACGTGGGCCATTAAAAACTCCATCTGATCCGCCAAGATTCGGCGATTGCGCAAAATAAAATCTTCCCAAAGACTGGGCACATAAGGCGTATACAAAAGCGGCATGTTGGCTTGCTCTGGTGTGCGACTGCTTTTGCGGTGGTTGCAGGCGCGGCAAGCGGTCACCACATTCATCCATGTGTCTACGCCATTTTGCGCAAACGGTACGATGTGCTCGCGGGTCAATGCGTCTTCATGAAAATGCTGACCGCAATAAGCGCAGACATTGCGGTCACGCACAAACAACTTGCCATTGGTTAGCCCGGGTTTGAGCTGAAACGGATTGATTTTGGGCAGACCTTTGGTGCCAATAATGCTATTGATATCGATGACTGACTGCACACCAGTCATGGCGTTGTGACCGCCATGGAAAGTGGCGATGCGCGCACCCATTTCCCAACGCACCTCGTCGGCAGCGTAATGCAAGACCGCCTCTTCGAGGCTAATCCAAGACTGCGGCAGTCCTTGAGCTGATAGTTTCAAAACCTTCAAAACGAACCTCCACTTAAGTAGATGACGTCAGAAAAAGCTGCTTGCAAATGTGTTGCTTGCAACCCATCGAATACCTCAATGCAATATACAGGGAAAACATGACAGCGAGCCAAGCACATCACAAAAGCCCGTGGCAAATGGCTGCGCCGCTATAAAAACGATAATCAAAGCTATGAAAGTTTTTCGCGGCTACCGCCATTCCCAGCTCGCGCCAGCCTGCGCTTTAACCATTGGCAATTTCGACGGTGTACACCGTGGTCATCAGGCCATGTTGGCACTACTCAGAAACGAAGCCCGGCACCTAGATATTCCCAGTTGCGTGATGAGTTTTGAGCCCCATCCGCGCGACTACTTTGCCGCCAAAGCCAATCGGCCAGAACTAGCACCAGCGCGCATCGCCACCTTGCGCGACAAGCTCACCGAGCTGTCCCGCTGCGATATAGACCAGTGCGTCATCATGCCGTTTGGTGCCGACTTAGCAACGCAAACGCCAGAAGACTTTATCGAAAAAGTACTGGTCGCAGCACTTGGCGTTAAATATCTACTGGTCGGCGATGACTTTCGTTTTGGCGCCAAACGCGCGGGCGACTACGCCATGCTGCAAGCGGCTGGGGCGCGCTTAGGCTTTGAAGTCGCACGTATGAATAGCTATGAAATTCCCGACGCAGCACTCAAAAGCCAGCAGCAAGATAGCAGCCCAGTGCACAGCAGCCGCGTCTCAAGTTCCGCCGTGCGCGAAGCCTTGAGTTTGGGGCAGATGGAACGCGTCACACGCTTGTTAGGTAGGCCTTACAGCATCTCTGGTCACGTAGTACATGGTCGAAAATTGGGGCGCGAGTTAGGTTTTAGAACACTCAACCAACGCTTTTCACATTGGAACCCGGCGGCCAGTGGGATCTTTGCGGTACAAGTCCATGGTCTGGCCGAACACAGCCTACCCGGCGTTGCCAACTTAGGCGTTCGTCCCTCGGTCGATGCCAACGATGTCAATGGTGGTCGAGTGCTGCTTGAGACCAGTTGCCTAGAGTGGCCAGCCGAGCTAGGGCTCGATGGGGCGTACGGTAAGATCGTGCGCGTGGAACTGCTGCACAAGCTGCATGACGAGCTCAAATACGACAGCCTTGAAAGCCTAAAGGCCGGCATCAACCGGGACTGCGACGACGCTAGGGCATTTTTTGCCCAAAACCTCGCGACAACTTCCACCCCCAATACAAGCACAAGCGCAACATGCAAGACCAAAAAATCGATTACCGTAGCACCTTAAATTTGCCAGATACAGCGTTCCCCATGCGCGGCGACTTACCCAAGCGGGAAGCCGGTTGGGTCCAAGAGTGGGAAGACAAAGGCATTTACAAAAAACTGCGCGATGCGCGTCAAGGTGCGGTCAAGTTTGTGCTGCACGACGGCCCTCCGTATGCCAATGGCCAGATTCATATCGGTCACGCCGTGAACAAAGTCCTTAAGGACATGATTGTCAAAGCGCGCCAACTCAAAGGCATGGACGCGATTTATGTGCCGGGCTGGGACTGCCACGGTTTGCCAATTGAAAACGCGATTGAAAAACTGCATGGCCGCAATCTGCCGCGCGCCGAAGTCCAAGCCAAAAGCCGCGCCTTTGCGACCGAACAAATCGCCGGTCAGATGGCTGACTTCAAGCGCTTAGGCGTACTCGGTGAATGGGACAACCCGTATCGAACCATGGATTTCGCGAACGAAGCCAATGAAATACGCGCGCTCAAGCGAATCATGGAACGCGGCTTTGTTTATCGCGGCCTGAAACCGGTTTACTGGTGCTTCGATTGCGGCTCGTCGCTAGCCGAATTTGAAATTGAATACGCTGACAAAAAGTCGCACACATTAGACGTGGGTTTTAAATGCGCCGAGCCAGACAAACTCGCCGCCGCTTTTGGTCTGGCCCATTTATCCAAAGAAGCCTTCGCGGTTATCTGGACGACGACCGCTTGGACCATACCGGCGAACCAAGCCCTGAACCTGAATCCAGAATTAATTTACGCCTTGGTTGACACCGAGCGCGGTATTTTGCTGCTGGCCGAATCGCTAGTGAGCGCCTGCCTAGAGCGCTACCAACTCACCGGCAGCGTGTTGGCCACGACCCAGGGTAAAAATCTGGCGCTGCTTAACTTCATGCACCCCTTCTACGATGTAGACCCCGGCTACCAGCGCATGAGCCCGGTGTTTCTGGCCGACTACGCCACGGCTGACGACGGCACCGGCTTGGTTCATTCCTCACCCGCTTACGGGGTAGAAGACTTTAACTCCTGCGTCGCCAATGGCATTGCCCATGAAGACATACTCAACCCAGTCCAAGGCAATGGCCGCTATGTTGACGAGTTGCCATTTTTTGGCGGCCTGAACATCTGGAAAGCTGCACCACTGGTGATAGACAAACTGCGCGAGCACGGCCGGCTGTTTTCCACCCACGACATCACCCACAGCTACCCACATTGCTGGCGCCACAAAACGCCGGTGATTTACCGCGCCGCCGCCCAATGGTTTATCCGTATGGATGCACCAGGCCCGGCCAGCCAAGGTGTTTTCACCAGCACGCCGGCCAGCAAAAGCCTGCGCGAATTGGCATTGGCAGCGATTGAAGAAACCCGTTTCTATCCAGAAAACGGCAAAACCAGACTACACGGCATGATTGCCGGCCGGCCCGATTGGTGCATTAGCCGCCAGCGTAACTGGGGCGTGCCACTGCCATTTTTCATCCACACCGCTACCGGCGAGCTGCACCCACGCACGATGGAAATCATGGACCAAGCAGCACGCATGGTGGAAGCCGGCGGGATTGAGGCTTGGAGCAATGCCAGCGCCGAATCCATTATTGGCGCAGACGCCGCCGACTACCTCAAAAGCACCGACATACTTGATGTCTGGTTTGACTCCGGCACCACCCACGACCATGTGCTGCGGCACAGCCATGCCGCCCAATCGACTTGGCCGGCAGACCTTTATCTAGAAGGCCATGACCAGCACCGCGGCTGGTTCCACTCATCCTTGCTCACCGCTTGTGCCATGTATGACCACGCGCCCTACAAAGGCCTGCTCACCCACGGTTTCACGGTTGACGGCAAGGGCCGCAAGATGAGTAAAAGCGAAGGCAATGTGATTGCGCCCCAGCAGGTCTCAGGCAAGCTAGGCGCTGAGATTATTCGCTTGTGGTGCGCCTCGACCGACTACTCGGGCGACCTGAGCATTGACGATAAAATTCTGGCCCGGGTTGTCGACGCCTACCGCCGGATTCGCAACACACTGCGCTTTTTGCTCGCCAATATCAGTGACTTCGATCCAACGACACAAACCGTTCCCGTCGATCAGATGTTGGAGATAGACCGTTACGCACTGAGCCGCGCCGCACAATTGCAGGCCGACATTCTGGCGCATTACGAGGTTTATGAATTCCAGCCGGTGGTCTCTAAGTTGCAGATTTATTGCAGCGAAGACTTGGGCTCTTTCTACCTAGACATTCTCAAAGACCGGCTCTACACCTACGCCCCTGATTCACTGGCCCGGCGCAGCGCGCAAACCGCGCTATGGACGATTACCCACGCCATGCTGCGCTGGATGGCGCCATTCTTGAGCTTTACCGCAGAAGAAGCGTGGACGATTTTTGGTAAATCGGAATCTATCTTTTTAGAAACCTATAGCGATTTAGCCAAGCCAGACGAAGCGCTGCTGGCCAAATGGAGCCGCTTGCGCGAGATTCGCGACGCGGTAAATAAAGACATTGAAGCCTTGCGCGCAGACGGCAAAGTAGGCTCATCGCTGCAAGCCGAAGTCACGCTAGAAGCGGCCAGCGCAGACCACGCTTTACTCGCCTCGTTGGGTGAAGATTTGAAGTTTGTCTTCATCACATCAAGCATCACGCTAAAGCCAGGTGAGGCACTCGCCACCAGCGTTAGCACCAGCACAAACGCCAAGTGCGAGCGTTGCTGGCATTACCGCGAGGACGTCGGCGTTGATGCTGCCCATCCAACTATTTGCGGGCGTTGTACCAGCAATTTGTTTGGTGCGGGCGAGACACGCCAATTTGCCTAAAGCAAAAATTCAGCGCAAAAAAAAGAGCAAATAAAAATTCACTGATGCGAGAGCACGGTTCATTTTAAAAACAAAAAATCATGGCCAAAACCACCCTAGTGAGAAAATCATCGTCCACCTCAGCGGCTAGCAGCATGCTGCCTTGGCTGGGGCTAGCCTTGATAATTTTGATTGTTGACCAGTTCGTCAAAGTGCTGGTTGTGGGTTACTTTCGCTTGGGTGATACGAGCTATGTGACCAGCTTTTTTAATTTGGTGCGGGTGCATAACAGCGGTGCAGCGTTTTCTTTTTTAGCCGGTGCTTCAGGCTGGCAACGCTGGTTCTTTACCGCCATAGGCGTGGCTGCTGCGGGCTTTATTATTTGGATGCTCAGGTCGCACGCGGGGCAAAAACTATTCTCGTTTGCGCTGGCCTGCATTTTGGGCGGCGCGCTGGGCAATGTGATTGACCGCAGCATGCACGGCTATGTGGTGGACTTTTTAGACTTTCATTATTTGGGTTGGCATTTCCCGGCGTTTAATGTGGCCGACGCCGCCATCACGATTGGCGCGATTTGTTTGATACTCGATGAATTGCTCAGGGTAAGAAAAAGCCGTTGAACACGGCTTGATGGTTAGTTAGTTAACTATTCACCCAACTAATCACCCAACTAATTCTCTAGCCAGATATCCGGTCAAGCCCTTGGCCAGACCGGATAGACCTTAGCGTCTACAGCGTGAGAATGCTGCAACCAGTTGTCTTGCGCTCTTCCATAGAGCGATGCGCTAGCGCCACGTCGGCGGATGCAAAACGCTGATCAATACGAATTTCAACCTTGCCGCTAACCACCATGTCAAACAATTCATCAGCCATGGCCTGCGTGTTTTCACGCGTGGTGATGTGCGAGAACAGCGTCTGGCGCGTCACATAAATGGAACCCTTGGGGCCAAGAATACCGGGCGAGAATGGCGCGACCGGGCCGGACGCATTACCAAAACTGGCCATCAAACCAAACGGGCTCAAACAGTCTAGCGAGCGGTCAAACGTGTCTTTACCGACCGAGTCGTAAACCACTTTAACGCCCTTGCCGCCGGTGATTTCTTTGACCCGGGCAACAAAATCTTCGGTCGAATAATTAATCACGTGCGCTGCACCCATTTGCTTGGCCAACGCACATTTCTCATCCGATCCCGCCGTGCCAATCAGTTGCAGACCGAGTGCACGGGCCCACTGACAGGCGATCAGGCCAACGCCGCCGGCAGCGGCATGGAACAAGATGAAATCTCCGGCTTGCAGACCGCCTTGGGGCAAGGTGCGGCGCAGCAGGTATTGCGCGGTCAAGCCTTTGAGCATCATGGCCGCACCGGTCTCAAAAGAAATAGCATCGGGTAGCTTGCAGACGCACTTGGCTGGCATTACACGCAGTTCGCAGTAACTACCCGGTGGCTGACTGGCATAAGCAGCGCGATCACCCACTTGAAGGTGGCTCACACCCTCACCAACCGCTTCAATCACACCCGAGGCCTCCATACCCATTTGCAAGGGCATGGGCAACTGGTAGAGGCCGCTGCGTTGATAGATATCGATGAAGTTAAGACCTATGGCTTTGTGGCGAATGCGGATTTCACCAGGGCCGGGTTCGCCAACTTCGACGTCAACTAGCTTGAGCTCTTCAGGACCACCATGCTTATCAATACGAACGGCTTTGGAGATTGTGGATGCGCTAACACTCATGGAAATTTCCTTGTTTTTTTGTCTCTGCTTAATGCGTTGGCCGACGGCCTAACGACTGGCCAGTTATGTTGCCACGAATCGTCAGCGCCTGCCGAGCACAGAACTTACAGCGGTTAGAGTAGCCCATATGAACCAAAGACTGACTCCCGGCACTGCCGCCCTGTTAATCGTGCCGCCATTGCTCTGGGCTGGCAATGCAGTCGTTGGCAGACTGGTCAGCGGTCTGGTGCCGCCCATGACGCTGAACTTTATTCGCTGGGTGCTGGCCTTGTTGATATTGCTGCCGCTGGGCTGGCGCGTGCTCAGGAGCAGCAGCAGTCTGTGGCCCGCTTGGCGGCATTTTGCGTTGTTAGGTCTGCTCGGTGTGGGTTGCTACAACTCACTGCAATACTTGGCGCTAAAAACCTCCACAGCGCTGAATGTGACGCTGGTCGCTTCCAGCATTCCAGTGTGGATGCTGCTGGTGGGTGCAGTGTTTTTCGGCCAGCGCATTCGCCGTCAGCAATTGGGCGGCGCGGCGCTGTCTGTGGCGGGCGTGCTGGTCGTGCTGTCTCGCGGTGACTGGACTTTGCTGACGCAAATTCGCTTGGTGCCGGGCGACTTTTATGTGCTGCTCGCCACTTTGTCTTGGGCGTTTTATAACTGGATGCTGTCTCTCGCCAAAGCGCCAGACGACATTCGCAGCAACTGGGCTGCGCTACTGATAGGACAAATTGTGTTTGGCCTATTCTGGTCAGGCCTGTTTGCCGGCGCTGAGTGGACCTTAACGCCAGCCAGCATCAGTTGGGGTTGGCCACTGATCACCGCCCTGCTCTATATTGCGGTCGGCCCGGCGGTGATTGCTTATCGCTGCTGGGGTCTGGGCGTGCAGCGGGTTGGACCGGCAGTTGCAGGATTTTTCTCTAATCTCGCGCCACTGTTTACCGCTTTGCTGTCAGCCGCGTTTCTCGGCGAGATGCCGCAACTCTTTCACGCGCTAGCCTTTATGCTGATCGCCGGCGGAATTGTGCTGTCGTCACGGCAACGAAAAGTGCGCGCTTAGTCTTAACGCAGCACTTGACGATTAGCGCAGGCTGCATGTTGCATGGATTGACCGCGCAAAAAATCTAACAAATTGCGCGCCGCACCACTGGCCATGCCCGCCAGCGCCGCTGGAGTAGAGGCAGCCACATGCGGCGTGATCACCAAATTTTGCAAACCCCGCAGCGCACTGCCATCAGGCAAGGGTTCTTGCACCGTGGTGTCAATGCCTGCTGCAAACAACTGACCGGTTTGCAAAGCTTCGGCCAGTGCGACTTCATTGACCAATTCACCGCGCGCCGTATTGATCAAAATAGCGCCGCGCGGCATGAGTGCAAATTGCGCCGCACCCAACAGGTTTTTGTTTTGCGCCGTCAGCGGCAAATGCAAGCTGAGCACATCGCTGGTTTGAAGCAGTTGCGCTAGTGACGCGCAAAGTTCAACCCCATGCAGCGGACTAGTTTTGAGCGAAGGGCTAAAAGCCAGCACCCGCATGCCTAGCGCTTGGCAGACAAGGGCAACGCGCCTTCCGACTTGACCCAGACCCACCAAGCCTATGGTTTTGCCTTGCAGCTCTATGCCGTGTTGCAATCGCGACCAGCGGCCAGCATGCACTTCTTTATCCATCCAACTGATACGTCGCGCCGCAGCCAGCAATAAACCTATGGTCATTTCAGCCACCGATGCGGCGTTCACACCGGGTGTAAAAAAAACCGGTATGCCCAGCGCTGTCGCGGCCGCCACATCAATATTGTTGAAACCTACACCGTGCTTAGAAATCACTTTTAGCGTGCAGCTTTTAGCCATAGCCTCAGCAGAAATAGTCACGGTTCTGGCGATGATGGCGTCTACGGCTTGGCTGGCCAAAATAAGGCTTAGCTCATGCGTGCTTTCGGGTTCCTGCATGTAGATCACTTTAGCGCCAGCTTGTTCAAGTAGAACCAATCCCTCTGTGGCCAGTTCGGTTGCAGTAACCAAAACTTTAAAATTCATATGCATTCTTAGTATTTTTTATTCATTCTTCACTGCGATAAATACCTAGTCCATGCGCCTAGCCCATGCGAATAAGGCGTGCACTTTCTTCATCTCTCGCGTCATCAATCTCGCGCATCACACTGCGCATGTCTACGCTGCCTGCTTGCTGCACAAAGCGCCCCGTCAGCACACTCTCCGTTTGTAAAACGCCGCGCTGATACAAGTCCCATATCTCTAAGCCGTAATCAGTGCTGCGCAGTTCAGGCGCAAACTGGGTGAAATAGGCGCGCAAATTAGCCACATCACGCAGCAGCATACGGCTGGCGTGGTTGTTGCCGGCCGCATCCACGGCTTGGGGTAAATCAATAATCACTGGGCAGTCCACACCCGACTCATGGCCGAGCAGAATATTAAACTCAGACAAGTCGCCATGCACAACGCCAGCGCACAACATGCGCACAACCTCCAGCAACAAAGTAGCGTGATGACGGCGCGCTTGCTCAGGGCTAAAGGCCACGTCGTTTAGGCGAGGGGCGGCGTCCCCATTCTCATCCGTCACCAACTCCATGATGAGCACGCCATCACAAAAGTTATACGGTTTAGGCACCCGCACACCAGCATCAGCCAAACGATAAAGCGCATCAACCTCAGCGCTTTGCCAAGCCGCTTCTTGTGCTTGACGGCCAAAGCGAGTGCCCTTAGCCATGGCTCTGGCTTGACGGGTATTTTTAACTTTACGATTTTCGGTGTAGTCCACCGCTTGACGAAAACTGCGTTCAGTGGCTTCTTTGTAGACCTTGGCACAGCGCGTTTCGTCGCCGCAGCGAACCACGAAAACCGTCGCTTCTTTACCGCTCATTAACTGCCTGACGACTGTATCTATCAGACCTTCTTCAATCAGTGCTTGCAATCTTTTAGGTGGTTTCATGCCTGCTATTTTGCGCTATTAAAGCGCCCAGTTTGGGCCGGGTGCCATGGCTAACAAAGACTACCTCAAAAGTTAAAACGTTCCAGAGAAAGCACCGCCATCGGCCAGCACATTTTGACCCGTCATATAGCCCGCGTGGGTGCTGCACAAAAAGGCGCAAATCGCACCGAACTCTTGCGGGTTGCCAAAACGCTGCGCCGGAATATTTTTTCGCCGAGCATCCATGACCTCTTCAATCGGTTTGCCAGACTTAGCAGCCGCACCACTCATGGTGCCGCGCAGACGGTCGGTATCAAACGCACCGGGCAGTAAATTATTAATCGTCACACCTTTGGCGGCCAAGCCGCTGCGCGCCACACCCGCGACAAAACCAGTCAAACCACTGCGCGCACCGTTGGATAAACCCAAAATATCAATAGGCGCTTTGACCGAGCTAGATGTGATGTTGATGATGCGGCCAAAGCCACGCGCAGCCATACCGTCAACAGTGGCCTTAATCAGCTCTATCGGCGTGAGCATATTGGCGTCGACCGCTTTAATCCACGCCTCCCTGTCCCAATCCCTAAAGTCACCGGGAGGCGGACCGCCAGCATTGGTCACAACAATATCAAACTCGCGGCGCACGGCAAATACAGCAGCACGACCTTCAGTAGTGGTGATGTCAGCGGCAACAAACAGCACTTCTGTGCCGGTAGGGCGGCTGGTATCGGCCAGCATTGCTTGTACTGAAGCCGAGAGAAGCTCAACGCCACGCGCAACTACCAACACGTGCACACCCTCTTTAACCAGTGCTTGTGCACAACCCAGACCCAGACCCTTGCTAGCGCCGCAAACCAATGCCCATTTGCCTGAAATACCTAAATCCATATAAAGCCTTTTTATGCGGTGAAACCGCTGTTAATTAAGAGAGGCAATTAGAAAAATCGTTTTATGAAACGACGCATCAAGATTGCAAGAAAAAGTAGGAGCCTAACTCAAGCAGTCAACGAAAGACTGCGGCCAACGCAATCATCGCACCAATGTAGGCCGGCAAATACCGATCGAGATATGTGCCGAGGAATGACGCGCCTAGTGTGAGATAAGTTTAAAAAGTATTACGCATGACTGTAACTTTCCCCGCTTAAACAGACCCGCAAACACAAAGCTAAGCGATGCCAGACACGCAAAACGGGCCGCAATAAAGTCAACATCTAATTTCCCAATAAGCCCCAGCAAAACAGTTACTAAAGGCGTAGCGACACACAAGCGCGCAAGCTTTAGCCACATGAAAGTACTAAGGGAAAGTACCGCGTCACGCACAGATCAATTAGTCAATACTATTTACATTACTTTTTGTACTATTTTGAGACTATATAAATAAAGTCTAAAAACCTGACATCGGTCAATAGTGTTTGAAATGAAAAGTCATGCTTCAAAACTTGCACTGCACAGTGCTCACACATAAAAAGCGTAGTGAATGACAAACCGAAAGGAATAGCAAATGAATCCTGTAAATCTACACATTGCCACCGCCCCTACAACACAGAGTAATTCACCAGTTATTACGCCAATAACGCCAATAGCGCCAGTGCTGTCGCCAATGCTGTCGCCGGTGATGCAGCCAGTGATTTCACCCGTTATTTCGCTAGCGCCCGAGAATCCACGCTCAAATGAATTGTTAGCCACTAGCCGCCACAGTACTCCAGCATTAAGCAGCCATACAGCAATTGCGCTAAGTCCGCAAACACCCAGACTGCATAACGTTGAAATATTGGACAGCAAAAATTCTAGTGCTTCTAGTGCTTCTAGTGCTTCTAGTAAGCCAACGTTTAATGCTATTCCAAAAGAATTTTTTCCTTTGATGGCCAGTTTTTGTGGCGATCAATTTCAGTCTCTCAACAGGGTATGGATAAGCAGTCGCGACAATAAATCTATAGACAACCGCATTCCTAAATCTATGTTGATGACTATGGTCAGCCTTAACGCAATGGTGTTATCAACTCTGCCTATGGGGATGCGAGACTTAAACATATGCAAAGCCGCATTAAAGCAAAACGGCTTGGCATGGCCGCATATTCCAAGAAAATTTCGGGAAGAAGCCCATACAAGTTTGGGTGCTGATTTGGCCATGATCGCGGTGAAAAGCAACGGTTTAGCGCTTGGAAAAATAAAACCACAATTTCATACGCCAGCGTTGCGGGATGCAGCCGTAGCCAACAACATTATGGCTATAGCGTATGTGCCAGAAAACAAGCGCACAGAAAAAATGTATCAGTTAGCTTTGGCACAAGTCATGGGAAACAGCCAACTGATTGCGTTTTTACAACCACATATGCGTACCGCTGAAATGTATGAATTAGCGGTAAAAGAAGGCAACTGTCCCTTGAAATACATACCCCCGGAAATACTAAGCAAGACTATGTTTATGAATCGCGGATTCAAGTCTGAAGTGCAACTTTGAAATTAACCGTACGGGTGGGTGAGATGTGAGAGCATCCAAGCTTCCCGACTACCAAGTCAAAGTTGCCCAGAATGATTTACACACACCTCACCCGTGACGAACGTTACCAGATTGCAATCCTCGTCAAAGCAAACTTCAATCAAAGTGAAATTGCAAAAATGATGGACCGTGATAAATCGAGCATCAGCCGTGAGTTGCGTCGTAACCGCGGTCTACGAGGCTATCGCCCTAAGCAGGCAAATGACAAAGCCCAAGAACGTAGACTTGCCTGCGCCAACAGTCCTAGAGTTGCTGACTCGACATGGGCTGTAGTGGAGGAAAAGTTGGCTGAGGCTTGGAGCCCCGAACAAATCAGCGGCCACCTCGAAGCTCGATGCCAACCCGGTGTTAGCTATGAGAGCATTTACCAGTACATCTACGCTGACAAACGCGCGGGCGGCACCTTGCATAAAACACTGCGTTGCCAGAAGACGCGAAAAAAACGCAGCAGCGGCCGTGAACGGCGCGGCACCATCTCTCGCCAGGTCTCAATAGAACTGCGACCCGCCATCGTGCTTGAGCGTGCGCGCTTTGGCGACTGGGAGGCTGATCTGGTGATTGGTGCCGGGCAGAAGCAAGCCCTAGTGACGATTAACGAGCGTGTCTCTCGGTATTCAATAATTTTCCACGTGCCATTCAAAACAGCGCAAGCCGTAGGGGACGCGTTAATCACTTTACTTAAACCATTCGCTCATTGCGTGCACACACTCACGACAGATAACGGCAAGGAATTTTCTCAGCATGAACGAATAGCTTCTGCGCTGAGTGCAGATTTCTTTTTCGCCCATCCATACGCCTCGTGGGAGCGTGGGGCAAACGAGAATATGAACGGTTTGATTCGCCAGTTTTTCCCAAAGGGGATGCGCTTTAATTGCATCACCGACGATGACATTGCTTTAGCGATGCACAGGCTCAATCATCGTCCTAGAAAATGTTTAGGGTATCGAACGCCGCATCAGGTTTTTATGGAACAGTTAGAGTCCTATCAGCATACGGTTGCACTTCAAGCTTGAATCCGCCAGTCAAATCAAAAGATTTTAAAATTTTGATAGAAGATGCAATTGCTATAGCCGCTAAAAACGACGGCAAAACAGACGACAAAGTTCATTCGATTTATAAAGAATTATGTTTTGAAGCAGACGCTAAATTATTACGCGACGGTCTACTGATAGGCAGCGCTGAAGAAAGACTAAAACTGCGCAGCAGCTTATTGGTGTCTAGCTTTGAACAATTTTTAACCAGCGCCGAGGACTCGCAAGAATCAGCGGTTAATACGAGTAATTTTTTACGTTTTCTTTCAAGCAAAGAGCTTAAAAGTCTGGATGCAGAAGGCGTCTTTAAGGAAGATACTTTTACTATGCAACGCATGATCTCAGGCTTATCGTCAGTCTTTAGCGACAGGCTTGAGAAAAACTGGATCGACAGCGCACAAATAATGCTCATGACTGCGAAACCCACACACACAGACCAGTTTGTCGATGATTTTGTGAAGCTGTCAACGATACAAAAAGAGTTAGATCAGCACAACCAACTGTGGGGCGCGGTCACAGATGGTGCAACGCAGGAGTCGCGTCAAGAAATGGATGACTCAAAGGAGGAATTGATTCAAAAGCTAGGCAACTATCTCGCATTTGAAACGTTAACTCAGCCCCAATTATTGGCGATACAAACTGCACTCCAAACGCTAAAACTACCGCTATCACCAACCTTGCAAACTCAGCTTTCACAAGCAGCAAAAGTGCTTATCTAGCACGTCTTAGTTAGACTGTCTTAGTCAGCGCCGCGCAGATCGGGTAAAAACAAAAATACCGGTGATCACCAGCAGTGTTCCCACGGCAATCCAGACCGTAAACGGCTCGCCCAAAATCAGTACACTCATCAAGATAGTTGACAGTGGCCCCACCATTCCGGTCTGCGCCGCAGCACTCGCGCCTATGCGCTCAATCGCCATCATCACCATAAGTACCGGTGCCACAGTGCATAGCGCAGCGTTAAGAATAGACAACCAAACCACTTCAGGCGCGACCAGTGCTGCGCTTAAAGGCATGAGGATGACAAACTGTAATAGGCACAATACACAAGCAACAGTGCTGGCCAGCCCCACCAGTCTGAGTGAGCCTAAACGTCGCACCATCTCGCCGCTGTAAACCAAATAAACCGCATAGCTGATCGCGCTCAAAAACACCAGCAGTGCGCCCCATGCAGCTCTGCTGCCTAGGCTTGAAATCTCGTGACCAAACACCAACACTACGCCGCAGTAACTCAGCGCCATACCGAGTATTTGCGGCCTAGTCACTTTGCGTTTGTAAAGCACCAAACCCATGATCATCACCAGCGTGGGATTGAGGTAGAGAATTAAGCGCTCAAGCGATGCGCTGATGTAGGCCAAGCCAGCAAAGTCTAAAAAACTCGCTAAGTAATAACCGGTAAAACCCAACCAAGCTACGCCTATCCAGTCTTTGCGTGTGAGAGCCGCTTTGCCGCGGCTGGCCCACCAAGCCATCAACACAAACACCGGCAAGGAAAACAGCATGCGCAGCATGATCAAGGTGACCGCATCCACATCGTAGCGATAGGCCAGCTTGACGATGATGGCTTTGCCGCTAAACCCAATCGCGCCCAGCACGGCTAATACCAAGCCGGTAGTCATTGCGCTTTGCTTGGCTTTTTTATTTTCCAATTGCTGGGCGCTGTCTTCTTTAACTGTATTGATTTCTTGATCTGAAATATTGTTCAAAATTTATCTTTAAAAACCCACGGCTTGGCCATCTCGGCGCGAGTCGCTGGCCGCGACATAACCTTCAACCTTGGGGTTAGCGCCGCGCCAGATGAACTGGCCAGCACCAAAATCTTGGTAGGTATCTTGAATCACTTCCATTTTGTGACCGCGATCGGCCAAGCCTTGAACGGTGGAAGCTTGCATGGCCAATTCAACATTAATTTCTAAGCCCTGATTAAAGCGCCAACGCGGTGCGTCGCATGCGGCTTGCGGGCTTTGCTTGTAGTCGAGCATTCGCACCAAGGTTTGCATATGGCCTTGCGGCTGCATGTTCGCGCCCATCACGCCGTAACTCATGACCGGTTGACCGTCCTTGCTTAAGAAAGCCGGGATGATGGTGTGAAACGGTCTTTTACCCGGTGCGACCTGATTCACACCCGGCGCTAAACTAAAACCGTGACCGCGGTTTTGCAGACTAACGCCAAAACCGGGTTCCACACAGCCCGAGCCAAAGCCCATGTAATTGCTTTGGATAAAGCTCACCATCATGCCGTCCTCGTCGGCGGCGGTGAGATAAATCGTGCCGCCTTTGACGGGATTGCCGGCACCAAAATCTTGTGCTTTTTTCATGTCTATGAGTTTGGCACGCGAGGCGAGGTAGTCGTCATCTAGCATTTGCTCTGGACTCACCTTCATTGCCGATGGCTCGGCAACATATTTGTAGGTATCCGCAAACGCCAGCTTCATGGCTTCAATTTGCAAATGCTGGGAATCCACACCGTCAAGCGCCAGACTGGCTAGATCAAACTTCTCCAATATGCCCAGCGCCATCAGTGCCGAGATGCCTTGTCCATTCGGCGGTATCTCGTGCAAGGTGTAACCACGGTAATCGCGGCCAATCGGTTTGACCCATTCGGGTTGGTAGTTCTCAAGATCTCTGGCCGTCAAACTACCGCCGTTTTGCGCAGAAAATTTCTCTAGCGCTTGCGCAATCTCACCACCGTAAAAGGCCTGACCCTTGGTCTGTGCAATCGCCCGCAATCCGCGTGCTGCGGCTTTGAACTGAAACAGCTCACCGACTTGGGGCGCGCGGCCCCAAGGCATAAAGGCCTGGGCAAAGCCCGGCATGGCGCTTAGCTCTGGTGTTGCAGCAGCCCATTTTTCTTGAATCACGACCGGCAGCAAATAGCCGCGCTCGGCGATTTCAATCGCTGGCTCCATTAAGTCAGCAAACGGCAACTTACCAAATCGCTCACTCAGCGCCACCCAGCTAGCCACCGCGCCGGGAACGGTGACTGCATCTAGGCCGCGCTTAGGCGGGCTGGCTGCGTTGTCACCGTATTTTTGTTTAAAGTAATCCGGCGTCCAGCTTTGTGGCGCGCGGCCCGACGCATTTAGGCCATGCAACTCTTTGCCATCCCACAAAATGCAAAAAGCATCGCTGCCCAAACCATTGCTAACCGGCTCAAGAATCGTCATAGCTGCTGCAGCGGCAATCGCTGCATCGACAGCATTACCGCCCTTGAGCAGCATGCGCAGACCGGCTTGCGAGCCCAGCGGATGCGAGGTAGAGACGACATTGCGGGCAAACACCGGCAAGCGGGTTGAGCTGTAGGGATTGTTGAAGTTGAAATTCATAAAAGGATTATGCGGTGTTAAAAAAATCGGCTTGCCAAACCAAGGACTAGGTGCGTCTATCTAAGCTTTTGCAGACGTCGCCAAACCATTGAGTAGTTTGACGATTTCATCGCGGTTAATCACTAAGTTGGCCGCTTTTCGGAACCGAATATCAGTCCAATACGAGCCCGGTTAGACGCTATTTTGGTGATGATTTCAACGCTTCTCGCATTGATTTTTTATAGTTGGCTATAAAGAGAAAATGGGGTCGCACTCAAGCACTTTTTTTAGCGCCGTATTGCTGTGATTAGTCATTCAGAAATTTTGCTAAGTTTCAGCAGATTCGCACGCAATGTGCCCAATTGAAAATTTTTATGCCTGATTGTTTAAATCGGTTTTCAGTGCGGAGGCATCGCATTACAGGTTTTAATTAGCGCGGATTCAAGTCTGAAGTGCAACTTTGAAATTAACCGTACGGGTGGGTGAGATGTGAGAGCATCCAAGCTTCCCGACTACCAAGTCAAAGTTGCCCAGAATGATTTACACACACCTCACCCGTGACGAACGTTACCAGATTGCAATCCTCGTCAAAGCAAACTTCAATCAAAGTGAAATTGCAAAAATGATGGACCGTGATAAATCGAGCATCAGCCGTGAGTTGCGTCGTAACCGCGGTCTACGAGGCTATCGCCCTAAGCAGGCAAATGACAAAGCCCAAGAACGTAGACTTGCCTGCGCCAATAGTCCTAGAGTTGCTGACTCGACATGGGCTGTAGTGGAGGAAAAGTTGGCTGAGGCTTGGAGCCCCGAGCAAATCAGCGGCCACCTCGAAGCTAGCCACCAACCCGGTGTTAGCTATGAGAGCATTTACCAGTACATCTACGCTGACAAACGCGCGGGCGGCACCTTGCATAAAACACTGCGTTGCCAGAAGACGCGAAAAAAACGCAGCAGTGGCCGTGAACGGCGCGGCACCATCTCTCACCAGGTCTCAATAGAACTGCGACCCGACATCGTGCTTGAGCGTGCGCGCTTTGGCGACTGGGAGGCTGATCTGGTGATTGGTGCCGGGCAGAAGCAAGCACTAGTGACGATTAATGAGCGTGTCTCTCGCTATTCAATAATTTTCCACGTGCCATTCAAAACAGCGCAAGCCGTAGGGGACGCGTTAATCACTTTACTCAAACCGTTCGCTCATTGCGTGCACACTCTCACGACTGATAACGGCAAGGAATTTGCCCAGCATGAACGAATAGCTTCTGCGCTGAGTGCAGATTTCTTTTTCGCCCATCCATACGCCTCGTGGGAGCGTGGGGCGAACGAGAATATGAACGGTTTGATTCGCCAGTTTTTCCCAAAGGGGATGCGCTTTAATTGCATCACCGACGATGACATTGCTTTAGCGATGCACAGGCTCAATCATCGTCCTAGAAAATGTTTAGGGTATCGAACGCCGCATCAGGTTTTTATGGAACAGTTAGAGTCCTATCAGCATACGGTTGCACTTCAAGCTTGAATCCGCCTAGTTTAAATACTGCGGACAATACCAAATACATTCACACTTATTTGATGTTAAATAACAATAAACAGCATAATTTGGAATTATTTGTATGGACATCAACAAGCGAAATAACGTTACCGTGACCGGTCACGGCAACCCGACACTGGTTTACGGCCATGGTTTTGGCTGCAACCAAAACATGTGGGACGCCATTACGCCGGCATTCGAGAGCAGTTGTAAGCAAGTTTTGTTTGACTATGTCGGCTGCGGTGAGTCTGACCTGTCTGCATTTGATGCCCAGCGTTACAGCACGCTAAAAGGCTATGCCCAAGACCTACTAGAAGTCTGTGATGCCCAAGGTGTTACGCAAGACGCGGTCTTTATTGGTCACTCTGTGAGTTGCTCTATCAGCATGCTCGCGTCGATAGCCCGCCCCGGCCTATTCAAACAAATGGTCTGGGTAGGACCTAATCCCTGTTTTGTCAATCAAGCACCAGACTATAAGGGTGGCTTTGAACACCAAGACCTTGAAGAACTACTTGACCTGATGGACCGTAATTTTATGGGTTGGGCCAACTTTCTCACACCCGTGTTGGCGGGAGAAAATGGGGCGAGCGACGCCACCAACACAAGACTCAATAAAAGTTTTTGCTCGACCGATCCACTCACAGCACGCGTCTTTGCCCAAACTACTTTTTTCTCCGACAACCGCGCTGACGTGCCCAAGGTGACCGTGCCTTGCCTAATCTTGCAGCATCGTAAAGATACGCTTGCCCCTTTGTCAGTGGGGGAGTACCTACACCACCATTTGCCGCAGAGCAAACTAGAAATCATGGATGTGGTGGGACACTGCGCCCACATGAGTCAACCCGAGTTGGTGGTAGCAGCCATACGCTCGTTCATTGATTTTTCGTAAACCGCCGTCACCATGACTTTTGATATTTTTTCTGAGCTGCCCTGCGCTGTTTTAGTAACGGATGAACACGAGCGGGTAGTGAGCGCAAACCCCAATTTGAACGCGCTAATTTGCAATGCACAAAATGCGCTGTTCCCTGAGTTCATGGACAGCTTGCTTACCCGTGCATCAAGTATTTTTTGTCAGACCCATGTCTGGCCGTTGCTGCGTCGCAATGGCGAAGTACATGAAGTTTTCCTGCATCTTCATAGACCAAATGGTTCGCCCTTACCAGTCATGACCAACATCAAAAAAACATTGATGAAAGACCAGGTCGTCTACATTTGGTTATTTTTTTTGGCATTAGAACGCAGCCGCTTTGAATCCGAATTACTAGAAGCACGCAAGCGCTCAGAGCAGCTGACGTCCCAACTTCAAGATGCGCATGAACGTCTGCGCGAACTCAATGCACAACTAGAAGCACGTATGGTGGTGACAGAAGACGCCAATCGCTCATTGACTATTCTCACCAACACCGATAGCTTGACCGGGCTAGGTAATCGACGCGCACTTGAATCAGCAGTAGCCAAGCTAGGGCAAGAAAGTGACGCTACGTTCTCCATTTTGATGGTCGATATAGACCACTTCAAAACCGTCAACGACACCTACAGCCACGATCGAGGCGATGACGTTTTGCGCGATGTAGGCCAGTGCCTGCAAGCCGCTGCACGCCAAAGCGATACGCTGGTTCGTTACGGTGGCGAAGAGTTTGCGCTTATTTTGCCAAACTCAGACGCAGAGCAGTCACTGCGTGTAGCCCAGCGCGTGCATGAAATCATTGCCACAGCGCGACCCGGCGGTATAGCCTTAACCGTGAGCATTGGCGCGGCAACCGCTAAGCTTGATAAATCACATGACATACAGCCCACCCTCAAACAGGCTGACGAAGCGGTCTATGCCGCCAAGCATCAAGGTCGCAATCGAACGGTGCACCGCGGTAGTTGGAATAGCACCTCGCTATGAAAGCTACCCAACCACATATTTGTACAAATCTCTATAAATTGACATATAAAAATTACTATTGAATTTTTGTTTTTTTTAAATTGAAATAATACAAAAGTTATCAACGGCGGATTCAAGCTTGAAGTGCAACCGTATGCTGATAGGACTCTAACTGTTCCATAAAAACCTGATGCGGCGTTCGATACCCTAAACATTTTCTAGGACGATGATTGAGCCTGTGCATCGCTAAAGCAATGTCATCGTCGGTGATGCAATTAAAGCGCATCCCCTTTGGGAAAAACTGGCGAATCAAACCGTTCATATTCTCGTTCGCCCCACGCTCCCACGAGGCGTATGGATGGGCGAAAAAGAAATCTGCACTCAGCGCAGAAGCTATTCGTTCATGCTGGGCAAATTCCTTGCCGTTATCAGTCGTGAGAGTGTGCACGCAATGAGCGAACGGTTTGAGTAAAGTGATTAACGCGTCCCCTACGGCTTGCGCTGTTTTGAATGGCACGTGGAAAATTATTGAATAGCGAGAGACACGCTCATTAATCGTCACTAGTGCTTGCTTCTGCCCGGCACCAATCACCAGATCAGCCTCCCAGTCGCCAAAGCGCGCACGCTCAAGCACGATGTCGGGTCGCAGTTCTATTGAGACCTGGCGAGAGATGGTGCCGCGCCGTTCACGGCCACTGCTGCGTTTTTTTCGCGTCTTCTGGCAACGCAGTGTTTTATGCAAGGTGCCGCCCGCGCGTTTGTCAGCGTAGATGTACTGGTAAATGCTCTCATAGCTAACACCGGGTTGGTGGCTAGCTTCGAGGTGGCCGCTGATTTGCTCGGGGCTCCAAGCCTCAGCCAACTTTTCCTCCACTACAGCCCATGTCGAGTCAGCAACTCTAGGACTATTGGCGCAGGCAAGTCTACGTTCTTGGGCTTTGTCATTTGCCTGCTTAGGGCGATAGCCTCGTAGACCGCGGTTACGACGCAACTCACGGCTGATGCTCGATTTATCACGGTCCATCATTTTTGCAATTTCACTTTGATTGAAGTTTGCTTTGACGAGGATTGCAATCTGGTAACGTTCGTCACGGGTGAGGTGTGTGTAAATCATTCTGGGCAACTTTGACTTGGTAGTCGGGAAGCTTGGATGCTCTCACATCTCACCCACCCGTACGGTTAATTTCAAAGTTGCACTTCAGACTTGAATCCGCGAACTTTTAACAAGTATTGTTATGATTAAGATTAATTAATCCTTTTAAAACAGTAAAAATCGCGTGGAGCAAAACTTAATTTAGTCATTCCCCTTACGCTTTAAAAAATAGCTGTTTAGAAATGACCGCACTTTCAGGCCTTAGTCAAACGCCTGATTGAAAAAATATTTATGACCTTAGGCAAAAAAATTGCATTACTTTTTTCCCGCAAGTCGAACCCGTCCGGCTTGATCTGCTTGTGGAAAGCGGCCGAAATGCGCAGCGCGATAAAGTCAATCAGTAGGCAAATCAGTGCGGTGATTCTTAACTGGCCAGTGGCTTGGATCATTCTGTTTATTAGCTTGCTGCTGACATTTTTGGTTTGGAGGAGCGCGCAAGAAGACCTGGCGCGGCTGCAACAAGTTCAGCTTGAAAGCCGTGTCTCAAAAGTATCTGACGCCGTTCTTAGACGCGTACAAGCCTATGAACAGGTGTTACGCGGTGGTGTCGGGCTGTTAGCCGCATCGGATGTGGTTACCCGTTCTGAGTTTCAAGACTATATCGCTAGCCTGAATGTTAAAGAGCACTACCCAGCCATACAGGGCATTGGTTATGCCGTGCATATTCCAGCAGCAGACCTAGAGCTACATAAGCGCAAGATGCGAGCTGAAGGGTTCCCTGATTACGATATTTATCCAACCGGTGAGCGTGATCAATACACTTCGATTATTTATCTTGAACCCTTCAACCTACGTAACCAGCGCGCCTTTGGTTTTGACATGTTTTCAGAACCCAAACGGCGTGCAGCGATGGAAGTCGCACGTGATACTGGCAACACAGCTGTCAGTACTAAAGTGACGCTTGTGCAAGAGTCCGGTGAAAAAATGCAGGCAAGTATCTTGATGTATTTGCCGTTTTATAAAAATGGCAAACCGCGCGCTACGCTTGAAGAGCGACGTAGCAATCTACAAGGTTATGTCTACAGCCCATTCAGACTAGACAAGTTAATGGGCGGCATACTCAATGAGGCGCAAACCGGCGTAAAAGCAGATATCAATATGGAGGTATATGAGGATTCGCAATACTCCGCTGAAAATCTACTTTATGACGACAACGGCATTCCAGACATGCGCAACGCACCACGGTCTGATAGTTTAGCGCTTACCCAATCTATCACTGTGTTTGGCCATACTTGGAGCTTGTATTTCACAACGCGTCCTGCATTTCATGCCGCTTTTGATCAAAACAAGCCTTTGCGATTTTTAGGCTTCGGCACAATATTTAGTGTGCTGTTGTCGGCATTGATGTGGCTATTTACAAAGCAACGCCGGCGAGCGTTGGTGCAAGCCAGTTACATGCAAGAAGAGATAGTCGAGCGCAAAAAAGCCGAAGAAGAATTGCGGTTAGCCGCCTTGATGTACCAGCACAGCAGCGAAGCCATGTCGGTGGCCGACAGCACGGGTGCTATCGTCAGTATCAATCCGGCTTACACCAAGGTAACGGGCTACACACTGGAAGACGCTGTCGGCAGAAACTGCAGTCTACACAAGGCCAACAACCATGATCGTAAGTTTTTTCGAGCGATGTGGGATGAGATCAACGCAACAGGGCATTGGCAGGGCGAGATATGGAACTGGCGCAAAAATGGCGAAGCCTATCTTGAGTGGACTACCGTCAACACCATTTATCTCGACGACGGCTCAGTACACCGCTATGTCGCACAGACTTCTGACATCACGCAAAAAAAGGCGTCCGAAAAGCTCATTTGGCAGCAGGCTAATTACGACCTTTTGACCGGGCTACCCAACCGTCATATGTTTCACGACAGGCTAGAGCGGGCCATCAAAAAATCACGTCGTTCTGGTTTTCCAATGGCCTTGCTGCTGCTCGACCTTGACCGCTTTAAAGAAGTCAACGATGCGTTGGGACATGCGCAAGGCGATGTGTTGCTGGTTGAAGCGGCGCGGCGAATTGCGACATGCGTTCGCGAATCAGACACGGTTGCGCGTCTTGGGGGTGATGAATTCACCGTCATCTTGTCCGAGCTAGTGGACATTAATAGCGCTGAACATATCGCTCAAAATATTATTAAACAACTTGCCGCTCCGTTTGAGTTGCTGCAAGACGTGGTCTTTGTACAAGCCAGCGTGGGCATTACCTTGTATCCCGACGATTCACTGGATGTGGAAACTTTGATTAAAAACGCCGATCAGGCAATGTATGTGGCGAAAAATTTGGGCGGTAATCGCTTTAGCCGTTTCACCCAGGATTTGCAAGAAGCGGCAGAAACCCGGCTGCGCATGATGAGAGATTTACGCAATGCCTTGGCGGCCAATCAGTTAGAGGTTTACTACCAGCCTATCGTAGAAATAGCGACCGGGAAAATTTATAAAGCTGAAGCGCTATTGCGCTGGAAGCACCCAGAGCTGGGGATGGTTAGCCCCATGCAATTCATACCGCTGGCCGAAGAGTCCAGGCTTATTCATGATATTAACGACTGGGTTTTTCATGAGGCCACCCGTGAGCTAGCCAGTTGGAGAAAGCAGTTAGTGCCTGAATTTCAAATCAGTGTGAATGTATCCCCCGTAGAGCTCAGACAAAATCGGGAAAAGGTCGGTGCGCATTGGATACGTCATCTGCAAGCATTAGGCCTGCCCGGAAAAAGTCTAGCGATTGAAATCACCGAAAGCATATTACTCAACGCAGAGAGCAATGTCACAGACAAACTTCATTTATTCCGCGATGCGGGTATTGAAGTTTCAATTGATGATTTTGGAACCGGCTATTCATCACTGTCTTATCTGAAAAAATTTGATATTGATTACCTTAAAGTTGATCAATCGTTTGTTCACAACTTGGTCGATGGAACTGACGATAAGGTCTTGTGCGAAGCGATTATCGTCATGGCCCATAAGCTGGGACTTAAAGTAATCGCAGAAGGCGTAGAAACACAAGCGCAGCTTGACTTGCTCACTGCCTACGGCTGTGACTATGCTCAAGGCTGGTTGTATTCCAAAGCCGTTACAGCGCCAGATTTTTTTGCATTACTGCTTAAAAACGTAAAGCTATAAGCGCTACCAGAACACACTAAAACAGTGACTCGTATGACTTAGGCATTGCCGAATGAAGTGATGTAGTGGGCCTAGTAGCCGACTATAAGTGGACGATGTAAGCGCTATTTGATAGCCGGTTCATGCTTTGTAATTTACTTGTCAACGCAATCTCAAAATGTACTGATACGGTCAATAGAAAAAAGCACCCTCAGATGCTTTTTAAAATAGTCAGCTAAAAGCACATGCGTTTGAGCTAACGTTCAGTTTTTTTACGTAAGCATTACTCATTGGTTACTCTTCAACAAAAGCCTCTTCACGCTTATTTTTGATTGACGGCAAAAGCACAATGGCCAGCAGCAAAACGGCAGCGACGAGCAGACCGGCTGACAGCGGACGCGTGACAAACACACTCCACTCACCGCGTGAGAGTAGCAAGGTGCGGCGCAAGTTTTCTTCCATCATGGGGCCAAGAATAAAACCCAGCAGCAAGGGTGCTGGCTCGCAACCGAGTTTGACGAACAAGTAGCCAATCACACCAAACGCGCCGACCATCCAAATATCGAAAGTGTTGTTGTTGGTCGAGTAAACACCGATGGCACAAAACAGCACAATCGCTGGAAACAAGTAGCGGTAGGGAACTGTCAAAAGCTTTATCCACATACCAATCAGCGGCAGATTCAAAATAATCAGCATCGCATTGCCAATCCACATGGAGGCAATCAGACCCCAGAATAATTCTGGGTTGCTAGTCATCACCTGCGGGCCAGGTTGTATGTTGTGAATAGTCATAGCGCCCACCATCAACGCCATCACAGCATTTGGTGGAATACCCAATGTGAGCAGCGGAATAAAGGAAGTCTGTGCACCGGCATTATTGGCCGACTCAGGTGCTGCAACACCACGAATATTGCCCTTACCAAAAGGTACTTCGCCCGGTTTCATTTTGATTTTTTTCTCTAAGGCATAAGCCGCAAACGCTGCCAGCAGCGCGCCACCACCGGGCAATATGCCTAGAGCCGAACCCAAGAAAGTACCGCGTAAGACGGCAGGTGTCATGTCTTTAAAGTCTTGCTTGGTAGGCCACAGACCTTCTACTTTTGCAGTGAACACTTCGCGTTCATCTTCTGGCTGAGCCAAGTTACTAATGATTTCGCCGTAGCCGAAAACGCCCATGGCGATCACGACAAAACCAATCCCGTCGGTGAGCTCTGGAATATCAAAGCTAAAGCGCGCCACACCGGAATTCACGTCAGTACCAACTATGCCCAACAACAGGCCCAGCACAATCATGGCAATGGCTTTGAGCAGCGAGCCAGACGCCAGCACCACCGCACCAATCAAGCCCAAGGTCATGAGTGAGAAATACTCGGCAGGACCAAACTTAAAAGCCAGCTCAGTCAGCGGCGGAGCGAACGCAGCCAAAATCAAAGTGCCCACGCAACCGGCAAAAAACGAGCCCAAGCCGGCGGCGGCCAATGCCGGCCCAGCCCTGCCCTTGCGCGCCATTTGGTAACCATCGATACAGGTGACGACCGATGACGATTCACCCGGCAAATTAACCAAAATAGCGGTTGTCGAGCCACCGTATTGCGCACCGTAATAAATACCGGCCAACATAATCAAAGCCGAGACCGGCGGCAACGCATAGGTTGCCGGCAGCAGCATGGCAATAGTGGCCACCGGACCAATACCGGGCAGCACGCCAATTAACGTGCCGAGTATGCAACCTATGAGTGCGTAAAGCAGATTGATGGGCGTAAAAGCGACGCTAAAGCCCAGCGAAAGGTGTGAAATAAGTTCCATTTTTTTGAGACCTTAACCGGTGATGAATGTGGGCCAGACGGCGAACTGCAATTTCAGCAAAACCACAAATGCGATGTAGCTGCCCACAGCCAAAATGGTGGCGAGAATAAAGGTGTTCTTGACCTTCCAGCCGGGCTCTGCAACGCTGGCGATAAACGTCAGTGCATAGATGCCAAGAATCATGCCCATGGCCGGAATATTTAGACTAGGCAGGCCGCCCAGCATCACGCCAAAAACCAAATTAGCCAAAATAATATAGACCAGTGGCCGCCACGCCCAACGGCCGATTTTGTCGCCACTAGGTGTTTCTATGGTGAGCGACTTAAAGAGTACGCCCGCGCCCAATACCGCCATCAAAATGCCCAGTATCAGAGGAAAATAACCTGGCCCCATTCGGGCTGCAATGCCGACGTTGTAGCTAGTAGCGCCTAAAGCAAACGCCACGCCTATTCCCATGAACAGCAGGCCTGAGAAAAAGTCTTTTTGACTTTTGATTTTCACGGTTTTTCTCCAGTGCAACGAATGATGACTTAATTATGAGAGCCAAAGCCTGGAGCTTTCATGTGGCTTTCACTTACGCGGACCACAGGGTATTTGCTCATGGCATAGCGCAGAACTGGCGCGGAGAAAAATCTGTTTGACAGCCACTAAGTTTGCCGGCGTTAGCGCAATACCGATCAGTTAAAGTTTTAGTGCGCGAACCATAAAGAAAAATTTAAACGTAAACCGCTCAGTCCATGGGCGGCGTTGCCGCCAACACTTCTTCCATCGTCGTCAAACCTTCGGCCACCTTGAGCGCACCGGCCAAGCGCAGGGGCCGCATGCCGTCGCTTAAAGCCTGGTGCCGCAGCGCCTGCATGTCTGGCTCGTGAGTGACTTTTTTCTTGAACGCTTCGGTCACCGACAGCAACTCATAAAGCCCTAGCCGTCCACGAAAACCCGTCATGCGGCAAACCACACAGCCAAGCGCTTTATACGGTCTATGAGCGCCGCTAATTTTCCAAGGCTTGACTATTTCTGCCAGCTCTGCGGGCATGAGGCCGTTGTCTCTTGCCTTGCAGGCTTGACACAGCGTGCGCACCAAACGTTGAGCCAGAACACCCAGCAGCGTCGCGTTAATCAGATAAGAGGGAACACCTAACTCCATCAAACGCGAAACAGCGGACGGCGCGTCATTGGTGTGCAGCGTGCTAAACACCAGATGGCCGGTCAACGCCGCTTGCACCGCCATGTTGGCAGTTTGCAGATCACGAATCTCACCGACCATGATGATGTCGGGATCTTGTCGCATCAGCGCACGCAAGCCCTCGGGAAAATCAAAATCAAGATGTGCTTGAACTTGGGTTTGATTAAAAGAGGGCTCAATCATCTCGATCGGGTCTTCGATCGTGCTCACATTAACCGCTTCAGTCGCCAGCCGCCTGAGGGTTGAGTAAAGCGTAGTGGTCTTGCCTGAACCGGTCGGGCCAGTGACTAAAACAATACCGTAAGAACGCTTGACCAATAGCTCCCAGCGCTGGGCATCGTGGGCTGAAAAACCCAGTCCATCAAGGTCGCGGGCGGTAGTGTCGGGATCGAAAATACGCATCACCATCTTCTCGCCAAAGGCTGTGGGTAAGGTCGACAAGCGCATTTCAATTTCATCACCCCGCGGGTTACGCGTCTTGATGCGGCCGTCCTGAGGCCGGCGTTTTTCAACCACATCCATGCGCCCCAGCAATTTGATGCGTGCCGTCATGGCGTTGTGCACCGCCATGGGTAACTGGTAGACCGGATGCAGCACGCCGTCTATGCGAAAACGGATCACGCCTTGGTCGCGTCTGGGTTCTAGATGTATGTCACTGGCGCGTTGATCAAACGCATATTGCCAAAGCCAGTCGACGACCTGCACCACACCTTGGTCGTTGGCGTCTAGTTGCTTGCTTGCTAGATTTTCCCAGCTCAACGAGTTGCTCAAAACTACCTGCGCCCGCATTTCCCCCTGACTTGAGCGCGGCCTTGACCGAACGGGCTAGCGCGAAAAATTCAGCGGTGAATTTGGCGATCTCCGCGGGACTGGACAACACCAAACGCACGCTGCGCCGGGAATGGCGCTCGACCTCTTCAATCCAGTCGGTCACAAACGGCTCAGAGGTGGCGATCACCACCTCTTTAGCATTCACCTGTACCGGTAAAACCTTGTGCCGTTCGGCATAGACGGCGGACATGGTGTCGGCGACTTTACCGACATCAACCTTGAGCGGGTCTATGCGCAAGTAACGCATACCGGCGCGGCCAGCAAGCCACTCGGTAATAGTTTCTACATCTAGCGGTTTTCCGTCTGAGAGCCGCGTCATGCTGACACTGGCTAAGCGCGTGAGCGGTGGCTGCGCGCTGTGCACTTGTGCGCAGCGCGCAATGGTGCGTTCAGCTTCAGCGGGGCTGATGATGCCGTCTTGGCCCAACCATTGCACCAAGATGCGCCAGTCCAATAAACCCCTGTAGGGCTCACTCGCATTGAGCAGCGGGTGAGGTAAAGAATGATCAGAGGGGACTGTATTCATCAAATCACTGTACCCCAACTTCACACTATGTTTGTACTAGCTTTGTGAAGCCGCTAGAACTAAGCGCTCAGGCCAGCGGTTTAAAAAGGCGTAGCCATTTTTTCGCAGGCAAGCCCCAGCGTGACTCAATCTCGCCGGCTTTTAGCAGCAGTTCGGCGCGCTCAGGCCGAGTCGGCTCGCGCTGCGCTAACACCACGGTATTGCCTTCTTTGGTGGGACGAAAAGCCCACACCCCTTGCGGTCCAAAAGCTTGGGCGATGTATTCCAGCGACTGCTCGTAACTTGAATCGCGGCCAAACAAGTTGACCGTCATCACACCGTCCTCAGCCAGCAAGTCATAACAGCTTTGGTAGAAAGCTTCGCTGTCTAACACCGGGCCGGCGGCTTCGTCGTCGTAGACGTCCACATGCAGCAAATCCACGCTTTGTAAGTGGCAAGGCTGGGTGATTTCTGTTGCGGCATCAGCGTTAATCACCGCTAGGCGCAAGTCATCGCGTGGCAACTTAAACCAGCCTCGGCAAGCGGCAATGACTTGGGGGTTGATTTCAATCGCAGTGGTTTTCATGCGCAGTTTTTTATAGCAAAACTTAGTCAGCGCAGCCGAGCCCAAACCTAATTGCATGGCGTGTTTTTTAGCCACGTCGGCGGGGTTCATAAACAGCAAGCCAGCCATCATGCGTTGCACATATTCAAGCTCAATTTCAAACGGCTCATCAATCAACATTGAGCCCTGAACCCAAGGTGAGCCGAGGTGCAAGTAACGCACACCAGCGTAATCAGAAAAATTAACTTCAGGTAGCTCAGGGATCAGAGCGGGGATTTCTTTTTTAGCCATGCGCCTATTAGGCCACCGATTTTTTTATCCTTTTTTTAAAAAAGTTTGTTGTGGGCTGGTTAAAAAAACTCGCTACATCGCGATTTTTTTGCAGCACACATTAGCTAGCAAGCGTAGGTCAAATTGATTCGCTGGCTCTGCTAGGAAAAGTCGGTGTTGAGGTATTGCGGCTTTAAGGCTTTACCAATCCGTGCTGGACAAATAAATCACGCCAAACCTGCAGCTTGCGCTCAAAGCGCCAAGCCGCGTTGGCCGGACTGGTTGAAGGCAAGCGACAAAATTCAAGCGCCGGCTTGTCCTGCATTGGCGAAGCCATCACCTGCTGCACATATTTGGCGTGTTTAAAACTCTCTGCGCCGTTATGCGCCACCGCTTGCAGATCCGGGCAGTGGCGCGCCAGAGCGGCAAAGTCATTGAGCTGTGCATGACGGATGTTGCTGTCCAAGCTGCCCTCACGCTCACAGCTGGCATAAACATCCCACAAACCCAAACCTTTAGACAACATCCAATCGCAGCGCGCAGCGTAGCTTTGAGCATGCTGCTGGGGCGCGCCATCGGGCCAAACGGTCTGCAAAATTTTCCAAAACTGATTTTGCGGATGACCGTAATACTGCTGTGCCTTAAGCGATGCAATGCCCGGAAAGCTACCCAAAATCAACACTCTGGTCTGGGTCGATAGCAGCGGCGGCAAGGCCTGCAAAAGCGTGCTCACGCCTGAACTGGCAGCCGCAGCAATGCAGCCAGCCCCGGTAAGGCTTGCACTGCATTAGCGCTAGTGGCCTCGGCTAAAGCCAAAAGCGTGATGCCGCGTAAATCGGCCAAATGCTGCGCAATGCGCGGCAACTCAGCGGGCTGGTTACGACCTTGGGCTTGACCGAGTTGGCGCTGCGCGGCGTCTACATACAGCCAGTGCGGCGGGATGTCGGGGGAATCAGTCTCAAGCACCAGTGCGCTGAGTGGCAAATCGCTGGCTAGCCTGCGCAGTTGCAAGGCCCTCTCATAAGTCAATGCGCCGCCAAAACCGAGTTTAAAACCCAAGCCAACAAAGGCCATGGCCTGTTGCTCACTGCCGTTAAACGCGTGTGCAATACCGCTCCAACCAGCGGCCGGGGCAAGATCACGCAAATGTTTAAGTAGCCGATCGGACGAGCGCCGCACATGCAAAATCACCGGCATCGAATACTTGCGCGCTAGGCGCAATTGTTCGCGGTAAAAAAACTCTTGCCGCTCGCGCATAGCCGGCGCTGTCAACGTGGGTAGAAAAAAATCCAGTCCTATTTCTCCGACTGCGACCAAACGCGGATCGCTGCGGTGGGTGCTGAGCGCTTGGTCTAAAGTGATTAAGTCGGCTTCACTAGCGCTAGGAACACAGACCGGGTGAATGCCTAAGGCGTAGCTGTAAGAGAACTGATGCGCCAGCTCGCGCACGGCCGAAAAGTTAGCCACATTAACGGCGGGAATCACGCAGTGGCTCACGCCGCTATTTGCCGCGCGAGCGTGAATGTCTGATAAGTCAGCCCGTAGTTCAGCCGCGTCGAAATGGCAATGCGTGTCTATCCAAAAAGCCATATGAACCCGCTATGAGTTGGTAAAAAACCTGCACTATTTCGCGCTAGGACGAAAAACAATATTCGCACAGAAACTAAACCAATCCACGCAATGCAGGCATTACTGAGATGTGCAGGCATTGTCCGCTGCACTCAATTTACATCAAAAAAACTTACTTGATACGGCATTCTCGCCGCAGCAAAGCCAGCGAATCTTCCAGTGCAAAAACCGCATCACTTTTAAGCGTGTGCTGGGCTTCATCGACAAACGCCGACCACAGACGCAAGTAGTCATCCTGATATTGCGGTGGTGCGTGGGCTGTGATGTATTGCTCTGCCAACACCGGCTTTAAACCCGATTTTTGTATTTTGCGCACCAATGCTGCGGCAGCTTTTTCAGTCAGCACAGTCTTACCCGCAGTGCCGGCAGAAACACATAAAAACAATGTCAACAAGGCCGCTTCATCTTGGTCGCCACCGGTAGCTTTATCCCAGGCTTTGGAGACGGATTTCTCAAAATCAGCGATCTCACTCATAGTGTCTTCTAGCCAAAAATAGCGGCCTAAAAAAGCCGGCGTTTGGCCATTGTCGAGATAAGAGAAAAGTCCACGAACGGGTAAAGAGCTATCGAGAATTCTAGGTAAGTCAGCTAGTACCGACGGTATTAAAGCCGCCAGAACAGGCTGCAAGTGTGCAGGTAATTGGGCTGGTACTTGCAGCGCATCAGCCAGCGGTTTACGCGCAGCTTTTGCAGCGCTAGCACTGGCATATTTTTTACGCAGCGCGAGTATGATTTTTTCAAACGCTGGCCAGTCTGGCATCTCCGTCTGAGCGCTGGCCTGCATCAGTAAAGCCGTGCGCATGACGGCGTCGGCGTCTTTGAGTTCGGGATTTTCTCGACCCGCTAAATCGTCGGCATCTGTGCCGAGTTGCTCTGCCAGCCAAACAGCAGCTTGTATTTTTTGCTGCGCAGCGGTGCGCAAAGCCAGCTCAACCCTATAGTCAGCCAAGCTTTTAAGCGACCACTCGGCCAGACCTTGACCGCCCTGCAAATCCTTGTCAAAGCCGATATGGTCTGGCATGGCGATCATGGCTTTGAGCATGTCTGAGCCGCCCTTGGAACGGGACAAAAATGAGTTGTCGCGTAGCGCCTCTGCGGCTAAGCGCAGATCGCCCTTGCAACTGCTTTCCAGAAAAATACTGACTAAATTAACCATGCGCAGGCGGGCGGTTTCAAGCTCTGGGCGCAAAAATTCAGTGCCGAAATGGCGTGCAATTTGAACCATGCCGCGCGGCGCTTGTTCACAAATTTCAGCTAATTTTTCACGGCTTAATAGGCCGTGGTCTACGCCGTAACGCAGGGCTTTTTCAAAAAACACACTCGCGTCATAAACCGCGATTTCAGGCGCGGTGCTGACGACTTCATCGGCAGTAAGTTGAACCGGAATGTTGGACGAATTTTTAGCCAATACGGATTTGGGTTTTGACATTGAATTATTCGAGATCAAATCGCTGACTCTTCATCCGACTCGCGCGCACTCGGCGTGGCTTTGCCGCGATCGGTGTCGCCGGTCTCGACCTTGCCGTCGTCGTCTTCTTCATAGTCTTCTTCACCGGCAGTGGCGGCTTCGTGGGCACTGGCTTTGGCGCGCAAGACCATTAGCATTTCAATAAAGAGATCCGGAATTTCGTAGCGCAGCAGCCAAGCTAACTCCATCCAATCGCGGTCGGCGACTTCATCGTGTTCAAGCTTTGCCCGAGCATAGGCCGAGCCCAGCAAGGCGGTTTGCGAAAGCATCTCGCCATGGTCTTCGAGTGGCTCAAAGGTGCCGCAGCGGGCAAAGGCTTCGACGCGGCTCCACTTATCAGAGAAGTAATCGGCCAGTGCATCACTGCCGCCTTCAAGGTCGCCAATCGCATTCAGAAAGGCAACAGGGTCAGCGTCATCACGAAAAATAATCGAATTCACCATGCCGCGCAAATGCGTGCGGGTTAAATCTTTGTACTGTTTTTCAATCACGACAGCACGCGCAAACTGCTCGGGCGTGACCAGCAGATTAATCACCGATTCTTTGGAGTTGTCGTACTCACGAATTACCGCAAGTATGTCTTTGGCCGGCAATTGCGCCAACACCACCATCAGGGCGGAATCACCCTCTGCATCGGCCAATTCGACCAGCGCAAACTCGGCCGCGACGATGTCGCCAGCGGCGATCAAGGCTTGGGTTTTTTCAATCAGTGCGAGGTGGTTCTGGGTCATGATTTTTTCCGTCTTAGTTTTTGCGCTCAAAGCCTTGGTCGCTCATCCAATCGTCGGCGTTATCACGGCGGCTTTTGGCGTCGTCGCCCAGGTCTTCGTCAGAGTCCAGCGTGCCGGTGCGTTGGTCGCTTGACTGCTCGTCATCTTGGCCGTCGTCCTCGTCTTGGTAGTCGTCTTCTTCATCTTCGACTTCATCGTGTTGGCGAACCGGCGCCGTGCCGGGCGTGACGTTCATGTATTCAAGGGCCGCGGCAACGCTTAAAAACCACTCGCCATCGGCTTGTTTGAGCACGACGTTAGCTAACTTTTCAGCCCACGGTTGCAGGCCAATGCCGGCTTTGAGCTCGTCCCACTCGGGCAACTCGTCGGCGGCGTGACCAATCAAGTTATCCATCATGGCGGGCTCGTGAAAGCTAAAACCCTTGTGGAAAATGACGGCCACCATTTCGGGGCTTAAACGCATCATTTGGATTAAAAAATCGAGCTCACCGCGCTTGTCAGCCAAGCGCGCGGACAAGACATCACCGCCTTCGGAATCAAAACGCAAGTCGTCTAATTCGGACTGATAGGCCGAACGCAAGTCTTCAAAAAATGGGGAAATTGTCATAACGGTCTAAGTTTTTTAGTCAAGTAGCAGAGCGGCTACTGGGGTCGAGCACGCGCTCGAAATAATGTTGCCAAATCTCGCTGGCGGTCGCTTGTGGATCGTCGAGCAAGTTGCGACGCCGGTTCTCATCATAGGCTTGACGCTGGTCGTTGTCAGTTAGCACTTCATAAGCTTGCTGCAGCGCACGAAAGCGTGCAGCGGCTTCTGGTGCAGCGTTTTTATCGGGATGCCAGAGGGATGCTTGCTGACGAAATGCTTTTTTAACATCGGCCAATGTGGCGGAACTGTTTAGCCCCAGGGTGGTGTAGTGGTCGCTCACAGGTAGTGCATGCTCAGTTGATCAAAGTTTGACGGGGAGGAGGATTTTATCAAATGCTAAGTACTCAGAAATGCGGCTTGCGACAAGGTTTTTCAAGCGCAGGCAACCAGCTTATGCGGATAAATGCCAGCCCCGCCTCACTGCCACTCGGACAACTGACCTTCGATTAGTCTAAAGCGTCGGCTGCAGCGCGCAGCAAGCGACTCGTCATGGGTGACCATGATGAAGGCAGTGCCCTGCTCACGGGCGAGTTTTAGCATTAACTCAAACACACTGTCAGCCGTGGCTCGGTCGAGATTACCGGTTGGCTCATCGGCCAGCACGCAAGCTGGCTGACTCACCAAAGCCCGGGCAATCGCGACGCGCTGGCGCTCGCCACCAGAGAGTTCTGCCGGCTTGTGTTGCAGTCGCCCTTCAAGGCCAACACTGGTGAGCATTTTTGTCGCCACTTGCGCGGCCAGCTCTGGCCGCATACGCCTAACCCACAGCGGCATGGCGACGTTGTCTAAGGCGCTGAACTCGGGCAGTAAATGGTGAAATTGGTAGATAAAGCCTAGGTGCTGATTGCGCATCAGGCCTTGTTGCTGCGGCGTCAAACCGGCTAAGTCTTGGCCCTTGAGCACGACCTTGCCGCTAGTCGGCGCATCCAACCCACCCATTAGGTGTAGCAAGGTGCTTTTACCGGAGCCGGACGTGCCGACAATCGCTAGCGTGTCGCCGGCATGCACACTCAGGTCTACACCCTTGAGCACGGTCACATCCAGCCGGCCTTCGACAAAGCGCTTGCTCAGACCACTGGCTTTTAGCACCACTTCAGTTTGGGGATTATTCATAACGCAAGGCCTCTGCCGGGTTGACGCGGCTGGCGCGCCAGCTGGGATAAAGAGTGGCTAAAAATGACAATATTAAGGCGATCACGACGATTGGCATGATGTCGCTGTACTGCGGCTCACTCGGCATGGCGCTGATGAGGTAGATGTCTTTGGGCAAAAAGCTGGCATGAAACAAGGCTTCTAGCGCTGGCACTATCACGTCAATATTGACCGCGATGGCCAGCCCCAAGAGCAAGCCAGACAGCGTGCCAATCACCCCCACCATTGCGCCTTGCACAACGAAAATACCCATGATGCTGGCAGGACTGGCACCCAAGGTGCGCAAAATGGCGATGTCAGCGCGTTTGTCGGTCACGGTCATGACCAATGTGCTGACCAAATTAAATGCGGCGACCGCCACGATCAGCGTGAGGATGATGAACATCATGCGTTTTTCCAGCTGCACCGCCGAGAACCAAGTTTTATTTTGCTGGGTCCAGTCGCGGATTAAGAAACGCCCCTCCAGCGTGCGGCCAAGTTCGCGCGCCACCTCAGGTGCGCGGTGCAAGTCTTTCAGCTTGATGCGAATGCCGGTCGGGCCTTCGAGTCGGAATATGGCCGCGGCATCGTCTTGATGCATCATGGCCAGCGCCGAGTCGTATTCATAGTGGCCAGAATTAAACGTACCCACCACCTTCATTTGTTTTAGGCGCGGCACCACGCCTGCCGGTGTGACTTGGCCGCTGGGTGCAATTAAGGTGACAGTATCGCCTTCACGCACACCCATAGAGCGGGCCAACTCACTACCCAGGATCAGACCGAACTGGCCGCTGATCAAGCGCGGAAAAGCCGTGTCCTTGAGTTGCAACGCCAAATCCGTCACCTGACCTTCTAGGGCTGGGTCTATGCCGCGAATCAGGGTTCCCTTCATGTCTTCGCCGCGCGCGAGCAAGGCTTGGGCCGAGATAAAGGTAGCCGCACCCACCACTTCAGGGTTGGCGCGTATTTGAGCCAGCGTTTTTTGTGCATCTGGCAAAGCCATGCCGTTGGGCGCAAACACCTCGATGTGGGAGACCACACCCAGCATGCGGTCGCGCACTTCTTTTTGGAAACCATTCATCACGCTGAGCACAATAATCAAGGCCGCCACGCCCAGTCCAATGCCCAGCATGGACACGCCAGAGATGAACGAGATAAAACCATTGCGCCGCGTTGCCCGGCCGGCCCGCGTATAACGCCAGCCAAGAATAAGTTCATAGGGGATTTGCATAGCCGCGATTGTGGCATCCCGGACAATAGCCCCATGCCTCACACTTCATCGCCAACACCAGACGCCGCCCATCTCCTGATTGCCTTTGCCACCGCCGGCGACGAGGCAGCGCTGCAGGCCTTGCAAAGCTTGCCAAAAGCCGAAGGACTAGAGAATTTATCGCGCCTGCTGCAAGGCATGCAAACCCTAGCGCCTAGCGATGACGCGCAAGGTAGCGCGCTCAGTTTGTCCGCACCACACGAGAAAGCGCTGGCCGGACTGCAAGCCGCATCACCCAACCAGATAGATGGCTTGATTCCACTGGCGGCGCAGCAAGCTTGGGCGGCTATGGGCAGCCAAACCCTAGGCAAGGGCTGGGGCTTTATCACGCCGTGTTATTGGTCCATGGGCCGCGAACATGCGAGCATGACGAACCCCGCTACGTTGGGTTTGGAAGAGGCCCAGTCAAAAGAATTTATGGCCGCCATGCAGCCCTACTTTGTCACTGAAGGCATCAGCCTGCACTACGCCGCGCCCGACTGCTGGCTGGCCGAAGGCGAACTACTCAAAGACTTACCAACTGCCTCACTAGACCGGGTGATGGGCCGTAACGTAGACACTTGGCTACCGGGTAACGAAGACCAGCCACGCGCGCCGCTGGCGGCTAAAAAAATCAAGCTGCTGCAAAACGAAATGCAAATGCTGCTTTATACCCACGCGGTGAATGACGCGCGCAGCCAGCAAAGGCAAACGCCAGTTAACTCGTTTTGGCTTAGCGGCACGGGTATGTTGGCGCAAGCACCCACGCCACAAGCGAGCGGATTGATACAACCGCGCGCCTTGGCAGAGGCGGTGTTTGCTAGCGACTGGGCAGCTTATGCAAAGGCTTGGCAAGCGCTGGATAAAACCGAAATTAAAGATTTGCTGGCGCGTCAAAACACAGGCGAGAAAATCCGGATAACGCTGTGTGGTGAGCGCAGCTTCGTGACACTGGAAAGCCGCAGCCGCACGCTAGGCCTGAAGTTTGCCAGCTTGCTCAAGCCGTCGTCTGCTTTGGCTTTGCTGCGGGATTTGTGAGTTTTGATTTGTTTGAAAAGCTTGCTTTTTAGACGCTAACTAAACCGCTTGGGCGAGTGACTTTTTTGCACCTTAGTACGCTTGACCCTGGTTGCCATTTCACATTCAACAACTTATCGTCAGACTTTTTTAGATAAGCCTCGACATCGAGGGTGCAATGTTCAGCATGAACGTCCAGTGATATTTAAGGGGAGACCTCCAAACGTTTAGTTCACGACTGGCGTTTGCAAACCACGCAGGAGTTAGCGATGAGTAAAAACATCTTATTGCCCGTGCCGCAATACAGCAGTTGGTTGGCTGAATTAAAGCTGCGCATTCAGGCCGCTCAGCAACGCGCCACACTGTCCGTGAATCGCGAATTAATCCTGCTCTACTGGCAAATAGGCCAAGATATTTTGCAGCGCCAGCAGACACAAGGCTGGGGTGCCAAGGTTATTGAGCAGTTGGCGAAGGACTTGACCGCGGCTTTTCCAAAGATGAAAGGTTTTTCACGCCGCAATCTGCTTTATATGCGCAGCTTTGCAGAGGAATGGCCAGATTTTGAAATTGTGCAACAGGCTGTTGCACATTTACCCTGGGGCCAAAACCTACTACTGCTAACCAAGCTCAAAACTGCCGAAGAGCGCCAGTGGTATGCCGCCAAAGCCATAGCGCACGGCTGGTCGCGCAATGTGTTGTGGCACCACATCTCGACACAGTTGCAGCAACGCTCCGGCAAAGCCGTCACCAACTTTGAGCAACGTCTGCCCGCCGCTGACTCTGAACTGGCGCAGCAAACCATTAAAGACCCTTATCTGTTTGATTTTTTAGGCGTTTCAAACGAGGCGCATGAGCGCGAAATTGAGTCCGCTATGACCTGCCATGTATCCAAAATGTTGATGGAAATGGGTGAAGGCTTTGCGTTTGTGGGCCGACAAGTTCCCGTCGAAGTGGACGGCCAAGACTTCTTCATAGACTTGCTGTTTTACAACTACCGCTTGCACCGATTTTTGGTGGTGGAACTCAAAGCCGGAGACTTCAAACCTGAGCAAGTGGGCCAGCTCAATTTTTACATCACACTGGTCGACGAAAAAATCAAAAGCGAAGAAGACAAACCCACCCTAGGTTTGTTGCTGTGTCAGCAGCAGCACCGGGTGGTGGCGCAATATGCTTTGCGCGGCATGACTGGGCCGATTGGCATTGCCGAATACAAACTGCAACTACCCGACGAGGTGGCGAAATATCTGCCCAGCATTGCGCAGATTGAGGCGGAGTTGTTGGCTCAAGACTAACGCTCTCAATGCGTACCTAAGCAGTGTTGAGTCAGTTCTTGCCGGGTAATTCCCAATGCGCAAGCGCCTAGAAAAATTGACAATTAATAAGTATAAAAACTATTTTTCAAATAGCTTTATTTTTAGGTAAAACAGCAAGCTGTTTAAGTTGGTTTGCTGGCTAGCGAATTGGCAACATCGCTATTTTCAAGACCCGACACAGACTAAGCGAAGAGCCGCGTGTTGAGCTCTTTTTTTTTGGAAACTGCCGCCCTATCTCTATTGATCTACCCATTTTTAGCCCCTCTAACTCACTGATTGTTTAACGATGAACCCAAGCTCAGCTGCGCAAGATCGCGCACTCAACATCCCCAGCATCCAGTCCCAAGTCTCGCCGGAAGAATGGGAAATTCGGGTTAACTTAGCCGCCGCATACCGACTGGTCGCGCTCTACGGCTGGGACGATTTGGTGTTCACACACATCACCGCCAAACTGCCGGGAACGGACACTTTTTTGATCAATCCCTACGGGCTGATGTTCGATGAAATCACGGCGTCAAGCTTGGTGCAGATTGACTTGCAAGGCAACAAAGTGTCTGACTCGCCTTTCGATGTCAACCCCGCCGGTTTTACGATTCACAGCTGTATTCATGCGGCTAGGCACGATGCGCATTGCGTGTTGCACACGCATTCACTCAATGGCGTCGCGGTCTCGTCACAGCGCGAAGGCTTGCTGCCCATCTCGCAGTTTGCGTTTTCAGTTTTGCATTCTCTGAGCTACCACGACTACGAAGGCTTGGCATTAAGAGAAGCAGAAAAACCGCGCTTAGTCGCCAATCTAGGTCAGAGCAAATTCTTAATGTTGCGCAACCACGGCCTTTTAACCGTTGGCGAATCGGTAGCCGAAGCCTTCCAAGCCATGCATCGTTTTGAAGCCTCTTGCATGGTTCAAGTTCGCGCCTTGGCCGGCAACAAAGAGTTAATTGAGATTGACCCTTCGATACTCAGCCTAGCCAAGCAACAATTGCAAGATGTGCGCCGCGGCAAAGGCGCTTTTCTCGCTTGGCCTGCGCTGCTGCGGCGGCTTGACCGCATGAGTCCAGGTTTCGACGCCTAAGCCGCTGGAACAGCTGGCGACACCAACGCCGGCTGGGTTTTATGCGTTGGAAGATTCACGCTTGAAGTGCAAGCTTGAAGGATGGATTCACGCTTGAAGTGCAACTGTTTGATTATTCAGTTGCAACTACTCCATAAAAAAAATTGCTACGTTATGTATCCCAAAAATTTTCTGGGACTATGACTGCGTCTATGCATCGCCAAAGCAGCCTCAGCATCCTTGGTGCGAACGAAGTGTACGCACTTTGAAAAACACTAAGGAAATAAATTATTCGTATTTTATTTTCTCTACGATTTCACAAAGCATCTGAGTAGATGAAAAAAAATTCAGTCAAATAAAAATTGATGCGTTTATATTGGGCAAACACTTTTCCGTTGTGACTTATGTATATTTGCACGCAATGTGCAAATAGTTTTAGAAAAGTGATTAACGCCTCCCCTACGGCCTGCGCTATTAAAATGGCATATGGGTATATGGGCATATTGAGTTGCGTGAAGCGGTGTCATTCGCTGACACCAGCGCTTGGCTTGTGGCCTACGGCAACCACCAGGTCAGCCATACGATCAGTTAATTACAAAATTGCAATTCAAACTTAAATTCACAGTTTAATTTGTATTTACACGCCATCGAAAATTCTATTTCACTGATGCAGTAATCAGTGCGTACAGCAAGATTTTTTAGTCTTTTCTTGACTACCAAACCACTGGTGTTTTCGTGCTTGTAAGCGTAGCCAATCAGCGCTATAAACGCCAACAAAAATCACTAAATTTAATCGAATTTTTAAAATAAATTCTATTCCTATTACTTAAACGTTATTCATTTCAATCGGCATTGACACATGAATCCCTCACACAAAATAACTGCTGGCAGCTCTACTTTTCATCAAGGATCAGACAGAAAAATTCTGCCTGTTTCAAGCCCAGTCATTCAGGTCAGCGCTGCAGGGCAGATCAGCCTTACAAGCCAGATATCCACGCACCAAGCCAGCCTCATTCCTCGACGAAGCTTATATAGCTACACAGTAATACCAGTAGGCTTAGGAAGCGCTGAGACAAAAGCGAGTAGCTCTAGTAGCTCCAGCCATCTCACTAGAACAATCAGCAGCGCTAGCTCTTCCCTCTCTTTGTCAGTAAATACAAATCAAGGCACACAGATTAATCCAGATGAGTTAGAAAAATTACTCAACCGCTCGCGTATGGGTGATGAAGAAAGTGCTGCGGTGTACCTCGAACTTGAGGGTCGACTGTCTGAAGTAGTTAACGCCGCCACTACAACCGACCCCACACAAGCAGCAGTGGCAGAGCAAGCCCTGCGTTTGTTAAGCAATCTAGCGATCAACTCTGATGTCAGGGCCGCTGAACTCTGGGCCACCTTGGGGCACGCTGGGCGCGCAGCTGTCGTTGCTGCGGCAACGAACCCCACACAACTAACAGTGGCCAGGCCAGGCCTGGTTTTATTGACCTATCTAACGAGCTACTCTTACGTCAGAGTAGCTGAACTCTGGGACATCTTAGGGGCCGTAGGGCGCGCAGCTATAGTCACCGCTGCAACCCACCCCGCACAAGCAGAATTGGCCGGGCAAGCCCTGAGTTTGTTGAGCAATCTAGCTCACAGTGCAGAAGGCAGAGTAGCTGAAATTTAGGCCACTTTAGGGCCAGCTGGGCGCGAAACTGTCGTCGCCGTTGCCACGAACCACGAACCTGCAGAGGCCATGAAAGCCCTGTGTTTGTTGATCAATCTAGTCGCCGACTCTGACGTTATAACAACTGAACTCTGGGCAATATTAGGGCACGCTGGGCGCGCAGCTGTAGTCAATACGGCAACCGACCCCACACAAGCCGAAGTGGCCGGGCAAGCCCTGAGTTTATTGGCTAATCTAGCGGCCAAATCTAAAGTCGTAAAAGTCGAAATATGGGCAACCTTGGGGGACGCTGGGCGCGCAGCTGTCGTTGCCGCGGCAACGACAGCTGCGCAAACAGAAGTGGCCTGGCAAGCACTGGGTTTGTTGCGCAATCTAACGACCAACTCTGACGTCATAGGAACTGAACTCTGGACCACCTTGGGGACGGCTGGGTGCGAACGTCTCATCATTACGGCAACAACTGCGGGGGAACCAGAAGTCGCTAGTATGGCCATTCAATTGTTACGTAGATTGCAAAAAATTCCGCACATCCACACCGCAATTTGGCCCTTGTTGCAGCCGCGGCTTGCGCAGTTGTGGGTCGTTACTCAGCGGCAAGATAATCAGCAAGCAGGCAGCAGGTTTTTATTTCAACAAATTCGAGGCAACGCTCCAAGAACCCGCCAAGCGTTAAACGCATTGAATGCAGACATCCCAGCTACTGCTATGCGCTACACCATAGCCTCGCTTCGTGAGTGGGGTGCACAAGTTAGCCGCCATCATCTAGAGCGAACCGCATTATTGACAGGCATAGTTCAAACCAACTCCACACCGCAAAAAATGGCTGTGTTGATGGCTGTCGTGATGAGTGGAATAAATATCAGGCAACGCCTACCAGAATGGCGCGAAGCACTACGCAATCAACTATTGGACATACCTTTGACTGAAGGTATTGATCCGACACCCTATAGACAACTTATAGGCTTAGGGTTTGACGCAGCTTGCGGCAACACATCCGCAGTACTCGGGAACCAAGATTTATTTGAGACAGAAAAGCTGCAACTGTTAGAAATTATTTACCTTTCTCCAGCGTTTCTAAGCGCTCAAATAACACAGGAAAACTTATCGAGAGTGTTATCAACACCTAATATTTCACGCAATCTAAAGTTGGGAGCTATAGGACTTATCCTCCATCACGGGCAACCAAGCCACTTTCAATTTAAGTCAATTCTGACTTGGCTTAAAGGCGAATTCAAAACAGATAAGCACACAGTTTTTACGAATCTAGACACTTCTGCTCATATTGATTTTGAGGAGATCCTCGCGCTGACAGCACAACGCGATCAATACCTCGCTCTTTACCAAAACTTTCGACCACATATGACGCGTGATTTTATTCAAGCAGAAATTAAACTCATTGAGCACCGAGTTTTAGGAAAAGAAATGCCAGAGGATTTTGGCGCTATTCTCATCCATCAATTGCAACAATTTCTTTCGACTACAGTGATTGATGCCGCTGTTGAAGACGATGGTCAATACGATAGCAAGAGTGAATCCAAATAGATTTTTTAATGAAAAAATGAGAACTTGAAGTGCATAGCCTTTGAAAAGGAATAAAACTATTCGTATTTTAATTTTCTCCACGCTTGCAAAAAAGGTATAGGCTGGCTAAAAATAAATTTGTAGCCAAAGTCAAAAAAACGATGCATCTGTATTTGGTAAAAATTTTTACGTTGTTAGTCGTTAGTGTTTGCACGCAATATGCAAATAGTTTAAAAAATTGACAAGCGCCTCCCCCAAGGCATGCGTTTTTTAAACAACACGTAGACAATTATTAGCTGGCGTCAAACGAGGTTATCAATCGTCACCAACGCTTGGCTTTTGCTCTGCGTCAATCACCAGATAACCCACCCGAACGCTCATCCGTTTAATTTAAAAATTGCATCTCAAGCTTGAAACCGCGGTTTAATTTTTTTGTACGGCATCAAAAATACTAATTCACTGACGCGGTACTCAACGCGTACAACAATATTTTTTGTCTTTGCTTGACAACCAAACCACTAGCGTTTTCGTGCTTGCACGCCTAGCCAATCAGCGCTATAAATGCCAGCAAAAATCATCAAATTTAATCAATTATTTTTAATAACTATCTTCTATTCATATTGCTCAACAGTTATTCATTTCAACCGGTAACGACACATGAATCCCTCACATGCAACGGCTGTCATAAATCCCATTTCTCGACAAGGACTAGACAGAAAGATTCCGCCCATTTCAGGCCCAGTCGTTCAGATCAACTCTGCAGGCCGCATCAGCCTTGCAAGCCAGATACCCAGACACCAAGGCAGTCTCGGTTCTCCAAAAAGCTTATCAAGCTACGCAGTCACACCAGTCGCTGTAGAGTGCACTGAGACTAAAGCGAGTAGATCTAGTAGCTCTAGCAACTCTAGCAACTCTAGCAACTCCAGCCGTCTCACCAGAATAATCAGCAGCGCTAGTTCTTCCCCCTCGACTTTAGTTAACGCCCATCAGGGCGCGCTGATTCATCCAGAAGAATTAGAAAAATTACTCAATCGCTCGCGCATTAGTCTAGAAGAACAAGCTGCTGTGTATCGCGAACTCAAGGGACGAATATCTGAAGTAATTAACGCTGCAACGACTATCCAGCAGCCAAAAGTGGCACGGCAAGCAATAGATTTATTGGTCAATCTTGCTGCAAATTCCGCCATCAGAAAAGATGTTATTTGGGCGAATTTTGGACTTGCTGAACGTTCTGCAATAGTCAAAATAGCCACCACTTCAAGCCAGTTGAGTGCAGCTTCAATAGCCTTGTTAGCGAATCTCACCAATGGCTCCGAACTCAGGACAGCCGAACTATGGGACAGCTTAAACGAGGCTGATTACGCCGCGATCGTCGCTGCGACCACAACACCGGGACCGCAAAGAGCGGCTGCAATGGCTTTGTTGGTCAATCTAGTGATGAGCTCTGAGGCTAGAAAAGCTGCACTTTGGGCCAGTTTGGGAGAGGTTGGACATGCGAATATCATCACTGCCGTGTGGACAACGGGTTCAACACGAACGAGCCTCATGGCTCTGCGTTTATTGGTCACTCTCGCGGAGGGCTCTAGAACTCGGACCGCTGCGCTATCGGCCATCTTGGGTGTGACTGGACGCGCTGGCGTTGTCACTGCGGCAACGACTCCTGGCCAACCGCGAATGACTGCAATAGCTCTGCGTTTATTGGTTGAGCTTTCGGATGAATCTGCAGCAATGAAAGCTGAGCTATGGGCCACCTTGGGAGTGGCTGGACGCGTAGCTATCGTCACTGCTGCAACGAACCCCGCACAACCAGCAGTGGCAAGGCAAGCCCTGGGTTTGTTGCGCAATCTGACTGATTACTCTGACGTCAGAAAAGATGAACTATGGGTCACCTTAGCGGCCGCTGGGCGCACAGCTGTCTTGACCGCGGCAACGAATCCCGCAGAACCAGCAATAGCTGAGCAAGCCCTGGGTTTGTTACGCAATCTAACTGCCAACTCTGAAGTCAGAAAGGCTGAACTCTGGGCCACCTTGGAGGTCGCTGGACACGCAGATGTCGTCGCCGCGGCAACGACATCCCCGCGTCCAGAAGTGACCGAACAAGCCCTAGGTTTATTGGCCAATCTAGCCAGCAGATCTGAAATCAGAACCGCTAAACTGTGGACCACTTTGGGGGCGGCTGGGCGCGCAGCTGTCCTTGCCGCAGCGACGACTGCGAATCAACCAGGAGTGGCCGAGGAAGCCCTGGGTTTATTAGCCCATCTAGCTGCCAACTCTGACGTCAGAGCAACTGAACTCTGGGCCATCATGGGGGCGGCTGGGCGCGCAGATGATGTCGTCGCCGCGGCAACAAACCTTGCACAACCCGCAGTGGCCGAGCAAGCCCTGAATTTATTGGGCCATCTAACTGCCAACTCTGACGTCAGGGCAGCTGAACTATGGGCCACCTTGGGGGCGGCTGAGCGCGCAGCGGTCGTCACCGCGGCAACAAGCTTGGGGCAACCAGGAGTAGCCGAGGAAGCCCTGTGTTTGTTGGCCTGTCTAACTGCCAACTCTTACATCAGGACACCTGAACTCTGGGCCACCTTGGGGGCCAGGGGGCGCTCCGCTGTCGTCGCCGCGGCAACGAATCCCGCACAAACCGCAGTGGCCGAGCAAGCCCTAGGTTTGTTGAGCAATCTAGCTGCCAACAACTCTTACGGCATTGCAGCTGATCTCTGCGCCACCTTGGGGACGGCTGGGCACGAAGGCCTCATCATTGCGGCAACAACTGCGGGGGAACCAGAAGTTGCCAGATCGGCCATTGAATTGTTGAGTACTTGGCAACGTAACCCATGCATCAAGATCGCAATTTGGCCTTTGTTACAGACACGACTTGCGCAGCTGTGGGCTGTTAGTCAGCGGCCAACTGTTGCACTAACAGCTAACCGTTTTTTACTCGAACAAATTCGAGGAGACGCTCACAGAACCCGCCAAGCGCTGATCGCATTGAATGCGGCCATCCCAGCTATTTCTATGCGCCACACCATAGCCACGTTTCGTCAGTGGGGTGAACGAGTTAACTATCATGAGCCATATCAATTAGCGCTACTAATAGGCATCGTTCAAGCCAACACCTCACCGCAAAAAATGGCTGTGTTTATAGCTGCAGTGATGAGTGGAATAGGTATCTGGCGACGCCCACAAGGATGGATCGAAGCACTGCGCGACGAACTATTGTCCACACCCATGGCGGAAGGTATTGACCCAACGCCTTATAGACAACACATACACTTAGTGTTTGATGCCGCTTTTTATGACAAATCTGCAGTACTCGGGAGCCCCGTTTTATCAGCACCAAAAAAGCTGCAACTCTTAGAAATTATTTATATTCTCAACGCTTATTTCTATCCTCAAGAAGTACAGGAAGAGTTGTCGAAGGTGAAGTTAATGCCGAATACTTCACGCGATTTCAAGCTGCAAGTAATAGGACTTATCCTCAATCACGGGCAAGCAAATCCCACTCAATTTAAAGAAATCCTGGCTTGGCTTAAAGGCGAATTCGAAACCGATACGCACACGGTCTTTACGAATCCCGACACTCTTGGCGATATTACGGATGAGCAAATCTACGCACTGACTGAGCAACGCCAGCAATACCTCTCTCTTTATCAAAACTTTGGTCCACATATGACGAGTGATTTTATTTACGCAGAAATCGCACACATTAATCACCAAGTTGCGGCAAAAGAAATACCAGAGGATTTTGCCGCTATTCTTATTTTTCAATTACGACAGTTTCTTCCGCCTACGGTGATTGGTACCGCTGTTAAAGACGATGGCCGATACGACAGCAAGAGTGAATCTAAATAAATTTGTTTGAATTATTTTTGATGGCTACTCATCCGCCCAAAAGCTAATTTCAACCTACTATTCATCAGTTTTAATCACCGCGTTTCAGCGCCACCGCAAAACCCCGCATCACCGCAGGCCGCGCCATCACTGCTTGGTACCAACGCTGCACATGCGGGAAATCGGCCAAGTCAACCTTGTGACGGGCGTTCCTCCAGACCCAGCTGACGATGGCGAAGTCGGCGATGGAAATTGCGTCTCCGGCAAAAAAAATATTCTCGGCTAAGCGCTTGTCCATGACGCCGTACAGGCGGCGGTTCTCGGTCATAAAACGCTCTAGCGCGTAGTGCTTATCGGCTTCGTTGGCTAGCGCAATAAAGTGATGCACCTGACCCGGTATGGGGCCAAAGCCGCTCATTTGAAACATCAACCATTCCATCACTGAGACCCGTGCGCGCAAGTCTTGCGGCCAGAATTGTCCGGTCTTCTCGCCTAGGTAATGCAAGATGGCGCCGGACTCGAAAATGCTAATCGGCTGGCCGCCCGGACCGTCAGGATCGGTGATGGCGGGAATCTTGTTGTTCGGGCTGATTTTTAGAAAGTTCGGGGCGTTTTGCTCGCCCTTGCCGATGTCTACTACTTGCACTTCATAGGGCAGACCCATTTCTTCTAGGGCAACGCTAATTTTGCGACCGTTAGGGGTGTCGAAGGCATAAAGCTGAATGGTCACGTAGTTTCCTTGGTTAATGTGCTGTCGGTCATGGCAGAGCCTGAGGCGGCAAATGCTGTGGGCCGAATTTAACATTTACTCGTCGCTATCGAGCCTATCAGCAACAGACCTGTCACATCGCTTGTCACATCGCTTGTCCCCGTTCGATTTAATCAACACCAATGCTGAAATGAGAAAGTTTTAGGCCTAACTTACCGGCGTTATCTTTCGTGGTTATCTTTAGTTTTTATCTTTCGTGGTTATTCCAAACTCAATACTAGCGGCGATCCGGTCAATCGCTTTAAAGACCTCTTTTGGAAAAACGGTTGAAGAACTCAACATTTATTCAAAGATTTCTTTTGCTTACGCAGCGCTGCAGGCCTACACGTAAAGGTCTCAGCCCGATCACCGTGTTTCTTGACCCAAAACATCCACGACACGTGGCGATTGAAGAATCGCTCTACGGTCGCGCTAGGGGAAATCACTAGTCGCCGATATTTCTTACCTAATTTGGCAAGCCCGATACAAATACTTCCTCGAAAAAACGCTTAATAAAGGCATTCACTACATAAAAAACTAAGCCAAAAATAGTATTTGAGATAATTTTTAATTTAGGCGGATTCAAGCTTGAAGTGCAACCGTATGCTGATAGGACTCTAACTGTTCCATAAAAACCTGATGCGGCGTTCGATACCCTAAACATTTTCTAGGACGATGATTGAGCCTGTGCATCGCTAAAGCAATGTCATCGTCGGTGATGCAATTAAAGCGCATCCCCTTTGGGAAAAACTGGCGAATCAAACCGTTCATATTCTCGTTCGCCCCACGCTCCCACGAGGCGTATGGATGGGCGAAAAAGAAATCTGCACTCAGCGCAGAAGCTATTCGTTCATGCTGGGCAAATTCCTTGCCGTTATCAGTCGTGAGAGTGTGCACGCAATGAGCGAACGGTTTGAGTAAAGTGATTAACGCGTCCCCTACGGCTTGCGCTGTTTTGAATGGCACGTGGAAAATTATTGAATAGCGAGAGACACGCTCATTAATCGTCACTAGTGCTTGCTTCTGCCCGGCACCAATCACCAGATCAGCCTCCCAGTCGCCAAAGCGCGCACGCTCAAGCACGATGTCGGGTCGCAGTTCTATTGAGACCTGGTGAGAGATGGTGCCGCGCCGTTCACGGCCACTGCTGCGTTTTTTTCGCGTCTTCTGGCAACGCAGTGTTTTATGCAAGGTGCCGCCCGCGCGTTTGTCAGCGTAGATGTACTGGTAAATGCTCTCATAGCTAACACCGGGTTGGTGGCTAGCTTCGAGGTGGCCGCTGATTTGCTCGGGGCTCCAAGCCTCAGCCAACTTTTCCTCCACTACAGCCCATGTCGAGTCAGCAACTCTAGGACTATTGGCGCAGGCAAGTCTACGTTCTTGGGCTTTGTCATTTGCCTGCTTAGGGCGATAGCCTCGTAGACCGCGGTTACGACGCAACTCACGGCTGATGCTCGATTTATCACGGTCCATCATTTTTGCAATTTCACTTTGATTGAAGTTTGCTTTGACGAGGATTGCAATCTGGTAACGTTCGTCACGGGTGAGGTGTGTGTAAATCATTCTGGGCAACTTTGACTTGGTAGTCGGGAAGCTTGGATGCTCTCACATCTCACCCACCCGTACGGTTAATTTCAAAGTTGCACTTCAGACTTGAATCCGCGTTACGATAAAGCACATCTTTATTAAGGTTAGTATTTACGCATCTAAAAAATTGGATTCACTTAAATATATGACAGCTATTTGAAAGCTTTAAATAATTTTAATCCGCATTTACTACATGCTATTTCAAACCAAAAAATAGGTATGGCGCTGTTAGTTATGGTTAATAAAATTAACAATAATTTACGCGTAAATATTAATTTATTTAAGATATAAATCTTATTTTTAGAATCTGAGAAATACGGAATAATCTCATTATTTTTTTAGTTTTAATGCAATATTAAACTTTATTTACAATTAAAAAATTGTATGTAGTATCAAAATTAAAAAAATAAAAATATCTGTCAAATTTATCAGTGAATTACTTGCGGTTGCTTTACTACTAACCAGCATTTCAACTACGGCAGTTAACTTATTTTCAAACGACAAACCAAACGTTTATTTAAAAAATTTACGCTTAATTATTAAGCTGTTTTGTAAAAAAACTTTTTACAAATTAAAATATGAATAAATTTATATGTTTTTCTGATATTTTCCTAATAAATATTTTATTAAAGCAATAAATAAAATCTAAAAATTAAAACGGCAAATATTTTTATCATTCCCAACAACAGAATATTAATAATATAAATTTTGATAAATCAGACCGTTTTTTGAATCTATCCGACATGTCACTGCGTAATATTTTCAGAAGTTTTTTCACTCATGCTTTATCGTTGCCGTGCAATCAGCTGCTTGTCGTCGGCAACCATACGGGCGCACTTTCATAACCTTAGAAAATCCTATGACTCAACATTTAAATGTAGCGCCTACACCCCAAAAGCTTTCTCGCTACAAGTCGTACGCTGGCCTTTTGCTGCTGTGTTTTGCAGCGTCAGCGAATGCGCATTCGGGTGAAGGCGTAGCGGGCGGATTTATATCGGGCTTTCTTCACCCTTTATCTGGCCTAGACCATTTGCTCGCCATGGTGGCGGTTGGCATCTGGGGCGCCACCTTGGGCAGACCTCTGGTTTGGGCATTACCGGTTGCGTTTCCCATGTTGATGGTGGTCGGTGGGGTGCTCGGCATTGCCCAAGTACCACTGCCTTTTGTCGAAGTCGGCATCGCGGCATCCGTGATTGTTCTGGGCCTATCGATTGCTAGCGCGTGGCGCGCACCCATGGTTATTGCAGTGGGTATCGTGGCAGTTTTTGGCGTGTTTCACGGTCACGCGCATGGCACTGAATTACCCAAGACCGCCGCGCCAGCCGCCTATGCTGCTGGTTTTGTCATCTCCACAGGCCTGCTACACCTTGCCGGCATTGCTATCGGCTTAGTCAAGGGCTTGCCGCGAGGTGGACAGGTATTGCGCGCTAGCGGCGGCGTGATTGCAGCTGCTGGCGTATGGATTCTTGCAGGTATGCCCGGTGTCGCGTAAATCATTTGTCACTGCATTACTGGCTGGCGCAGCGCTTTTAAACTGCGCCAGTGCGTCGGCACATGGCAATTTTGGTGCTGAAACATCCATCTGGAGCGCAAGCGCTCACCTTCTGACTTCGCCTCTTTCACTGGCCGCACTGATTGGTCTGGCGTTGGTAATTTTCAGTACTCGCGAATCTGAATTAGTGCTTGCTGCCGCTCTGGCTGCGACAGCATCGGTTCTAGCTAGCGCGTTTTCTGCACATATTCCTGACGTTGTGGCGCCGGCTGCGGTGGTCATCCTCGGTCTCAGCGCAGTCTTTGCTTGGCGCCCATCAACTGCATTTTCCTTGCTGTTGGCAGTACTGGGCGGACTAGCCGCCGGGTTTGCCGCTGACATGGAGCAACCACGTTGGCAAGAATTAACTGGCATGGCGGCCACAGTCATGATTTTTACTTTTTGGCTGCTGTCAGTATCAAACAACCTAAATCTAAATCACAACGCACGCTTGAAAACCTTGCTCCCAATTGCTAGGCGGGTAGTGGGTTCATGGGTTGCGGCTGTCGCGTTTCTTTTGGGTGCGCTTGCACTATTGGCAGTACGTGTCTGAGGCTTTGCGGGTATGAAAGCACACGCGTAATCAAGCGCTTAAAAGCATGAGAAAAATTTGCATAATTTTCTCCAAGCCTCTTTTTCAGATCCAACTCCATGGCCATACTGGCGCCACAGAGTAAAAAAGGGATTATCGAATGAGCGGCTTGAGAGCAAATTATGCTTTCAATGCCCCTCTCAACTAGTAGTCGCCGCCGTGGTTAAGCACCACCGCGATTGCGCATCCAGTCTGCGGTCTGAAAGAAAGACGCGTTCAAACGGATGCGTAAAACCTCATCAACACCGGTCTCCGTCATGGCTTGGTTCATACAAGCTAGCCACTGGTCGCGCTCTGCGATACCGATAGAGCCACCGCCAGTTTGCTGCGGCATGTGCCGCATGCGCAGCATGGGATGACCGAAGCGGTCGGTGTAGTGCTGTGGGCCGCCCATCCAACCGCATAAAAACCAAAATAAACGCTCGCGCGCATTCTCTAGCGTATTGCCATGGGCGGCGCTCAATACGGCGAAGTTGGACTCTAAATCCATTAAGTCATAAAAGCGCTCGACCAGTGCTTTAACTCTATCCTCGCCACCAATCCAAGCAAATAGGGTTTCAAAAGGTGGCTTATCCGCTGGTTTTTCTTCTATCTGCATAACTTTATTTCCATCATCATTGGCGTCATTGAGATTTACGCAAGGTTTCAATCACCGGCGTATTCAATACTGAACGCAGGCCCCACCAGCCAGCAGCCAACGCCAACGCAGCGCCGGCCAGACTGCCAAACAGTGGCACTGTCCAAGAACCTGTCCAGCTAAAGTTAAACACATATCGCGCCAGCGCCCAACCCACTGCGAGAGCCACGATTGAGGCCAAGAAACCAGCCAGTAAACCAACGCCGGCCAGTTCAGCACGTTGCACTTGGCGCAGCAGTGAAGCGCGGGCACCCACTGCACGCATGATGGCGAACTCTCTGGCTCGCTCTTCTCGAGTCGCGGTAATGGCGGCAAACAAAACCACCAGACCAGCAGCTAAGGTAAAGCCAAACAAGAATTCCACCGCACGAATTACTTGGTCCAGCACACGCTGGAGTTGAGCCAGCGTGCTGCTCATGTCAACGTTTGTGATGTTAGGAAAAGCTCGCACCAACTTGTTGTCAAAACTCGCTGTCGGGACTTGGCCTGGGACAGCAGCGGGCGCTTCTGGCGCACGGTAGGCAGTGATGAAGGAGACCGGTACGTTCTCAAGCTTGGCAACCGGGTACATGACAAAAAAGTTAACCCGCAGCGAACCCCAATCGACCTTGCGCAGGCTGGTAATTTTGGCGTCACTCAACTGCCCGCCCATGTCAAAGCGCAGGCTGTCGCCTAACTTCAAACCCAGCGTTTCAGCCAAGCCTTGCTCGACGCTGAGTGCATCTTTCTCGCCCTCCTTCCACTGACCACCGACGATGATGTTGCTGTCTGGTTTAGCCGTGCTGTTGGAGAGATTAAATTCACGCTCGACCAGTCTTTTCGCTCTGTCGTCCTCGTAATCGTCAGCAGAAACTGGCTTGCCGTTAATCGCCACCAAACGGCCGCGAATCATGGGATACCAGTCGTACTTGTTCACGCCGCCATCTTTTAGCGCTTGCTGAAAGGGCTCACTCTGCTCGGGTTGGATATTAATCACAAAGCGATTCGGTGCATCTGCCGGTGTGGCTTGACGCCAACTGCTGATTAAGTCTGTGCGCAGCAGCACTAACAACATCAGTGCCAGCAAGCCGACGGCCAGCGCACTGGTCTGCACTACTGCATACACTGGCCGCGCTGAGAGCTGGCGCGTTGCCAGCACCAACCAACGCGGTGCAGTGACTTCGTTAACACTGGCACGCAAGAGTTTGACCGCCACATAGCTGGCAGCAGCAAACAACAACACCGCAGCAGCAAATCCACCAACGGCGATAAAACCGAGCTTGAGATCGCTACTCGCAGCCAGCAAGAGCACCGCAAAACCGATCACGCCTAAGCTCAGCACGGCTAGCGAAGCAGGTCTGAGTTGACCCAGATCACGACGAATCACGCGCAGCGGCGGCACTTGGGCTAATTGCAAAACGGGCGGCAAACCAAATGCCAGCAGTAGCGTCATACCCATGCCCATACCAAAGGCGACTGGCCACCAAGTCGCAGCGGGCAGCGCAGTCTCGACCAAGCCGGCGAGCAGCATGACAAAGCCGTAATGCACGGCAAAACCGACTAACACGCCAAGCGCGCTGGCAAATAAACCGGCCAATACAAACTCAAAGGTATAGGCCAGCGCAATCGTGCGCTGCGGCTGACCGAGAACGCGCAACATAGCGCAATCGTCTAAATGTTTGGCCGCAAAGCCGCGCGCCACAATCGCTACAGCTACTGCGCTAAGCAGTGCCGAAAGCAGTGCCACTAGGTTGAGAAACTTCTCTGCGCGGCCCAAGGTCTGGCTCATTTGTGGACTGCCGCTTTCTAGCGACTCCATTCTCAAGCCGCCACTGATGCGATCGCTTGCCTCAGCGCTAGGTTTTTTAATCTCCAGCTCAGCCCATTGCACAAAGTCTTTTACTGCTTGCGGTGCACCGGCTACCGCTAAACGGTAATTGGTGCGGCTAGCTGGCTGTATCAAGCGGGTAGAGGCCAGATCGGTCTGGTTGACCATGACGCGCGGCGAGAAGCTGATAAAACCAGCGCCACGATCGGGCTCTTGGACAATCACTTTAGTGAGCGTGAAGCTAGCATCGCCCATCAATAGCGTCTGGCCGATTTTCAAACCCAAACTGTCAAGTAAAGAAGCATCAGCCCAGGCGGTACCGGGGGCGGGGATCTCGCGCGTCGTCTGGCCATCCAAACTGGTGGCGTTAGCAGTATCCGCCAACGTGTTGGCAATACGCATATTGCCGCGCAGAGGGTAGCCCTGTGGCACGGCTTTGAAGGCAATTAGCTTGGCACCACCACCATCGGCATCACTGGCCCTGGCCATGGTTGGAAAGGTGACTGTGGTGACGGTATTCAAACCCAACTCGCGCGCCTTGTCTAAAAAGGCCGGCGGTGCGGGCGCATCACTGCGCAGTACCGCATCACCGCCCAGCAACTGGCGCGCATCGCGTTGTAAACCACCGTTCAGACGGTCGGCAAAAAAACCGACTGCGGTCAGTGCCGCCACCGCCAGCATCACGGCGACTATCAACAAGCGCAGCTCGCCAGCACGTAAGTCGCGAACCAGCGTACGCCAACCAAGTTTCAAAAATAAAAAATTCATCACTCGACCATAGCGCAAAGCGTCCGGGCATTAAGGTGTGGGGTTAGGCAGGGCAAGCACACTAGGGCTCTAATGCCGCAAATACACTGTTTGAACAAAGCTGTATGGGTAGACCAACAGCCAAGCATCACAAAACTAGTCGCGTATCGGCTTGTTGCCTGCCAGCGCAGGCTCTAGTTGCAATCTAGCGCGCTGGCTATAGCAAACAAAGTGTTTATTGGTAGCTCGGCCAATCGCGCACAATCCGACCAGCTCAGCGACCTGATGACCCATTTGCGTGATGCCGCTGCGGGACACCACAATTGGCACGCCCATCTGGGCTGACTTAATCACCATCTCGCTGGTTAAGCGGCCGGTGGTGTAGAAGATTTTGTCAGCGGAAAGAACCGCTTCATCGTTCTGCATGGCGAGCCAACCAGCCAGTGTGTCGATGGCATTGTGACGACCCACATCTTCAATAAACAGCAGCATGGAGGGCTCGCCGCCTAGCATCGCAAACAGAGCGCAGGCATGCACCGAGCCAGCCGATTTATAGGTGCTCTCTTTTAAGCGAATGGTGTTGACCAAGGCATACAGCTGGGCTTGGCTAATGCTGGCGTCTAGTGGCAAACGGATTTGATCGACCTCGTCCATTAACCCACCAAACATGCTGCCTTGGCCGCAACCTGTGGTGACAACGCGCTTGGCTGTTTTTTCTTCCAAGTCGGCAATCCCGCCATGGGTCTTGACAGCGGCAACGCCGACATCCCAATCGACAGTGATGGATTCGACGTCAAACGCAGATGCAATTAAACGCTGGTTACGCAAATAACCTAAAACCAATAATTCAGGGTGAGCACCCAAGGTCATCAGAGTGACTAACTCGCGCTTGTCAACATAAACCGTCAGGGGACGTTCAGCGGGGATATTGATGGAGAGAGATTCACCGTACTCGTTGACGGCATGAATAGCACAAGTCAGGGGAGCAGTGGCCTGAGTCAGGTGCGGCAGCGAGGGCTGCAATAGAGTCGTGGGGGACGTGGGGGACGTGAGAGATGTGGAAGACATGACAGGCAGATTAACGTAAAAATTAATCTGCCTGCGCTGACTAGACAAGAAAGCTGAACTAAATCAGGACTTTTTGACAGGTGTTGGAACAGCTGGCTTCACAGCCGGCGTTGCTGGCCTGACAGCCGTACCGGCAGACGAGTGCGCACCAGCAGCTTCTAGCGTTAACGGCTTAACCGGTGGCGTATAGACGAAAGGACCGGGATCGGTACAAGCACCGGCATCCGTTGGCGTCATGCCTTTGCCTTGAGCGGATTTGAGATAAGTTGCAGCGGTTTTGTTTTGCGACTTGCAAAGCAAGAAAGCATCCGCCTTACCGGTCCAACTGGCCTTTGCTGCTGCTGCTGCCGCTTTGTCTACTGCTTCAGCATTAGGTGCAGGAAGCTTAGCCAAAACAGTCGAAGCAGCGCAAACAAAGCTGAGCGCAAAAATGATTTTTTTCATGAGTGGAACTTCTTAGGAACTTTTTTAAAAACTTTTTGAGCTTTAGGCATTACGCCTGTGGGCTGGACTTTAACGGCACTGCAGCAGTCTTTTCGGACGGCAGCTTGCTGCGCTGTGCGGGAATACGACCGGCCTTGACGTCATCAAACCAAGTAGCGTGATGCTCTTTAGCCCATGTCTCGTCAACATAACCTGAACGCATGCCTTTGTAAGCGCCTTGCATACCAATCGTGCCGAGATAAATGTGAGCAGTAAACATGCACATCATCAAGACAGTAGCGATTAGGTGAATCATGTTTGCAATTTGCATAGTGGCACGCTCATAGACTAGGAAAGGCAAGATTTTGTCCAGAACGAATCCGGATGAAATCACTACCAGGCCGAGAAAAGTCACTCCGCTCCAAAAAACTATTTTTTCACCTGCGTTGAAACGCTGGGATGCAGGCTCTTCACCACCAAACATACCACCGCCTTTAAGCAGCCAGTTCAAGTCGGCTTTTTCTGGAATGTTGTCGCGCACGAAAGTCACAAACACAATCACCAAGGACACGGCAAACACCGGACCGGCAAAGTTGTGCATGGTTTTAAGCAGCCACGTGATCCAACCAAATACAGCACCACCCAGAATCGGCAACAAAAAGAATTTGCCAAACGCCATGAAGATACCGGACAGAGCTAAGGCAAGAAAGGCAATCGCATTAGACCAATGTGCAGCACGCTCAAACGGTGTGAAACGCTCAATTTTTCGGCCAGTGTCTTTACCATGCGTCATGATAGTGCCGCGACTAAAGAAGAAAATTGCCAATGCCAGCACGGTGATTCCCAGCAGCGCACTGCCATAAGGAATCAACCACTGATTGCGCACTTCACGCCAAGCACTACCCGCATTCGTCAAACGTGAACCTGGATACTGCACAAAGCGCTGTATCAAATTACCGGCTTCCGGTGCTTGTGAGACTGGCAGGCTGCTAAGCCCAGTGATGCCGCCGCCTTCTTGACGCCAGATAGGTGCGTTATTACCAGGCTGCACTTTATGACGCTCAGCATTGGTCTGGTTGGCGTAACCAGGCTCTTGACTCGCGTCAGGTCTGACCTGATAAATACTCTGACTCTGAATGCCACCAATAGTCGTGGCAAGCGGAGCAGCAGGTGTTGAAGGCGCGGCTGGCGCTTGTGCAAAAGCCAAGCCAGCAAAGCCCAAGGCGGCTATAAATACGACGTTACGAAAACTTTGCATAGGGCCTCCGGGCGTTATTTAGCCGTGATCATTTTGGTGTATTCGTTCTGGCTGTTCTGCATGCGAGCCTTCATAGCCGACTCCCAGCTTGTCTTATCACCAGGCGTCCAACCAGGGGCCATATTCGGGCTGTTAGGCGCACCTTCATAAGCCGCAACATCACCCTTGTAAGTGACTAAGGACTGCGGCTTTTCGCAGCCTGCCAGGCCAGCTGCAACGGCGATTGCAGCGGCTAGCATCAATGTTTTTTTCATGACTTAGCTCCCTGTGGTGGCTGACCTGCTTGCTTAGAGCCGTAAGCCGTACCCCAGCCCCAGACCTCTGCACCTTTGCCGCGCTGAACCACGCGTTGACGGAAGATGTCGGCAATCACGTCGCCATCACCACCGAGCAAAGCTTTGGTCGAACACATCTCGGCGCAGATTGGCAGCTTGCCTTCGGCCAAACGGTTACGACCATATTTTTCGAACTCTTCTTCGCTGCCATTAGCCTCTGGGCCACCAGCGCAGAAAGTGCATTTATCCATCTTGCCGCGCACACCGAAAGTACCGGTAGACGGGAACTGTGGCGCACCAAATGGGCAAGCGTAAGAGCAGTAACCGCAACCAATGCAAATGTCTTTGTCATGCAAAACCACACCTTCGTCGGTGCGGTAAAAACAGTTGACTGGGCACACTGCCATGCACGGTGCATCGCTGCAGTGCATGCAAGCTACAGAGATCGACTTCTCGCCGGCAACGCCATCATTGAGCGTGACGACGCGGCGACGATTCACGCCCCAAGGCACTTCGTGTTCGTTTTTGCAAGCGGTCACACAACCGTTGCACTCGATGCAACGCTCTGCGTCGCAAACAAATTTCATTCTGGCCATTTTATTATTCCTCGAAGAGCATTTTGATCATTTTTCCGCAGAGATTTCTCCGAGGAAAACCACCTCTTTCGAGGTGGCGGATTTCGGTTTTAGGCTTTTTCGAAATTACAGACCGAAGTCTTGGTTTCTTGCATCATGGTCACGGCGTCGTAACCGTAAGTAGTGCCAGTGTTAATCGCTTCGCCGCGCACGAGAGGCGCTGCGCCTTTCGGGTAGTACGCCAACATATCAGCGCCTTGCCAGTGACCAGAAAAGTGGAATGGCATGAAGACCGTGTCTGGACCGACGCGTTCTGTGACCATTGCCTGCACATTCAGACGCGCACCGGTTGGTGTGCTGACCCAAGCGCGATCGCCATTACGAATGCCTTTTTCGGCCGCTGACTTAGGGTTGATCTCAATGAACATTTCCTGTTGCAGCTCGGCCAGCCAAGGGTTGGAGCGAGTTTCCTCGCCGCCGCCTTCGTACTCAACCAAACGACCGGAAGTCATCACAAACGGGAACTTCTCGTGCACTTTGTCGGCCACGTTTTTGTCCTGCAAAGACTTGTACAAAGTCGGCAGACGCCAGAAAGTTTTCTTGTCTTCGTGGGTTGGGTACTTAGCAATCATGTCAGGACGGTTGCCATACAGTGGCTCGCGGTGCTGCGGAATCGCATCGGGGAAATTCCACACCACGGCACGGGCCTTGGCATTACCAAACGGATAGCAGCCATGGTTTTGCATGACAACGCGTTGAATACCGCCAGAGTTATCAGTCTTCCAGTTCTTGCCATCAGCAAGCGCTTTTTCTGAGTCAGTCAGCTCGTTCCACCAGCCGAGTTTTTTCATCAACAAGTGATCAAACTCAGGGTAGCCGGTAGTGATATCAGCGCCCTTTGAATGGGAACCGTCTTCAGCCAGCAGATTCACGCCGTCTTTTTCCACACCAAAGTTAGCGCGGAAATTACCGCCACCATCCATCACATGCCGTGATGTGTCGTAGAGGTTTGGCGTACCAGGATGCTTGAGCTCTGGCGTGCCATAACATGGCCATGGCAGACCGAAATAGTCGCCGGTTGTGTCGTAGCCGCTGAGCTTGTCTTTACCGCCTTTAGAGCGCAAGGTCTTAACGTCAAACAGGTGCATGCTGCGCATGTGAGCCTTCAGACGCTCTGGGCTTTGACCGGTGTAGCCAATGCTCCAGCAGCTCTTATTAATCTCGCGCAAGATGTCTTCTGGCACCGGCTCGTCCATGCCTTTGACTTTTTGCATCTTGACGTTTTTGACCAGCTCTTTAGCAAAGCCTAGCTTTTCAGCTAACTGATACATGATCATGTGATCGGTGCGGCTTTCCCACAACGGCTCAATGACTTTTTCACGCCACTGCAACGAACGGTTAGATGCCGTCACAGAGCCGGATGTTTCAAACTGCGTCGCAGCCGGCAACAGATAAACCGCACGATTCGGATTCAGATCTTCCGGCTTGCCTGGCATGGCGGCCATGGATGCTGTTGCAGATGGATAGGGATCGACCACTACCAACAAATCGAGCTTATCCATCGCACGCTTCATCTCCAGACCACGAGTCTGAGAGTTGGGTGAATGACCCCAGAAGAAGACGCCGCGCAAATTGGAATCTTGATCTATGAATTCATTTTTCTCGAGCACGCCATCAATCCAGCGTGACACGGTAATACCGGGCTTGCTCATCATGGCGGGCGATGCGTAACGGCCTTTGAGCCATTCAAAATCAACACCCCATGCTTTGGAGAAATGTTTCCACGAGCCTTCTGCAAGACCGTAGTAGCCTGGCAGCGAATCGGGATTAGGGCCGACGTCGGTAGCGCCCTGCACGTTGTCGTGTCCACGGAAAATATTTGTGCCGCCGCCCGACACACCGATGTTGCCCAGTGCCAACTGCAAAATGCAAGAGGCGCGAACAATCGCATTACCGGTGGTGTGCTGAGTCTGACCCATACACCAAACCACTGTTGATGGACGATTTTTAGCCATCATCTCAGCAGCCATGTAAACCCGTGCTTCTGGCACGCCGCAAGCTTCTTCAACTTTATCTGGCGTCCATTTGGCTAATACTTCGGCCTTGATCTTGTCCATTCCGTAGACACGATCGTTGATGTATTTTTTATCTTCCCAGCCGTTTTTGAAGATGTGATAAAGCATGCCAAAAAGGAAAGGAATGTCTGACCCAGAGCGCAGACGGATGTATTCATCGGCCTTGGCTGCGGTGCGCGTGAAACGCGGATCGACCACAATCATTTTGCAGCCAGTTTCTTTCGAATGCAGCATGTGCAACATGCTAACTGGATGGGCTTCTGCTGCGTTAGAGCCGATATACAGCGCGCACTTGCTGTTTTGCATATCGTTAAACGAATTCGTCATCGCGCCATAACCCCAGGTGTTGGCAACGCCAGCAACCGTGGTGGAGTGACAGATACGCGCCTGGTGATCGCAATTATTACTACCCCAGAAACTTGCCCATTTACGCAGCAGATACGACTGCTCGTTGTTGTGCTTAGATGAACCAACGATATAGACAGAGTCCGGACCGCTGGCTTTGCGCAAGTCCAGCATACGGCTGCTGATTTCGCTCAGCGCGGTTTCCCAGCTGATGCGTTCATATTTGCCGTTAATCAATTTCATCGGGTAACGCAGACGGTGTTCACCGTGGCCGTGCTCACGAAGAGCCGCACCCTTAGCGCAATGCGCGCCTAGATTAATCGGCGAATCAAACACTGGATTCTGGCGAACCCAAATACCGTTTTCTACAACCGCATCAACTGCACAGCCCACTGAGCAGTGGGTGCAAACAGTACGTTTGACTTGAATGTTGCGCGTAGAAGTGACTTCACCCGGTGTTGCAGCTTGCGCTTTTTTCACCAGAGAAAGTTGCGTTGCGGCCAAGCCAACGCCGATACCTAAACCAGAGCGACGCAAAAACAAGCGGCGGTCCATGGTGGGCAAGGCGTTGGACAAACCACGCGAGAGGCTTTGAACAAAACGTGAAGAAGCTTCGGTCGTCGGGCGACCAGTGGCAACATCACGCAGGATAGAAGGGGATTTTTTCGTGAGAAGCATGTGCTCTCCGTGAAGGATGATGGGGGCCGGAAACTAAAAAATGAGACGCGTAAAAAAGCGGCTGAAAATTTCAGAGGCGGGCGGTTTTGTAATAACTCTTAACATGCTCTGAGAGCCTGTAGCCGCCGCCGTTTTCAGGCGGTGCAATGACGGCTTCAACCTGAACTTCAGGCGTTGCCAGACGCGGCAAAGCGACTATCGCGGCCGCCGCAGCACCTGTGGCAGCAGCACCAAAAAAGAAACCCCTGCGTGAAGGTTTTTGCTGATCTTGCATATGTATCTCCAAACTATCGAATTCTAAAAAAAGGTGCCTATGCACAACATTACATACTCTACGTGAAAGTCAGTATTTTGACATGTTGTGAAGTCAATGTCCTACACATGAGTGAGGGAAAATACTAAGTGCACTTATCACCACACCGAATAAGTCAATATTATTAATTCTCAAACCAACATGTCAAAACCTTGCGCTTCAACCGCCACAAATACCTGCGTAAAAGCCGAAAGTTCGCGATAAAAACGAGCTTTCGGATGATTTATAACCGCTTCGCACATCATTGATACCCAAGACTGCACGTGACGTGAAAAGAATTCACGTTGTCGACTCAAATTTGCCACGGCCACATCGTCGCCAGCAATTAAATAACGCATGATTTCGCAGACATAAGCGATGTGATCTTCCGTCTCCGACATGGTGGTGTCGTCACGCCCGAGACCTAACTCAGCAATATCAGTGCGCAGTGCAGCGAGTGGTTTTTCATTTAGAAAACCGCTCAAGTAATGCGAGCCATACAGATAAACCTCGGGCTTACCCATGCCGCCAAACAGCGCGTTGTACTCCAGGGCAATATCTTCTTGACTGTAAGTACGGGCCGCAGCAATCAAGGCTGACCAACTGTCTTGCAACACTGCGCCTGGCGCGGGTGTTTCGGTGACTGCCACTTTTAAACTGGCATGCAACTCGGCACTTGGCGCGGCGTAAAACAGCGCCGACAACAAACCGTAGACTTCGGCGCGTGCGGTTTCTTCGTCGAGTGTGTCGCTGGAGATTTGAGCTTGGTTCATAGTCAGCGTATGTCCGTTATTTTGATTTCGTTATTAGCCGAATACAAATCGACAACGCGGCAGTCGCCGCACATTTTTAAGCGATCCGCAGCAGCGCCTTGAAACATCGCATGCCCTGCGAGTTTGCCAAGCATGGATTCAATCGCCATCAGCGTACCAAACGGTTTAGCGCAGCGGATGCAGTGATAGGGTTGGCTCTCGTTAAGCACTCTGGGCTGCTTGCGCTCTGGTGTGAGCAATAAACGCGGCACCAAAGTGATGGCGTTTTCAGGACAGGTGGTGGCGCACAAGCCGCACTGCACACAGTTTTTCTCAATGAATTTGAGCTGCGGCATTTCGGGATTGTCTTGCAGCGCAGATGCTGGGCAAGCACTCACACAGCTCAAGCAAAGTGTGCAGGTATCGCGGTTAACCAAGAGACTACCAAATGGCGAGCCTTTGGCCGGCAGCGCAATGGCTTCAGGCAAAGTGATTGGCGCTTGCGTCATGAAATGGTCTATCGCCATATCCAGCGTGCTGCGCTTTTCTTGCACCACGGCAAAGCGCGCAACGACGGCGGGAGTAACCGGACGTTTGGCAATTAAAGTTTGCAGTGCCGCATCTAAATTGGCTAATTGCGAAGCGCCAGTTGGCGCGCGCAGCAAATGAAAATGCACGCCGCTGTAACCCATTCCATTTAACAAAGTTTGCGCCACTTGCATTTGCTCTTCTAGCGCGGTGATGTAGTCAGGCGCTTCTTCGCCAGTCACCAACACCACCAATTGCTCAGCACCAAACGCAATCGCGCTCAGCCACAAATCAATACCCGCGCTGGCGCTATGCCACAAGGCCAGCGGAATCACATTGGCGGGCAGGCCACGCAAGGTTTTTTTCAGTTTGACAGAGCGGCCCAAGGCTTCTACTGCTTGCTGGCCTTCGGTCTGGCTGTGCAGTAACAACACGGCTTGCGTGCCGCCGGCTTTGGCATAAGTTGACAGCAGTGTTTTGACGCGAACGCCTTGTTCACTCACGCGCGGATAAGCATAGGTCAGCGCGCCGGTAGGACAAACCGTAGTGCAAGCACCGCAGCCAACGCAGAGATTCGGGTTCACCACAATTTGCTTATGGTGCTTGTCGCTGCTAATGGCTTGTGCCGAGCAGATGTCTATACAGGCCTTGCAGCCTACGCTCTCATTTCGGCTATGCGCGCAAATTTTAGATTTGTAATTAAAAAACTTAGGCTTTTCAAACTCGCCCACCATGTCGCGCAGTTTGAGCATTGTGGCGGGCAAGCCGCTAGACGCCAAACCGGCGCTGGCGTCAATCGCAAAATAGCCTTGCGGCGGCGCATGCAAGGTGAACAATGGTTTTTTACCAAGGTCTAACACCAAGTCAAAAGACTCTGTCATTAGCTTCGCTGGGCGAGAAAAATCTATCGCACCGGCGACCTTGCAAACGGCAACGCAGTCGCGGTTTGAATTGCATTTGTTAGCGTCGACTTGATAACTCAGATCGATCGCACCTTCAGGGCAAACCTCAACGCAAGCATTGCAGCGCGTGCACAGGTCGAGATCGATGGGATTGTCTTTACTCCAAGACGCCTCGAAAGCACCCAGCCAACCGTTGAGCTTTAAAGCACTACCGCCCAGCACTGGGTATTTACGCTCTTGTTCAGGAAAACCAATTTGCGCTGGCATGGACACGCCTTGCGCAAAAATAGTTATTTCAAGCGTATCGGACAGCAGCGCGGCCACTTGCTCAGCCTGATCTAACGCACCGACTATTAACAATCTGCCAGCGCTTTTGTAAGTCACCGTAGCAACCGGTTCAGCCTCGGGCAAGTGCGCAGCGGCTAAAAGTGCGGCCAGCTTGGGACTGGCTTTTGCAGCGTCCCGACTCCAGCCGCCGGTCTCGCGTATGTTCACAAAGCGAATCGGCGAAGTTGCGCCTTCCGTGCGCTGAGCCAGTTCGGTGAACAAACGCTTTTCTTGGGTGCAAGCCACGACAACTTCTTGTCCCGACCTTATCGCCGCCTGAAAGGCTGGTGCTTCGCGGCGGCATAGCGCCGAATGCAGCGTCAGGTTTTCATTAAGTGCCGTGCCCAAGCTTTTGGACTGTAGCGGCATGGTCTGGTTGCAATCGCAAATCAAGGTTGTCATGGTCTGTCTGGCTGGCATCGGGTTGACCGTGCTGGCTTGTTATCGGTTGAGCTGTGGTAGCTGGTGGTAGTGGTGTAGCGATTGCGCCAGATTCTGTACTTGCCGCCGTCGGGACAGCTGGTAGCGGGTCTAGATTGTCGTGCCTGTTTGGCAGCTCTGACGGTGTAGCCGGTGCAATTTTTTCAATTTCTTGATTCATAGCCGTTGGCTCTGAAGCGAGTGGCTTGGCGCTTTCTTCCTCGTCCGCAAAAAAATTGAGAAACTTTGTGCTGGCCAGCTGGCGCAGCATGGAAGCCGGCATGGGCGAGGTAATCGAGTAGTCGTCGATATAAATATCTAAACCATCCATCACATTGAAATGCGGATCGGTAAAAAGTTTTTTCATCGCGGCGTTGCGCACATCTGGCGTCACGCTGCGAGCCATGAAAGGTGTGTAGTCGGACTCGCGATTGAGTAGCTCAGCGTCTTGCAGCGTCAGTGGCTCGGGCTTTACAACCTCAACCGGCGCCACCGCTTCAGAGGCTTTTGACTTTTCATTAGTCGCGGTTTGGGCTGCAAGGTCAGCGGATTTTTTTCCGCTGGTTGCGGACACTGGAGCGACTGCAGTAATGACTTTTTGCGGCGCTTCAGGCGCGGGTTCCCGGCCTTGTCGCACATCATTTTTGCGTCTTGCCCAGCGGCCTAAAAAACCACTGCTAGCTTCGCTGTCTTGACTGGGATCGCGCTCAGCCACGACCACCACCGCCGCGAAACTTGTCCGTGCTCACGCGGGCAGGACTACCAAAACGGTCTTGCAATGATTTAAAACTTTGCGGCCGCTGACGGCGCTTGGGTTCTAGTACATGGTGTTGGGCTACAAAATCTTTCAACCAAAAAACGACCTCAGCAGGCGCTGCAACTTGCTCTACATTTTCTTGCGCATCTAGCCAACGACCAGCATCGTGATAACTTAACGTCACGATTTGCGGCACGGCCAAAGGCTCGTCGGCCAGCAAGGCTTCTTCTTCCATGCGCCAGACGACCCAAAAACAGGGATGATCAGTCGTCACATTCAGGTAGTAGCCTTCAGCGTCGCCCAAAGACAATTCGACTAAAAAATTGGGATGAAGCCAGCACTCTTGCTGCTCGTCTTTTATCAGCAAGCGAGGCTTGTCACCGAACGCGGCTTCATTCGGAACAACATCAGAAAGATTCCAACGCCAAGGTTGCCACTGGTTACCAATATATTCTCGGCGCATGACAACTGCTGCTCGCAGGCCAGGCCTGCGTACGTTGCTATCGGTATCGGGGGAGTGCATCAAAAACTCAGACATTTGCGCAGTGTAATGCCGTCAGACAAGACCGCATTCAAATGTGGGCAATCATTGAGTGGATTTGGCGGCAGAAAAAAGCGCCTTGCAGCACTGATAAAACTTGATGCGGCAGGCGGGCCTTGACGTTTGGCTCGCCTGCTTTTTCAATAACTATAAATTATTACGAAATCGAAAATTCTCGATCTTTACAACGTCACAAATATGCATACATATAAATATGCAAATTACGTCTCACGCCCATAACCGCCCAAAACAGCAGCCTGACCGCCACGCCGCAGCGATACTGCGCAGTATTTAAATTCAGGGATTTTCCCGTACGGATCAAGCGCTGAATTAGTCATTAAATTAGCCGCTGCCTCGTAATAGGCAAAAGGCATGAACACCGCGCCTTGCGGCGTACCGTCGTCGCGCCGCACATGAATAGCGACCTCGCCGCGGCGGGATGTAATCGTGATCACATCACCAGTCTCAAGACCGAAAGTCGCCATGTCCGCACCGCACAGCGAAGCTGTGGCAATCGGCTCTATCGCATCTAAGACGCTGGCGCGCCGCGTCATGCTGCCGGTGTGCCAATGCTCAAGTTGCCGGCCAGTAATCAGTACAAACGGAAAGTCTTGGTCTGGCCTTTCATCGGCTGGAATGATGTCGGCAGGGACTAAATTAACGCGCCCGTCCAGCGTGTCAAATCGGTCTATGAAAACCGTGGGTTGGCCGGGATCATCCGCACTCATACAGGGATAGGTCACGCTAGATTCGCGCTCTAATCGCTCCCAGCTAATGCCCGCAATCACACCGTGCATGGCTTGACGCATTTCTTCATACACCGCTGCTACGCCCTCGTTAGCACCGGCGTAATGCCAGTTCAAACCCATGCGCTGTGCGAGTTGCTGAATAATCCATAAATCAGGTTTGGCGCCTCCCGGCGGCAGCACGGCTTGGTGGCCCATTTGCAGCATACGGTCGGTGTTGCTGACAGTGCCGGTCTTTTCTGGCCAAGCAGTAGCGGGCAGCACGACGTCAGCTAACCAAGCGGTTTCGGTCATGAAAATATCTTGCACCACCAGATGTTCAAGACTGACCAATGCGTGGCGCGCATGATTCAGGTCGGGGTCACTCATGGCCGGATTTTCACCCATGATGTACATGCCGCGAATTTTGTGCGGATCGCTATCCGGCGCCAAAATTTTATGCATGATTTCGACCACCGTGTAGCCGGGTTTTTCGTCCAGCTTGGTATCCCAAAATTTCTCAAACCACTGGTGCGCAGACTTATTGTCCACGCGCTGGTAGTTAGGGAACATCATGGGAATTAAACCCGCATCGCTAGCGCCTTGCACATTGTTCTGACCCCGCAGCGGATGCAGACCTGAGCCGGGCTTGCCGATTTGACCGGTCACCGTGACCAGCGCAATCAGGCAGCGTGCGTTATCAGTGCCGTGCACGTGCTGGCTAATACCCATTCCCCAGAGCACCATCGCGCCCTTGGCCTTGGCGAACTCACGCGCCACTTCACGCAGAGTTTGCGCCGGTATGCCGCAAATCGGCGCCATGGCTTCGGGACTATAGGCTTTGACATTCTCACGCAGCGCTTCGTAATTACTAGCGCGTTTGGCAATGAAATCAACGTCAGCCAAACCTTCATCAATGATGGTGTGAATCAGTGCATTGAGCATGGCCACGTCAGTGTCAGCCTTGAATTGCAAAGCGCGCCAAGCATGTTTTCCAAGATCGGTCACGCGTGGGTCGGCGAGCACGATTTTCGCGCCGCGCTTGGCGGCGTTTTTCATCCAAGTTGCCGCCACTGGGTGGTTACCGGTGGGGTTGGAACCAATCACGAAAATCATCTCAGCATGCTCGACATCGTTGACCTGATTGCTCACCGCGCCAGAGCCCACGCCTTCAAGCAAGGCGGCAACGCTAGAAGCGTGGCACAACCGTGTGCAGTGGTCTACGTTATTGCTGCCAAAACCGGTACGCACCAATTTTTGGAATAGATAAGCTTCTTCATTACTGCCTTTGGCCGAACCAAAACCAGCCAATGTTTTTTTGCCGTGCGTGTCTCGCAAACCCGCCAACGTAGTGCCGGTCAGTGCCAAAGCTTCTTCCCAACTGGCTTCCCGAAACACGGCCGACCAGTCTGCGGTGTCACGGTTGAGATTGATTAAATCTTCTGGGTTTTTCCCCACACCGGCTTTGCGAATAAGGGGCCGCGTCAGTCGCTGCGGGCTGCTGGCATAGTCAAAACCGTAGCGACCTTTGACGCACAAGCGGCTGTGATTAGCCGGGCCATCGCGGCCATCGACGCCGACGATGATGTTGTCTTTGACCTTGTAAGTGAGCAAGCAGCCGACACCGCAAAACGGACAAACCGAGTCCACTTTTTTATCCACGATTTGACTGCCCACCAGCGTCTTGGGCATGAGCGCACCGGTAGGACACGCTTGCACGCATTCGCCGCAAGCGACGCAAGTGCTGTCCCCCATGTCGTCGCCCAAGTCGAACACAATCTCGCTGTGCGCGCCGCGCATGGCCATGCCAATCACGTCGTTAACTTGTTCTTCGCGGCAGGCACGCACACAGCGGTTGCATTGAATGCAAGCATCGAGATTAACCGCCATAGCCGGGTGTGAAAAATCGGCCTTGGGTTGCTCGCGGCGCAAGGCTTTGAGTTCGGGTCTCACCGTGACTGAAAGTTTGGCGGCCCAATCGCTTAGCTCGCCGTGTTGGCCGACAGCTGCATTTAGGTCTTGCTCGGCATTGTCGTCATTCCATTTATAGCCGACGTCAGGCATGTCAGAGAGCAGCATCTCCAACACCATTTTTTGACTTTTCAGCGCGCGCTCGCTACTGGTTTGCACCTTCATGCCGGTCGTCGGGTTGCGGCAGCAACTCGGCGCCAAAGTGCGCTCGCCATCGATCTCCACAACACATGAGCGGCAATTACCGTCGGCGCGGTAACCATCCTTGTAGCAAAGATGTGGGATATCGACACCGCTGCGTTTGGCGGCGTTGAAAATACTCTCGCCGTCAAAAGCAGTAATCGCGTTGCCATCCAGTGTGAAATGAATCGCTTGCGGTTTAATTGGCGGCAGCGCTTTTGCGCGCTGTGCGCTTGGCGAGGTGGTTTGTGCGGGCGCGTTCATAGCACTCCAATTTCATGCGGGAAATATTTTTGAATGCTGCGCACAGGGTTGGGCGCAGCCTGACCTAGGCCGCAGATGGACGCATCCACCATAACTTGGCTCAAGTCGTCTAGCGTGTCGTTATCCCACGCATCAGCTTGCATTAAGCGCGCCGCTTTGCTGGTGCCAACGCGGCAAGGCGTGCATTGGCCGCAGCTCTCGTGTTCGAAAAAACGCATCATATTGAGCGCGGCATCGCGGGCTTTGTCTTGATGGCCCAAAACAATAATAGCGGCCGAACCAATAAAGCAGCCATAAGGTTGCAGCGTGTCGAAGTCGAGCGGGATTTGATTCAGGCTGGCGGGCAAAATACCGCCCGACGCACCGCCGGGCAGATAGGCATAAAAATTGTGACCGTCTTGCATACCGCCGCAATATTCATCGACCAATTCTTGCACCGTAATACCAGCCGGCGCGAGCTTTACGCCTGGCTGCTTGACGCGTCCACTGACGCTGAAACTGCGCAAGCCTTTGCGGCCGTTGCGACCAAAACTGGAAAACCACTCTGGGCCTTTTTCCACAATATCGCGCACCCAATACAAAGTTTCAAAGTTGTGTTCTAGCGTGGGTAAACCAAACAAACCGACTTCAGCAATATACGGAGGCCGCATACGCGGCAATCCGCGTTTGCCTTCCAAACTTTCAATCATGGCCGACTCTTCACCGCAGATATAAGCGCCGGCGCCGCGGCGCAGTTCTATGCGCGGCAATTCACAAGGCGGATCAGCGCGCAGCAGTTCAAGCTCTTTTTCCAACATCGCGCGGCAGTCATGGTATTCATCGCGCAAATAGATGTAGCAAGTTCGAATGCCAACGACTTGCGCTGCAATTAACAAGCCTTCGAGAAAACGATGTGGGTCGCGCTCTAAGTAACTGCGGTCTTTAAAAGTGCCGGGCTCACCCTCGTCGATATTGACCGCCATCAGGCGCGGACCAGGGAAGGCCTGCACGATGCGCCATTTTCGGCCAGCTGGAAAACCCGCACCGCCTAAACCGCGCAAGCCTGAGTCTTCCATGGCTTTTAATACCGGGTCGCTGTCTTCCTCGCAGTTCACCAGTGCGGCGGCGATCGAGTAACCACCCGCCTCACGATAGGCTTGATACCCGACATAGTCTGCCGGGCCGCCATGGCTTGGTACGATCAAACTTTTTTCAGTGAAGTCAGAGGCAGAAAAATTAAGTTTCTCGCTTGATGCTGGCAAATTTTTATTTGGCTGTTTTATTTCGGCCATCACCAACTCGGGCGTGGCATATGCAATCACAGTTTGATGCACGGCAACGGCGGGCGCTTGATCGCAACGGCCAATGCAAGGCGCGGCAATAACACGCACATCAGGGTTGCCCAGCAAGACTGGCAAACGCGCCAGAATATTTTCTGCGCCAGCCATCTCACAAGGCAGACCGTTGCAAACGCGAACCGTTAGGCCTGGGGCTTTGGCATCGCCTTTGAGCACTTCAAAGTGATGGTAGAAAGTCGCCACCTCATAGACCTCGGCCATAGGGATATTCATCTCTTTTGCCAGCGCCACCAGATGTCTGTCGTGCAGACCGCGCCATGCGTCGTTGAGCAAATGCAAATACTCAATCAGCAAATCGCGCGGGTGTCCTTCGGCAGGCGCATCGCCTATCAAGTCGCGCACCTCACTGATTGAAACGTCGTCACTTTGCCGACCTTTAAGTTTGCTTTTTTGGCGAATACTTTTGCGTAAATCGTCGACTGTCGCAATCACGCTAAATGGGGATACAGCTTGGGGTTCAGGAGAAGTCATATGGGCCTGACATTGCAAGCTAGCACCCGTATGCCTAGCTTGCATTTAAAAAACAAAAAATAAAAATACCAATGCCCTGCTCTCGCCTCAAGCAAAGAATTTAGCAACACTTTGCAAGGTTCGGTAAACGCCCCAAGCTAGCGGTAGACCAACGGCCAACCAAGCCAAAACGACAAGAGAAGAACTAGTTGTATCTTGCCCGATTGAGTCACTGCCTGTGACTTGCGATGCAATGGCCTTTTCATGCGCCAGCCGTTTTTCGTGTGCCAGTTCTTCGTCCGACATAAACCACTTGGGGTTGAGTGGTCGCACCAGTGCGTTACAGATCAAACCCACAACCAGCAAGCCAGACAAAATAAACATGGTCTGGTTATAGACTTGCTCTCGCGGCAAACCCAGACCGATTTGATACTCGCGCATGTAGTTAACAATCACCGGGCCGAGAATGCCCGCCGTCGCCCAAGCGGTCAGCAAGCGGCCGTGAATAGCGCCCACCATTTGCGTGCCAAAGATATCCGCAAGATAAGCCGGTACGGTGGCAAAGCCGCCGCCGTACATACTCAAAATGACACAAAAAGCGGCGACGAATAAAACAATGCTGCCAGCCGCAGCGCTGCCCGGAATGCTGAAATACAAAGCACCGCCAAGCACAAAAAACACCACATAGGTGAGCTTGCGGCCTAGCTTGTCAGACAAACTGGCCCAGAAAAATCGTCCCCCAATATTGAATAAACTGAGCAGCGCTGTAAAGCCTGCGGCCACGGTTGCGATGGCGGCAAGCTGGCTTTTATCCAACGCGCCAAATTTCTGGTTCACACCAATTAAGGCGCCGCCAAAAACTTCTTGCAGCATGGGCGAAGCCATGCCGATCACGCCAATGCCGGCACTCACATTCATGCACAACACCATCCAGATCAGCCAAAACTGGGGAATGCCCCAGACCTTGCTGACATGCACGTGTTGCTGGGTAATCATGGCGTTGTCAGCTGCATCAGGGGCTGTCCAGCCTGCTGGTTTCCATCCCGTTTCAGGCACGCGGTAACCAAAAGCGCCGGCCATCATGAAGACAAAATAAAGCAAAGCCATAACCACAAAAGTCTGCACCACACCCACGCTAGTCGGGCTGGCAAAGTATTTCATCAGGTCAGCGGCTAAAGGTGAGCCAATCATGGCACCGCCGCCAAAGCCCATGATGGCCATGCCGGTAGCCATGCCGCGCTTATCCGGAAACCATTTAATCAAGGTAGATACCGGCGAGATATAGCCCAGTCCCAAACCAATACCGCCAATCACGCCAGAGCCCAACAGCATCAACCAGAACTGGTGCAGATAAACCCCGAGCGCCGAGACCAGCATGCCGCCACACCAGCAAAAAGCGGCAACTACACCGGCTTTGCGCGGTCCAGCGCGTTCAAGCCAACCGCCCCAAGTGGCCGCCGATGTGCCCAAGAGCACAAAAAACAAGGTGTACATCCAGCCCAACGTAGAGATTTTCCAGTCGCAACCAGTGCTAAAAAGTTCTTGGAAAAAACCTATGTCAGGGCCGCATTTAATCGCGTCTTTAACGCCTAGCGCTTTGGACAGCGGTAGCCAAAAAACTGAGAATCCATACGCCATGCCTATGCATAAATGAATCGCTAACGCCGCCGGTGGCACCAGCCAGCGGTTAAAGCCGGGCCCGGCAATGATGTGTTCTTTATCCAAAATTCCTGACATAGATGTCTCCTTTTTTTTGTTGGATCATCATCTATGAAAAAGAATTGTTTGTGTAAGAACATTCAAGACAAAACCGAATCAAACTAAATTAATTCAAAAAAATCTAAAGAAGTAATTTTAAAGTTTTACAAAAAAAAATTTAGGCAAAAAAATTAGCCGATAACGACTAATTTTTAATGGCTAGTTTTTAAGAACTAAAAATATGTCTTATGTATTTTTAGAAATCGTGATGCTAGGAAATTTAGCTGAAAAATCTTTGGCTTTTGCCGCCACAGTAATGGCTAATTTGCGCGCCACAGCTTTGTAAATTGCCGCAATGCTGCCGTCTGGATCGGCCACCACAGTCGGCCGACCGTTGTCGGCGTTGAGTCGAATTTGCATATCTAATGGCAGCGCACCTAGGTGATCCATGTTGTATTCAGCGGCCATATTTTTACCGCCGTCTGCGCCAAAAATATGCTCTGTGTGACCACACTTAGAGCACACGTGGACCGCCATATTCTCAACAATGCCCAGAATCGGAACACCGACTTTTTCGAACATCTTGATGCCTTTTCTGGCGTCAAGCAGCGCGATGTCTTGCGGCGTGGTGACGATCACCGCACCGGTCAGCGGCACGCGCTGGCTCAGGGTGAGTTGAATGTCTCCGGTGCCTGGCGGCATGTCGACGATCAGGTAGTCCAAATCTTTCCAATTGGTCTGGCGCAGCAATTGCTCTAGCGCTTGAGTGGCCATCGGGCCGCGCCAAATCATGGCTTCGTCTTGAGCCACCAAAAAGCCTATCGACATCACTTGAATGCCGTAGTTCTCCATCGGCTCCATGTTCTTGCCGTCCACGCTTTCGGGTCGGCCTTCAATACCCATCATCATGGGCTGGCTAGGGCCGTAAATATCGGCGTCGAGTAAACCCACGCTAGCGCCCTCGGCAGCCAGTGCCAGTGCCAAATTAACCGCAGTGGTGCTTTTGCCCACGCCACCTTTGCCCGACGCAACGGCGATGATGTTTTTAACATTTGGCAGCAACTGCACGCCGCGCTGCACGCTGTGGCTGGCGATCTTAAAGCTCACATTGACAGAGACATTGCCGACGCCGGCGACGCCCTTAGCGGCCACGATAAGGCTTTGGCGAATCGCGGCTATTTGGCTTTTGGCGGGGTAGGCCAGCTCGACGTCAAACGACACATCAGCACCGGTGATTTGCAGGTTTTTTAACGCCCGGGTGCTGACAAAGTCTTTGCCGGTGTTGGGGTCTAGCACTGTTTGCAAGGCTTGCAAAACGATTGGTTGGTCTAAAGCCATTTTTTTATCTCCGAAAGTGGGGGTTGGGCCGAATAGTTTTCTAGGCGCGCTAGACCGGCTTTGCCAGCCTAAAGAGGCTTTTATCAAGGCCACAAGTGCTTTGAGAAGCACTCATGAAGTCAGTCATATAACAAGAATTTTAACGCCCAAAGCCCACCCGGAAAGGGTCTAGGGACATGCTTGCCGCAGCTGGCGCAGAGCTCGACTTAAAATCACCTCTCAAGATCCCTTCAAGCCATTCAGCCATAAAGCCCCACACATGTCCCAGCGTCGCCTGTTCGTCACTACCGCCCTGCCTTATGCCAATGGAAAATTCCATATCGGCCACATCATGGAATACATACAGGCCGACATCTGGGTGCGTTTCCAAAAAATGCAGGGCCATGCGGTGAACTTCGTCGGCGCCGACGATGCCCACGGCGCGCCCATCATGATTGCCGCTGAAAAAGCCGGCGTCACGCCGCAGCAGTTTGTGGCTGATATCGCCGCTGGTCGCAAGCCTTATTTAGATGGCTTTCACATTGCCTTTGATAACTGGCACTCCACCGATGGTCCAGAAAACCATGTCCTAGCCCAGCAAATTTACCGCGACTTAAAAAAAGCCGGGCTGATTGCCAGCAAAACCATTGAGCAGTTTTTCGATCCCGAAAAAAATATGTTCTTGCCGGATCGCTTTATCAAAGGCCAATGCCCGCGCTGCAATGCCAAAGACCAATATGGCGACAATTGCGAAGTCTGCGGCGCAGTCTATGCGCCCACCGATTTGATCAACCCGTATTCAGCGCTTACCGGTGCAGTGCCGGTGCTAAAAAGCTCAGAGCACTTTTTCTTCACCTTGTCAGACCCACGCTGCGTTGAGTTTTTACAAGCCTGGACACAAGACGGCAAACTGCAACCCGAAGTAGCCAACAAGGTCAAAGAATGGTTCTCGGTGCGCAGCAACCAAGATGGCAGCAGCTCTGAAGGCTTGGGCGACTGGGACATTAGCCGCGATGCGCCCTACTTTGGGATTGAAATCCCCGATGCACCGGGTAAGTATTTTTATGTCTGGCTGGACGCGCCGGTGGGTTACTTGGCCTCGCTGAAAAACCTGCTCGACAAGCGCGGCGAGAGTTATGACGACTACATGGCCGACCCGGCGCTGGAGCAATACCACTTCATTGGCAAAGACATCGTCACTTTTCACACCTTGTTCTGGCCAGCGATGCTGCACTTTAGCGGCCGCAAGACACCGGACAACATCTTTGTGCACGGCTTTTTAACCGTTAACAACGGCGAGAAAATGAGCAAAAGCCGCGGTACTGGATTAGACCCGCTCAAATACTTAAGTCTGGGCATGAACCCCGAGTGGCTGCGCTACTACCTAGCGGCGAAACTCAACGCACGCAATGAAGACATAGACTTTAATGCCGACGACTTTATGGCCCGGGTTAACAGCGACCTGATTGGCAAATACGTCAACATCGCCAGCCGCGCAGCCGGTTTTATCGCCAAGCGTTTTGCCGGCAGTTTGGGTGAAGTCACTGGCGATGGCGCCGCTCTACTGGGCGAGTTACGCGCGCAGCAAGCCGCCATTGCTGACCTTTATGACAAGCGAGAATTTGCCAAAGCATTGCGCGAAACCATGCTGCTGACCGATCAAGTCAATGCCTACGTAGACCAGAACAAGCCGTGGGAGTTAGCCAAAAAAGCCGATATGGACGCACGCCTGCAAGACGTCTGCACGGTCTGCATAGAGGCTTTTCGCATACTCAGTATTTACCTAAAACCGGTGCTACCAGGCTTAGTCGAACAAGTCGAAGTATTTTTAAAAATTGCGCCGCTAACATTTGCACAAGCAAACACGCCTTTAGGCAATGGCCACCTGATTGGCGACTACAAGCACTTGATGCAGCGCGTCGATATCAAACAACTAGAAGCATTGTTTGAAACGCCCGCAGCGCTTGAAACTATTCCTGCCGCAGCAACTGCTCTGAATGCAGAGGTCGCCGAGGCGCAAGTCAACGCACTGCCCGGAGGCGAAGCCATAGCGCCGACCATCACGATTGACGACTTTGCCAAGATAGACCTGCGCATCGCAAAAATCGTCAACTGCGAAGCCGTTGCCGGCTCGGTCAAGCTACTGCGCTTGACGTTAGACGCCGGCGAAGGCCGGCTGCGCAATGTCTTTAGCGGCATTGCCAGCGTCTATAAACCCGAAGACTTGATTGGCAAGCACACCGTCATGGTGGCTAATTTAGCGCCGCGCAAAATGAAGTTTGGCATCAGTGAAGGCATGGTGCTGGCTGCCGGTCATGCGGATGAAAAAACCGATGCGGGGATTTATGTGCTCGAACCAGTCGCCGGCGCCCAGCCCGGAATGCGGGTGGGCTAAGACCATAAAGTCGTGCACTAAAAGATTCAAAAGCAATGTCTTTTGAATACTTTGAGTGCGAAACTCAGGCGTTAACAAACGATTCAACCCGGCGCAGGCCAGTGGCCGGTAAAATCATCCGATTATTTGTTTCAGGCAGACGCTACTCATGTCCCTATTTCGCCGTCCCGACTACACCTCAGAAGCCACGCAGTTCATTGAACAGCTAAAGGTCAACCGCCCCACCCTAGAGGCCGAGCAACGCGCTGGCCGCGCCTTGCTTTGGGACAAAGACCTGAGTCGCACCGAGCAAGCCCAATACAGCGAAGCACGCGTGGCGCAGCAAGCCTACGTCTACAGCAATAAAACGCCAGCCGTTGGCAAAAAACCCATTATCTAAATTAGTCCGACAAGACTAATTCGGCTTGGCCTTTTCAAGCTCACCCGCCCCACAGCAACCAACGGATTGAGCGCATGCCGATTTCTGTCAACCAGTCCCCGGCCCTGACGGACCAACTGCAAGCCGGCGCTGAGCTGGGCATGCCAGTGGTGGTCGACCAAGTCGCATTAGCCAGGCTGTATGGCGAGCCACTGTTTGCCATGCCGCGCGATCTCTACATTCCGCCGGACGCGCTACAAATTTTTCTAGAGGCCTTTGAAGGCCCACTGGACTTGTTGCTCTACCTGATACGCAAGCAAAACTTCAATATTCTCGACATTCCCATGGCCGCGATGACGCGCCAATACCTCAGCTATGTTGAGGAAATTCGCAGCACAAATTTAGAGCTAGCCGCCGAATATTTGCTCATGGCCGCCATGCTCATTGAGATCAAGTCGCGCATGCTGCTGCCGCCCAAAAAAGTCGCTGAAGGCGAAGAGGCGGAAGACCCGCGTGCCGAGCTGGTGCGCCGGTTGCTGGAATACGAGCAAATCAAACTAGCCTCGCAAAAACTGAATCAAATCCCGCAATTTGGCCGCGACTTTCTGCGCGCCCAAGTGCATATTGAGCAAGCGCTGCAGCCGCGTTTTCCCGACGTTGGGGTCGGTGACTTGCAGCAAGCTTGGAGCGACATCATCAAGCGCGCCAAGCTAGTTCAGCACCACGTGATCTCGCGCGAAGAGCTCTCGGTGCGCGAGCACATGAGCATAGTGCTGCGCAAACTGCAAGGCCGAAAGTTTCTTGAATTTGAACAACTGTTTGACACTTCGCGCGGCATGCCGGTGCTGGTGGTGACCTTTATCGCGCTGCTAGAGCTGTCTAAAGAAGGCTTGCTCGACGTGACCCAAGCCGAAGCCTTTGCACCTATTTACGTGCGCTTGGCCTACACGCCAACAACATTTTCAGAGCCCCCAAGTCAGATCACTGAGTCTTAAAGGCATTGCACTTAGCTTGGCGCAATACACTGCGGCTAAGCTCTTTGACACTTACATCTTGAGCACAAGTAAATCATCGACATCTCACAATTGGCCAAAAATACGTGCCTAATTTGTTTAGATTTCGCCTAACTTTTTGCATCGGAGCACTATGACCTCAACGTCCAGCATCGCACCAGAAAACACCCCATCCTCGCAAAATACGTCAGTTTCAGTAGCACCCTACGGCAGCCAACCAAACGCAAACGCACAGATTTCGCGCAAACCAATTAGCCTGCCGCGGCTGCGCGAGATGCATAAGCAAGCCGAAAAAATCACCATGCTCACCGCCTATGACGCGACTTTTGCAGCGGTTGCCGATGCAGCTGGCGTTGAGTGTCTGTTGGTTGGCGACTCCCTCGGCATGGTCTGCCAAGGCCTGAGCAGCACAGTAGGCGTGAGCTTAGAAACCATGCGCCACCACACTGAGTGCGTTGCCAACGGTTTGCGCCGCGCAAACGGCACGGCTTGGCTGATTGGCGACTTACCCTTTGGCAGCTATCACGAATCAAAAGAGCAGGCTTTGCGCAGCGCCGTAGTGCTGATGCAGGCTGGGGCTCACATGGTCAAACTTGAAGGCGGTGGATGGACCGAAGAGACGGTACGCTTTTTGGTCGAACGTGGCATTCCCGTCTGCGCCCACTTGGGCCTGACGCCGCAAACCGTGCACGCCTTGGGCGGCTACAGAGTACAAGGCAAAACCAATGAGTCAGCCAGCTTACTCAAGCGCCAAGCGGCCGCGTTGCAAGACGCCGGAGCCTCCATGCTGGTGCTAGAAATGGTGCCAGCAGATCTATCAGCAGCCCTTACCCAAGAGCTAGATCACTGCCCCACGATAGGCATAGGCGCGGGCAATGGCACGGCCGGTCAGGTGTTGGTGCTGCATGACATGTTGGGCATGAACTTAGGCAAAATGCCAAAGTTTGTGCATAACTTTATGCAGGACTCCGGCAGCATCAGTGGCGCCATGCAGGCCTATGTTGCAGCGGTTAAAAACGGCAGCTTTCCGAATAACGCAGCCCATGCTTGGTAAGCCGCAACGGCTAATGTTTTAGTGGTGATTTTCAACAAAAAAATTACGCCTGATAATTCAGCTTGGTTTTTGACAGCAAGCCTCACCCCTAGCGCTCTACACAGCGGACACAAGAAACAATTTTTCAAGGTAAATGAATGCATATAGTCCACACCATCGCTGAGCTGCGTGCGCATCTGGCGGGCTTTGAACGTCCCGCGTTTGTACCCACAATGGGAAACTTGCATGATGGCCATATTGCGCTGGTCAAACAGGCTAAACCGCTAGGTGATGTGACGGTGTCCAGCATTTTTGTGAACCGTCTGCAGTTCGCGCCAAATGAAGATTTCGACAGCTATCCACGCACACTGGATGCAGACGCCCAAAGACTAGAGGAAGCCGGTTGCAACGTACTGTTTGCGCCGCGCGAAAAAGAGCTTTACCCAGAGCCTCAGACTTATAAAGTGCATCCAGCCACAGACTTGAGTGACATTCTTGAAGGCCATTTCAGACCCGGCTTTTTCATAGGCGTGAGTACTGTTGTGCTAAAACTTTTTTCCTGCGTCTTCGCCGGTATGCCAGGCGGCGTGGCCGCTTTTGGTAAAAAAGATTACCAACAGGTGCTGGTGGTGCGCCGCATGATTGCGCAGTTTGCACTGCCGATTGAAGTCCTTGCTGGCGAGACCCAGCGCGCCAGCGATGGTTTAGCCTTATCGTCGCGCAACAGCTACCTCAGCCAAGCCGAGCGCGAAGAAGCCGCGCAACTCTCGATTGCCCTGCGCGCACTGAGCCAAGCGGCTAGAGCCAGCGACTCGCCCGACCTACCCGCGCTAGAAGCCCAAGCCATGCAGGCCTTGGCCAGACGCGGCTGGAAACCCGACTACCTCACCGTGCGGCGTCGTACGGATTTGCTAGCGCCTCAAGCACCGATGGCACAAGAGCCACTGGTAGTGCTGGGCGCAGCAAAGTTAGGCAATACCCGATTGATTGACAATTTAGAGTTTTAAAAACGTCTAAACGACAGCGCAAACGGTTACTAGCCGTCTGCGTTATGCGGGCTCAAAACCCCTTAGACCATCTCGTTTTTGGGCTCTCGCTCCATCAGCAAACTCACAACGTCATGCGCAGAAACACGTCCTTCTAGCAGCTCAACCACGGCCTCGGAAATTGGCATATCTAAATCCAACAGCCGTGCACGTTGCACCACTGTATGGGCGCAATAAACACCTTCCGCGACATGACCCAGCGACTCGATCGCTTGGGCCAGCGTCTTGCCCTCTGCCAACTGCAATCCAACCTTGCGGTTGCGGCTTAAGTCACCGGTTGCCGTTAACACCAAGTCGCCTAGGCCTGACAAACCCGTGAAGGTTTCAGCTCTGGCGCCAAGCGCCACGCCCAAACGCATCATTTCGGCCAAACCACGCGTGATCAGCGCCGCTCTGGCGTTCAAGCCAAGATGGAGTCCATCGCATAAACCGGTAGCAATCGCCAGCACGTTTTTAACCGCGCCACCGACTTCAGCACCAATAATGTCGTCGTTGGCGTAGACACGTAGATTGGGACCGTGAAAGGCGCTGACCAGCGCATCGCGCACTTCGGCGGAATCACTGGCAGCCACCAAAGCCGTCGGCTGGCCACGTGCGACTTCAAGTGCAAAACTAGGTCCACTGAGCACGCCAGCGCGTAAGTTAGGCGCTACCTGAGCGAGAATTTCATGCACCATCAAACCAAAAGGTCTGGCGTTGGGAATGTTTGATACCGGCGCCTCAAAGCCTTTGCTAAGCCAAGCAACTGGCACAGTCGCGTCTCTGAGGCTGTGCAGCATGCTGCGCGCAGCAGACAGCGGCGTAGCCATGACGATTAAGTCCTGACCAGCAATCGCCTCAGCAATAGGCTCAGACGGCCCACCACTGAGCCTGAGCTCAGCCGGCAGCGCTGGGCCTGGCAGATAACGCAAATTGCTGCGATCAGCGCGCAGCGCAGCGAGTTGTTCAGCGCTGCGCGCCCAGAGCGTGACTTGATGTCTGTCACTCACGCTCAGCGCGAGAGCCGTACCCCAAGCACCGGCGCCAAGAACAATAATTTTCATACGGGCATGGCCCGTGAATTACACAAGGATTTGTGGCGCAGCGTCGCTAGCTGCGGCGGCTTCAGCTTGCTGCTGGTCGTACATGGCTTGGAAGTTGATTTCGGCCAAATGCACGGGCGGAAAACCACCGCGCTGAACGATATCGGCAACATTGCCGCGCAGGTAGGGATAGACGATTTGCGGGCAAGCAATACCCATCACAGCGCCCATTTGCTCGGAAGGCAGATTGCGAATTTCAAAAATACCGGCTTGTTTGGCTTCAACCATGAAGACTGTCTTCTCACCGATTTTTGCGTGAACGGTGGCGGTCACGGTAACTTCGAACAAGCCGTCAGCGACTGGGGCGGCTTCGACGCCGAGTTGAATATCAACGGCTGGCTGCTCTTGATTGAGCAAGATTTCAGGGGAATTAGGCTGCTCTAGCGACAAATCTTTGAGGTAGACGCGCTGAATTTGGAATACGGGGTCAAGATTAGCTTCAGCCATAGGATACTTTCAGTTTGTGTTTTTGATTGCTTGCAAGGCCAAGAGAAAAGCCCGGCACACGGTGCATTATTACAGCCCCGAATGACTGGTTTCAGGCTCGCAAGAGCGGGCGATTAAATTAGGCCGCTGAAAAAAGGCTGTATTAAACAGCGTTGAGCATGGGCATTAAGCCGCCGCTGCCGTCGAGTGCGACTAAATCGTCGCAGCCACCCACGTGGTTTTTACCGATGAAAATTTGCGGCACCGAGCGGCGGCCGGATAAATCCATCATGACCTGACGCTCGCTAGGTTGTGAGTCGACCCGCACCTCATCGAATTGAATGCCGCGTTGCGTGAGCAACTGCTTGGCGTGAACGCAGTAGGGGCAGCTGCCCGTGGTGTAGATCTTGACTGTTTGCATAAATTACTCTGATCCTAATTTGCCATGATGCCCTGCAGATTTGCCACAAAAAAAGCCAAAGAAATTAAGGAAATTAAAAAGTTTGGGTGCTGGTAATTGTGTGCAATTGCCGTGTCTAGCGAACGGCCTAGGAGGAAATCTCCAAGCCGCGCCTGCAAGTGTTAGGCTTTATCAAGTGGTAGGTTAGCCTCTTTCCATGCTTTCAGTCCGCCACCAAGCACTTGAGCTTGCTCGTAGCCGAGTTTCTTAGCCATGGCCAGCGCGCGTTTGGAACGTATGCCAGAGGTGCAAACCAAAATTAAAGGCAGAGCCTTGTTTTTAACCACTGCAGGTAGTTTGTCTTCGAACTGCTCAAGCGGTACATTTTTAGAGCCACCCACTCGGCCAGCGGCAAATTCGCTAGGCTCGCTAACATCGATCACGACTGCGCGTTCACGGTTAATCAGTTGCACCGCAGCACCAGCGCTCAAGGCGCCGGCGTTAAGGCTGCTAGACAACAGAGGCCAGAGCAACATGGCGCCAGAAGCCAGAGCTATTGAGAGAAGCATCCAGTTATCGATCAGAAATTTCACTTTAAACCTTTGAATTGATTGTCACTAAACAACTGATTTTAGAATGGAGGCGTCGCTTGATTTACCAGCGCAGTGTTTTAATCTTGTCTTTTACTCTTTTAACCCTACTCAAGGGCATACCTCACCCATGTACAAACTTGTATTGATTCGCCATGGCGAATCGACCTGGAATCTTGAAAACCGCTTCACTGGTTGGGTCGATGTTGATCTCACTGAGACCGGTGTAAATCAGGCAAAAAATGCCGGCAAGCTACTCAAAAACCAAGGTTATGACTTTGATGTTGCCTACACCAGCGTTCTCAAGCGCGCCACCCGAACGCTGTGGCATGTGCTCGACGAGATGGACCGCAGCTGGTTGCCGGTAGTGCACAACTGGCGCCTCAATGAGCGCCATTACGGCGGTTTGCAAGGCCTCAACAAAGGCGAGACAGCGAAAAAATTTGGCGATGCACAAGTTCTGGTTTGGCGCCGCAGCTACGACACCCCGCCGCCGCCCCTAGACCAAGCCAGCGCCGACATCGAAGTTCAAAATCCCCGCTACGCCAGACTCAAGCCAGGCCAAGTACCGCTGACCGAGTGTCTTAAGGACACGGTTGAACGCGTGATGCCATTTTGGAACGAGGCGATGGCACCGGCAATTAAAGCGGGCAAACGCATCGTCGTCGCTGCCCACGGCAATTCAATACGTGCACTTATTAAATATTTGGATCAGGTCTCAGATGAAGACATCGTCAACCTGAATATTCCAAACGGCATACCCTTAGTCTATGAACTTGACGAGCAACTAAAACCTCTGCGCCACTATTATTTAGGCGACAGCCAAGCCATAGCATTGGCCGAAGCGGCGGTTAGCGCGCAAGGCAAGGCTTGAGAAAAGACAATTGACGCGGCAAGCCGGTCATCGGGTAAATGAAAAAAGTAAAGCTGCGGTAAAAGCAGCTGTAAAAAGACATATCTAGACAGATTTACCGGCTTTTGCGTAGTCACTGCGCCAAGCCTGTGGAACTCTAGAGTGAGGTCTTTGTCCTAGGTGTATATTTCTTCGATGTTGAGGAGCGCACGGCTCCTGCAAGCGGCTTAGCAAGGTTTTTTTAAGGTATTTCTTATGGGTCAAAAGCTCAAGATCGCAGGCTGGATTTCTATTGGTGTCATCTCAGGCGCACTGACCACGGTGCAATTGCAAGCCGTCGCACGCGGCGCGATGACACCCTTGCCGCTAGAAGAATTGCAGCAGCTCGCTGCGGTTTTCGGCATGATCAAAACTGATTATGTAGAACCAGTGGACGAGAAAAAACTCATCACCGACGCTATCTCCGGCATGGTCTCCAGCCTAGACCCGCATTCGGTTTATTTTGACAAAAAGTCTTTCAAAGAATTTCGTGAAGGCACTAGCGGCCGATTCGTCGGCGTGGGCATAGAGATCACGCAAGAAGACGGCTTGGTCAAAGTAGTCTCTCCTATCGAAGGCTCGCCAGCTGATCGCGCGGGTCTCAAGCCGAATGACTTGATCACAAAAATTGACGACACCGCGGTTAAAGGTTTGTCGCTCAACGATGCGGTCAAAAAAATGCGCGGTGAACCCAAGAGCAAAGTGGTGCTCACGATCTTTAGAAAAGATGAGAGTCGTACCTTTCCGGTCTCCATAATCCGCGAAGAAATTCGTACCCAATCTGTGCGCAGCAAAGTCATTGAACCCGGCTACGCTTGGATTCGCTTGAGCCAATTCCAAGACCGTACGGTTGAAGACTTCACCAGCAAAATGGAAGCGATTTACAAACAAGAGCCCAACCTCAAAGGCTTGGTCCTTGATTTGCGCAATGATCCGGGCGGTCTGCTTGACGCCGCGGTTGCAATCTCGTCAGCTTTCTTGCCAGAAAATGTGGTGGTGGTCTCGACCAATGGCCAATTAGCTGAAAGTAAATTCACCTACAAAGCCTCGCCCGAGTTTTACCAACGCCGCAGTGGCGCAGATCCACTCAAACGCCTGCCCGCAGCGATCAAGACTGTGCCACTCGTGGTGCTGGTCAATGAAGGCTCGGCATCGGCTAGCGAGATCGTCGCCGGTGCACTGCAAGACCACAATCGCGCCACCATCATGGGTAACCAGACGTTTGGCAAAGGCTCGGTGCAAACCGTGCGTCCGCTAGGTCCAGACACAGGGATCAAGCTGACCACAGCGCGCTACTACACGCCTAGCGGCAAGTCGATTCAGGCCAAAGGCATAGTGCCCGATGTTTGGGTTGATGAAACGGCAGAAGGTAGCCCATTTGCTGTGCTGCGCACACGCGAGGCCGACCTCAGCAACCACCTAAGCAGCGGTCAAGACGCTGAAGTTAAAAATGTCGCCCGTGAAAAAGCCCGCGATGAAGCCCTCAAGCGACTAGAAGCTGAGTCGCGTAAAACGCCGGAACAACGTCGTCCCCCAGAGCTCGGCAGCGACAAAGACTTCCCGTTAATGCAGGCCATTAATCAGCTCAAGGGCAAACCCGTGCTGATTAGCAAAAGCACCTTGATTGAAAACAAGAACGAGAAAAAAGAAAATTGAATGTGGCAATCAATAGGCGCGGATAAGCCGTGAACGACTCGCAACTACTGCGCTATTCGCGGCATATTCTTCTCGATGAGTTGGGGATTGAAGGTCAGCAAAAACTGCTCGCATCACATGCACTCATCATTGGCGCCGGCGGACTGGGCTCGCCGGTAGCGCTGTACTTAGCCAGCAGCGGCGTGGCCCGTATTACGGTCATAGACGATGACCGGATTGACGAGACCAATTTGCAACGTCAAATTGCCCACAAGCTCGCCGGTGTGGGCCAGCTTAAAGCCGAATCTATCGCCCAAGCAATCGCCGCCATAAATCCTGACATTGAAGTTGTTTGCGTGACCTCGCGAGCCGACGCCGCACTACTAGACCAACTCATGCCAACAGTCGATGTGGTGCTCGACTGCAGTGATAACTTCAGCACCCGTCACTTGATTAACCAAGCCTCAGTCAAGCATCGAAAGCCCTTAGTCTCAGGTGCAGCCATACGCTTTGACGGTCAGGTTTCAGTCTATGACCCGCGCCGCTCAGACTCTCCTTGCTACGCCTGCGTGTTTCCACAAACCGAAATATTTATTGAAGAGCGCTGTGCCAGCATGGGTGTATTTGCGCCGCTAGTGGGCATCATAGGCAGCGTACAAGCGGCAGAAGCACTGAAACTGCTGTGCCACGTAGGCCAGCCTTTAACTGGCCGACTATTGATGTTAGATGGCCGATATATGGCGTGGAATGAACTCACAATCCCAAAAGACCAGAACTGTTTGGTGTGCGGGTCTGGACACAGTGAAACGTCAAAACGCGTAACGACCTAGAGCGACTCAAGGCACTTATGGTGACTTAGATTAATAGCGGTTTAACGTCCATCTATAGATCGCTTATTGCCTACTCGCCGCTTTAAGGGCTTGCCGACAATCGGCATCCTGACCCGGCCCGGTTTCTACGGTTGCAGCCAGTGCCAACAACGGATTGATCAAACCCAGCCCGATCGCCAACCCAATGCGACCGGCCAGCGCCAGCTTATCCACGCCAACTGTTGGCGCAGCAAAACTGCCAGCGATTTTAAGAGGCGAGCGCAGGCTCAAAATACTACCGTCCTTGGGTTCGGGATTAAAAACCATATACAGAGATTCATTCGCCAAATTGACGCTGCCACGGCCTGTAATCAGGGTATCTGTCGTGTCGAGCATTAGCGTGGTGCTAGTCATCAAGCCCTGCTTGACCGAGAACTCAACGGCAGCGCAGCGCAGCATTACATTGCGGTCGCCCCTGAGCAAAAACTTAATCACTTCACCGCCATCCAAGCCTATAAACTCCAGCAAAATATTACTCAACTCACCTCGTCCCACCACCAAAGCCAAATTGCCAGAAGCTGATCCCAACATAGACGCGGCGGTATTGCCCTTACCCGCCAGACTGATCTGACCGGTCACTTTACCCAAGCTGCTTTTGGTGCTTTGGAGTGTTGGAAACAATCGATTGAGTTTGAGTCCGCGCACATCAAAGTGGGTATCAAACACTGCCGGTGTCTGGTTCGCATCAATCGTCATACGCCCGCTGAGCAATCCGCCGGCGACACCCAGCGCCAGCGGATCGAGTTGCAACACGCCGTCAGTCAGTTGCACATGCACGGTGCCGCTGTCCAAAGGCAACTGTTTGACGTGACGAATAGCTACTGCGTTATAGGTCACATCTGCATTCATAGCCTTGAGGCGCTCTAAGTCTAAAGGGATGGTGGGCAGTACCCTGCGGCCAGAGTTTTGCTTGGTCTGACTCACCCGGACTTGGGATCGGTCGGGAGCTGCCCTTGTGTTTACGCTCCCCTTGGTCGCACTTGGCTTAGTCTTGCTTGGTGCCAAGCCAACAACGGGGGCTAGATCGCTAAAGTCCAGCAATTTAGATTGCAGCTTGCCACTCAAGCGCGCCACCGATCCGCTGGTATCAAAGCTAAGCGATCCCGACAAATCGGAGCTCCCCAACAAGCCATCGATTTGGCTCGCCGTCCAGCGGTTACCTTGTCTGACCAGCTGGCCTTTGAGTTTGTAGGCGGGGGTTGATGGCAGCACCACACCGCTGAGTTGATAAAGCTCAGCTAGGTTACGGCCTTCAATTTCAAAATACGTCATCAACCCGCTGAAGTCCGCTAAATTTGCGACTGAGCCCTTGGCCTTAAGTCGGGTGTTTGCGGTAATGACATTGATCTCTAGCGGAAATGGCTGCTGCAAATTTCGACTCAGCTGCAGCACACCACCGCTTCGACCCGTTGCTTTAAAACGCTGGTTATGCCATTTACCGTCTGCTTTATAAAGTAGTGGTAAAAGTGCGTTGTCCTCAGGCGTGAGTGAAAATTCGGCGCTGATGTCCGCACCTTTAGCCGAATCAATATAGGTCAGCAAACCCTGGCTAATAGTCAAAGCGCCCACCTTGGGTACTGCGCTGACGTCAGAGGTATCGCTAGACAAGGCCCAAGTGCGTCTTCCATCGGCTTGCATTTGCAAGCCTATTTCAGGCTGAGTTAGCAGCACACGCGGTAACTCCAAACGCCCTTGCAACAAAGGCCACAAGCGCATCTCGAATTCGGCAGACTCAGCTTTGATCAAATATGGATTTTTCGCCCACTCGGGGTTGGCGACGACCAAACCATCGAGCTTGACAGTGATGCTGCGGCCTAAGTCGACCGAGAGGTGACGCGTAATTTCAAAGCGACGACCCAATTGCTCAGAGGCATAGCGGTTAAGGGGCTCGCGCAGTCGGTCCCATGGGAACAACAAAAGTGTCAGCACTACCACCAGCAGCAATGAAAGAGCAGACAGCAGCGAAACTATCAGCCAGCGCGGCGCCTTGAAAAAGCGAAATTTAATCATGCGTTTAAAAACTCGTTTGATAGCTCATTTCCGCACTACAGGAATTGTGCAAATATTAATAAGCATTCTTACTTTGCCCGATCAGGCCGGTTGCCATGACCAGTCAATTGCCTGTGAAAATGTAGGCATAAGCTGATATTTTTCGCTGCGTAGGAGAGCTCCTACAGTTTGAGGGTTGTACGGCTGTCACAACTTGACTCAATCACAAGATATATTCATATTTATTCTTAATAATTATTTTTAGCTGCTGAGCACTAATTTTTAGCTAAAAAAATTCGCCCTTTTTCTGGACATTGCCGTGAGATTAAAAACCTATATTGTCGAAGACAATCCAACGATTCGAGAAAACTTGATTGCCACTCTGGAAGAGCTAGTGGACATTGAGGCCGTGGGCACCTGCGAAACTGAAAACGAAGGCTGTGCATGGCTGGCTAGCAGTAGCAACAAGTGGAATCTGGCCATCATTGACCTGTTTTTAAAGCAAGGCAGTGGTTTAGGTGTACTGGCGGCATGCCGCGACCGCAAACCCGAACAAAAGGTAGTTGTACTTAGCAATTACGCCACCGCCGATATTCGCCAGCGTTGTGCTCAACTGGGTGTGGATGCTGTGTTTGATAAATCCAATGAAATCGAAGGCCTGATAGATTTTTGTATTCAACAAAGAAGCGCCACTCCATAACGACAGTCTGCGGCGCATCGATTGCAGCCGCAAACAAATAATTCATTAATCAATGAGCTTATTTTTAAGTGCGTAATAGGTCAGATCGCTATTTGAAGCAAGACTCATTTTTTCCATCACTCGCGTGCGGTAAGTACTGACCGTCTTCACGCTCAAGGACAAAGCCTTAGCAATATCACCCGCAGTTTCGCCCTTGGCAAGCTTGAGGAAAACCTAAAACTCACGCTCAGACAATTGCTCGTGGGCCGCAACATCATGCGGACGATTCAGCTGCTGGGCGAGCAACTCAGCCACTGATGCCGTGATGTAGCGCTTTCCCAAAGAAATCACGCGAATCGCGTCGACGATTTCGGACGGATCACACTCTTTGTTCAGATAGCCACTCGCACCTTGACGAATCAAGTTCACTGCGTAGTGCTCTTCTGGATAGCCACTCAGAATTAATATGCCAACGTCAGGCGCCTTCGCACGTATCATGGCCAGTGCGTCTATGCCGCTTTGGCCGGGCATGGACAGGTCCATGACCAAAATATCTAACTCGACGTTGCGAACTAAATCAATAGCCTCGCGCCCGCTACCGGCTTCACCCACAACGCGCAAATCAACTTGATCCGAGAAAAATTGCCTCAAACCCGAACGCACAATTGCGTGATCATCAACTATTCCGATTTTTATCATGTTGCTAACTTTCTATCTGACTGGCCTGAAAAGTAGGCACATGTAACAAGCATTAACGACCTCAACGGTCATCTTAATTAATGATGTGTGCATTATTATTCACAAATAAATTGAACAAGTATTAAACAAGTGTCAAACGGAGCAGGTGATGAAGAAATTTAGTCTTCCCAAACTAGTCATCAGCCTTCCAGTGGCTGCGCTAGTAGCAATCGCTCTTATCGTCATCAACGAAATCAGCTTTCAGCAATCAGTGGATGCAGCCGCTAGCGTCAACGAGGCACAGCAAACAAGCAGCTTGCTTAACAAGCTGACAGAACAGGTTCTTGACGCTGAATCGGGTCAACGCGGTTACTTACTAACGGGCGACCCGGCCGATCTCATGCCCTACCAGTTGTCTACCGCCAAGATCAACCAACAGCTCGAAAAACTGCGCCAAATCTTGGCGCCTTACCCCAGTCAGCGAGCTGAATTCAACATTCTATCCAACCAAATCGCCAGCAAAATGGCCGAAATGGACTTGAGTATGCGAATGCGAAAAGATGGCAATGAAGATGTGTGGAAATTTGTTCTCACCACCGATGTTGGTAAGAAGTACATGCAATCCATACGCCAAGAATCCGACTCAATTGCCGCTAACAACCAAAACAAAATGGAGTCAGCGCAAATCCAATTCAAAAAAACCTTGGTGTTTTCACGCCTAGGTGTGGCGGTGGTAGCACTGGGCGGCTTGTTGGCTTTTTATATGTACCTCATGCAGACCAAAGCATTGTTCGAAACCAGCGTGCGTGCGCAGGAGTCGCTCAAGCGCGAACGCGACCAACTCGATTTACAAGTTAGAGAGCGCACCGCCAACTTAGCAGAGTTGGCCACTCACTTGCAAAACGTACGTGAAGACGAACGCGGCCATCTGGCTCGCGAGTTGCACGACGAGTTGGGCGCACTACTTACCGCCGCCAAACTTGACGTCGCCAGACTCAAGTCAAGACTGGGCGACAACCTGCCAGAAGCGGCGGAGCGTATTGCGCATTTAATCAGTACGCTTAATAGCGGCATAGCACTCAAACGCCGCATTGTGGAAGACCTGCGGCCGTCCTCGCTGTCGCATTTAGGATTGGTGGCTTCGTTGGAAATTTTGACGCGCGAATTTGAGGAGAGCTCTGGCCTATCCACCACCACAGACCTCGAAAACGTCGAACTAAGCAGCTCTGCCGAACTCACGGTTTACCGATTGGTGCAAGAGTCTTTAACCAATATCACCAAATACGCGCAAGCCAGCGAAATAGTAGTTAGCCTACTCAATACCGGCAGTCTGGTCACAGTGGAAGTTAGCGACAACGGCAAAGGTTTCAACCCACAAGACATCAGTCCGGGCAGTCATGGCTTAAACGGCATGCGCCACCGTGTGGAGGCAGCGGGCGGCAAGCTCAAAGTCAGCAGCACACAAAACGCGGGCACGTGTATTTCCGCAGTCCTGCCCAAAAACCACTCATAACAACCAGCGTTTATCAATTTATTCATTCAACACTGGTCGTAATGTTCCAATTACGACACGTCTATTTGTCGTCTATTTCCTACACAAGCTCACCTGATGAGCTGACAATGGCGCAGCGTAAAAGCCGAGAACCCTCCGCAATGTGCGGGTCTAGAATATGTGTGATGTCTTGGAGGCAATCCAACTCAGGCCGGGCCATAAAACCAACCCTTAAGGAGCTAAAGATGCTGCGTTATTCAGTTATTTTTTTTATCATCGCCTTAGTTGCTGCGCTCTTTGGCTTTGGCGGCATAGCCGCCGGAGCAGTCGAAATTGCAAAAATTCTTTTCTTTATATTTGCTGTCTTAGCAATTGTCGGTTTTGTGTTTAGTCTAATGAAGAAACATTAAGACAAACGCCACTTCGACCCGTCACTTCTGAACTTTTAAACCACCTCAACTTAAGGAATAGCCATGAATACCAATCCATCAAAAATCGTCCAAGACAGCATGCCAGCGGTACGCCAAGCCTCCGAAAACTTGCTGCATGGCGCCGAAAAAGCCATGGAAAACACCCGCGAATACGCCAACGTAGCACTGGATAAAGCCGAGCATAAAGTGCGTGAACTGCGTGGTCAGGTAGACCCCATCGTTGACATGCTCGCCTCGAAAGCTCAGCATTTGGCTCGCCAAAGTCTAGACATGGCGTCTGAAGCCAAAGAACGCGCACAGCAGTCTCTTTCCCGGGCCACCGCAACCACCACACGCTATGTTGCCGAGCAACCGCTGCGTTCTGTGCTGATTGCCGCAGCAGTCGGCGCCAGCGTAGCGCTACTGATTGCTGCAAGTCGTAAACGTCGCTAATCGCTAAGAAGCGCTATGAAGCGCTGCGAATAGTTTTTAGCAGCTACTAATTGCGCGTCAATTTCAATTGACCGCAGTTAGCATTAATGCGCTTTAAACGCCATTAATTACGATAAATCAGAGCGAAGGTAAAACCATGCTGCACCCACTTGTATCAACCTTGATACAGAGACCTGACTTAATCGTCGATCACGTCGCGGCCTATGCCGCACTGTTTCAGGAAGAGGCGACAGAGGTAGGGCAGGAGTTAATGCAGCGCGCCGTGGCTTGGATGTTAGCGGTGCTTTCCATCATGGTGTTCATAAGCCTTGCAGGCATAGCCTTTATGCTGGGCATGCTGCTGCAACAGTTTCACTGGGCCTTGATTGCAGTGCCTGGCTTAGCACTTGTGTTTGCCATCGCAGCCTTTTTGTTCGCAAAAAAACCAATCAGCCAAAACCGTTTTCCCGACCTCAAAGCTCAGATCGCCAGCGACGCGATTGCCTTGCGCTCAGTCGCCTGAGTGCTAACTATGCAACATCAAGAAATCAGCCCACAACAGCGGCTTGCACTGAGCCGGCAAGCCATGCTTCGATATATGCAAAACGGCAACCACGACCTGGGCAGACCGCAAAGCCATGACAGCAACGATGCACATGATGCCTACGAAGCGCCAAATTCAGGCAGAAGTCATTGGGACATTCTTAAGCACACCGTCAAAGTTTGGTGGCATCACCATCCGGCCAATATTGCTTACGACATGGTTCAGCCGTTGGTCAAAATCTATGCGGCCGAACACCCCTTCAAAATCTTGGCTGTCTCGGCTGGCGTAGGCGCAGCAGCGGTGTTAATTAAACCTTGGCGTTTAGTTTCTGTAAGCGCACTGCTGGTCTCGGCGATGCGCTCATCGAATATCTCCAGCGTAGTCATGACCCTATTGACCTCAAGTATTTACAACGCCACAGCTAATCAGTCGGACACTAATGCGGCAGATAATCCGACGCAACAAGCAGACTGAAAACGCCAATACCAAAAACTAGTGACCATAAAAAAGCCACGCTAGAGACTGATTAAACCAACGACTTAATTTTTTCTGTTTGACTGGTGTAGTGCCACTGATCAAACATTTAATGGCCCACGCACTAAAAGTTAGAAAATTAATCAGGAAATATTATGAAATACGTACGCGCTATTGCATTTGCAGCCCTTGCCGGTATCACCATTATTTCAGCCGGTTGCGCCGTCGAACGCGGCCAATCAACCGCTGGCGCATATGTTGATGATGCAGCGATCACCACCACCGTGAAGGCTAAATTCGTACAAGACACCGTGGTTAGCGCGAACGCTATCAGCGTTGAAACGCTCAATGGCACGGTGCAACTTTCTGGTTTTGCAAAATCCAGCAACGAAAAAGAACGTGCAGAAATGCTTGCTCGCGGCGTGAAAAATGTTCGTTCTATCCAGAACAACATTGTTATCCGTCCTTAAATCGCTGTTTGCATGAAGCCCGCTTAAGGCCGGCTGAGCATAAAAAAAGCGCTGTCAAAAACAGCGCTTTTTTTTCGTCAGCACACCGCTATGCTTTAACTATTTTGAAGCACCAACTGATTGTCAACAGACTTCACACCAATTGTATTTTTAACCAATTCGGCAGCTTTATTTTTCAGCTCGGCATTCGGCGATGAACCTGTCAAAGTGACAACGCCAGCACTAGTCGTGACATCAATTTTGGTTTTATTCAATTGCGCATCTTTGGCCAAGCCGGCACTGATGATGGTGGTAATGACGGCATCATCGACTACCTTGCCTGCTGCGATGGCGGCCTCAGCACCCATTACTTGCGCCTTTTGAGCCGCGTTACTCATGAGGCCACTGGCATAAGCGATTGACTGCTCGGTCATCGCTTTGCTCTTGTCAATGGCCTTCTTAGCAGCCTGCTCGGTATGACGAGCGACAGCTTGGTCATCAATAGGATTGCCGCATGCGCCCAGCGCCATTAGCGCTAACAGTGAGCCGGCCAAAGCCAAAGCGTTACGGTGATGGCGTGATGTTTTCAATTGCATTGAAAATTTTCCTCAAAAAATACGGTGTGATACGAGAAAACTAACGAAAACTGGGCCTCTTGCTCAAAGTTTGTCAATGAAATCTTTGGCTTTGTCCTTAATGGACTCCTTGGTGTCTGCCAGCCCAGACTTGAGCTTACCTTCAGCCTGATCGGCTAGGCCTTCGCCCCGCAGACTTTCGTTGCCAACCGCCTTGCCAACGGCCTCCTTGAGTTTGCCTATCCCTTGGTCAACACGACCTTGCACTTGATCTTTGTTCATTGAAGTACTCCTTGAATGCTTAAAATTGAAAGAGCCGGTCTTGCGTTAGACCTAATCTTTAATTGGAACCGCTATCAAAGTAAGCCATGGTCAGCAAGCGCCGACATGTGCGTAGGACATTGCGCTGCACTGGTAAAAACCTTGAATCTCAAGCTGTAATGACCCAGCCTTCAAGCGAATCGACGTCAGCGGGTAGGCCAAAACACTTTGCTCCTTGCCGGTGCTGGCGCTCTGCCCAAGCAGCTTGCATCAGACAAAGCACGGCATCCAAACTATCGCCCTTGGCATCATCGACCAAACTATCGCGCTGAGCGTGCGTCAGCTTAAGCCTTAACGCCAAACGACTTTGACCATACTCTAAAGCGGTGATCAAGTCCTTGCGGGCAATGAGGCGGTCAGGCGTTTGCTTGGCTTTGTCATCGCTCTTGTAAGAACGTCTGCCGATAAGCTCACGGGCTAATAGACCCGGATAACCTTCTAGCGCGACGCGCTGAAGATCACCATCTTTAAGACCGGGTAAATGAACGCCCATCTTGACTAGCCTTGGCACGCCGGCATGCAGCATAAAAGCAACTGGCGGGTTTACCCATTTCATAGAAGGGCTAGAACCTGCAGGAATATCGGTGGCGCGATGGGCGAATTTTCCACCTACCGGTCTGGCATCACAAAAACCGGCGAAAGCATTGCGTATCTCTTCGCGGCTCAAGCTTTCGTAATGTTTGATGAGCTCAACCCAGACTGAGGGCCAGCCCAAATTAAGCACCAGTTCACGTGGCAAGCCAAAAGGTAAATCAAAAGCGCCTAGCCAATGCTGCGGCAAGCCCAGCCAGTCTTCGAAACTTTGTAGAGACGGAAGAAACTCCAGTTTTTGTAGCTGTACCCGGCCTTGGCTTTGCTGACCCAGCGCCAGCACTATGGGTTTGCTGCGGGTTGGGCTACTGGAGAAATCACAGCCCAATAAAAAGTCTGGGGATGGCCTGTCAGTGGGCGGCAAACTAGCCAGCGACTGACCGGCCAGAGCCGGCTTTTTAAGCGCGGCCAATGATGGCTGCGGTCGCCATCAGCTCTTCCAGTAAAGCCAGAGAGACCTTGCCGGACACTGAATACGGATTGAGTTCAGGGGTCTCGGAGTACTTGAGCAGCACTGACATATTGAGCTTGGCCACATTGACTTGGCCCATAGTCCATCCGCCAAAGCGGCGCTCAGTGATTTCCTCGTACAACAGTAGTTCCACGTCCTTGTGGCGCGGGTCTTTTTGGATCACGCCGTAGAGCTCGCTCACTTGTTTGCGTCCACCTTCTAGGGCTTGCAAGAAGATGTCGCCGCCGTAGCAAAGAATGCCGGTAATGCCGCTGGCCATGTTGTGGCTGCGCGACTGGGACAGTATGGACTCGGTGGCCGAAGTGGACGGATCCGACTGGCGGCTGGCGTATAAAAGGCGTACTAACATAATGAATTCTTCAGTTGCTTGAGTTTTTAGGCAGCAACGCGAGGAATTCGCGCCGCAAATTGGGATCTTTAAGAAACACGCCGCGCATGACGGAGTTAATCATCTTGCTTTCCATGTCCTTGACACCGCGCCAACCCATGCAAAAGTGACTCGCTTCCATCACGATGGCCAGACCGTCAGGAGACGTTTTATCTTGAATTAAGTCGGCCAATTGCACAACCGCTTCTTCCTGAATCTGCGGTCTACCCATGACCCATTCGGCTAGGCGTGCGTATTTAGACAGACCAATCACATTCGTGTGTTCATTAGGCAACACACCAATCCAGATCTTGCCAATAACCGGGCAAAAGTGGTGTGAGCAGGCGCTGCGCACGGTGATGGGGCCAACAATCATCAACTCATTCAAATGCTCAGCATTCGGGAATTCGGTAATCGCCGGTACTGGCAGGTAACGGCCTTTAAAGACCTCTGTCAGGTACATCTTGGCGACCCGGCGCGCGGTATTTTGGGTGTTGTGGTCATTTTCGGTGTCAATCACCATGCTGGCCAATACACCTTTCATTTTTTCCTCGACTTCGTCGAGCAAGTGATCGAGCTCTCCGGGTTCAATGAATTGCGCAATGTTGTCATTGGCGTTGTAGCGCTTGCGAGAAGCGGTGATGCGTTCGCGAATCTTGACAGATACGGGAACGCCTTCATCAGTGGTTTCACGCAAGGGCGTGTCGGATTTCATAAGCATTTTCTGATATTACCAGCCTGACCCAATAACATTCTTCCCCCGCAACTCTCAAGGGACTTTTGAAAGACTTACAGACGCTTCTAACAGCGCTGTCAGACCGCTGGATAGTCCGGCCTGTGAAAGCGCCAGTTCAGGTCGCATTCGCAGCAGCCGCGCGCCCTCCAGCACAACACCGCTTTTGTGGCGCGCACTGGCATCAATAGAATCAAAAGCCAGCTCGCAAACCAAGCTTGGTCTAAGGCTGCGTACCGGGCCGAACTTGGCGACCGTGGTCTGGCGAATCAGGCGTTCTAGTTGCTTGAAGCCAGTCGCGCTCAAGCCCGTGTTGACCTTGGTAAACGTCAGTAGCTGCAAAGCATTCGGCCCGGTCAGCGCCTGGCCTTGGGTGATAGCGTCAAGCACACTTTGCACCTCAGCCGAGTCACGCGGCGCGCGGCTCCAGACTGCAAAGCTGTAGTCGCAGCCAACGCCGGATTGACTGGCTTGGCTGGCTTGGGCATAAACCAGCACGCCATTGATGCACATAGCCGGAGCCTGCCACTGCCACCAAGACTCAGTAGCGTAGGCCATATGCTTATTTTTCAGGATTAGCCCGGTAACGCCCACAACACCATTCACCCCATTCACGCCCAGCAATGCGTCTTCGCCACTTTTTTCGCCCTCTTCTTGGTTTTGGGGTCGCCCACGAATAGCGCAGCGCATGGCATCCAGCCCAGCCCAGTCATGGGCAGGCAGTACTTTAGACACACGCATCGCCGTGCCGACCAGCAATTGCTCTAGTTGCTGACGGCGGCTTTGCTGGGACTGCTGACGCCAATCCCGACCAGCGACTTCAAGCAAGTCAAAAGCCATAAAAACCATCTCCGGTTCGGCAGAGATTTTGCCTCGCGTCTTACGGCCCATACGCTGGCGCAGCAATAGCCGGCTGGCTGGCTTGTCTTGTGTTGCTGACCACGCCAATATCTCACCATCCAATACCGTGCCATCAGGTAGGCAATGGGCCAGCGCAATAATTTCAGGGAAATGTTGGCTGACTAAAGCCGCGCCGGTTGACCACAGCCAGACCTGACCGCCGCGCTTAACCAGTTGGCCCCGCAATCCCGCATATTGCCATTCGGCCTGCCAATCGCTGACCGGGCCAAGTTGTGCCAGTCCTAAATCAGGCTCAAAGCTCAAATCCAACTGCGGCGCCAGCACAGCTTGCGCTATCGGCAAAGAGTGGCTGGTCGCGAAAGGATAGGGCTGACCGGCGTGAACCGGGTTTTGAACGGATGCCGGCAGCGCAACCAATTCCAAGTAGGCCGCCGCCGTCGGCAGACTTTTAGCCTGCCGGTAAGCCGGCATGCGTTGGGCGATTAAAGCCGGATCAAGACCGTGCTGCGCCGCCAGCGCGTGTTGCACCGCCAAAATACTCGCAGCACAGCGAAAGCCACCGCTTGCGAGCTTGAGCAGCAGCCAGCGGCCTTGAACGTCCAGCGCTTGCCAGTCTTTGGCGAGCCGGCTGGCTGCATCGGCATCCGGCAGTCCGCGCAGTGGCAGCAAACGCGCTTGAATCCAAAAAGCCAGCCCCGCATCTGCCAACTCAGAACTAAAGGCCGTAGTCGGCAAAATCAGCGCAATGGTTTCCGCCAAATCGCCGACCGACTGGTAGCAAGTCTCAAACAGCCAGTCGGCAATACCCGCTTGCTGGCAAGCTAGCGCGCGTAGCAACTTCAAATCAACCAGTTTGCCCAGCTTGCCACCGGTTAACAAATAAACCGCCCAAGCCGCGTCTGCGGGCTCAGCAGCGGCGAAGTAGTCGGCTAGCGCAGCCTGCTTGGCGCTGCTAGCCGGGCTTTCAAGCGCCTCACACAGGCGCGCGAAAAGCTTCATGCTTTGACCTCTGGGCTATCGCCTGCAGCACCCGAGTCAGAACCAGAGACGGCATCAAAAAATCCAAGACCAGCAGCGTCCCCAGATTCGTCATGCATGGCGCGCTCGCCGGCCTCTTTTTTAAACGCTTGGGCGTCTAGACCGCGCTCACTCAGATAGCGCACCAGCACTGGCACACTGCCGTGGTTGACGATGATGCGGCTAGCGCCACTGGCCTCAATTGCCGTCATCAAACCAGGCCAATCCGCATGATCGCTGAGCACAAAACCTTGCGCATAACCGGCGCGCTTTTTAGCGCCGCGCAGCAGCATCCAGCCGCTGGCAAAGGCGATGCTGGGGTGGTCAAACTGCTTTAGCCACGGCCCCGCCGCCGCACCCGGCGGACATAACACCAAGGCGCGGTTCATGTCTGACGGGTTACCGCTGGCCAAATGGGTGTCCGGTAGCTTCACACCGGCGGCACGGTAGGCGTGGTTCAAAGTTTGCACCGCGCAATGCACAACGATGGGCGCTATTGAGGCATCGACGCCGCTCAAAATCCGCTGCGCCTTGCCAAAGCTATAGCAGAGCAAAACGCTGGTGCGGTTTTGCGCTGCGTTAGCGGCCCACCAAGCGTTAATGCCAGCAAACACTTGGGCGTCGGGTTGCCAGCGGTAAATCGGTAGACCAAAAGTCGATTCAGTGATGAAAACATCGCAGCGTTGCGACTCAAATGCAGCACAAGTCGGGTCAGCTGCTATCTTGTAGTCGCCGCTCACCACCCAAATTTGACCGCGATGCTCAAGCCGCACTTGAGCCGAGCCCAGCACATGGCCGGCCGGGTGCAAAGACACACGAACGCCGTGGTGACTAATTTGCGCACCGTAGTCCAGACTCTGTAGCGCTACGCCCTGCCCCAAGCGCGCGCGCAGCACACCCTCGGACGGTGTGGCCGCTAGGTAATGAGCGTGTCCAGTACGCGCATGGTCGGCATGCGCGTGGGTGATGACAGCGCGCTCGACCTTGCGGTGCGGGTCTATGTAGAAATCACCGGCCGGGCAATACAAGCCCTCGGGTCTTTGAATCACCAAATCTTGCATGTCAAAGTCGCCTAATAACGCTGACCAGTGACGAAAATCGCTAAACGCATCAAGGCGTAAGCGATACGGCCCAATAGGCGTTGACCAAGTGGACGTTGGGAATAAGTGACAGCGTCTATGCGCCGGCCTTGACTGGCAATTGCGGCGAGTAACCGAGTGCGCAAGTCAGTCGCAAAAGCCACGTCTTCAACCACCACATTGGCCTCACGTGCGAGCAGCAAACTCAAAGGATCAAGATTAGACGAGCCCACCGTCGCCCAATGGCTGTCGATCACTGCGACCTTGGCATGCAAAAAACTTTTTTCATATTCATACAGTTCAATGCCAACACTGAGCAGCTTGTCGTATACCGGTCGGGCCGCATGGTATTGCATGAAATACTCGTAGCGTCCTTGCAGCAGCAGCGTGACCTTAACGCCGCGTTTGGCCGCTCTGACCAGCGCACGCCTTAGCCGGCCGCCGGGCAAAAAGTAGGCATTCGCAATCAGTATTTCTTGGCGTGAGTTGTTGATGGCGCGCAGGTAAGCTTTTTCTATGCTGCCGCGATTTCTAAGGTTGTCGCGCAGCACCAGCACGGCCTTGGTGCCGGGCCGCGGCACCAAACGCCGCTGGCCTGCGCGTGAGGGCTTGGCGGGCGATAACGCAGAGGCATCCACACGGCCACCATAGCCGGCGGCTTTAACCCGCTCCCAGGCCGCACTCAAATGCCGCTGGCGTGCGCTATAGCCGGCCTGTACGCGCCACCATAGCAAAGCCATGGCATCGACCGCATCGGCTACCAGCGGGCCAGTTGCTGCGAGGGCAAAGTCAAAGCGCGCATGCGCTAACTCCCCATAATTAGGGTCGTAAAAATCGTCCAGCACATTAATGCCGCCGCAAAACAAAAGCCGTTGATCGACCACGCAAAGTTTGCGGTGCAGCCGACGCCAACGATCCGGCACCAAAATCCCAAAACCACCCAAACCAGCAGCCAACGGCGAATACACACACCACGCAATGCCGCTGGCGCTGAACTTTTTTTGCCAGACTTGACTGATGGGCTCGGTACCGATGCCGTCGACTAAAACCTGTACCGTCACGCCGCGGCTAGCAGCACGTATCAAAGACTCTGCCACCAGTGCGCCTGCGCCGTGCAAATCAAAAATATAGGTCTCAAATTGGACCCACTGGGCAGCGCCGTCTATCGCGGCGATCAGAGCCGGGAAAAATTCTTCCCCGCCTTGGAGCAACTCAAGCTCGGGCGGGCTGGACAAAGACGGCGCTAAAGACATGACTCAAACGGCATGACTCAAGTGCTGCCAACACGCAGCGAATGCGTGCTGCCCACGCTTACTCTGGCTGCGGGTTACGCAGGCGGATATGCAATTCGCGCAACTGTTTCTCATCGACCGGGCTTGGCGCTTGCGTGAGCAAACATTGAGCGCGCTGGGTCTTGGGGAAAGCAATCACGTCGCGAATCGACTCTGCGCCCGTCATCATGGTGACGATGCGGTCCAGACCAAAAGCCAAACCACCGTGCGGTGGTGCGCCGTATTGCAGCGCATCGAGCAGGAAGCCAAACTTTTCTTGCGCTTCGTCCGGGCCAATTTTGAGCGCGCTAAAGACTTTGTTTTGCACCGCAGCTTGGTGAATACGTACTGATCCGCCGCCCAACTCCCAGCCATTGAGAACCATGTCGTAAGCCTTAGCGATGCACTTACCGGGATCGGTGTCCATCCAGTCCTCATGGCCGTCTTTTGGCGCGGTAAAGGGATGATGCACCGCGCTCCAGCGCTGATTGGCTTCGTCATGCTCGAACATCGGGAAGTCCACCACCCAAAGTGGCTTCCAGCCGGCGGTAAAGATGCCGGACTTTTTGCCAAACGGGCTCAGGCCAATTTTCAAGCGCAGCGCGCCAATGCTGTCGTTAACCACCTTGGCCTTGTCGGCACCAAAGAAAATAATGTCGCCGTTTTGCGCGCCAGTGCGCAGCAAAATCTCGGCAATCGCTTCATCGTTAAGGTTTTTCACGACTGGGCTTTGCAAGCCCTCACGGCCCTTGGCAACTTCGTTGACCTTGATCCAAGCCAAGCCTTTGGCGCCGTAAATCTTGACGAATTCGGTATAGCCGTCGATCTCACCGCGAGTCATCTCGGCACCGCCCGGCACACGCAGACCGACGACACGGCCACCCGGTGTAGTCGCTGGGGTGCTAAAGACTTTGAAGTCAACGCTGGCCATCACGTCGGTGAGTTCGGTAAATTCAAGACTCACGCGCAGGTCGGGTTTATCCGAGCCGAAGCGGTGCATGGTGTCGGCGTAAGCCATGACCGGGAAGTCACCCAAGTCAGTTGTCAACACGGTTTTGAAAATGTTGCTAATCATGCCTTGGAACATGTCGCGGATTTCTTGCTCGCCCATGAAGGACGTCTCAATATCAATCTGCGTGAATTCTGGTTGGCGATCGGCGCGCAAGTCTTCGTCGCGAAAGCATTTGGTGATTTGGTAGTAGCGGTCAAAACCGGCGACCATCAAAAGCTGTTTGAACAATTGCGGGCTTTGCGGCAAGGCAAAAAAGTTGCCTTCGTTGACGCGGCTTGGGACTAAGTAATCGCGCGCGCCTTCGGGTGTGCTCTTGGTGAGCATGGGTGTTTCTATGTCGATGAAACCGTTGCTGTCGAGAAACTTGCGCGTCTCCATCGCCACGCGGTAGCGCAGCATCAGGTTGTTTTGCATGTAGGGGCGGCGCAAGTCGAGCACGCGGTGCGTCAAACGCGTGGTTTCAGACAGGTTGTCGTCATCGAGCTGAAACGGCGGCGTCACGCTGGCGTTGAGCACAATCATCTCGTGACACAGCACTTCAATCTTGCCGCTTTTCAGACCATCGTTAACCGTGCCTTCGGGGCGGGCCCGCACAATGCCTTTGACCTGCACACAAAACTCATTGCGCACGCCTTCGGCAACGGCAAAGGTATCAGCGCGATCCGGATCGCAAACGATTTGCACATAGCCTTCACGGTCGCGCAGGTCAACAAAAATCACACCGCCATGGTCACGCCGACGATTCACCCAACCGCACAGGCTCACGCTTTGGCCCATCAAGGCCTCGGTCACCAGACCGCTGTAGTGGGAACGCATTTTGGAAGTAGCCATGGACATAATTGGATTCACATTAAAAGTTAAACAGTTGGCCAGCCGTTTGTCATTGCAAGCGACTGACCGAGAGAGGAAGAAAAACGGTTGCCTGAACCGCTATTTGGGCTTGTAAAAAGCGCCACTACCGGGCACTACAACGCCCATAGAAATCACATACGTCAGCGCCTCATCAACGCTCATCTTGAGCTCAACGCAGTCGCTGCGCTTGAGCATCACGAAGTAGCCGCCAGTGGGGTTCGGCGTGGTCGGCACATAAACGCTGATGTAATCGCCGACCAAGTGGTTAATCACGTCACCGCCTGGGGCGCCCGTCAGAAAACCTATGGTCCAGACACCTTCGCGCGGCCACTGCACTAGCAAAGCCTTGCGAAAGGCATTGCCATTTTCTGAAAACAGCGTGTCAGAAACCTGCTTAACGCTGGAGTAGATAGAGCGAACAATAGGTATGCGGTTAAGCATCAAATCCCAAACGCTAACCAGCTTTTTGCCTAGAAAATTACTCGCGATAGCGCCTATCGTGAGCACAATAAACAAAGCCAGCAAAACGCCAAAGCCAGGAATATGAAAGCCCAGCAGTTTGTCGGGATGCCAGTTACCCGGCAATATCTGCAGCGTCTGGTCTAGCGTGACCACGACCCAGTTCAGCACCCAGACTGTGATGGCCAAAGGCACCAACACCAACAAGCCGGCGAACAGCCACTTGCGTATGGCTGTCATCAGCTGCTGCCTTTGCTTGAAGCGGTGCTGGAAACCGAGCTGGATGCAGCCGGTGCAGCGGCAGGACTTGGCGCAGCGCTGGTCGTAGGACTGGCTGCGACGCTAGCGGGCGCAGCCGCAGCCGGTGCAGCGGCGTCGGCTGGTTTACCGGTTTTGGACGTATCGCCAGCGTCTGATGACGGCTTGTCGCCGCGAAAGTCAGTCACATACCAGCCCGAACCTTTGAGCTGGAAACCGGCTGAAGTGAGTTGCTTTTTAAAAGCTGACTCGCCGCATTCAGGGCAAACCGTCAACAGGGGATCTGACATTTTCTGCAGCACATCTTTGGCATGCCCGCAGGACTCGCATTTGTAAGCGTAAATAGGCATAAGGCTTGAAGGTTTTGAAAGGGGCGGCTCCGGGCAAAACAGCCGGAGACAAAACGCAAATTATAGACTTTGCGTATTTCTAAAACACCGGCTGACAGATCAGAAAATACTCACGCGCGTCAACACCTGCATGGCCAGCAGGCCGAGCAGGAAACCTACCCCGCCGTAGACCAGACTTTGTAGCAGTGTATTGGTGCGCTTTTGCTCGACGAGCAAAGCACGCAACTCACGTGCGTTGTTGTCCGGGCGTTGTTTGAGAAACTCCGCCAGCAGCCGCGGCAAGGCCGGCAATAACTTGGCGTAACCTGGCGCTTCGGCCTTGAGCTGAGCCAGCAATTTGGCGGGGCCGACTTGGTCTAGCATCCACTTTTCAAGAAACGGTCTAGCCGTGCTCCACAAGTCCAGATCGGGATCAAGGTCGCGGCCCAAGCCTTCGATATTGAGTAAGGTTTTTTGCAACAACACCAACTGCGGCTGTATCTCAACATGAAAACGCCTTGAGGTTTGAAACAAACGCATCAAGACCATGCCCAGCGAGATTTCTTTTAGAGGCCTATCAAAATACGGCTCGCAGCAGGCGCGAATAGCCGCTTCTAACTCATCGACACGGGTAGTCTGAGGAACCCAGCCAGATTCAATGTGCAGCTCGGCCACGCGCTTATAGTCGCGGCGGAAAAAGGCGCTGAAGTTTTGCGCCAAATACTCTTTATCGGTCTCGGTCAGCGTACCAACAATGCCGAAGTCCAGCGAGATATAACGGCCAAAGGTAGCGGGTTCTAAGCTGACCTGAATATTGCCGGGATGCATGTCGGCATGAAAAAAACCATCTCTAAAGACTTGTGTGAAAAATAGCGTGACACCGTCGACAGCGAGTTTTTTCATGTCAACGCCAGCATCGCGCAGGCGCTGAATCTGGCTAATCGGCACGCCCTTCATGCGCTGCATCACCATCACATCGGTTCGGCAGAAATCCCAAACCATCTCGGGAATCATGACCAAATCCAAGTCTTGCATGTTGCGGCGCAACTGGGCGGCGTTGGCCGCTTCGCGCAGCAAGTCGAGTTCATCGTGCAGATATTTGTCAAACTCAGCGACCACTTCGCGTGGCTTGAGGCGTTTGCCATCGGCAGATGAGCGTTCGACCCAACCGGCCATCATGCCCATGAGCGCCAAGTCTTTCTCGATCGCTGGCCGCATATTCGGCCGCAGCACCTTGACCGCCACCTCGCGGCCACCGGGTAAGACAGCAAAGTGGACTTGTGCAATTGACGCACTGGCAATTGGCGTGTGGTCAAAGCTAGCGAAAATTTGGTCCAGTGGTCGACCAAAAGATTTCTCTATGATGGTCACCGCAACGCCGGAGTCAAACGGCGGTACGCGGTCTTGTAGCCGCATCAATTCATCCGCGACATCAGGCGGCAAAAGATCACGCCGGGTTGACATGACTTGGCCAAACTTCACAAAAATAGGACCTAAGCTTTCTAGCGCCAAGCGCAGCCGCTCACCGCGCGGTGCACTCAGGTTGCGGCCGGTCGAGACGATGCGGCGCAAAAGGCGTATCCAAGGCTTTTCAAAGCCCGACAACACCAACTCATCAAGTCCAAAGCGAAGTACTGTCCAGACAATGAAAACACCGCGAAAAAGACGACTCATTGAGAGGCCTTTTCCATGCCGCGACCGCCGCTAGCAGAAAGAGGACCGGAGGCGAGAAATTGTTTCAGGCCAGCAGCCAAGCGGCGACCGGCATCGGCCAGTGCATGTGCAGGCACATCGCCGAGTAGACGGGACAGGTCTTCTTCTGCATCCCAGCGCAGGTTTTCAGCCAGCCAGCCGAGCTCGGCTGCTAACTGAACATCGCCATCAATCTTCACCGGCGGCGCCTTGCCAGCCAGCACAGACTGCAGCAAGGTAGCGGGAGAGTCGACTGAAATGGCAACGCTGAGGTCGGGTTTAGCGCCAGCCGCCGCACGGTCAAGAAGTCCGGCAGGCGTGATTAAAAGGCTAGCGTCAAACATACCCCAACTGAGTTTGATGACGCTTCCTTTTTTGCGCGCTAAGCGCTCTTGCGCTTGTTTTTCCTGCATCAAGACATGGTTTAGAAAAAGTACCAAGCGCTGTTGGGCCTCGTCCACCACCCATGCGGGTGGCTGGAGACGGCTGGCGAGGGACTGCAAAAATGAAAGCGGGGTCGTAGTATTCATACGACCCCGATTTTGACGGATAAATGGCGCCGTCTTAGAAACGGGGCCAATAGAAGGCTAATTGGTTTTTATTGCAGTGCTTGAACACCAGCGACCAACCAGCCACCACCGGTTTTGGCTTTAGTCATGTTCCAGACTTCACGGAATGGCGTCGCACTGGCGGCGGCATCTTCGCGGATCATGCCAGAGAACTCTACGCTGGCCATATAGCTGTCGGAGAGTTCCTCAATGCCCAGCAATTGCGCCTCTAGCATGGCAACGTCAGTCTTGTTAGCACCGGCACCAGAGTGCGAGCTGCGATCGGTCAATTGGGTTCTGATTTCGCTCAGCATGTCGTCAGTCATCATGGCGCGCAAGCTGATGAGGTCTGACTTATCCCAAGAATCTTGCAAAGTGATGAAGTTAGCTTTGCAGGCTTTGAGAAAACCATCGGCATCAAAACCAGCCGGCACACCCCAGTTTTGTGAACCACCGAGAGCGGAACCAATCATGGAACCACCGGCAGCACCGGCCGTATTTTTTGCATCAAACGCGGTGTTAGCGCCTTCCCAAGGACGGGCAGATGCGTCGTTACCGACGTTTTCTGGTTTGTAAGATTGCGGCGTACTGGCATTGGCGGGGCTTTGAAACGCGTAATTGCCGTTTCTATTGCCACTGTTGTTGCCATTGCCATTGCCTTGATTAGCTCTGATTTTGCGCATCACAAAACTCACCAGCAGCATCACAGCCACTGCCAACAAAGCAAACATGATGATTTGGCCGAAAGCACCGCCCAAGCCCAGCGACGAAGCTAACCAAGCCAAGCCCAGACCAGCAGCCAAACCGCCCAACATAGCGCCAAAGGGACGGCGTGGTGCAGCCGCTGCGGTTGCACCAGCGGCACCCGTATTGCTTGGCGGCGCAGCTTGGCGCGTCACATTAGGCGACTGTTTGCCGAAGGAGCCGCCACCGCCTAAGCGCCTTGCGTCTGCACTGGCGCTGGCAAACACCAGCGTCAAAGCAAACAAAGCAGTAAAAAACATAGCAATAAATCGAGAATTTTTCATTAAGGTCATTTGGTCTCCAATAGCGGGCTGCACGCCCCGCAGGTTTAATTTTTCAGCTGCAAACTTCTTTTTAGCACTTGATCCCGACATGCAAAGCCACTACGCCAGCAGCCATGTTGTGATAGTCCACATGGCCAAAGCCAGCGGTGTGCATCAAGGCCTTTAATTCCTGCTGACTCGGATGCATGCGAATCGACTCGGCTAAATACTGATAACTGCTGTCGTCGTTAGCCACTAACTTGCCCAAACGCGGCAGCACTTTGAACGAATACCAGTCGTAAAACTTTTCCAGTGGCTTGGCGACTTTTGAAAACTCCAGCACCAGCAGCTTGCCGCCGGGCTTAATCACGCGATTCATTTCTGCCAGCGCGCCGTCCTTGTGCGTCATATTGCGCAAACCAAAAGCGACTGTCACCAGATCAAAATAGCCATCTTTAAATGGCAGATGCTCGGCATCACAAGCCACTGTTGGCAGGCTTAAGCCGGCATCGAGCAGACGGTTGCGGCCTTCGCCAAGCATGGCTTGGTTGATATCGGTGTGCACCACCTGACCCGTGGCGCCGACCAAAGGCGCAAACGCCATAGCCAAGTCGCCAGTGCCGCCCGCAATGTCGAGCACACGTTGACCCGGTTTGACGTTGGCCACCATGACGGTATAGGCCTTCCAAGCACGGTGCATGCCGGCTGACATTAAGTCATTCATGAGGTCGTACTTGGGCGCGACGGAATCGAACACACCGCGCACGCGGCGCGCCTTGTCCTGCTCGTCGACGGATTCAAAACCAAAGTGTGTACTGCTCATGGGATTTATATTAAGTTGGAAAGCCCATTTTCAAGGGCGACAACCCTTCGTTTTGACAGGGCATTGAAAGCAATTAAACGGTTAAAACAACAGTTTTCACTGTTACGCCGCGTAAGTCTTAGTGACTGGCGCAAGCCCCGCCTTTTTTACCCGACATAGGGGCATCGCGGGAGACGCCGGCTTGGCTTAATCTGCCGGTGTAATCTGCCCAGAGTTCGGTCTGATTTGCGCCCAAATGGTAGAGGTAGTCCCAAGAGAAAATCCCACTTTCATGGCCATCAGAAAAAACCGGCTTGACCGCGTAATTGCCTATGGGCTCTAACGCCACCACACCGACTTCGCGCTTACCAGTCTGCAAAATTTCTTGGCCCGGGCCATGGCCCTGGACTTCGGCTGAAGGCGAATACACGCGCATCAGCTCGAACGGAATTTTAAATTCCATACCATCAGAAAACGCCACTTCTAAAAGACGCGACTGGCTGTGCACCGTCAGCGCGGTTGGGGTGGGTGAATCGGTTTTAAGACCTGCCATAAAAAATACCTTTCTTGAGTTGCTGGTTTAGACCAGCACACGTTCTATGCCGCCACGATTGGCCGAGGCTACGTACTCGGGCATCCAGTCCTTGCCCAGTATCTGATTAGCCATCTCGACGACGATGTAGTCAGCTTCTAGCAATCCGTTTTTCATGTCATCGCCAAAGCGTGACAAGCCTTGCAAACAGCTAGGGCAGCTGGTGAGAATTTTGACGTTTTCATGCTCACCCAAAGCGCCGCTGGCGCGCAGCTTGGCTTCGCCTTCAAGCAGCTTTTCTTCCTTGCGAAAACGGATTTGGGTAGAGATATCAGGTCGGGTTACACCTAATGTGCCGGACTCGCCGCAGCAGCTTTCGTTCTTGAGAATGTTGTCGCCCATCAGCGCTTTGACTGTCTTCATAGGCTCTTGCAGTTTCATAGGACTGTGGCAAGGGTCGTGATAAAGATAGCCTTTACCGGTGTTCAAGGTGATGTTTTTCTCCAGCAAGTATTCATGGATGTCTATGATGCGGCAGCCCGGAAATATCTTGTCGAACTCGTAGTTTTGCAACTGGTCATAACAGGTACCGCAACTGACCACCACGGTTTTAATGTCCAAGTAATTGAGCGTGTTCGCCACACGGTGAAACAGCACTCGGTTGTCGGTGATGATTTTGTCGGCTTTATCAAACTCACCGCTGCCGCGCTGCGGATAGCCACAGCACAAATAGCCAGGCGGCAATACCGTTTGCACACCCGCATGCCAGAGCATGGCTTGAGTGGCTAAGCCGACTTGGCTGAACAATCGCTCGGAGCCGCAGCCGGGGAAGTAAAACACCGCTTCGGTCTCAGACGTGGTGGTTTTGGGGTTCCGGATGATGGGCACGTAGTCTTTGTCTTCGATGTCTAGCAGCGCACGCGCACTCTTTTTCGGTAAGCCACCCGGCATTTTTTTATTGATGAAGTGAATCACCTGCTCTTTAATTGGCGCCGCACCCACAGTGGCGCGGGGCTTGGAGGTTTGTTTGCGGGCAACGCGGCGTAGCAAATCATTGGCCAGACGCTGGGCTTTGAAACCCACATCAACCATGGCCGAGCGCATGAATTTAATCGTCTGCGGATTCGTGGCATTGAGGAAAAACATGGCCACTGCGTTACCCGGCCTAAAGCTCTTTTGTCCCATTTTGCGCAGCAAATTACGCATATTCATGGAGACTTCACCGAAGTCAATATCCACCGGACAAGGTGTCAAACATTTATGGCAGACAGTGCAGTGATCGGCCACATCTTCAAATTCTTGCCAGTGCTTAATGCTCACGCCGCGTCTGGTTTGCTCTTCATAAAGAAACGCTTCGACCAAGAGCGAGGTGGCCAGAATTTTGTTGCGCGGGCTGTAAAGCAAATTCGCCCGCGGCACGTGGGTGGCGCAAACCGGCTTGCACTTGCCGCAGCGCAGGCAATCTTTCACGCTGTCGGCAATCGCACCAATATCGGACTGCTGCATGATCAGCGACTCATGACCCATCAAGCCAAAACTTGGCGTGTAAGCATTCGTCAAATCGGACAGCAATTGCTTGGGCGGGCCCGCAACATCAGACGCGGCGACTGGTGCGGCGCGCAAAAGTTTGCCTTTGTTAAAGCGACCTTCTGGATCAATCCTAGCTTTGTAGTCGGCAAACGGCTGCAGTTCAGCATCGGTCAAAAATTCTAATTTTGTAATCCCAATGCCGTGCTCACCAGAAATCACACCGTCTAGCGATCGGGCCAATTGCATGATTCGGGCCACCGCTTCATGGGCGCTTTTAAGCATCTCGTAGTCATCGCTATTGACCGGCAAATTGGTATGCACATTGCCGTCACCCGCATGCATGTGCAGAGCCGCCCAAACCCGACCCTTGAGCACGCGTTTGTGAATAGCCGTGCATTCGGCCAGCAGTGGCGCAAAGGCTGAGCCGGTGAAAATCGCTTGCAGCGGCTCGCGCAGCTGCGTCTTCCAGCTCGCGCGCAGCGAGTGATCTTGTAATTGTGGGAACAAGCTGTCCACGTCTAGCAGCCAGCCAGCCCAAAGCGTGCGCACGCCGGCGACCAGCGTCAACGCATGGCTGACGCGGTCTTCAAAGACTTCAGGCGAGGCGATTTCATTCGCGTCGTCGGCTTTGCCGAGTGGCAAATTGCCTTTGCGGAAAAACGTATCTAGCGCATCGCAAAGCTTGATCTTGTTGGCCAGGCTCAATTCGATATTAATGCGCTCAATGCCATCGGTGTATTCAGCCATGCGCGGCAGGGGAATGACCACGTCTTCATTTATCTTGAAGGCATTGGTGTGGCGCGAGATAGCGGCGGTTTTCTTACGGTCTAGCCAGAACTTTTTACGCGCTTCAGGGCTGATAGCGATAAAGCCTTCGCCATTGCGGGAGTTGGCAATTCGCACCACTTCGCTGGTGGCTCTGGCCACAGCGTCAGCATCGTCACCGGCGATATCGCCAATCAAGACCATCTTAGGCAGACCACCGCGTTTGGATTTGGTAGCGTAGCCGACAGCGCGAAGATAGCGGTCGTCTAAATGCTCTAGCCCGGCGAGCAATACCGGCGAGCCCAGCGCTTGGCTGCGCTTTTGCTCGGCAAACATAAAGTCTTTGATCTCCACAATGCTGGGCACGGCGTCTTTGGCATTGCCAAAAAACTCCATGCAAACCGTGCGCGTGTGGACCGGCATGCGGTGAACAATCCAGCGGGCGCTGGTAATTAAGCCGTCGCAGCCTTCTTTTTGAATCCCGGGCAAGCCGCTTAGAAATTTGTCGGTAACGTCTTTGCCCAAGCCTTCTTTACGAAAGCGATTACCGGGAATGTCGAGCTGCTCGGTGCGCAGCAGTTTTTTGCCGTCGGCCTCAAAGTACTTGAGCTCAAAACTGGCCATTTCAGCATCATGAATCTTGCCCAGATTGTGGTTGATACGCGTGACTTCCAGCCACTGCGAATCTGGCGTGACCATGCGCCAAGAAGCCAAGTTATCCAGCGCCGTGCCCCACAGCACAGCCTTTTTACCGCCCGCATTCATGGCGATATTGCCGCCTATGCAAGAGGCTTCGGCAGAGGTGGGGTCGACCGCAAACACATAACCGCCGCGCTCAGCCGCATCGGCCACACGCTGGGTGACCACACCGGCTTCGGTCCAAACAGTGGCAACTGGCTCGGCCAGACCGGGCAGGGAAACCATCTCAACCTCGGTCATGGCTTCGAGTTTTTCGGTGTTGATGACGGCTGATTTCCAAGTCAATGGAATCGCGCCGCCGGTGTAACCCGTGCCGCCGCCGCGTGGCACTATGGTCAAGCCTAAATCGATACAGCCTTTGACCAGACCGGCCATCTCAACTTCAGTATCCGGGGTGAGGACAACAAACGGGTACTCGACGCGCCAGTCGGTGGCGTCAGTGACATGGGATACGCGCGACAAGCCATCAAACTTGATGTTGTCTTTAAGCGTGAGTTTGCCCAGTTGACGCTCGGTCTGGCGGCGCAACTTAGCCATGGATTCAAAAGAGTCAGAAAAGCGGCTAACCGCAGCCCGGGCCGCATTCAGTAGTTCTACAACTATGGCATCGCGTTGGATATCGATGTCTGGTGTGCGACGTTTTTCGACTTCGCCGAGACGGTGTTGCAAAGCCTCGACCAGCAACTTGCGGCGCTTGGGGTTATCTAACAAATCGTCTTGCAAGTAAGGGTTGCGCTGCACTACCCAAATGTCGCCCAAGACTTCGTACAACATACGCGCCGAGCGGCCAGTGCGGCGCTCACCACGCAGCTCATTGAGCAAGTCCCATGCGCGTACGCCCAGTAGACGGGTGACCACTTCACGATCAGAAAAAGAGGTGTAGTTGTAAGGGATTTCGCGAATGCGCACTTCGTCATGTGCTGCATAGGGCGCAAAAACATTTAATTCTTCGAGTGTGGTGGGTGCGTTCATCGTGGCTTTTTGGGATGGCTGGGCCAGCGCAAAAATATGCCCGACCACTTCTGTGCAAGAGCGAAACATTTTACTTTGAAAAAAACTGGCGAGAAGCGCAGGGGTATTGCCTCAAAAAAAGGAGGAAATACACGCCACAACGCCAATGCGTAAAGCTTGCGCAAGACTGTCACAATCGCGCTCTAAACTTGATGGTTAACTTTTGTAAACTTGATCCAACTTTTCCTCGGAGACAGCCTTCATGAAAAACCGTTTTGCCGCCACGGCCCTAGCCGCCGTCACTTTGTGCCTGCCCATCATCAGCCAGGCCCAGACCGAGATTCAGTGGTGGCACTCCATGACGGGCGGGCTCAATGAATGGGTTAACGACCAAGCCAAGCAGTTCAACGACAGCCAAAAAGACTACAAAGTCGTGCCCACCTTCAAGGGCAATTACGACGAGTCCATGGCCACTGCCACGGCAGCCTTTCGGGCCGGCAATGCGCCACATATTTTGCAAGTATTTGAAGTCGGCACCGCCACCATGATGGCCGCCAAGGGCGCAATCAAGCCGGTTGCCGAAGTCATGAAGGAAAGCGGCGTCGCCTTTGACCCCAAGTCTTACGTGCCAGCGGTTGCGGGTTATTACACGGCAGCGAACGGCCAGATGCTGTCGTTTCCGTTCAACAGTTCGACAACGATTTTTTACTACAACAAAGACGCCTTTAAAGCTGCTGGCCTAGACCCCAACAAAGCGCCAAGCACTTGGCCTGAAGTGGTAGCCGCCGCCGCCAAACTCAAGGCGTCTGGCTCCAAATGCCCTTACACCACCAGCTGGATGAGCTGGGTGCAGCTAGAGAGTTTTTCGACCTGGCACAACGTCTTGTTCGCGACCCAAAACAACGGTTTTGGTGGCAACAGCGCGCGTCTGACCTTTAACTCGCCACTGCATCTGCGTCACTTTGAAAACCTTGCCAACATGTCTAAACAGGGCTTGTTTGTCTACAAAGGTCGCGCCAGCGTTTCAGTACCCAGCTTTGTTTCTGGCGAATGCGCGATGTTCACCGGCTCATCCGGCTCTTACGCCGACGTGAGTAAAAATGCCAAATTTGCCTATGGCCTTGCACCCTTGCCTTACTACCCAGACGTAGCCGGCGCACCGCAAAACACGGCTATCGGTGGTGCCAGTCTTTGGGTAATGGCGGGTAAAAAACCGGCGGAATACAAAGGCGTGGCCCAGTTCTTTAAATACCTCTCCAGCCCAGAAGTGCAGTCAGCCAGCCACAAGCGCACGGGTTATCTGCCCATCACCACTGCGGCCTATGAGTTGACCGAGAAGTCTGGTTATTACAAGCAGTTTCCAGGCACCGACGTCGCCGTGCAGCAGATGATTCGTAAAACCACTGACAAATCGCGCGGCATTCGTTTGGGCAATTTCGTACAGATACGCACCATCATCGACGAAGAAACCGAACAAATCTGGGCCGGCAAAAAAGAGCCAAAACAGGCGCTGGACGATGCGGTCAGACGCGGCAACGAGCAACTCGAAAAGTTCGAAAAAGCCAACAAGTCATAAGTCGGACAGCGGTCATGCATGGGTAAGGCATGGACACAACACGAGGTTCAAGGCAAGTGGCAAACAACACGGCTGCTTGCCCATTTTTTATTTTATTTATCCAGCCGGAGTAGCTTTAGCACCATGGAAAAGCGCGTTCTGTTCAAGTCGACCTGGCTGCCCTGGCTGCTGCTAGCGCCGCAGTTTTGCATCATCACGGTGTTTTTTTTCTGGCCAGCCGGCCAAGCCTTGCTGCAATCTTTTCAATTGCAAGACCCGTTCGGCCTGTCTACTGAGTGGGTAGGCTTGGATAACTTCAAGGCGCTATTTTCAGACTCCGGCTATCTTGAATCGTTTAAAACCACCGCCGTCTTCTCGACCTTGGTCGCAACCATCGGAATTGGCGTGTCTTTAATGCTGGCGGTTCTGGCCGACCGCATCATCAAGGGCGCGCTGTTTTACCGCACGCTGCTGATAGTGCCTTACGCAGTAGCACCCGCCGTCGCTGGCGTGTTGTGGATTTTTATGTTCTCGCCGTCCTTGGGCATAGTGTCTTACTGGCTGGCCCAGTCGATAGGCTTTCAGACCGACTACCTGCTCAACTCGAATCACGCCATGGGACTTATCGTCTCGGCGGCGGTATGGAAACAGGTCTCTTACAACTTTTTGTTTTTTGTCGCTGGCCTGCAATCTATCCCTAAGTCGCTAATAGAAGCGGCCGCGATAGACGGCGCCGGGCCGTGGAAGCGTTTTACCAGCATTCAGTTTCCACTGCTCTCACCGACTACGTTTTTCCTCTTAGTGATTAACTTGGTCTACGCGTTTTTTGATACCTTCGCCATTATTGACGCGACCACTCACGGCGGGCCGGGGCGCGACACCTCTACGCTGGTCTACAAGGTTTACTACGACGGCTTTAAAGCCATGGACTTGGGCGGCTCGGCGGCGCAATCAGTCGTTTTAATGGTCATAGTTATTGCGCTAACCGTATTCCAGTTCCGCTACGTTGAGAAGAAAGTCAATTACGCATGAAAACGCCAGCAGCGAAAGTCAACCATGGTTGAGCGCCGTCCCTTACTCGGCCTGTTAGTCCATTTGCTACTGATACTGGGCATTGTGGTGGTGGCCTTTCCGGTCTACCTGGCCTTTATTGCCTCTACTCACACCGCTCAAGAGGTAGCGCAAACACCAATGACGCTGCTGCCAGGTAGTCACTTTTGGGAAACCTATAAAGCCGCGCTGTTAGGCAACGGCGGCGGCGCCGGCTCGAACGCACCCGTCGGCCGCATGCTTTGGGTCAGTCTGGTCACGGCCCTCATCATCGCCTTCGGCAAGATTTCGATTTCGCTGCTGTCGGCGTTTGCCATCGTCTACTTCCGCTTTCCCTTTAAAGGCTTTTTCTTCTGGTCCATCTTCATCACCTTGATGCTGCCAGTGGAAGTACGGATTGGACCGACTTACCAAGTCGTCGCCGATCTGGGCATGCTGAACAGTTTTTCAGGTTTGACGATTCCGCTGATTGCGTCGGCCACCGCAACTTTTTTGTTTCGCCAATTTTTTCTAACCGTGCCCGAGGAAATGCTGGAAGCCGCGCGCATGGATGGCGCTGGCCCTATGCGTTTTTTCTGGGATATTTTGCTACCCCTGTCCAAGACCACGATTGCCGCGCTGTTCGTGATCCAGTTCATTTATGGCTGGAATCAATATCTGTGGCCGCTACTGGCCACTACTAGCGAGGACATGTATCCGGTAGTCATTGGCATTAAACGCATGATCGCCGGCGGCGAAGGCGGCAACGAGTGGAACATCGTCATGGCGACCGTGATTCTGGCCATGCTGCCACCGACATTAGTGGTGGTATTGATGCAGCGTTGGTTTGTCAAAGGCCTGGTCGACACCGAAAAATAAGTGAGAAAAAGCAAAGCTATGTCATCGATTACTCTGGAAAAAATTGTCAAACGCTACGCCTCGAAAAAAACCGAGGTGCAGGTGCTGCACGGCGTGAGCGTAGATATAAAGGATGGCGAATTCGTGGTCATAGTCGGCCCGTCGGGTTGCGGCAAATCCACGCTGCTGCGTATGGTGGCAGGCCTAGAAGAAGTCACCGAAGGCAACATCTTGATTGGCGGGAAAAAAGTGAACGACTTGGAACCCGCCAAGCGCGACATTGCCATGGTGTTTCAGAACTACGCGCTCTATCCACACATGAGCGTGTTTGAAAACATGGCCTATGGTTTGAAGATTGCCAAACTGCCGACCATAGAGATCAAAGCGCGGGTCGACAAGGCAGCGCAAATCCTAGAACTCAGCGCACTGCTTGAGCGCAAGCCCCGAGAACTTTCGGGCGGTCAGCGTCAGCGCGTGGCCATGGGTCGGGCCATAGTGCGCCAGCCCCAGGTGTTTTTGTTTGACGAGCCGCTGTCTAATCTTGACGCCAAACTGCGTGTGCAAACCCGGCTTGAAATTCAAAAACTGCACCGTGAGCTAGGCATTACCTCGCTGTTTGTGACCCATGACCAAGTCGAGGCCATGACGCTGGCCCAGCGCATGATGGTCATGAATGCCGGGCGCATGGAGCAGTTCGGCACGCCTGAGGAGGTCTACCACCAGCCCGCCACCACCTTTGTCGCCAGCTTTATGGGCTCACCGCCGATGAACTTACTCAGCGCCGCGCCGAACGCCGACTTTGGCGGCCCGGCTGGCGCCATTCTCGGCATACGGCCAGAACATCTGCAAGTTGCCAACAGCGGCTGGCCGGCCATCGTCGAGACGGTAGAAATGCTGGGCGCCGAGCGCTTGGTTTACTGCCGCTTAGGTGAAGAACGCCTGACTGTGCGTACTGACGAGAGCGTCTCAAAAGCGCCCGAAATCGGCCAAACCCTGCACTTAGCGCCACGCACCGACAGACTGCACTGGTTTGATTCCAGCAGCGGACAGAGAATCTCAACATGATGACAAAAAACTGGCCCTACCCCCGCTGGATAGCCCACCGCGGCGCCGGCAAGTTAGCACCAGAAAATACACTGGCAGCCTTTAAAGCCGGCGCCGCACTGGGCTACAAGATGTTTGAATGCGACGTCAAACTCAGCGCCGACGATGTTTTGTTTTTGCTGCATGACAGCACGCTAGAGCGCACCAGCAGCGGCAGCGGCGAGGCACGCGCTCAAAATTGGGCGGCCTTGTCTCAACTAGACGCGGGCAGCTGGCACTCACCAGCCTTCAAAGGCGAGGCCTTGCCTAGCTTTGAGGGCGTAGCCCAATACTGTTTAAAAAACGATTTTTTTCTCAACATCGAGATCAAGCCGTCGCCAGGCTTGGAAGCGATCACCGGCAGCGCCGTAGCCAACGCCGCCGCTGCGCTATGGAAAAACGCCGTCACGCCGCCGCTGCTCACCTCTTTTCAAGTCGCTTCACTGGAAGCGGCACAGAAGGCGCAGCCGCAGCTGCCGCGCGGATTGCTGCTGCATAAACTCACGCCGGATTGGGTGGCGCTTGCCCAGCGTCTGGGCTGTGTGGCGGTGATTTGCAACTACCTGCTGTGGGACGAAAGCAGCGTAGGCAAGGCCAAGGCCGCAGGCTTTAAGACCTTGAGCTACACCGTCAACGACCAAGCGGTGGTGATACGGCTGCAAGCTCTTGGCACAGACGGCATCATCACAGACAGACTGGACTTGTTTAACCCCGCCGTTTGAGCCTAACAAGCTCTATCAAGCCCGAACAAAACGCCACAAGCAAGCCGCCGAGCCTAGCGCCATCGCGAAGTAGCTCAGCATTCTTGCGTCGCTGCCAAAGAGCAGTAAACCGGCCGTAAAAAATGTCAAATTGACAGCAAAAACAATTAACAGCTGTCGGCCCGGACCGATTTTTGCGTGTCTTTTCTGTTTAGAGCTGCGGTAAAAAATTCTTGTCATCAACACCACCATGAGTGCGAGAGCCGCGACTGGAGCCAGAAAATTAAGCAAGTGATTGATAAGCAGATAAGCGGTCATGCAAGAAGTTTGTGGACGATTTAAAAAAACTATACGGCTGATTTAAGCTTTGGGCGTCGCAAACAGCACTTCAATTTTATAATGAGCAAATGTCAGTCTGGGCCCTTGGGCTAAACCATCACACCGCACCGCTGGATTTGCGTGGACGATTTGCTTTTTCAGTAGAGCAAATGGCGCCAACTTTGAAAGGCTTACGCTCGACCTGGGCGCGCCAAACCGAGGCCACCATACTCTCGACCTGCAACCGCACCGAGATTTATTGCGCGGGCAAACAAGCTAGCTCAGAAGACGTGGCGCAAACCCTAGAGTGGCTGGCCCACAGCGGCGGCGTATCACCGGACTTGCTACGCTCACACACCTACGCACTCAAAGGTGACCAAGCCGCACGCCACGCTTTTCGCGTCGCCAGCGGACTGGACTCCATGGTGCTCGGCGAGCCCCAAATCCTAGGCCAGATGAAAGATGCAGTACGCGCCGCCGAAGACGCTGGCGCGATGGGGTCAACCCTGCACCAGTTGTTTCAGCGCTCTTTTGCCGTCGCCAAGGAAGTACGCAGCAGTACCGAAATCGGCGAGCACAGCATCAGCATGGCCGCGGCCGCAGTACGGCTAGCCAGTCAATTGTTTGAAGACTTGGGCGACATCAAGGTTTTGTTTGTCGGTGCTGGCGAAATGATTGATCTGGCGGCTACGCACTTTGCCGCCAAAAACCCCAAATCCATGACGATAGCCAATCGCACACTGGAACGCGGCGAGCTACTTGCCGCGCGTTTCGGCGCACAAGTCATGCGTCTAGCTGATCTACCCAGCCGCTTGCACGAGTTTGATGCGGTCATTAGCTGCACCGCCAGCACACTGCCAATCATTGGTCTGGGGGCAGTAGAGCGCGCCGTCAAACTGCGTAAACGCAAACCGATGTTCATGGTCGACTTGGCCGTGCCGCGCGACATAGAGCCCGAAGTCAAGGATTTACCCGACATCTACCTCTACACCGTCGATGACTTGGCCCAAGTCGTCCAAAGCGGCAAAGACAGCCGCCAAGCAGCCGTCGCTCAAGCCGAGGTGATTATTGACGCCGGTGTGCAAAACTTCATGCACTGGCTAGACCAGCGCGGCACTGTGCCATTGATTCAGCAAATCAACGCCCAAGCAGAAGAGTGGCGCGACCATGAAATTGCCCGCGCCAAAAAAATGCTGGCTAGAGGCGAGCCGGTTGAAGCAGTACTCGAAGCGCTAAGCCGCGGGCTAACGCAAAAAATGTTGCACGGCACTATGGCCGAGCTGCACACCGGCGATGCTGACAGTCGTGCCGCCACAGCGCAAACGGTTTCGCGGCTATTTTTACGCAACGCGCCGTTGACTAGCGGACAAGACAAGCAACATTAGCGCCGCGTGCAGGACTGCCTGCCGCCCTGCCTTATTGCGTCCGGCACACACCGGATTTTTCTTGTGATCCGCCACTTCGACACCGCCCGCCATGAAACCTTTTCTACGCCAAACCCTAGACCGCACGCTGCTACGCCTGCACGAGCTCGATGCATTGCTCTCGGCCAGCGATGTGGTCAGCGACTTAAACCGCTTCAGATCGCTGACACGCGAACACGCCGAGTCCAGCGTGGTGGCCGATCAATACCGCCTGCTCACCGCTCGCGAGGCTGATCTGGCCGGCGCGCAGGAAATGCTGGCAGAAGCCAAAGCCGATCCTGAGATGGCGCAAATGGCAGAAGAAGAAATCGCCGCGGCTAAAGCCGACATTGCCAGCATCGATGACGGTCTGCAACTGATGCTGATACCCAAGGACCCCGACGACGCCAGACCGGCGTTTATCGAAATTCGCGCCGGCACCGGTGGCGACGAATCAGCCCTGTTTGCAGGCGACTTATTTCGTCTCTACACCCGTTATGCCGAACGCATGGGCTGGCGCTGCGAGATCATCAGTGAATCGGCCAGCGAATTAGGCGGCTACAAAGAAGTCGTGCTGCGCGTGGACGGCAGCCCAGATGCGCACGGCGTGGGCGTTTACGGCAAGCTCAGGTTTGAGTCTGGCGGCCACCGTGTGCAGCGCGTACCCAGTACCGAAACCCAAGGACGCATACATACCAGCGCCTGCACTGTAGCCGTCTTACCAGAGCCCGACGAGGCAGTGGCGATACTGATTAATCCGGCCGATTTACGCATAGACACCTACCGGGCCAGCGGCGCCGGCGGTCAGCACATCAACAAGACCGACTCTGCCGTGCGCGTCACCCACCTGCCAACTGGCATAGTCGCCGAATGCCAAGATGACCGCAGCCAGCACCGCAACAAAGCCAAAGCACTGCAGGTACTATCCGCCCGCATCGTCGAGAAAGACCGCGCCGAGCGCGCTGCCAAAGATGCAGCCATGCGTAAAGGTCTGGTCGGCAGCGGCGACCGCAGCGATCGAATCCGCACCTACAACTTCCCGCAAGGTCGGCTCACAGATCACCGCATCAACCTGACGCTGTACAAGCTGCTGACCATCATGGAGGGCGACTTGGGCGATGTGCTGACGGCCTTGCAAGTCGCGCGTGGCGCGGAACAACTTGCCGAGCTAGAAAGCACGGTACAAAACTAAGCCATGCCACCGTCACTTACCCTGATGCAAGCCTTGGACCAGGCTACAGCGCAAGGCTTGCCTCGCTTGGACGCGCAGTTATTACTGCTGCATACGTTGGGCCGCCAGAGCCATGAAAGAGCTTGGTTGCTAGCCCATGACGATCAAACCCTAAGCGCAGCGGCGGCGCAAAACTATGCTGACTTTTGCCAACGCCGAGCAGACGACGAACCACTGGCCTACATCGTCGGCGAGAAAGAGTTTTTTGGATTAGCGCTGCTATGCGATGCGCGCGTGCTGGTGCCTAGGCCAGACACTGAGACGCTGGTCGAATGGGCACTGGATTTACTCGCCCAGCGTAACGATAAGTCCATCAAAATCATAGACCTAGGAACCGGTAGCGGCGCGATCGCGCTGGCCCTTGCGCACAGTCTTAAAGCTATTGAAGTGTTTGCGCTAGACGCCAGCGTGGACGCACTAGAAGTCGCAAAAGCCAATGCGCTCAAATTGGGTTTAAGTCTGCAATTCGTGCGCAGTAATTGGCTAGAGGAAATCACGGATAAGTTCGAGATGATTGTGAGCAACCCGCCTTATATCGAAGACGCCGACCCACATTTGCGCGCCTTAAGGCATGAACCGCGTCAAGCGCTAAGCGCAGGAAAAGACGGACTGGACGATATTAGGCAAATCATTGCACAAGCGCCCGACTGCCTGACGCCGGGTGGATGGCTGCTGCTAGAGCACGGCTACGACCAAGCCGAGCGGGTACTGGCACTCTTAGTGCAACGCGGTTATGAGCAGGTGCAAGGCCGCAAAGATCTAGCCGGAATTACACGTTGTTCCGGAGGCCGTTGGCCGTTGTAAAACAAGACCTTACAAAGCCCTCGATAATGATTACATTGCAATCGGTTTAATCGATTCTATTTACCTAGCTCTGGCTTAGCCGACATCAAAAGCCAGACAAAACTTTCAAAGGACAAGCACATGACTCAAGAGACCCAACAACGCATAGACCAAATCGTCAAATCCAGCGACGTCGTGCTGTTCATGAAGGGCACTGCCCAGTTCCCACAATGCGGCTTTTCCGGCAAAGCGATTCAAGTTCTCAAAGCCTGCGGCGTAGCCAAACCAGCTACTGTCAACGTGCTGGAAGACGAAGAAATTCGCCACGGCATTAAGGAATACAGCAACTGGCCAACCATTCCCCAGCTTTACGTCAAGGGTGAGTTTGTGGGCGGCTCTGACATCATGATGGAGATGTACCAAAACGGCGAACTCCAGCAAGTATTGGGTACGCCAGAGGCCTGAAGGTAAAAAAGCCCGGACTTAAAAGCGCGGGCTTATTTATTGCCATCGACTAATTTGCTTGTTTTAAAACTTGCAACTTAGTCTGTATAACCGGCACAAGCCCCAGCATTAACGCGGCCCTTGCATTCGCGTTTAAGCCTTGCACTGCGCTCGGCCACAGTTTCTTCTGAGCCACGCTCAAACCGGGTGTTCCCACCTTTGGATTTAAGTTTGCTGGCGACCTTTTTCCTGACTGTTTTTTTCTTCGCTTCAGCCAGGGCTGGCTCGGTTGTGGCTGTGACCATGGCGGTTTCAAAAGTCGGCGCAGCGAAAGCTTTAACGCTGGCAGCCGTCATAGAAAAAGTGAACAAGATGCTTGCAGCAATAAATGAAATCATGGGCGCCTATCTCCAGATAAGACAAAGGGCTGAAGAGACTTTGCCGTCAAGATAAATCACGGCGCGCCAAGTTTGCCCTAGGCTTGGCTAGTCGGTCAACCCAATTACTGCAGCCTAGACTCACCTTGTCCGTCGTCATCGACAGGCGGCTCAGTGGCTAAGCGAAAGCTCTCACTAGCCCACGCACCGAGATCCATGTTTTTGCAACGCGCGCTGCAAAACGGACGGAATAAATTACTCGGGGCATAAATGCTCTCGCCCTTGCAGCAGGGGCAAGCAACAATTTTTTTGTGTTCTATGGGCTTCATGGCGCGCAATACTTAGGTGTCAAGAACACAGCGTCAAATCAAACGTGGCGTCCTCTGTGCTGGCATGCAGGCGGTCATCGGCTTGTTGGCGCATGAGCCGCACAGAGGCGATCAGGCGATTGCCGCTGATGACGGGTATCAAACCCTGAGCCGCATCGATACGCAGACGTAGCAACTGAAAACTTCGTCCTTGCGGCAAGTTTTGCTGATACTGTCCGTTTTGGGCCATGACTTTTTGTGCCACACCGGCGTCGCGTAGCAACTGCAACAAAATTCGAACCGATTCGGCCAAGGGCACCAAGGGCGCGCACCAGCGCTGCAAGTCTTGTTGGCGCAGTACGGGTGCCAAGTGCTGCCAAGCATAGTAGGCCGGCAAGTCGAACTCGCAAGTGCCACCTGGTATAGCTACCCGGCTACGTATGCTCATGAGCCAATCGTTATCAATCAGTTGCTGGCCGGCTTTGCCCGACAGCGCACTCAGAGAAGTAAAGCAGTCATCGAGCTGGCGCGTGAAGTCATCGAGAACCGTCTCAGCGATAGCTGGGTTGCCGCGGTAGCTGTTGAGTGTGAACTTCTGCTTCTCAAGGTCTTTGAGAACGTCAGTTTTAAGGTCGGCCCGGGAGACCACATCCACCACCTCAAATATGGTGATGATGGCGTATTGGTGATCAACAGGATGCTCACGCGTTGTCAGCTCTCCCAAGCGCCGAAACAAATGTTCGAGCCGGAGGTAGGTGCGTATGCGTTCGTTTAAAGGGTACTCGTAAAGGATCACGGCGCTTTTTTTACAGAATCATTAATTTAAGACATTTCATCATAGCCCCAAGCGCGGCAATATCTGGCTCACAACCGTAGCCAAATCCGTCAAAGACAAGTCATCATTGTAAATTGATGCATCAGCCGCAGCCAGTCGTGTTGCCCGGCTCGCTTGTCCGGCCATGACTTTTTCGACCATAGCGCGGTCCCACCCAGCGCTATCCAGCCCAGCTTTATTTGCCAGTGCCTTTTCGCGCCCTAGCACGCGTGCGATCTGGGTCTCCTCACGGCAATCGACGACTAACACTTGATCTAGCCTTGCGCGCCAGTGCTCAGACTCCACCAGCAAAGGGATGTCAAACACCACGCAACGAGCGCCGGCAGCAACAGCTTGCTCGGCCTGACGCGCGGTCTCTTGCCCGACCAAGGGATGAATAATCGCTTGCAGCCTAAGCCGCGCAGACGGCTGCTCAAAAACTAACTGGCGCATCAAGCCCCGCGCCATCGCCCCATCCGGCGCCACAAAAGCTGAGCCGAACGCTTGCTCGATTGCCGCCATGGCCAGTCCGCCGGCCAGTGTCATCTCACGTGACACCGCATCAGCGTCCACTATCACGGCACCGGCTTGCCCTAGCAGGCGGGCCACCGTACTTTTGCCGCTGCCTATGCCGCCTGTCAGACCAATCCGCCGTGTAGTCGTCATGGCTTAAAGCCCAACCGTGCGCAAAATCGCCTGTGGACCAAAAATCAAAGCAGTAAAACCAGCGCCAGCCAAAAAGGGACCAAAAGGAATGTAGCCGCCGGGACGCAAATTACTGCGAAACTTCATGACCAAACCTATCAACAAACCTATCACTGAGGACATCAAGATGATGGGCACCAAAGCTGTCCAACCAAACCAAGCGCCTAACGCGGCGAAAAGTTTGAAGTCACCTTGTCCCATACCATCCTTACCGGTCACGAGCTTAAAAGCCCAGTACACCAGCCACAAAGACATATAACCTGCGACCGCGCCCCACAACGCATCAGTTAAATGGGTCAAGGGGTTTAGTTGCAGCGCAGCCGCAATCAAACCAGCCCAGAGCAGCGGCATATTAATGCTGTCGGGAAGCAGCGTGGTGTCCCAGTCAATCAGCGCCAGCGTCAGCAAGGCGGCGGAAAATCCACACCAAACCAGCGCCGTCCAGCTCGCACCCCAGCGCCAAGCACAAAAGGCAAACAGCAAACCACAAGCGAGTTCAACCGCGGGATAACGCAGACCATAAGAGGTCTTGCAAGCCGCACATTTACCGCGCAGAGCAAGATAGCTAAGCAGCGGAATATTCTCGTACCACGTGATGGTGTGACCACAACTAGAGCAGCGGGAAGCTGGCAATATCAAGTCAAAACGCACGGGCGGCTGTGTTGCTGATGCCGGCGGCGCGGCGCCGTCTTGAGACGCCAGCATATCGGTGCATTCATCCAGCCACTGGCGCTCCATCATCTTGGGCAAACGGTAGACCACCACATTAAGAAAACTACCCACCATCAAGCCGAAAACGCCAGCCAAAGCAGCGAACACTTCACGGTGTAGTTGAAGAAAAAAAACTAAATCCATTGCCATTAACCTATTGAAAAGTAATCACTGAGCAAACTATACCGTTCCACCTAAGCATCAACCAAATTCAAAAGATGTCACGCCAAAAACTTGCTGCTGTAGCAAGTCGGGCATAGACCCGTGATACATCTTGGCGCAGGCAAACGTTTTGCGCAGTCCAGCATGCTCAGCCAAAGCAAGAGCGGCCGGATTGCAATCGGGAACGTCTAAGGCCAACGGTTGACCGGGAATGCGCGCCATCAAAGCGAACAAAAGCTTTGTTGCCGTATCGAGCGAATCGGCAAACAATGGGCCGATTTTAAAACCCTGGCGGCACGCTCTGAGCATCCCATAACCCCTGAGTTGCTGGTCGGAATAGTCCGCCAAACCAACGCTGCCGGGCTGATTCACCCAAGCGCGTAAAAACGTCTCGCGTGGGCCCGCGACATGACGCGAATCAAAGTCTAGCAACACCTCAAAGGGAACTTGAGCCAGCGCTTGCAGGTGACCCACAAAATCAGAGCCAGAGTCAGGCTTAGCCAAGCCTTCATAACGACAGTCAAAATGCGAAAAAACAAAACCGCCGCGCTGATAAAACGGCAGCATCTCCAGCACACCGTCCATGCCAATAGGTGCATCAGGCAAAAGGCGCTGACACAAGACTTTTAAACGATAGTGCCAAAGCAAGCCACCCAAGCCACGCGCACGATAGTCTTTGCGCACAATAAATAAACCCATAAAGCCTGACTGGCCCGAGTCATAAGCCATGACAGTGCCGCCCGCAACCAGTTCATTTTTATGGCGCAGCGCAATAAATGCATTAGGCGCAACGCGCCAGGCCAAAGACAAATCGTTAAGGCCTGGGTTCCAGCCTTCAGCCGCGGCCCAAGCCTCAAGAATGAGGGTTTCATGCTGAGCCATCTCTGCAAGTTCAAAGTCAGCTGGCAAGGCCTGAAGCGGGCAATCATCAAAAGAAGCTGGCGTTGTCATAGCAAACAAATTGGCAAAATAAAACCAGATGCGTACTCAGACAACCTGTCCGAGCTTAAAAATGGGCAAGTACATGGAAACCACAATGCCGCCAATTATTGTGCCCAGAAAAACGATGATGATGGGTTCCATCAAACTGGACAAGCCGGCCACCATTTCATCGACCTCGGCCTCGTAAAAGTCGGCGGCTTTACCCAGCATGTGGTCAACCGATCCGGATTCTTCCCCAATCGCGCACATCTGTAACACCATGGTCGGAAACAAATTGGCATTCGACATGGCCGCCGTTAAGCTGGTGCCAGTAGAGACTTCCTGCTGAATTTTTTCAGTCGCGTAAGCGTAGAGTGAATTACCAGAAGCGCCGCCTACCGAGTCAAGCGCCTCGACCAAAGGCACGCCAGCGGCAAACATAGTCGAGAGCGTACGGGTCCAGCGCGCGATGCAGGATTTATTAATCAGCGAGCCAAACACCGGTAGCTTGAGCACCAATCGATCCATGACTCTTTGCATCTTGGGACTACGCCGCCAAGCCTGCATGAAAAAATAAAAGCCACCACCCAAGCCGCCAAAAATCAACCACCAGTAGGCAACAAAAAATTCACTCAAGGCGATAACCATCAAGGTAGGCGCAGGCAGGTCCGCGCCAAACGAAGAAAACACACTTTTAAAAGCTGGTATGACGAAAATCATGATTACCGCCACAACCACAAAAGCCACCAGCACCACAGAGATTGGATACATCAGCGCGGACTTGATCTTGGACTTGATGGCCTCAGTTTTTTCCATGTAAACAGCTAGACGCTCTAGCAAAGAATCCAAAATACCAGCGGCCTCACCGGCCTCGACCAAATTGCAATACAAGGAATTGAAATGCAGTGGGTATTTTCGAAAGGCCGCGCTTAGCGAGGTACCGGTTTCAACATCCGAGCGAATATCGTTGAGCAGCTTGGTCACACTGGCATTTGGATTGCCGCGGCCAACGATATCAAACGACTGCAGCAAGGGCACGCCGGCTTTCATCATGGTGGCGAGTTGTCGCGTGAAAATCGCAATATCCTTGGGCCGGATGGATTTCCCCGAGCGCATACGGCGCTTTTTAATCTTAGTCGCCAACACGCCTTGACGTCGCAAAGACGCCTTGACTTGGTTCTCACCGGCAGCACGAACTTCTCCCCGCACAGGCTTACCGGCACGATCTTTGCCTTCCCATTCGTAGACAAACTCTTGAATTCCCTTGGATGCAACTGTTGCCATGTGTACCCCCGTTTAAGCGCTGAACTTTGATTCAAAAAAACTTCAGACGAAAGGTCTGTGTTGACGCCATGCCATTACAAAAACCTCAGACATTGGTACAACCTAAGATTTCTTCTAGCGAAGTCATACCAAGCTTGACTTTGTATAAGCCCGACTGACGCAAGCTTCTGACACCTTCAGATTCAGCCTGCGCGGCGATTTCAAGTGCACTGCCGTCGCGCAAAATAATGCGTTGAATTTCTTCAGTGATAGGCATCACCTGATAAATGCCAAACCGCCCTTTGTAGCCGTTGTTGCACGTAGAGCAACCTACCGGCCGGTAAGGTGTCCAGCTGCCATCGACATCGTCTTCCTGAAAGCCCGCTTCGAGCAAGGTTTGACGCGGAATATCTGTTGGCATCTTGCAGTTGGTGCAGAGTCGACGCGCCAGTCTCTGAGCAGTAATGAGAATCACACTAGAGGCGATATTAAAAGGCGCTATGCCCATATTGCGCATACGCGTCAAAGTAGTGGGCGCATCGTTGGTGTGCAGAGTTGACAACACCAAGTGACCGGTCTGCGCGGCCTTGATGGAAATGTCTGCCGTTTCGATGTCGCGAATCTCGCCCACCATGATGATGTCTGGGTCTTGGCGCAAAAATGCCTTGAGCGCAACCGGAAATGTCATGCCTGCTTTTTCATTCATGCTGACTTGGTTCACGCCAGGCATGGTGATCTCGGCCGGATCTTCTGCGGTGGAAATATTCACGCCCGGCTTATTCAAAATATTCAGGCAGGTATAAAGCGAAACCGTTTTGCCCGAGCTCGTCGGCCCGGTGACCAACACCATGCCGTAGGGTCGGCCGATCGCTTGCAGCAGACGGGCTTTTTCAATCGGCTCGTAGCCCAACGCATCAATGCCTAGTTTGGCGCTACTAGGGTCGAGAATACGAATCACGATTTTCTCGCCAAACATAGTGGGCAAGGAGCTGACGCGAAAATCGATCACCCGGTCTGGCCCAATTTTCAACTTCATCTTGCCGTCTTGCGGCACGCGTTTTTCAGAGATATCTAGCCGAGAAATTACCTTGATGCGAGCGGCCAGCTTTTCTTTAATCGCCACCGGCGGCGAGGCAATTTCACGCAGTTCGCCATCAACCCTAAACCGGACCCGATAGCTGTGTTCAAACGGTTCGAAATGCAAATCAGAAGCTCGCATACTGAATGCATCAAGCAGCATTTTTTGCAAAAACTTAACCACTGGAGCGTCATCGACTTCGGACACACTAGGGTCAGTTGTGTCTGTGATGCTTTCAATGGTGGATTCATCAAATTCAAAATCATCACCAATGATTTTGTCCATTGCTTGTGTGGCGGTAGCACTAGACGCCGCCAGCATTTGCGAGAGCTTGTCGTACTCCGCAATAATCCAGTCCACGCCTAGCTGCGTAGAAAATTTGATTTTTTCAGCGGCATCTTGGTCGGAGGGATCGGCCGTCGCCACAATTAAGCGGTTGTTACGCTTACCCAGCACAACGATGCGGTAAGTCTGGCAGATTTTGGCATCCAGCAAATCCCGCGGCAAACGCATGATGTCTACCGCATCAAGGTCGAGCAAAGGCGCGGCAAAAGCCTGCGACATGATGTGCGCCAAATCGAAAGGGGAAACAACACCTGATCCGGTCAGCTCGGCGATAAAACTGGTGCGACTGTTTTTAGCTTTGGCAAAAATATCTTCCGCCGCGCGCTGACCAATCTTCCCGGCCACCACCAGTGCGCGGCCCAAACCAGGCAAAGCCATGGAAGAAATTTCATTGATCGCAGAGTCTGCAGTGGCCATATAAAAGCGGATCTTAACCAGAAATACCGCGGCAATATTGCAAAATGTTTAAATTTAAAACACCTACTCATGCAGTTTTGCTAATCATTTCAAATTCGCAACAATCTAAAGACTGTGTTTTATTGAGACGAAAAGCGTCAAATGGCAACCGCAAAGAGTTTACAATAGCGTAACACATTAAGGCGTGGCAGGGCTATAGAAGCCGCAGAAATAGAACACAGCAGAGCAGACAATCAGCAGGCCAAAGCGCCCGAGAAAATCTTATGAGCGACGCGCCAACAATTGCGACGCCAAGCTATGCAAACCTTGACTGTATGGGTTTAGCGGCAAACCGGCCAACGCGTTTATTGCGCGCTGAGCCTCAGAAGCAGCAGCGGCGCGTGTAGCTTGCAATGCACCGGTGTTTTGCACAATGGCAATAATCTGCGCCATCTGCTCGGTACCGCCGGTTTCTATGGCTTGACGAATCAAATTACGCTCCGCCTCTGTTCCGCGTTGCATGGCCACTATCAACGGCAAGGTCACCTTACCTTCGCGCAAATCGTCGCCTAAATTTTTACCCATCTCAGGTACGTCGCCGTCGTAATCAAGCACATCGTCTATGACTTGGAAGGCGGTGCCCAGTGCTTGGCCAAACTCAGCACAGCTTTGCTCGATTTCTGGGGACGACTTGGCCAATAAAGCGGCGAGCCTAGCACTGGCCTCGAACAACTTCGCGGTTTTAGAGCGAATCACACGCAGGTAAGCCTCCTCGGACAGGTCTGCGTCATGCATATTCATGAGCTGCAACACTTCGCCCTCAGCGATCACGTTGGTGGCCTCTGCCAGCGTACGCATGATGCGCATGTCGCCCGCATCAACCATCATCTGAAAGGCCCGTGAATATAAAAAGTCGCCCACCAGCACGCTCGCAGGATTGCCAAACGACTCGTTAGCTGTAGCGCGGCCGCGCCGCAAAGTTGACTCATCAACTACATCGTCGTGAAGCAAGGTAGCGGTGTGAATGAACTCAATCACCGCGGCAATATTAAAGCGCTGCTCATGGGTGTAACCCAGCGCGCCGCACATTAAAAGCATCAAAGAAGGCCGCAAGCGTTTGCCGCCAGCGGCCACGATGTAGTGTGAAATCTGACTGACTAACGGCACTTCAGACTGAAGGCGCATTTCTATGACGGCGTCCACGCCGCGCATGTCATCAGCAATAAGGGCGAGTGCGGCGGCGGTACTTGTTGAATTGGCAGACAAAAGGAGGTCCAGGTATTGAGCTTAGTCAGGATTATAGAAAGGTCTCCCAGCCTCAAACCGAGGGCGAAACAAGTCCTACAAAGACAAGTTTGGAGCCCTGAGAGAATACAAAATTCGACACGCGGCAAAGTGCATGCTAGAATGTTGGGCTCTGCGGAAATCCGTCTGCAGAAACTCAATTTAAGAGGTCTTACATGTACGCGGTCATAAAAACCGGTGGCAAACAATATAAAGTTGCTACTGGAGAAAAAATTAAAGTAGAACAGATTGCTGCGGACGTAGGCCAAGAGATTGTTATTGACCAGGTTTTGGCTGTCGGCATCGGCAGCTCAATCACGGTTGGAACTCCCTTGGTGCTAGGTGCAACTGTTACGGTAACTGTCTTGTCTCAGGGCAGACACGATAAAGTGACGATTTTCAAAATGCGTCGTCGTAAACATTACCAAAAACGCCAGGGTCACCGTCAAAACTACACTGAACTGCAAATCGGCGTTATTGCCGGTGCTGCAGCTTAAGTACCAAGGAGTATTGAAAAATGGCACAGAAAAAAGGCGGCGGCTCTACGCGAAATGGGCGTGATTCACAGCCCAAGATGCTCGGCGTGAAGAAATTCGGCGGCGAAGTTATCAATGCAGGCAGCATTATTGTTCGCCAGCGCGGCACCCGGTTTCACCCCGGCGTGAATGTTGGCATCGGCAAGGACCACACGCTGTATGCGTTGGTTCATGGCTCGGTGTCATTCGCCATCAAAGGTTCGCTGAACAAGCACACCGTGAATGTGACACCAGCGTAAGCTGATCACTTCGATGGCATCGAAGCCCCGACCTGTCGGGGCTTTTTAGTTTGTAAAATTGGTTTTTCGAGTTGCCTTGCGGACTCGCCAAAAGAAAACCCACAAGACCCCAACCGAGCCCACCATGAAATTTGTAGACGAAGCATTTATTGATATTGCAGCAGGCGATGGTGGGGCAGGTTGCGTCTCGTTTAGCCACGAGAAGTACAAAGAATTCGGCGGCCCTAACGGCGGCGATGGCGGACGTGGTGGCCACGTCTACGCGGTCGCTGACATCAACCTCAACACCTTGGTTGACTTTCGTTTCTCCCGTCGCCACGACGCGCGCAACGGCGGCCACGGCATGGGTTCGGACATGTTTGGCGCCAAAGGCGACGATGTCATCCTTAAAATGCCTGTCGGCAGCATATTGACAGACGCTGAAACCGGCGAAACTTTGTTTGAATTATTGGTGCCAGGCGAGCAAGTCCTGATCGCCAAAGGCGGCGACGGCGGCTTCGGTAATTTGCGCTTTAAGAGCTCAACGAATCGCGCACCGCGAAGCAAAACACCGGGCTGGCCAGGCGAGCGAAAAAGTCTCAAGTTAGAGCTTAAAGTGCTGGCCGACGTTGGTCTACTGGGCATGCCTAATGCGGGCAAATCTACTTTTATTTCCGCCGTCTCCAACGCCAGACCGCGGATTGCTGACTATCCATTCACCACGCTGCACCCCAACTTAGGTGTGGTGCGCGTCGCCCCAGAACAAAGTTTTGTGGTTGCCGACTTGCCCGGCCTGATCGAAGGCGCGTCTGAAGGCGCAGGTTTAGGCCATTTATTCTTACGCCATTTGCAGCGCACACGCTTGCTGCTGCATGTGGTGGACATGGCTCCGTTTGACGAGAATGTTGATCCAGTCGCGCAAGCTAAAGCGATTGTCGGCGAACTAAAAAAATACGACGAAGCCTTGTTCGACAAGCCGCGCTGGTTGGTGCTCAATAAACTTGACATGGTGGACGACGACAAGCGCGTAGCGCTGGTCAAAGACTTCGTGAAGCGCTTTAAATTCAAAGGTCCAGTGTTTGAGATCTCGGCACTGACACGCGAAGGCTGCGAGTTGCTGGTCAAAACGATTTACCAACATGTGAAGAAAGTTCAGCTCAGCGAGCAGCCAGAAGAAGACATAGATCCACGCTTTGTTGAACTGCCGCCCGAAGCCTAAAGTTTGAAGCTTAAAGACCGCGCCTTACTGGCGCGGCACCAACCGGCAAGACGCCTGGATTTCTTCTTTCACGCCCACCACACGGATGACTATGCAAGACAAAAATGCCTTTTTGCTGCTGCGCGACGCCAAGCGCATCGTCGTCAAGGTTGGCTCCAGCTTAGTCACCAATGAAGGCCGTGGACTAGACGCCGCAGCGATCGGCCAATGGTGCGAACAACTCGCAGCTTTGGTCAAAGATGGGCGCGAAGTCATAATGGTCAGCAGCGGTGCAATTGCCGAAGGCATGAAGCGTTTGGGCTGGGCCGTCAGGCCTAAAGCCATACACGAGTTACAAGCCGCTGCCGCCGTCGGTCAGATGGGTTTGGCGCAGGTGTACGAAACCAAGCTCAGAGAAAACGGCATAGGCAGTGCCCAAGTACTACTCACCCATGCAGACTTGGCTGACCGTGAGCGCTATTTGAATGCCCGCTCAACCTTGCTCACCTTGCTGCAGCTGGGCGTAGTGCCGGTCATCAACGAGAACGATACCGTCGTCAATGACGAGATTAAATTTGGCGATAACGACACCTTGGGCGCTTTAGTGGCCAACCTAGTCGAAGCCGACGCCCTAATCATATTGACCGATCAACGCGGCCTTTTTAGCGCCGATCCACGCAAAGACCCAAACGCCTATTTTGTGCACCAAGCCAATGCGGGTGACCCTGCACTAGAAGCCATGGCCGGCGGCGCGGGCTCTAGCATTGGCAGCGGCGGCATGATCACCAAAATACTGGCGGCCAAGCGTGCAGCGGGCTCCGGCGCCTCTACCGTGATTGCCTGGGGTCGTGAGCCGCAGGCGTTGATTCGCCTAAGCCAAGGCGAAGCTGTAGGCACATTTTTACAAGCCCAAACTCAAAAAAATCAAGCCCGTAAACAATGGATGGCCGACCACTTGCAGCTACGCGGCTCGGTCAGCGTAGACGACGGTGCGGCCAGCATGCTGCGCGACGCAGGAAAGAGTTTGCTACCCATAGGCATGACACGCGTATCGGGTGATTTTTCCCGCGGCGATGTGATCGCAGTCAGAGACGCGAGCGGCGCGGAAATCGCGCGTGGACTGGCCAACTACTCTAGCTCTGAAGCCAGACTAATTTGTCGTAAGCCGTCTAGTGAATTTGAAAAGTTACTCGGCTATATTGCCGAGCCAGAAATGTTGCATCGGACTAATTTGGTATTGACGCGCTAAAGCTATATGAACGCGTTTTAACCGGCGTGAGGAAAGCCTCTAGCAGTGCGGTTATCGAGTCAGCCAAGTATCTTTCATAAAGCCCATTCGCAAACCTCATTCATGCCGCTAATTAACGAAGAAAAGCGCTTGGATTCTTGAGCTTGTTAACCAGTGACCTGACCGAGCTGGGCGGCGAGGACAAATCACATGCACCTGCGCGGGCAAAATAAAACGCATGCCGGGAAGGCGCGTCGAACATAGACTCCCACTGCGGGTCACTGCTTTGACGCCACACGCCGTCGGAAAACTGACGGGCATAGGTTTTGAACTCTCCCGTCGCGCAGCGTATGGCCTCATACATTACGTTTTTAGCCCCACCCGGCACACTTGCCACCAGCACATAGCGCACCAAGCCGTCACTAGGTGACAAATTAACCGATGCTGGATCGACGCCGTAAACAAAAGGAGAGTTCACAAAACCGGGAAAAGTCAGCAACTTAGCCAGGTCAAATGCAGGAGGTGGTGGCACCTCGGACTCTTTCCACTCCTTCTCATCAGAAAATCGGTTCTCGCCTATTTCAGCCGCATACAGCGCAGGCGCCATGCCGACGAGCAAGGCAAGAATGAACATTGGCTTATAGCCAGGTGTAAACATCATGATTTATTAATTTGATTCTGAATCTCCGCATCCAAACTGGTTTGCGGATCGGGGTCAAAAGTAGCGCCTGGCGGCAACTCGAAAGCTGAACCAATGCGGCTGCGCAGCAAGTGCTGTTCAGCAGCCACCGCCAAGCTCGGTCCACAATGCGTTGGCAAGCCGTCGCGCGCCGGTTTATGTCGAAGGTCTAGTCGAAAATCCGCACGCGGCACGAAACGCGCTAACTCAGTTAAGGCCATTTCATACACACCACGTTTGAATTCAACCACTGCGTCTAGCGGGACCCAATAATCATTCCAGCGCCAAGCGTCAAACTCGGGATGATCCGTCGCGCGCAGGTTTAAGTCCCAGTCGTGACCGACCAGTTGCAGTAAGAACCAGATTTGTTTCTGGCCTTTGTAATGTCCACGCGCATCGCGGCGAATGAACCGGTCAGGCACCTCATAACGCAACCAGTCGCGGGTTCTGGCCAGCACGTGAACATGCTGCGGAAACAGACCGACTTCTTCATGCAACTCGCGGAACATGGCTTGCTCGGGATGCTCGCCCCGATCAATGCCACCCTGCGGAAACTGCCACGAGTGAGTACGTATGCGTTTACCCCAAAATACCTGACTTCTCTGGTTGAGCAAGATGATGCCGACGTTGGGCCTAAAGCCGTCCCGGTCGAGCATAATCAAACCTCAAAATTTTTAAACTGAGTCCATTATGCACAGCGAAGTGGACTCATCCGCGTCTCAGCACTGTGCCAATCGCCAGTAGCCCCACAAACCCCGCATAAAAGCCGAAATAAAAGCCCATGAAAGCCTCACAGTTCTTTATCTCCACCCTCAAGGAAGCCCCAGCAGACGCTGAGATCGCCAGCCACCAACTGATGATGCGCGCCGGCATGATTAAAAAGTTGGGCGCAGGCATTTATAACTACATGCCCATGGGCCTGCGGGTGGTGAGAAAAGTCGAGGCGATTGTTCGCGAAGAAATGAACAAAGCCGGTGCCATCGAGATGAGCATGCCGGTGATTCAACCCGCCGAGTTGTGGCAAGAAACCGGTCGGTTTGAGCAAATGGGCCCAGAGCTACTGCGCATCAAGGACCGCCATGGACGCGACTTTGTGGTTCAACCGACCAGCGAAGAAGTCATCACCGACGTGATTCGCCAAGACATTCGCAGCTACAAACAACTGCCGAAAAACTTCTACCAAATACAAACCAAGTTTCGCGACGAACGTCGGCCACGGTTCGGTCTGATGCGCGGGCGCGAATTCATCATGAAGGACGCCTACAGCTTTGACCGGAGTCCAGAAGCGGCCAAAGCCAGCTACAAAAACATGGCCCAAGCCTATCGCCGAATTTTTGACCGTTTTGGCTTGCGTTACCGCGCGGTTGCGGCGGACAGCGGCGCGATTGGCGGCGACCTGAGCGAAGAGTTTCAGGTGATTGCTTCGACCGGTGAAGACGCGATTGTTTACTGCCCGCAAAGCGACTACGCAGCGAACATGGAAAAAGCCGAAGCGCTAGCGCCCAGCCAGCCCCGACTTGAGCCGAGCTTAGCCTTGACAAAAACGGCAACCCCAGACAAATCGACTTGCGCAGATGTCGCCGCCCTACTCGATATGCCGTTGTCAGCCACCGTCAAATCCTTAGTTCTGGCGACCGACCAGTTAGGTGAAGACGGCAGCATCGCCAAGTCCACCGTCTGGCTGCTGCTGCTGCGCGGTGACCATGACATGAACGAGATCAAGGTCGGAAAAATTCCCGGCTTGGACAAAAGCTTTCGCTTTGCCACCCTGACCGAAATCGAAGAACATTTCGGTTGCAAGCCCGGCTACCTAGGCCCGTTCAACCTGCTCAAACCCGTCACATTGCTGGTAGACCGGGACGTCGCCGTCATGGCTGACTGGGTCTGCGGGGCGAACGTAGAAGGCTTTCACATGACCGGCGTGAACTGGGGGCGCGACCTGCCCGAGCCAGCATTGGTAGCCGACTTGCGCAACGCAGTAGTGGGCGACGCATCGCCCGACGGCAAGGGCGAATTAGCCATTGAGCGCGGCATCGAAGTTGGACATGTGTTTTATCTGGGTACCAAATACAGCCGCGCCATGAACGCGACGTTTCTGGGCGATAACGGCAAGCCGCAATTTTTTGAAATGGGCTGCTACGGCATAGGCATCACACGCCTGCCCGCCGCGGCCATCGAACAAAACCATGACGAGCGCGGCATCATCTGGCCCGACGCGATTGCGCCGTTCACGGTGGTGCTGTGCCCGATCAGCCCAGACCGGTTTCCCGACGTCAAAACAGCATCAGACCAGCTCTACGCCGACTTGCTAGCCGCAGGTGTGGACGTGATACTGGACGACCGTAACGAGCGCCCAGGCGCCATGTTTGCGGATTGGGAGTTAATCGGCATACCGCACCGTGTGACGATTGGCGACCGTGGGCTGAAAGATGGTCATATTGAATATCAGCACCGTAGGGATAGCGCGTCCAGCCAAATCGCCAGCGGCGAGGCGCTGGCTTTTCTTAAAACCAAATTAGGTCTGGCATAAAAGTTTTGCGCATTGAGTGACTTTAATCAAATCCAAAGGCCAATGAAACAGAACCGCGTTATACCTACGCTCTCACGAAGAAAATGTCTACAGGCTTTCACCAGCTTGTTAGCCCCCAGTCTGCTCATTAGCCAAGCAGAGGCTGGTGGGCAACTCGAAGAGCCTTTGATTGACTCGGTACGTACAGCGCTTAGCGCGGCAGTCGCCAACCATGTGCCGCCCAGCCCAGAGTTTCGCAGTACCGAAGAGCGTATTCATTACCTGCGCTGGCTGGGCAATATGAGCGACAGACTCAGGAAAAAAAAGCCCGAACCCCAGATACGCCAAGAATTTTTACAAACCGTCTGGTACGAGTCAAAACGCGCGGGGCTAGATCCGGCGCTGGTACTGGGGTTGATTCAAGTCGAGAGCAATTTCCGCAAATTCGCCGTCAGCCCAGTCGGCGCGCGCGGCTATATGCAAGTCATGCCTTTTTGGACTCGGGTGATTGGCGATGGCGATGCGGGCAAGCTGTTTTATATGCAGACCAACCTGCGTTTCGGCTGCGTAATATTGCGCCACTACCTAGACCGCGAAAACGGCAATCTATTCATGGGACTGGGCCGCTACAACGGCTCGCGTGGTAAGTCAGCTTATCCAGATGCGGTCTTGGGTGCGGTGAAAAACTGGGAATTTAAAGGTTAGAAAACGCTTTGCATTAGCCCATTTACCGACTCACAAACCAGGCTAAAAAAAGTTACACCGGCAGACCGCGCTCCTCGGCAAACCAAGCCAGCACGGGCACAGTTCCAGGCAAAATCGGCTGCACACTGACGGGTAAACTCTGCCATGCAAAGCCTTGGCCTTCACGCATTTGCAGCTCACCACTCCAGTCAAACACTTTGCAAAAGTTTAGCCTGACCAACGCATGCGGATAGTCGACCAACTCGACTTTCCAGCTTTGTACCGCGCCTATGGTGATGCCGATTTCTTCTTGCAACTCGCGCCGCAAAGCCTGCTCAACATTCTCACCCGCTTCGAGTTTGCCACCGGGAAATTCCCAATAGCCTTCATAGACTTTGCCGGGTGGCCGCGAGGTGAGTAAAAAACTGCCGTCAGGGCGCAGCAGCACACCGACGGCGACATCGACGACTGGGCGCGCTGCGCCGCCTTCACGCGGCAACTCGCCATCGGCAACAAGCACTGGCTTATTCGTCATCAAGCAGCGATGCGGCCGACGTGGTCGCGCGCAAATTGGTAGGCGACACGGCCACTGCGCGAGCCGCGCTCTAAAGCCCAGACTAAACAAGCCGGACGCGTAGCCGCAATTGCCGCTTCATCCAAGCCGAAAGATGACAGCCACTGCGCTGCAATGGTTAAATATTCATCTTGGCTAAAAGGGTAAAAACTCACCCACAGACCAAAGCGTTCAGACAAAGAAATTTTTTCTTCCACCACTTCACCGGGATGAACCTCACCGTCATCGGTATGGGTGTAGGTCATGTTCTCCGCCATGTATTCGGGCAGCAGGTGGCGCCGGTTGCTGGTCGCGTAAATCAGCACATTCGGCGAGGCGGCGGCGACTGAGCCATCGAGAATAGATTTAAGCGCTTTGTAGCCCGGCTCGCCTTCTTCAAAGCTCAAGTCATCGCAAAAAATGATGAATTTTTCAGGCCGGTCTGCCACCACGTCAACGATGTCTGGCAGATCAACCAGATCGGCTTTATCAACTTCTATCAGCCGCAAACCGCGCGCCGAATACGCGTTCAAACAAGCCTTAATCAATGAAGATTTTCCCGTACCGCGGGCACCGGTAAGCAGCACGTTATTGGCTGGCCGACCGTTAACAAACTGCTCAGTGTTGCGCTGAATTTTTTCTTTCTGATCATTGATTTCTTTCAGCTCACCGAGCGCCATCGCGCCTATGTGGCGCACCGGCTCTAGCTGCCCGTGGGCACCGCGTTTGCGGTAACGAAAGGCAATCGAGCTAGCCCAGTCGGGCGCGCCCAAGGGCTGGGGCAATATCGATTCAATGCGTGTGAGCAAGGACTCCACGCGTCCCAGCATGCGTTCAAACTGTTCATTCATAGGTATACGTAGGATTTGTTTTTAAATGGTTCTGGAGTCGCAGCAATGCAAGTTCGTTGTGGCTGCGATGTGGCTGCGATGTGGCTGCAATTTAGCTGCGGTAATCCGCATTAATCTTGACGTAGTCATAAGACAAATCACAAGTCCACACCGTGTCACTGGCTTGGCCGCGGCCTAGTAGCACGCGCACGTTAATTTCACTTTGCGCCATCACACGCTGGCCATCAGCTTCTTGGTAATCAATGAAACGGCCACCGTCTTTAGCGACCAACACATCATCCAAATAAAGGTCGATTTTGGTCTGGTCTAAATCATCAATCCCGGCATAGCCGACGGCGGCCAGAATTCGGCCGAGATTGGGATCACTGGCAAAAAATGCAGTTTTCACCAACGGTGAATGGGCGATGGCGTAGGCTACCAATCGGCATTCCGCTTCGGTTTTGCCGCCTTCAACCGCTACGGTGATGAATTTGGTCGCGCCTTCGCCGTCGCGCACAATCGCTTGGGCCAGTTGCTTGGCGATATCGAGCATGGCGGCAAACAGGGCTTGACCGTCTTGGCTGTCGAGCGAAGTGATGCTGGCGTGTTCGGCTTGATTGGTAGCGATCACCACAAAGGAATCGTTGGTTGAGGTGTCGCCATCAATCGTCACACGATTAAAAGATCCCTCCGCCAGCTTTTTAGCCAACTGCGCCATCAAGCGTTGGTCAATGCAAGCATCGGTCGCCAAAAAGCCCAGCATGGTGGCCATATTCGGCCGTATCATGCCAGCGCCTTTGCTGATGCCGGTAATCGTCACGGTTTTACCCGCCAACGTGATACGCCGCGAAAAAGCCTTGGCCACCGTGTCTGTGGTCATGATGGCTTCGGCTGCGTTGGCCCAGTTGTCTAACTTGGCGTCCGCAAGGGCTGCGTCAAGTCCGGCGGCGATGCGGTCATTCGGCAGCGGCTCCATGATCACACCGGTCGAAAAAGGCAAGACTTGTTCAGGCGACAAATTGAGCGCCCGCGCCAGCGCAATACAGCAGGCATGTGCGCGCGCCAGACCATCTGCGCCCGTGCCAGCATTGGCATTGCCAGTATTAATTAGCATGGCTTGTATGCCGTGGCTAGCGCCGTTATTTTGCGCCAAATGCTCACGGCAAATTTGTACTGGTGCCGCACAAAAACGATTTTGTGTGAAGACTGCACCGACCGATGCGCCGGGGTCTAACAACAGCACGGCGAGGTCTTTCCTATCCGCTTTACGGATACCGGCTTGGGTAATGCCCCAGCGCAGACCGGCAACGGGATAAAGATTGGCGGCAGGCGTGGCGATGAGGTTGACAGCCATAGAGATGCTCCAGAATTAAAAAGGCCGCAAGTGCGGCCGATTTTTTAAGTTTTAAATTTTAATTAAGCTTGCCGTGGCACTGCTTGAACTTCTTGCCCGAGCCGCAAGGGCAAGCCTCGTTGCGGCCGACAGTTGGCGTACCCACGGGCAGCGGCTTTTGACGTGGGTCGTCTTCATCTTGAATTTGCGCATCGCCGTCTTCGTTAGGCGCGCTATAGCTGACGTTAAACATGTTTTCAGCACGGTTTTCCATTGCCGCAGCAGCTTGACCTAACTCGTCAGCCGACTGCACTTTGACCGTCATCAAAATCTTGGTTACATCGTTTTTAACGCTGTCAAGCAACTGGCCGAAAAGCTCAAAAGCTTCGCGTTTGTATTCCTGCTTGGGCTGCTTTTGCGCGTAGCCGCGCAGATGTATGCCTTTGCGCAGATAGTCGAGCGAGCTCAGGTGTTCGCGCCAATGGGTGTCTATACTTTGCAGCAGCACTATGCGTTCGAACTGCAAAAAGTTTTCTTCGCCGATAGCGGCAACCTTGGCATCGAACGCTGCATTCGCAGCCTTATCGACTTTTTCTAAGATGTCCTCATCAGTGATCACGCTAGAGCCTTCAATCTCGTCGGCGAGTTCCAGCACTATCTGCCATTCATCGCGCAAGACGCGTTCTAGGCCGGCAATATCCCACTGCTCTTCAACGCTTTCAAAAGGCACGTACTGGCGCGTCAAGTCGATAAAACAGCCTTCACGCAAGGAGGAGATTTGCTCGCGCAAACTACTGGCATCCATGATGTCGTTGCGCTGCTGGTAGATCACCTTGCGCTGGTCATTGGCAACGTCGTCGTACTCCAGCAATTGCTTGCGGGTATCAAAGTTGCGCGCTTCAACTTTTCGCTGGGCCGACTCAATACTGCGCGTGACGATGCCGGCTTCTATGGCCTCGCCTTCGGGCATTTTCAATCTATCCATGATGGACTTAACGCGGTCACCGGCAAAAATTCGCATCAACGGATCATCAAGACTGAGATAGAAGCGGGAAGATCCTGGGTCACCTTGACGACCCGAACGGCCGCGCAACTGGTTGTCGATGCGGCGCGACTCGTGCCGCTCTGTCGCGATGATGCGCAGGCCACCCAGAGCCTTGACTTTTTCGTGCTCGGCGCTCCACTGCTCTTTTAGCTTAACGACTTCAGCCGCTTTTACCGCCTCGTCCAACGATTCGTCAGACGTTACTGGCTCAGTGAGTTTTTCAAGATTACCGCCCAACACAATATCAGTGCCGCGGCCAGCCATGTTGGTGGCGATGGTGATCATGCCGGAACGACCGGCTTGGGCGATGATATCCGCCTCGCGTGCGTGTTGCTTGGCGTTGAGCACCTGATGCGGCAAGTTGGCCTTAATCAGTAACTCATCAATGATTTCCGAATTTTCAATCGAGGTCGTACCCACCAGAACTGGCTGGCCACGCTCGTAGCATTCGCGTATATCCGTGATCGCTGCGTCGTATTTTTCTTTGGTGGTTTTGTAGACGCGATCTAACTGATCGCCACGCTGACTTTTGCGGTTAGGCGGAATCACAGTGGTCTCTAAACCGTAGATTTCAGCAAACTCATAAGCTTCAGTATCAGCCGTACCGGTCATGCCCGAGAGCTTGGCGTAGAGGCGGAAATAGTTCTGAAAAGTAATCGACGCCAGCGTCTGGTTCTCAGCCTGAATGGCGACGCCTTCCTTGGCTTCAACTGCTTGGTGTAGACCGTCGCTCCAGCGCCGACCAGACATTAAGCGCCCAGTAAATTCATCCACAATCACGATCTCGCCGTCTTGCACCACATAGTGTTGGTCGCGGTGATACAGGTGATTGGCGCGCAGCGCGGCGTAAAGATGGTGGACCAGCGAAATATTCGACGGGTCATAAAGCGTGGCGCCTTCGGGTATCAGGCCTAGCTTATAGAGTATGCCCTCAGCATTTTCGTGACCTTGTTCGGTCAAAAACACCTGCTGGGTTTTCTCGTCGAGGGTGAAGTCACCCGGCTTGGTCACACCTTCGCCAGTACGTGGATCGGCTTCGCCTTCTTGCAGCGTAAGGGTGGGCACGACCTTGTTCATGGCCAGATACATCTCGGTATTGTCTTCAGCTTGTCCGCTAATGATGAGTGGCGTGCGCGCCTCGTCGATCAAAATCGAATCCACCTCGTCAATGATGGCGAAGTTCAAACCGCGCTGAACGCGGTCGGCCACTTCGTAGACCATATTGTCCCTAAGATAGTCAAAACCGTATTCGTTATTCGTGCCGTAAGTGATGTCGGCTTGGTAAGCCGCTTGCTTTTCCTCACGTGACACGCTCGGCAGGTTGATACCCACTGTCATGCCCAAAAAGCTGTAAAGACGCCCCATCCAGCGCGCATCTCGACTGGCTAAATAGTCATTAACCGTCACCACATGCACGCCCTTGCCGGTCAGTGCATTGAGAAAGACCGGCAGGGTTGACGTTAAAGTCTTACCTTCGCCCGTACCCATCTCAGAAATCTTGCCATGGTGAAGCGACATGCCGCCCAGCATTTGCACGTCGAAGTGCCGCATTTTCATGCTGCGCTTACTGCCTTCCCGCACCAAAGCGAAGGCCTCAGGAAGAATCGCGTCAAGCGTCTCACCAGCGCCTACCCGGCCCTTAAACTCAGCGGTCTTACCGCGCAACTCGTCGTCCGTGAGCAACTCGTACTGAGGTTCGAGCGCGTTTATACGCTCAATGGTTTTACGGTATGTTTTAAGCAGCCTGTCGTTGCGGCTGCCAAAGATTGAAGTGAGAATGTTGGAGGCCATAAATGCAAGACCGCCTTGCAGCTCCCCGAGCTAACAACGCGGCCGAAATCCCTTATTGATTCGATTCAGGTATGGGCAGCACGTCAAAGTTCAAGCGTCTGCAATATCGTGGGAGTTTAACCTTCTGCGCAGCACCGCTTTGCCCAAGGTAGATGCATAGTTGCCGCAAATAACTTTTTATTGCCCTCTTTCAGCAAAGACAACGTTAAGAACAAGTAAATAATAAACAACTCAAGACCAGCACCACCGCGACGTCACGCGGCTTGAAAGGCTAGCAGCTCGCTCACGCGGCATAAACGTCTTCACTAGGCGAGGCAAAAATCGGTATGGCACGGCACGGATCAGCAAGAAGAAGCAAGAAGCAAGAAGCGAGCTTGAAAGACCAATCCATGATAATGAAATGCCTCAAATTATTTATAAACCCTTTGTGATCCAAGCCGGTCAAAACCCACTGCCATGAACAGCTACATTCGCCCCGGCAAGACCGGCGCCGCCATGCAAGTGATGACGGCCCACCAAGCCGTACAAAAGTCCCCCAGCCTAGGTCACCTAGCCGCGCTAGTTAAAGAGTCCAACGCCAGGCTTAGCGCGATTGAGTCGCTCATCCCACAAGCGCTACGCCCTTCCGTGAAGGCCGGCCCTATCGACGGCGGGAGTTGGTGTTTATTAGTCAGCGGCAGCGCAGCCGCAGCAAAAATTCGCCAATTGTTGCCAGTCATGCTCAAGCGTTTGGCTGAAAAAGATTTAAAGGTCACATCGATCCGACTGAAAATTCTCATGGCACATCGGGATTCGTGGCGTTGACGGTCGCAGCAGGTTTAGATGTCGTGATCAAGCCACCCAAGTATTAATAAGTAGTCTTACGATTGCGCCATCTAAACCAGTCACTATCGACGACTTGCAATAGCACTACAGCAGTAGTCTTACTTTCAACGTCACGCAGCAAAAGGTAAATAGCTGAACTAGCTTAAGTTCTTCTCGACGGCAATTTCCACTAATTCATTTCATAAAAAAATGCGTCTGTAACAAGAGAGGCCTTGCTACGAATGTTAAAACTTATGCGAGCAAAGCACGCCGCTCCAAACGCAACGAACTAAAGCAATCGGTTCAATTGCATTTGGCAGCGCCGTTTAGCGCTGAGCTGATATTGAACACACCAGAGACAATGCACGAACTCCTTTAAGCCAAAGGGGTCACACTCATCTGTCCGTAGTTCGGGCATTAAAAAACACTGGCTTGGTGCGATAAGATTTGTACATCAAGTATTCAACTTGTTCTGCCAACCATTTTTTTAAACTGGCAACAGTCAAATCAAGTCGCAACCACCACTTCTATACACATGCACACCCGAGCCTACGGTAACGCGCACCCCACGCCCAAACTTGTAGAAAGCGCGCTCGTCATATTGGCAGCAACGCTTTTTTTTCTTTATGTGTTCGGCTGGCAAATTCTCGATCCCAAAGCCACCGCATGGATGTTGTCTGGCGACCCGGCACAACACTACCTTGGCTGGCAATTCTTTCGCAATGAATCTTGGCAGTTTCCACCCGGTCGCATTTTAGGTCTTGGCATACCAGACGGGACCGCTTTGGCTTTCACCGACGCCATTCCACTACTAGCCCTGCTGCTCAAACCCTTCTCAACATGGCTGCCAAATACGTTTCAGTATTTCGGCGCATGGATGCTGGCCTGTTATGTACTGATTGGGTTTTTTGGTTTGCGGCTGCTCGCCACGCTGACAGACCGAACATGGCTGCGCCTGATGGGCGCAGGATTCTTTATTCTGAGTCCGCCTTTACTTTTTCGCGGCCATGGACATGAATCACTTATGGCGCATTGGCTGCTAATAGCGGGGATTGATACCTATTTGCGTGGTTGGAGCTGGCCACGCTGGCTCACTTGGAGTGCTATAGCGGCACTTAGCCATCCTTACCTATTATTAATGGTGTTAGGACTACTCGCTGCAAGTGCTGTTAGCGCATTGCAAGTCAAGCGCGACAAAACACTGATGCAATTACTACGCGAAACCACCGGCATATTTGCTGTAGTAATAGGACTACTTTGGTCCGCAGGATCTTTTAGCGGTCAAGGCGGACTGGCGGCCGAAGGCTACGGCTACTTCTCCATGAACATCCTCTCCCTGTTTGACCCCATTTTCAGCGCCTCTCGTTTCCTTACGCAAAATACATTTAATGAGGATTTCAATCCCTTTGGGCAGTACGAAGGATTTCTGTATTTAGGCGCAGGAATGATTGTGCTCGCTGCAGTTGCCTTTGCACTCCAACTATCAGCAGTTGAACCGACTTTAAAGCCTCTGTTGAAAAAATATTGGCCACTGATAGTTGTTGTGACACTATTTTGGATTCTTGCCTTATCTAACAAAGTCATGCTTGGCAACATCCATCTGGTTACTTTTCCATTGCCTCAATTTCTGATCAAAATTCTTTCAATTTTCCGCGCTAGTGGTCGCTTAGGCTGGCCACTGTTTTACCTGCTTAATTTTGTCATCATCGCGATTCTCATTCGCAAGCTCCCTTACCGCGCAGCACTCGTTGTTATTGGTGCAGGGCTACTACTTCAATTTACAGACCAAAGCAAAAAATACCATGAGCTCAATGGTTTAATGAGCCAGCGCATGGCGTGGCAGACACCACTGAAGGATCAACAATGGGCGCAATTAGCCAGTGCAGCAAAGCGCCTCATCGTAATTCCTCCCCATCCTCCTATGGAGAAAATTTATATCCCCTTCGCCAATCTTGCTGCACACCACCACTTAGCGACTAATGCAGCGCATCTAGCCCGAACCAGTACAGCCAGCACAGAAACTTACATAGAAGGTGAAGCTAACCGACTTGCAGACGGACATTACGATCCAAAAACACTTTATGTTTTCCCAGAGATTGCTGGGTTGAAATATGTTCCACTGAATTACCGTTCCAAGGTCATTGAACTTGACGGCCGCTTTGTACTACCAGCTGGACTTTTAAATTGATACCATCAAATTCAAACTCTTTATTCATCAGTAATGTCTCCAGCTTTATTTTTTATCGTTTTGCTTAAAGAGTATGAAAAATATTAGAGTTCAATTAAAAAACACGCCGATTAATTCGTATGTAAAAACTAATGCGTCATCTATTAAAAAACTTTTTACTCTTATAGCAAATGGAGTGAAAACGTGACGACACTTGTTTCTTTGATAGCTCCGTTTTATAACGAAGCAGCTGGCACAAAAATATTTTTTGAACGCGTAGCCGCAGTTTTCTCCAAGTTACCCGATTACCGTTTTGAAATAATTGCCATCAACGACGGAAGTCGTGACGCAACCTTAGACGCATTGATAGATGCGCGCGAACACTATGGCTATGTGCATATAGTTGATTTTTCTAGAAACTTTGGCAAAGAAGCGGCATTAACCGCCGGCCTTGAACGTGCGAGTGGTGACGCCGTTATTCCGATTGATACAGACTTACAGCACCCCCCCGAATTAATCATAGAAATGCTGACCAAGTGGCGTGAGGGTGCTGAGGTCGTATTGGCTAGACGCAAAAGCCGTGCAACAGATGGCCGCATACAAAAGCTGTCGGCAAATTTTTTCTACCAAATTCACAACCTAATTTCAGATATAGATATTCCACCCAACGTGGGTGACTTTCGTCTTTTGGATAGAAAAGTAGTCGTCATCCTAAAGCAGTTACCTGAGAGCAGAAGATTCATGAAGGGCTTGTTTGCTTGGGTAGGTTTTCGTAGCGTGACGATTGACTACGACGTTGAGCCACGACTTCAAGGTGCCTCTAGTTTTAATTTTTGGAAACTGTGGAATTTTGCACTGGAAGGCATCACCAGTTTTAGTACCGCGCCTTTACGTATTTGGACTTATTTAGGTGTTTTTTCGTCGGCTATCGCACTGCTCTACGCATCAATCATCATCATCAAGACGCTGGTCTATGGCGTCGATGTGCCTGGCTATGCCTCCTTAATGGTGGCAGTTTTGTTCTTCGGTGGCGTTCAATTGATTGGCATTGGCGTCTTGGGAGAATATATTGGCCGCATCTACAGCGAAGTCAAACGGCGTCCGGTTTATGTCGTTAGACAAGAGCATCCGATTGATGATTAATTTTTTTAATAAACTTTCACCGGCTTATCGCGAACCCTTAATATTTGGCGTGATCGGTATTGCCAATACCTTGCTACATTCTGTGACGGTTATCAGCCTGATGGAAAAAGCCCTCACTACATCCATACCGGCAAATATTATTGGCTTTGGTCTGGCCAATACATTTTCTTTTTTCGCCAATTCTTTCTTTACCTACAAGAGACGTCCAAGTCTGTTTCTTTACTGGCGGTTTCTCTTGGTATCTTTGCTGAGCTTGGCACTCACCGTATTTTTTGCTGCACTTGCGCAAGCCATGGGTTGGCACTATCTCGTGGGCTTAGCTCTGGTTATGTTGTTGGGACCCGTGCTGACATTCCTGCTTCATAAGGCATATGCGTTTGGCCAAACGCCATAAACACCTCACCGTTTGGTTACACCTTTATGAGTAAGTCCTACGTCTAAACGCCTAAAACAACGAGTTTCTCAACAAGAAACAAGAAGAAATTTGGATACGCTTAATTGTGTTTATTGGATTCAATTCCTTAAAAACCTAGCGTTAATTTCAAATTAGCGCCAACGGTCAAACTCTAAAAAGATAAAATTGTGTTATTTGTTTCGCTTTAAGTAAGTTGCGAGAACAACTAGTGTTTTGTGATTACCTTGGGATCTCATTAACCGAGGAAAATTAGTCGTTTACACCTATCGTTTGCCACCTTTTAGATTGTTTGCATGGTCACCACCACCGCCTCCCCCTCAGACTCGCGCTACAGCACCTCGCCCGGAAAAGGCTTTGATGGTGTAGTACGCGTCAGCGTTGATGGATTCTTCGGGAGCGGAACTTTGCTGTTTGACGGCCGCGCCGTGCTGACTGCCGCCCACTTATTTGAAGGGCGTAGCGGCAACGCCACGGTGTCTTTTGAAACCAGTAGTGGCACGCAAGCCGTTAACGCCAGCAATGTAATAGTTCACCCGGATTACGTCGGCTCGCAAGTCAATAACGATTTGGCGTTAGTCTGGCTATCGGGCTCACCACCGACTGACGCCAACCGCTACAACCTTTATCGAGACAGCAATGAGATTGGCCAAGTATTCACCTTGGTGGGCTACGGTAGAACCGGTACCGGCAGTACAGGAACCAGTAGTAATAGCAGCAGTACGCCTATACGCTTGAAGGCCGCCAACCAATTCGATGATGACGCCTCAGGCCTAAAAGCAAGTCTAGGCGCCAGCATGGCTTTTTCGCCATTGCCCGGCTCGCAACTGATTGCAGATTTTGACGACGGTACAACAACGCATGACGCCTTAGGGCGACTGATCAATGTCAACAACACCGGACTAGGCCTGAACGAAGGCTTGATTGCCCCAGGTGACAGTGGTGGGCCGGCATTTCTCTCGGGGCTGCTCGCCGGTGTGGCGAGCTACACCGCCCGTTTGATCAGTAGTAATGGCACCAGCCCCGACATAGATTCAGTTATTAACAGCAGTTTTGGTGAAATTGCCGCCTGGCAACGTGTTAGCCACTACCAACAATGGATTGATCAAAGCATACGCTCGCGACTACCTAATGCGCCCATCAAGCCAGAGGACGTTCAAAAAACTGTTGTGGAAGGCAATAGCGGCACCAGCTATGCCTACTTTTTATTGCAGTTTACCGGCGTGCGTAGTGACGCAAGCAAAACCTTGAGTGTTGACTACGCTACGCGAGACGGCACGGCAATGGCTAACAGTGATTACATTGAAGTCCACGGAAGGTTAAATCTCTACCCTGGTGAGAACCAAGCGGTCATTCCGGTTGAGATCATTGGCGACACAGTACCCGAGCCAACTGAGTTCTTCTATCTCGACGTCACCAATCCAGTAGGTGGAAGTTTTGGCGAGGGCGTAGTCAAACTAACCGCTGTGCGAACCATACTCGATAACGATGGTTTTATGGGCTAAAACCACAGCTGAACTCCGCACCTTTATTCGACTAGCCGGCATCAGTCGTGCAGCGCTTATGCACAAATACGCTGATGCCCGGCAACCCAATTAAGGCTTTAGCCAGCCGTTGACCTCATCAATCACTTCGGTCTTAGGACCACCTGTCAGCGCTTGCAATTTGACCCTTGAAATCAGGTAAACAAAACGGGCCTGTGCCAAGTCACGTTGGGCGCTAACTTTTTGTTGTTCGGCATTGAGTGTGTCAATCAAGGTGCGGCTACCGGCCTCATAAGAGCGGCGGTTTGACATGGCAACTTGCTCTGTCGAGCGCACTGCCTGCTCTAACGCTTTGACTCTGAGCACGCCTTCAGTGACACCCCGAAACTCGTGGTGCACACGCACACCCAAATCACGACGCAGCGCCTCAAGAGCCTGTTCAGCACGCGCTTTTTCAGCCAATGCCTGACGTACGTTGGAGTTCACGTTGCCACCAGAAAAAATCGGAATACTAAGCTGTAGACCAATAGAGTTGTTGTTAAAGCTGTTGTTAACACTAGTCACCGTGCTGCTTGCATCACGCGATATCTGCGCAACAGCGTCTAGCGTAGGGTAGTGACCCGCCTCGGCCTTTTCAACTTCATAGCCGGCGGATTCAACTTGAGCCTTGAGTGAACGGATCTCAGGGCTGCTGTCTTCTGCGCGATCTATCCAGTCTTGAACCCGATTCGGTGTTGGCTCTAGTAGCTGCAACTTTTCAGGGTCTAGCGTCGCGAGATTATCAACCGGTTGGTTGACCAAGACTTGCAACTGCCTATGGGTGTAGTCCACGTTTTGGCGCACTTCTAATTCTTGCGCTACGTTGAGGTCAAGTGCGGCTTGCGCCTCGTCAATATCGGTACGCGTTCCTGCGCCGGCGGCAAAACGTTTCTTGGCAGCTTCAAACTGGCTTGTGTAAGCCTTTTTTTGTGACAGCACCAACGCTAGCTGCTCTGCTGTTAACAAAGCCTCAAAGTAAGCGCCGCTAACGCGCACCGCGACGTTCTGCAGTTCCCGGTCCAAAATAGCATTCGCATCATTAACCTGCGCTTTTGCTTGCTTGTAGTCGGCGAATTGGAATTTACGAAAAAGCGGTTGCCTAATCGTCAGTGCCAAAGAGCTACTGTTGTAGTTTCGGTTGCTAACCGACGCGCGCCCCGCAAAATCGGGTCCTATGCTTTCCAACGAGTTGTTGTTCCGCGACGCGCTCAACGCGATGTTGGGCAGCAATTGGGAGCGTGCCTGCGGCAAACGCTCAAGTCTGGCATCAGTCGCAGCTCGTGTGGCCAAAATACTGGCATCTTGCGACATGGCCGCTTGATAGGCCTGTGACAAGTCAAGCGACCAAGCTGAAGTGCAAAGCGGTGCATAGGCCAAGCTGGCGATTAGCGCGAATCTGCGGCCGCTTATGCGCCCAAGCTTGGTGGCAGAAAATACTGATTTCACCGTATCACTCCTCATTCATGGATGCCGCAATACGCTTGGTCAGCGGATGCAACAAATAAGTCAACATAGAGCGCTCGCCAGTGCGGAAAACCACTTCAACCGGCATACCCGGTTGCATCTGACGTTTACCCAACTTCTTGAGTCCTTCAGGCGTCACCGCAACCCGCGCCAAGTAATAACCAGCGCCGTTTTGTGGGTCGGTCAGCAAGTCGCCCGAGATCGATGTCAGTTTGCCCTGCACCACCAATTGCGGTGAGCGCGCAAAAGACGAAAACCGCACATCAACCGGCATACCCGTATGAATGCTGTTGATCAAATGCGGTTGCACGCGGGTCTCTAGCAGCAACGACTCATTGGCCGGCACTACGTCCAACACCTTTTGTCCAGGGCCAATCACACCACCGACGCTTTGCACAGCCATTGCCACTACTTGTCCAGTCGCCGGTGAGCGGATTTCAGTGCGCGCCAAGTCATCTTGTAACGCAACGAATTTACCCGCATCGCCCAGCACTTCTCGCGTCACGTCAGCGAGCTGTGTTTCGACTTCTTTGCGGTATTCCTGCTGCCGCGAAATTGCGCGCTGGCGCAACTCGGCAATGCTGCTCATAGAACGAACGGTATTGCCTTGAAGCTCGGCAATAGAAGCGTTGGACTCTGAGACCTGACGTTCGAGTTCCAACTGGCGATTGCGCGGGACATAACCTTCCTTGACCAGTCCACGGGTGCCGGTGAGCTCTTCATTGAGAAGCGAGAGCTGATTGCGCCGGCTAAGCATCATGCCTTCGTAAGCTTTAGACAAACCTTGTTGACCTTGAATGCTTTCCTGAATCGACTGCAAGTCAGCCTGCAGAGCGCCTTTGCGTGAGCGCAGCAGTTGCTCTTGATTCATCATTTGCTGCTTGATCAGCGGATCGCTGGCCGCAGCCATCAAGTCAGGATGAAAGGTAATCGTGCTTTGATTGGCTTGCTCGGCCAGCAAACGTCCCTGCATAGCACGCAGACCCAAATAACGCTGGCGTATCGCTTCAAAATTGGCTTTCGCCGCGGCGTCATCAAGCTTGATCAAGAGCTGACCTTCCTTGACTTGGTCGCCCTCACCAACCAGCACTTCTTTGATGATGCCGCCGCTCAAGTGTTGAACCGACTTGCGTTTGGTATCAATCGCCACATGTCCTTGGCTGGGCACACCTTCGTCCAGCGGGGCGAGTGCAGCCCAGAGCAAAAAGCTACCAAAACCTATGCCAAGAGCCCACAAGCCAATGCGTCCTGCATGGCCCATGTCCGAAGAAGGCGCTAGGCCGGACTCGGTCTCTCCTATTGAGACCGGTGTTGAAGGAGTAGTCAGACGTTTCAAGATATCGGGTGTTGCCATGGCAGATTTTGATAAAAAGGAGGAAATAGAAAAAAAGGCGCGCGCTCAGCTTTAAGCTGGCAATGGCGAACCAAGCGACGGCGCGGCTGGCGCAGCAGGTGTGGATCCAGACGATGGACTGGTATTTCTGAGCGAAGCCAGAACCGCTTCCTTGGGGCCGTCAGCGAAGATTTCGCCATCACGCAAAAGAATGAGCCGGTCAGCCACCGCAATCGCGCCTGGGCGATGGGTGATCAGGAAAACCGTTTTACCCTTGGCTTTGAGCTCCACCACGGTACGCATCAAAGCGGCTTCGCCAGCATCGTCCAAATTGGCATTCGGCTCGTCGAGCACGACTAAAGCTGGCTCACCATAAATCGCCCGTGCCAAGCCAATGCGTTGACGCTGACCGCCAGACAATAAATTGCCGGCCTCGCCAATAGTCGTGTCGTAACCCTTGGGAAACCGCAAAATCATCTCGTGCATACCAGCGCAGCGGGCGGCCTCAATCACTTTGGCCGAATCGACTTGACCAAGCCGCGCAATGTTCTCGGCAATCGTGCCATCGAAGAGTTCTACGTCTTGCGGTAAATAGCCTAAATGGGGACCTAGTTCAGTGCGCTCCCAGCGCTCTAGCGGCATGTCGTCTAGCAACACCTCGCCGACCGCACCTGGCCAAATACCAATCATCACGCGCGCCAAGGTTGATTTACCAGAACCCGACGGGCCTAGCACCGCAACCACAGTGCCCGCAGCAACTTCAAACGAAATATTTTTCAAAATCGGCGAGGTACGCCCTTCCGCACTGGCCACGACACCACGCAAAGTGATCGCACCGCTTGGCGCCACCCGGCTCAACGCAGGGTCACGCTCAGGGTAATCGGCCAATAGCTTTTCCAATCGCTCAAAGGCTGACCGGCTGGTGACAAAGCTGCGCCAAGTACCCACCAACTGGTCAATCGGTGCCAATGCACGCCCCATCAACACATTCGCCGCAATCATGGCGCCGGGCGACAACTGACCGTCAATCACCAGCAAAGCACCCGCACCCAGGGCTAGCGACTGCTGGCTGTAACGTATGAACTTGCTCCAAGCGGTAACCCGGTGAGTCAAGCCTTGTGCGGAGGAGTTTTTACCCATCCAAGCTTGATACTTTTGGTTCCAGCGTTTTTGCAGGTTACCAATCATGCCCATGGATTCCAGCACTTCGGCATTGCGCAGTTTGCTCTGCAGATAGCTAGTGGTTTCGCTACCGATTTGGGCCGCCTCTTCCGCAGGGGCCACGGTATGCCGGTGACCAAACCAAGCCAAAGCCGCCTGAATCAAGGCAAACACCAGCGACAAAATACCCAACCACGGATGCAAGAAAAAGGTCACGGCAATATAAATCGGTGCCCATGGCGCATCAAAGAGCGCAAAGATTCCGTTACCGGTGAGGAATTGTCGAATTTGAATCAAGTCCCCGAAAGAGCGCGAAGGTGAGCGCGAAGACTGATTTAGGTAAGCATCAAAACTCGCATTAAATACACGGGTGCTCAGTTGCTCGTCAAAACGCATGCCAGCCCGGACCAGCACGCGGGAACGCAGCCATTCAGAGCTAGCCATCACGCCAAACAAAAACAACGTGATCAAAGACACTGCCACTAGCGTTAACTCGCTCTGGCTAGTTAGCACGCGGTCAAACACTTGCAGCATGTAGATAGTCGGTGCCAGCATCAGCAGATTGGTCAGAAAGCTGAGTACGCCGACGATGAAGAATTCCTTGCGGAAAGCCCACAAAGTAGCAGTCAACTCGCTGCGATTAAAGAATGAAGGTTTTTTCATAGCATTGTTAAAGGCGTTATTCGTTAGTGGCTTGTATGGAAGTCTTAGGCCACTGGCCTCATGGCGCCAGAAGATTGACCTGCGGCCTGAGCCGCGGCTTGCTCGTTGGCCTGCTTTAAGGCATTTAAAACTTCATCGCGCGGACCGAAGGCCTGCATCACGCCATCGCGCATCACCAACATCTTGTCTGCAACTGCCAACACACTGGTGCGGTGCGTCATGATGACAAAAGTCGTGCCACGCGCTTTGAGCTCCAAAATGGCCGAGGCCAGCGCGGCATCACCCGCCTCATCTAGGCTAGAGTTGGGCTCATCCAACACCACCAGCACCGGGTCGTCATAAATAGCGCGTGCCAGCGCAACTCGCTGCCGCTGTCCACCCGAAAGCATGGCGCCGTCCCGACCGACTGGGCTGTCGTAGCCGTCAGGCAAGCCCATGATGAATTCATGCAAGCCAACCGAGCGGGCCGCTGATTTAACCTTGGCCATCTCGACTTCACCGAAACGCGCAATATTCTCTGCCAGCGTGCCGTCGAGCAACTCAACGCCTTGCGGCAGGTAGCCCAGATAAGGGCCAAGTTCACTTTTATCCCAAGTGAAAACGTCCGCACCATCCAAGCGCACCTTGCCGCTTGCCGCTGGCCACAAACCCACAAGCAGTCTAGCCAGAGTGGTCTTGCCCGACGCAGAAGGGCCGACTACCGCTAACACTTGACCAGGCGTCAGGCTAAACGCCACATTTTTGACAATCGCCACGCCACCATTGGGCGCACCGGCCACCAGCGCTTCAACCAACAACGAGCCGTGCGGCGCGGGCAACGTCATAGATACCGGCTTGACAGGCGCCGACGCCAACAAGCCCTCAAGACGCTGCCATGCGTCGCGCACATTCACCACCATACGCCATTGCGTCACGATTTGTACCAGCGGCGCGAGCACCCGACCGCCCAGGATCGAGCCAATAATCATCATGCCCGCGCCACCGTTGAGCTCATTACGCAACAGCAACCACGCACCCAGACCTAGCAGCAGCGAGCCCATAGTGGTTTGCAAAAACTTAGTCAGCGCTTGATAGCCGCCGGCACGGTCTGAGGCAATCGCTTGCAGACCCAGAAATTCGCGCTGCTTACCCATCCAACGGAAATGAACGTCACGCAGCATGCCCATAGATTCAATCACTTGCGCATTACGCAGTGAGCCGTCCGCATACTGCTGCGCGGCAATGGCGGAGCGATTCGCCGCGACCAGCGGCGGCTGCGTATTGCGCTCATTAAGCCAGCCAATACACACTTGCAGCAAAGAGCCCACCACCGCAGACCAGCCCAGCAGCGGGTTAATCGCAAACACCAGCACCAAAAACACCAGCGATACCGGCGCTTCCATCAGCGCCGTCAGGGGCGGCGAGCCCAGAAAATCGCGCAGGGTTCGAAAGTCGTTCAGCGGCTGCAAGCTGCCGCCGGGCACACGCTTGAGATTGGCGTCGAAAATAGCGCTAAAAACACGGTTGCGCATCTTCTCATCCAGCTTTAGGCCAGCCTCATGCAAGATCTCAGAGCGCGCCCACTCCAAAACCTCCATCAGCATGTAAGCGCCCAACACCACCAAGGTCAACATCGCCAACGTCATGTGGTTGCGGCTGTTAACCACGCGGTCGTAGACCTCCAACATGTAGCCGCTAGGCGCGAGGATTAGCAGGCATGAGAGCACGCTAAACCAGGCCGCGCGCACAAAATAAGGGCGCAGCGATGTGACTGCTTGGCGCAGCTCGGAATGGGGTTTCAGGGTACTCATGCGGCCTCGTCAATCATCACGTATTCGGGAATTTCGCCCGGGTCTAGCTCTTTGTCAGCGGACACTTCATTGCCTTCTGACGCCGTTAAAAACAGGAAAGACAACTCAAAGCGGTCTGTCGCCGTTTGGGACAATACTATTTCGCCCAATTTTTTCTCATGGAAACTCGCTTCGTCCTCTGGCTGCAAGGCTAGGTGAAAACGAATCCGGCCCTCCAGCGTGTACATAGACAACTGGCCGTTCTTCACGCTAAGCGTGTGGCGGTCAAAGTACACCGGGCAGGTATCGGCAAAACGCAGTAGCGGCAGCGGCTTATCGCCCAAGCGGCTCAAGTTAAATGGGCTAGCAGGGTGCTGATAAACCAGCCGACTGGTGCGCGACACGGAATAAATAGCATTGCAAACCATTTGCGAACCCATGGCCGGAAACTGCTCACGCAACTGCTTATAAGCCAGGTGGTGAAGCGTGACCCTATGCCAGCAACGTGTCTGCTGAACCAGCGGCGCTAATGCATTGCAGACCTGCGCAAACGCTTGCTGCAGCTCGCGAAGACTGGCGAACTGCTCCGGTGAGCTGTTCAGTGGAATGCGTAATACGGAATTCATATAGGAAACTATTATAGGGTCTCATATATGAACTTTTGAAGCGTCAGCAAAATGAGTTGTTTTGAACTGCTTTAGTTGGCTAAAAAGATCAAATCTGCCCGCGCTGCGTGGTGAAAACTTCGGTCGCATGCTGGGTTCCCCGCAGCGTAATTTCCCCCAGTGAGTGGGTCTTGTGCCTAAGCAACTGGCTGTTGGCTTTAATCCCAATCACCAATTGTGTCGGTAAGTTTTGCGCCGCCGCCTCTAGCCGCGAAGCAAAATTAATACAGTCACCGACTGCTGTGTAAGTGCTGCGAAACGAAGTCCCCAAGTCACCCACCAGCGCCGGGCCACTTTCAATCCCGATGCGCACCCGCACGGGCGGAAAGTTCTCCTGCGCGCGACGGGCATTCAGCGCATCAACTTCAGCCAGCATGTCTAGCGCAGCACTTACCGCTCTATCCGCCTGATCGTCACAAGGCAGCGGCGCACCCCAAAACGCTACCAAACCATCACCGGTATATTTATCCAGCGTGCCCAAGCCTTCTAGCACCGGACGCGTCAGGCAAGCCAAAAAGTCTTTGGTGAGAGTGGCCGCATCCTCCAAGCCTAGAGACGAAGTGGCGCGGGTATAGCCCTCCATATCAGCAATCAACACCGTGACATCGCGCAGCATGGGCTTGAGGCTGTGCTGCAGGTCTAGGCGCACGATTTCATCGAGTACTGGCTGCGCCACGTAATGAGAAAAAGTAGTCAGCAAACGCCGGCTTTTACGCTGTGTGCGCCACCACTCATAAGGGACAGCCACCATGAGCAAGAAAAAATAAGCCCACAACGGCGCAGTCACCGACCATTCCGCCTGCCGTGCAACGCCGGCAAATGCCTGTCCCAACCAAACCGGAACCATACCCAACAGCACCAACAAACTACCCCATGCCGGCAGTTTGGCAATACACACAATGGCCAGGGCTATGCTGAGAAAACTCCAGACCAATATCCAAGTCCGGCCCGACCAAGCTGGTCTTGCCCGGCCTTCTGACAGGTCTAGCAAACCAGAAAGACTGGCTGCATGCACCATAATGCCGGCACTTAATGGCGCCAGCGGCGTACTGACGCGGTCACCCAAGGACAATGACGATGAGCCCACCAGCACATAACGCCCCGCAATCAGCGTACGCGGCGCACGCTCGCTGAGTATGTCAGCAGCACTGATGACGGCATAAGCCGACAGGGCGAGGCGGTAAGGAATTCGCCATTGACCTTGCGCATTGCCCGACGGTGCAAGCGCAAGTGGATCGACACAAGCGTGAAGCGCGCTGGCAAAATTTAAATAATTAAGCCCCTCAAAGCGGGTCTGCGCCGGTGTGCGCCTTAGCACCCCGTCGGCATCCGGCTTATAGCCAATATTGCCAATACAGCGCGCATTTTTTGCCAGCCCCGCATGGTTGGCGATGTAGCCGTAAGCGCTCAAACCATTCTGTTCACCTGAGCCTTGCTGACTGGCTGATTGCATATTTAACGCACTCAGACCGCCAGCCAGAGTGCCTTGCAAAATCGGCGGATTACGCGGCGTGTAGTCAAAAATTTGCGCCAATGTCAGCGGCGCGTGAGCCGCTAGAGACGCCATGCGGGCGTCCCCCTGTGGATCGCCGGCGTCAGCAAAAACGATGTCCAAACCCACCATGCGCGCGCCGTACGGCCCCAACAACAACTCGGTCAAGTCGGCCACTTGTCGACGCGGCCATGGCCATGGACCTATCTGCTCTAAAGCGGCTTCGTTGATGTCAATCACCACCAGTCGGTTTTCCGCTTGCTCGCTTGCTGACCAGCGCAAAAAGGTGTCGCGTAAGCCTTCATCCAAGCGCGTCACCAAAGCGGGACGCTGCCACTCAATTAACAACGTCAGCGCAAACGCCAGTAAAGCAATCGCCACCAGCGTCGCAGTCCCCCTAGAAAAACGGCTGGTCTTTTTTTGCATCTCGGTTAATGCGACAACATCTCGTCATACAGCTGTCGATAGGCATTGCCAACGACTTGCGGCGTGAAAAATTGCTCCCAGCGCGCTCTAGCGCCGTGGCCCAAGCGCTGGCAAAGTGCATCGTCGTCGGCCAAGGTATTCATAGCCTGCGCCAGCGCGTCGGGGTCACTCGGTGGAACGACCAAGCCGGTCTCGCCATGCCGATTAATCCAACTCGTCCCGGTACCAATCTCGCAGCAAATCAAAGGTTTGGCCGCCTGAGCGCCTTCCAGCAAAGTCATACCAAACGCCTCAGAGCGTAAATGAGAAGGAAAAACCACGCCCCGGCAGAGTGTAAACAGCGCATGCTTGTCAGCATCAGACACCGCACCCAAGAAATGCACATTGCTTATGCCTCTGGCCGCCACCTCATGCCTAAGCCGCTCGCCCTCAGGTCCGTCACCGACAATCACAATCGGCGCCGATACCTGACGTGCCGCAGTCAACAAAAAGTCCAAGCCTTTGTAATAGCGCAAGACGCCAACAAACAAAAAGAAATTTCGGCCTAATTGCGCCGCCCATTGGGCGCATAGCGACTCAGCCGGCGGACTTACCGGCCCTAGACAGTGCGGGATACATTTCAGCTTATCCTGATAGTCCTGCAAAATCTCGCTACTTTCCGCGTAATTCGGAGACGATGCCACCACATGCATGGCTTTACTCAGCAAGTAACGACGCAGCGGCGAATACAACATGCCCAGCCCCTTTTGCCGCACGATATCCGACACATAAGTCACCAGCACCGGCTGATTACGCCGGCGAATAAACGGCAGCAACATATCGGCGAAAGGCCAAGGGTAATGAATCTGAATGATGTCGCACTCATCAGCCGCCGCACGACAACGGCGTAAAGCCGTCCACGCACCTAGATCGCAGGAAGCCACCTCCAACCAAGACTTGGCGCGAATCAGCCGACCTTCAGGCAACTCCATGACGGCGGGCTCTGGCTGGCGCGCCAATGCAAACACCGTGTTCTCGACCGCCAAGGGTTGGGTCGCCAAGCAAAGTTGGCGAATCGACTCCTGCAGCCCGCCTTGCGTCTCCGGGAAATAAGTACGGTAAAGGTGTAGCACGCGAAGTTTTTTCACGCCCCAAGCCCCCGCTTAAGCATTACTTTTTCATACACGGCAAAGGTCTCATCGGCGCAGCGATCCCAGCTAAACAGCTTAGACCTCAGCCAGCCGCGCTGACCTAAATCTTGCGCATAAGCCCGGTCTTCCAACAACTGGCGCAGCGCGTCGCGCATGCCGTCCACATCGTCCGGGTCCACCATGATGCCAGCATCCCCCACTACTTCCGGCAAAGAAGTTTGATTCGATGTGACCACTGGCACGCCGGAAGCCATGGCTTCCAGTGCCGGCAGGCCAAAGCCTTCGTAGCGCGAGGGGTAGCAAAAAGCCGCAGCGCCAGCATACAAAGGTGCAATCAAATCATCCGCTACATAGTTAAGCAGCCGCAGTTCACCGCGCTGAATTAGCGCCTCTGCCGACTTCATCAAACCCTCAGTGCCCCAGCCCTTCATGCCCGCCACCGCCAGCGGGTAGCGCTTGCGCAGCTCTACTGGCAAACCGGCATAGGCAGCAAACAGCGTCGTCAGGTTTTTGCGCGGCTCCAAGGTACCCACACTCAATACATAGCCGCCTGGCGTTAACCCGAGACTGGCCAAAGCAGGTGCTATTGCATCAAAGCCAGTCGGCTGAAATCGCGGATCCGCCGCCAAATAAGTCGTGCTGATACGCGCAGGATCAATGTTGAACCATTTGTGCAAAGCCTTACGCGACGCCTCGGAAATCACAATGATGTGGTCCGCCTGTTCAAGCGCTAGCGGCATATCCCTTTGCATAACCCTGACCCGCTCCGCTGGGTGGGTTTGCGGATGGTCAAAACAAGACATGTCGCAAACGCTAATGACCTGCGGCCCTTTGTAAGGCAAAGGAAGATAAGCTGGCTCGTGATACAGCACTTCATCACCGCCCAAAGAGCCGCGTGTGTGGTACTTGAACATCGCCCGCTCAGCGAGCTTTTTAATTGCCCGCGGCCGCGGCAAAAACCGCTGCGCCAAGCCATAGCCGCGTTGCGCGGCCAGAGAAGCTGTCGCCGAAGGCAGCTTCACTCCTTGCTCACAATAAGCACCGTAATACATACGAATGTCAGCATCAGTCCGCTTATCCATGGCGGTAAACAGGTGGCGAACGTATTGACCAATACCGGTCAGGGGAGCCAACAAAGAGGTGCCGTTAACAAGAATTTTCATCAGTTACAGAAATAGTTCAGACAATACAAAGCCGCATGGCAAACCGGCAAGAGTGGCAATTAAATTTCCCACCATACTTTTTCGTTATTTCAAATCAGCCGAAAAGCATCTCGTTCTAGCCGGTCGTTGGCCGTCGCGACTCGACCATAAAGGCTCTAAACGCTTAAACAGCGCACTCAGTAGTCAAGTTAAAAAAGTTAAGCAATTATCTTAGCCTTACCGAGACACCCGCCATGGCGGTCAGGCTTGGCGCTCACAGCCAAGCCTGAAGTTTGTTAAAAACAAAGCTACGAGCTGAGTTGATCAATCGGTGGCTTGGGTGAATTAATCTCTGCGCGCAAGGCCTCGGGCTGGCGCACAATTAGCCGCCGCAAGTCTTTCTCCAGCACACCACTTTGTATCAACACCTGTATGGCTCTTGAGACAGTCTCACGACTGGTGTTGATCATGATTGAAATCGCCTGTTGGGTCGGGAGACTTTCAATCACCACCAAGCCACCCGGACTTATTTTCGCCAAATGGTCAAGCAAGGCATAGACCCGATGAAAAGCGTTAGGTATTCCTAAGATGGTTCTGAAATTAGACGCTCGCCTTATGCTGAGCGCCATTTTTTTGAGCATGCGATCGGCAACAAAGGGGTTGTTGTGCATTAACTCCAGCGCATGGGCGCGCGGCAGCAAAGCGTACAAAGAAGTCTCACAAGCCACCACAGTGGCTGAGCGAGGCAGACCATCAATCACCGACAACTCACCAAAATAGTCTCCCGCCACAAGAAAAGAAAGACCAATCTCGCGCCCATCTTCAGTAATATCCATGACCTGCAAACGGCCAGACAACAGAAAAACCAAATGCTCACCGGCACCGCCTTTGTGCAATATGACTTGCCCCTTTTGGGCTGTGCGCACCAGAAGTACAGCCGCAATCTTTCTCAACGCTTCCTCGTCAACACCCGCTAGCAGCGGCAGTTTATTCAACTGGATGGTGATGACTTGGTTTGGCGGGCTTTCGGCCCCTAGCCTTTCAGCTTCCGGCAAAGGTAGGGCGCTGGTGTTTGTCATAGTGGTTTTTTTACAAAACTGTATCTTATTCCTTGTTCACTCTGACCATATCGGCATCCACCATACCGGTAATGAGCGTGGCCAAGTCAGTTTTTGCCACCCAGCCCAGTTTGGCTTTTGCCTTGGCAGGGTTACCCAGCAAAACCTCCACTTCAGCGGGGCGATAAAACAAGGGGTCAATCACCACGTAGTCTTCGTGTTTTAAGCCCACATGCGCAAAAGCAATCGTGCACATATCCCGCACCGTCGTCGTCAGCCCAGTGGCAATCACGTAATCGTCGGCCTTGTCTTGCTGCAGCATCAACCACATCGCTTCAACATAGTCGCCTGCAAAACCCCAGTCCCGCTTGGCGTCAATGTTGCCCAAGCGCAGCTCTTTTTGCTTGCCCTGCTTAATCCGTGCCACCGCATCCGTCACTTTGCGCGTGACAAACTCAATCCCGCGCAGTGGTGACTCATGGTTAAACAAAATGCCGCTTGACGCATGCAGACCAAAACTCTCGCGGTAGTTCACCGTCATCCAGTGGCCGTAAAGCTTGGCCACGCCGTAAGGGCTACGCGGATAAAAAGGCGTTGTCTCGCTTTGCATAGACTCTTGAATCAGGCCAAACATCTCGCTGGTCGACGCTTGGTAAAAGCGGGCTTTTGGGTTCACTATGCGTATCGCTTCGAGCACATTTAATGTGCCCACACCCGTCACCTGTGTAGTCAAAATGGGTTGTTCCCATGATGTGCCCACAAAACTTTGAGCGCCTAGGTTGTAGACCTCGCTGGCTTGCGATTTCTCCATGGCCCGAATTAAGGAGGACAAATCCGTCAAATCACCATCGAGCAACTTAACCGACGACTCAACACCTAAATGGCGTAAGCGCCACAGCGTGTCAGTTGCCCGCCGCGCATGCAGGCCAAACACCTCATAGCCCTTGTCCAACAACAGTTTCGCCAGATAGGCGCCATCCTGACCGGTAATACCGGTGATCAGAGCTGTCTTATTTTGCAAATTTATTCTCCCAATAGCTGTACAAATTCAAAAGTGTCTCGTCAATCGCCACCTGCGGCAGCCAGCCCGTGTGTTCGGTTAATTTTGCATGGCTAGCACACACCCGGGGCTGCTCTGATCGCCTAAAGCGAGCCGGGTCTTGCACGATTTCGGCCTTCACGCCGGCAATTATCAACAGCTTTTCAAGCAAGGCTCGCACTGACCACTCCGTGCCGGAGCATACGTTATAGACCGCACCGTTTTGTCCGTTTGATAGGATTAACTCGTAAGCTCGCAAAACATCGCTGACATCGCTGAAATCGCGGGTGACATCAATATCGCCCACGGTCAGCACCGGCGGCTTTAAACCAGCGGCTATTTGCGCGATCTGGCAGGCAAAGTCGGACAAGGCAAAAGTCGGTGCCTGACCCGCTCCAATATGGTTAAAAGGCCGTGCCATCATGACTTCAAACGGTCCGGTCTGACTCCACTGATAGCACAAGGCCTCCGCTGCCACTTTGCTAACCGCATACGGGTTACGCGGGCGCAGCGGGTGAGATTCCCGAATCGGCAAACTCTCTGCACCGACCAACCCATAAGCATCGCCAGTTCCCGCCAACAAAAAACGCCCCTTAAAACCGGTTTCTGCCAAGGCCTCAAGCAAACGCAGCGTGCCTAAAAAATTCACCTCAAAGGTTTTTTCTGGCGCGGCAAAAGAGTCAGGAACAAAACTCAAAGCAGCCAAATGCAGGACGCGATCAGGTTTGAATTTTTGCAACAAGTCAATCAAACTGGCCTTCTCGCATATATCAACATTGCTTGAAAGTGTTGAGAGTCCAGTCGCGCCTGGCCAGCAAGCTAAACCGTGTTGACCAACAAAGCCCTTATCTCCTGTGATCAATAACTGGGCAGTCTTTGGGGGTTGTAGCATCGAAATTTTCAGTCCTTTTTTCTTTTCTTTTGAGTCATCACAACTTGTTGCGGACCGATTACGTCCGGCGCCCAGCAGCGACAAACAAGCACTCACACTCATTGATATCGACAAGATTTTACGGGACGCTTAGAGACTCAAAGCTTTACATAACTCACATGACTCACGCTTGACGCAAGAAGGCAAAATTGCTAGCTATACAATCGAATTTTTGAAATTGTCACCCATGCAAGCAAAGCCCTCAAATAGCGTACGTGCTGTTTAGAAGCGCTGACTAAGCCGACATGAATAATATTTATCCCACCTCAAACCGCATTTCATTTTTCACAGCCTTTTCCCAACCAAGCCTCAAGATGTGCCCCTTATCAAGTCATAGGAACAGGAACGCAAAGCCAAAACGCTTAGCCAATTCATGAGCACTGAAGTTACCCAAGTGCGCGCCAGCAGTCGCGAAGCCGGCATGGACGCCCTGCGATCACTTTGGCACTACCGCCGGTTTATTGTCGGCAGCGTTGCACGTGAATTTCGCAGCCGCTACGCCAACACCATGTTGGGCTCGGTCTGGCTAGTCTTAGCGCCGTTCGCGATGATCTTGGTTTACACCTTGGTTTTTTCGCAAATCATGCATGCCCGCCTAGCCGGCAGTGCAGAGCCCTTTGCCTACAGTATTTACCTCTGCGCCGGTTTGCTGCCTTGGCAATGGTTTACTGAACTGCTCTCACGCAATGTTGGCATTTTTGTCGACCACGGCGGGCTGATAAAAAAATCCAGCTTTCCTCGTTTGGCACTGCCAGTGATCTCCTTCATCGCCAGTGCTTGCAACTTTGCGCTGATTTTTGGTTTGTTTATGATTTTTCTGCTGATCATGGGACGTTGGCCGGGCTGGAATATTCTCGGGTTGATACCGCTTTTACTTCTGCAAAGCGCTTTTGCGATCGGCCTAGGCATCACGCTAGGTGTGTTAAACGTGTTCTTTCGCGACATTGGGCAGGCCGTCGGCATCATTCTTCAATTTTGGTTTTGGCTCACTCCCATCATCTACCCCATAGGCACATTGCCAGAATGGGCGCGCAACTACCTGTCTTGGAATCCCGTCATGCCACTGTTTGACGGCTACCATAGAATTTTTCTGGGCCAAGGCTTGCCGCAATGGGAAAACCTGACCGGCCTGACCCTGCTAACGCTAGTGCTGCTGCTGATCGCCGCGTGGATATACCGCGCAGCCCAATCCCAACTAGTGGACGAGCTGTAAATTGGGAACTCTCAACATCAACGGTCTAGGCAAAGCCTACCGTCAATACAAACACCCCAGCGGCCGCATACTCGAATGGCTAGGTGCTAGCCCTCGGCACACCCTGACGTGGGTACTCAGAGACATCAATCTACAAATCAAGCCGGGTGAATCCGTAGGCCTGATTGGGCGTAATGGAGCCGGCAAAAGCACACTTTTAAAACTCATCACCGGCGTCAGCGCACCCACAGAAGGCACGGCCAAACTGACCGGCCGCGTATCTGCGCTGTTAGAACTCGGTCTGGGGTTTCACCCCGAATTTACCGGCCGACAAAACGTCTATATGCAAGGCTATCTGCAAGGCCTGAGTCAAGCGCAAATCGATGAGCTCATGCCCAGCATTGCGGCATTTGCAGAAATCGGCGACTACTTAGAACGCCCAGTCCGCATCTACTCCAGCGGCATGCAAGTTCGCCTGGCCTTTAGCGTCGCCACCGCCTTGCGGCCTGATATTTTGATTGTTGACGAAGCATTGGCCGTGGGTGACGCCTACTTTCAACACAAATGCTTTGACCGCATACGCACCTACCGCAAACAGGGCACCACCTTGCTGTTTGTCTCTCACGACCCAGGCGCAGTCAAAAGTTTGTGCGATCGAGCCGTGCTCATTGAGGGCGGTCAAGTCGTTCTTGACGGCAAACCCGCCGACGTGCTGGATTACTACAACGCACTGATTTCCCCGCAAGCCATAGACAACGCCATCCGTGAAGGCACACCCGACGGCAGCGGCATACGTTCCGGCAGCGGTGCGGTGCGTATACGCCATGCAGACATGCTGAGCAAAGGCAAAAGCATGCGCGCGCTGGTTGCAGGGCAATCTCTCAGTATTCACCTAGACTTACACGTTCAGCAAAACCTCGACGACTTCACCGTCGGGCTGCTGATTAAAGACCGCTTAGGCAATGACGTTTTTGGAACCAATACCCACCATATGGAGCAAGCGCTAGGCCCGGTCACAAGCGGTGAAAACAAAGAGATATATTTTGACTTCCCCAGCCTAGCTTTAGGCCCCGGCCACTACAGCATTACCCTCGCCGCTCATGCCAGCTCTGACCATCTGGCAGGCAATTACGACTGGTGGGAACGCGCCCTAGTATTTCAAGTCATGCCAGCAGAAGGCATTCACACCATTGGGATTTGCCACATGCCGCTGACTTTTCGGCAAGAAACCATCACCAAGTTATGAAATTTTGGCCACCCAGTGAACTTATAGCAACGCTTAAGCGTGCAGCAGCCTTGCCGCGTCTGCTCAAAACCCAGATGCAAGCAGTTCAAGTGAGCATGACGGCTTTGGAGCAGAAGCATCAGCAGCTTGAACTCAAAAACGAAAAACTCACAGCGAGTCATTCGCAACTGACAGGCCAGCAGCAACAACTCCAGAAAAACCACGACGCCAGCGTCGCCTGGATGCAGCAGATGTATCCAGAAATCGTCAGCGCAATTGGTAAAAAGCTAGAGCAAGAGCACTTCGACAAACTCACGCAAGACGTCTTCGCTGCTGTCTACAGCGAAGTCGGCGCATTCAGCGACCGCCTCGACAGACTGCAACACACAGCAGGCCAAGCAAATCCAGCAGAGCTGGCAAACAGCACGCCTGCAAACGCCACCGCAGAAGACAGTCGCAGCGCAGGCTTTTACTTAGAGCTAGAGCGTCGCTTTCGCGGCACGGCCGACGAAATCAGCGCCCGTGCCCAGCCCTACCTCAGCCTGCTGCAAACCGACCCGGCCCTGTTCACCCCGGTACTCGACATCGGCAGCGGCCGCGGCGAATGGCTAGCCTTACTCGCCCGCGAAAACATAAGCGCCAGCGGCGTAGACCTCAACCCCATCAACGGCCACTTTTGCCGCTCACGCGGTTTAGAAGTACGCACCGGCGACGCTATCGCGTATTTGGCCAGCCTAGCGCCGGCCAGCCTAGGCACGGTTACAGCTTTTCACTTGGTCGAGCATCTCCCGTTCGCCACCTTACTCGCGCTTACCGACGAAATACTGCGGGTACTCAAACCCGGCGGACTGCTGATTTACGAGACCCCAAACCCTGAAAACATACTGGTGGCAACCCAGTACTTCTGGATAGACCCCACCCACATCAAACCCCTGCCACCAGATTTGCTGCATTTTCTGGTGATGCAAAGGGGTTTTACCAACGCAGAGATACGCCGACTGCATCCCGGCGAGCTCTCGCCCACCCCGGACGCCACACTCCAAGCCCTGCTATCCGGGCCGCGCGACTACGCCGTGATCGCCGTCAAACCGCAATTGGCCCAAGCTGCAAATTTGCCTGTCGATTAGCGAATCAATTAGTCCATTCAATAGCCGCACATCGTGTGCGAACCACCTTGTCTTTTAAGTCGATTTAACGGAAACACCGTGCGCCAAGCTGCCAACATCTTCATCCTAGGTTCCTACCCCTGCCAAACGCCTATGCATGGCGGTCAAATTCGGTTGGCAGAGATCGCCGCTGCCTACCAACGCACCGGCGCGCAAGTGCGCGTCTGCAGCGTGTTTGACGAAACCTCTTACGCCAATCAGCGCTACGGCCCTTACGATCACATCTACCCTATTCATAGTCAGTTTCGCCAATGGAATGCGCAAGCCATCCCCTTAATTGACGACCTCACGGTCGGCAACTATGCCGCGCTTGACCCAGATGCCTATAAAACCCTCAGCCAGCACTTGCCCTCATCGGTTGATGTTTTGCATTTTGAACAGCCTTGGTTACTCCCCTTGGTACTGCGTTGGCGCAAAGAAGGCCGGCTAAACGGCACCCGCTTGGTCTACGGCTCGCAAAATATTGAAGGCCCATTAAAAGCCTCCATACTGCACCAATACCGCATACCCCAAGCAGAGGCCGTCGCCGAGGAAATCTCCGCACTAGAGCGCTCAGCTTGCCAAGAAGCAGACCTCACATTAGCGGTCTCAGAGTCCGATCGCAAAACTTTGCAAAGCTACACCACCAAGCCAGTCCTGCTGGCCGCCAATGGCATCGCAGCCTGGCAAGCCAAAGACGCAGCCTTAAAGCACTGGAAAGCGCAGCTGCCAACCGAAAAGTTCGCCTTATTCGTCGCCAGCGCGCACCCGCCCAACATCAGCGGATTTTTTGATATGTTTGGCGATGCCCTAGGTTTTATCCCGCCAGACACGCGTTTAGTAGTGGTCGGCAGCGTAGGCCCCCATCTTTTGAGTCACCCCCGCTTTCAGCGCTGGCTGCCGCTTAATCAGTCGCGGATTCAAGTCTTAGGCCTTATCGACGACCAAGCGCTGGCCGCCGTCAAAACCCTAGCCCACCTATTCGTTCTACCGATTACCGAAGGCGGCGGCTCAAATATCAAAACCGCCGAGGCGCTTTACTCTGGCTCTCACGTTTTAGGTACGCCAGTGAGCTTTCGCGGCTTTGACAACTTCGTCTCCCTTGCCGGTGTGCACCAGCACGCCCAGCCGGCAGCGTTTCGCCAAGCCGTCACCACGCTGCTACAAACCCCTTCACCCGCCACTACCCCGGCCACACAAGCCCTGCGTCAAACCCTGCTCTGGTCTAACACCCTAGCCTGCGTTGAAGACACAGCCCGTGCGCAACCTTGACCGAACTACCCCCTATCTTCATGTCCGGAACTAACCCCAGCGTCTGCGTCGACGTCACCACGCTCATCCACTGGCAGCGTCCCGCTGTCGGCATTGTCAGAGTAGAGCAGCAGCTCTGTCGCTGGCTGCTAAGCGAGTTGCCGCCCAATCTGCACTTTGTCGCCTTTGACAGCTCAAAAGGGCAATTCAAGCAGCTCACCCACAGCGCCGTTCAGTCCCACCTAGACCGGCTCGACAGCTACAGCACCGCACAGCACGTAACAGCGCAGCAAGCCTTGCCCAATTTAGAGGAAAGATTGCGCCGCAAAGCCTTGTCCTTGCTCTCCTTTGTACCGGCCCCCTGGCGACTCAGCGCCTATCGCCAGTTGCTCAAGGCCAGACCAATTATTCATACATGGGTAAAACTAGCCCGCAGAGTGCGCAGCAAACTTAAATCCAATGCCGCCGTTCAAACGCCGGCCGAAGACAACACCTTCTTTGAGCTCCCGCGCGGCAGCACCTATATCTCGCTAGGTCTTGACTGGAACTACAAAGACATGGCGCAGATCTACCGCATTAAGAAAGCGCAAGACCTCAAGCTGCTTTTGTTTTGCTACGACATCATCCCTATTCGCCTGCCGCACCTGTGTGTGGCCGACGTCTCACGCCAGTTTGCCCATTACTTTGTCGACCTCGCTTGGTGCGCCGACCTGATCTTGTGTATTTCAGAGTCAAGTCAGCGCGACTTGACTGGCTTTTTGGGCAATATGAGCGTGCCTCAGCCGCGCACCGAAGTCATTCGCCTAGGCGCTGACATCCTGCCGGGTCAAGGCGAAACCGGCCCTGTCAGCGAAGGCATTTCCCGCTTCACCAATGAGCCCTACATACTCTTTGTCTCGACCATAGAGCGCCGCAAAAACCACGAAATTCTCTACCGCGCCTACACCCGACTGGCCGAAGAAGGACTGGCGCTGCCGCAATTAATTTTTGTCGGCATGCCCGGCTGGGGCGTTGGCGAGTTGCACGCCGACCTAGCCCTAGACCCGCGCACCCAAGGCCGCATCCACGCCCTGAACCATGTGAACGACATAGAGCTAGCCCACCTCTACCAGAACGCCAGTTTCACGGTCTACCCCTCTTTGTATGAAGGCTGGGGATTGCCAGTTGCCGAGAGCCTGGCCTACGGCAAATTTTGCCTCTGCGCCAACACCTCATCGCTGCCAGAAGTCGGTGAGCAATGGGTCGAATACCTAGACCCCTGGGATTTGCCAGCGTGGGTAGAGCGTTTACGCTTTTTCATTACCCACCCAGAAGAAATTGCCCAGCGCAACGCCGCCATCAGCGCCGGCTACTCGCCCCACCCGTGGCGTCAAACCGCCGCGGACATTTATCGCCATGCCTGCGCATTAAGCCAGAGTTAACAGCCAAAAGCAGCCTTCTCTAGCCCAAGCCACCGACTCAACCACAGGACTTTCTCCATGCTAGGCACGCTACGCCTTTTGCTTGCCTTAGCGGTTGCCGCCAGCCATACCAATCTACGCATGTTCGGGCTAAACCCCGGCGTGATGGCGGTGGTTGGCTTTTACCTGATTTCTGGCTACGTCATGGCCGGCCTTATCCGCCGCCATTACAGCCAGGGCGCGCAAGCCCCGGCGTTTTACCTAGACCGCGCCATTCGCTTGCTGCCGCAATACCTGTTCTACGCCGGCCTCACGCTGGCTTGGTATGGCTTCACCCAAGCTAACACCCAATTCCTTAGCCACGCCCCTAGCGCGGGCGACTTGGTGAACAACTTACTAATCATCCCGCTCAACTACTACATGTACAACGGCAGCGATGGCTACACCCTCATCCCGCCGGCTTGGTCTTTAGGTGCAGAAGTACAGTTTTACCTGCTCGCCCCTTGGCTACTGGTCTGGCCCAAACGCCTGCTGGCCTTTGGCTTGCTGAGCCTAAGCGTCTACCTAGCCGCCTTGGCCGGCATCATCAACAGCGACTGGTTTGGCTACCGTCTGCTGCCCGGCGTACTGCTGTTTTTTTTACTTGGCGCTTGGCTGCAAGGCCTGCATCAGCAAGGCCAGCAACGCCAAGCACAGGCCATGACACTAGGCGTAGCCGCACTGGCCACGTTGGCCATAGGCCTGCTCTTTATCAACGGCAATCTGCGTCAGCCGTATAACTTTGAAACCCTGCTTGGCCTTATTTTTGGCCTGCTGCTATTGCAAGCCCTAGCCACGCGCCCTCGCACCCGCTGGGATGGCTTGGCTGGCGACATCTCCTACGGAGTGTTTTTGAATCACTTTCTGATTATTTGGACGTTTTACCCCCAAGGCGTGAGCAGCAGCCAGCTGCCCGGTTTTCTAGCCCTGAGCATGGCGCTTTCATGCTTAAGCCAACGCTTGGTAGAGCAATCCCTGCTTAAACTGCGGCACCGGTTTAGAAAAACCCATTAAATCAAGCCTTGAGTGATATGTTGAGTAAGGGTGATAAACTTAAAAAATCGATTAAAACCTATGCGCACTCTATATAAAACCCTGTTCAAGCAACTTTTTTGCACCCTCTGCTTAGGCCTGCTTGGCTTGCAGACAGCTAACGCACAAAAAGCGGTCACCGAAGCGCCCATCATAGGCAGCATCACCTTTCAGGTCGGCGACACCCGGCTAGAGCGCAACGGCAGCAGCACCCCCCTCACCAAAGGCCAAACCCTAAAAGTAGGCGACCGCCTGCTCACCGGCCCAGACGGCCACATACATGCACGCATGATTGACAACGGCTTCATCGCCGTGCGGCCCATGGCCAAGCTACAAATTCAGTCTTACACCTACGCCCCGCAAGACCCCAGCGCCAACCGCGTCGGCTTGATGCTCGAATCCGGTGTTGCCCGCACCATCTCCGGCAAGGCCGGCGAAGCCGCACGCGAACACTACCGCTTTAACACCCCCGTCGCCGCCATAGGTCTGCGCGGCACCGACTATGTGGTCCAAGCCCTGCCAGACGCCACCCGCGTCTCGGTATTAAAAGGCGCAGTAACTATGAGTGCTTTTGGCCCAAGCTGCCTACTCAGCACCTTATCCCCCTGCACCGGCCCGCTCACGCGTGAGCTAGCAGCCGGCATTCCCCAAGCCTATATGGAAGTACGCGCCCAAGGCGGCCTACCTACCATCGTGGTGCCCGAAAGCGGCAAGGACGGTCCGAATAAAGCTTCTCCGCCCCGCCCAGAAGAACTCCACGTACTGTCTGAGCGCGAGCTAGCACAAACCACCGCCCTAGCCAGCGAGGTGCTGCGTACCTCCACTGCGCAGCCGGTTCAACCAACACAACCCATTCAACCCCTGCCGCCCGCAACCCGCCCAGAAATTGCTTGGGGCCGCTGGAGCAACGTCGCCCTGCCCAACACACCGACTGTCGTCAGTGTGTTGACCGACGACCGCGAGATCACCTTCGGCAACGCCTTATTCGGTTTGGTCCGCCCCAGCAACTCCAACGCTTTTCCCAGCACCGGCGTAATCGGCATGAACTACCAAGGCGGCGAAGCCTATTTGCAAACCACCCAACCAGGCCAGACGCAAACCCTCGCCCCGGCTCAATTGGGCAACACCAACTTGCAGTTGGACTTCAATAAGCGCCAGTTCTCAACCCAGCTCAATGTCACCGCACAGGGCATTACCCACCCGCTCAATGCCCAAGGCAGCATACACAGCCAAGGCCTGTTGCTGGTTGACCCTAGCCGTTCAAATATGAATTTGGCTGGCGTCCTGAGTAACAACGCCAACGAAGCCGGCTATCTGTTTGATGCCAGCTTGAGCCCCACTCAAAACCTGGTCGGTGCCACGCGCTGGAGCCGCTGATCCGCCGTCTTAAGCCCTGGCGTCTAAAGTCACGGCTAATCGCACTGCTATTGCTGAGCTCTGGCGTGGCTTGGTCGCAAGACTCAAGCAACCCAAAGCCACCGTCAAGCACCAACATATCCAGTCTTACGCAGCAAATTAACGCCAGCCAAGACCCAGACCAGCTCTACCAACTCGGCCTAAACGCCTTAGCCAACAACCAACCCGACCTGGCACGACAAGCGTTAGAGCGAGTCGTTGGCCTAGACCCGCGTTTTGCCGGGGCTTGGCTAGACCTAGCGCTAGCCACCTACCGCAGCGGCGACGCCGCCGCTGCAGTTGAGCACTTGGAATACTTGCGCAACCAGTTCCCCTTAACGCCGGCTTTGCTAAACCAAGTAAACCAATGGCAAAGCCTTTGGCAAAACCCGCAAAACCTTCAAACCGATCAGCGCAGCCAGCCCAAGTCCAGCTGGCAGGGGGAAATCCAGCTCAGCGCCGGCTATGACAACAACGCCAACACCGGCCTTTCGCGTTTGCAAATCCCGCTCAGCCTACCCACAGGCAGCACATTGTTTGATGTGGACAAAGCCTTTTTGCCACGCGCCGACAGCTTTTCTTTGTTCGCCGCCACATTGGGTGGCCCAGTCTGGGCATTCGGGCCGGGCAATCTCAGCCCTGTGTTGCTGCTGCGCAACAAGCTATACACCCATGAAACTGGCTTTAACAGCCTAGACCTGCAACCCGGTTTGGTCTACCAACAAGCCGCTGGGCCGGACTCAAACACAGTGGCACCGAACAATTACTGGCAAGTCAATCTGCTGGCCCAGCACTACCGCTTGGGCGGCCAGACCCTGTTTAACGGTCTGCGCGTGGCCGTGCTGCGCAACCAGCCTTGGCACAGCTGCCAGCGCATACTGGGCACAGAGATAGCAACGCGCGCCCAACAGAGCGTACCCAGCCTAAGCGGCACGCTCTACAGCCTGAACGCCGGCCTGAGCTGCCCACTACCCGGCGACGGGAGCAAAAGCATTAGCGCCAACCTTAAAACCGGCTTTGAGCAAGCCAGAGCTGACCGCCCCGGCGGCAACAACCAAAGCGCCGAATTAACCCTGCGCTATGAGCAAATGCTAAGCCCCAGCCAAAGCCTGCAGGCAAGCTGGCAAATCGCCACCACAGCCGACCAAAGCGGCTACAGCCCGCTGCTAGAAGACAACGCCAAGCGCAAACTGCAGCGCCAAACCCTCAGCCTAGGCCTGCGCCAAAGCCTAAACGTCGACTGGGAAGCCCGACTCAATTTAGAGTTTTTTCAGCAGCGGGCGAATTTGCCTTTGTTCGAGCAGCAAGGCCGCATGCTGATGCTGGGACTAGCTAAGCGCTTTAATTAAAAGCCAGTGACACTAAATCCCTAGTTAATTGGATTAAATTGTGTACTTTGTGACGCAAGTCACACTTTCAGATTAACGCCTTATGCATACTACCCTCACGACTCGATAGTCACTTGCACTGCTTGCTCGTCAGTTTTCGAAAACTGTTTTTTAAATGCATTTAAAGGAAAATTCAAATGGCTGTTTCTATTACCTCGCAAAACCGCGTAGATGTATCCAATCTATATGTGGCCTTGTTCGGCCGCGCACCTGATGGCGATGGCCTGGGCTTTTGGACCAACTTGCTCGCCAACGGCACTTCGGTGTCTTCGGTTGCTGACACCATGTTCGCTACCGCACCTGCGCGCGCATTCTTCCCTTCGTTCAACACCAATCAAGAAACCATTGCTAGTTTCTACGTCAACGTGTTGGGCCGCACTGCTGACACCGATGGTCTGGCTTTCTGGACTGCCAAGCTGAACGCTACTGGTGCTACGCCAGGTTCGGTTATTTCACAAATGATTGCAGTAGTTACTACCTACACAGGTACTGATGCTGCTGGCCTGTTGTCACAGAGCTTGTTCAATAACAAAGGTACCGTTGCTTTGGCCTACGGCGTGAGCAATGGCTCTGTTGCTGGTGCACAGACAATTTTGGTGGGTGTGGATGCTACTGCTGCTTCTGTGACTGCTGCTACTGCTAAGATTACTGCTGGTGCTGGTGCTGCTGGTGCTACTTTCACGCTCACTACTGGTGTGGATACCTTCACTGGCACTGCTGGCAACGACACGTTCAATGCGACGAATGCGACCTTGACTTCGTTTGACAATATCAACGGTGCTGCTGGTGCTGATGTATTCAATTATGCGGATACAACCGCTGTTAATTTTGCTTTGCCTGCTGCTGTAACTTTGTCAAATCTTGAAAATATTGTTGTAAGCCGTACTGCAACTGGTGGCGGTACTGGCGCGGTTGCAATCACAAACACGACCTTTGGAACAGGCGTAACGTCACTTGGATATAACGAAGCAAGTCTTGCTGCTAATATGACTGCCGCAACCGCAGCAGTAACGCTTAATAGCGCGACAGATGTTACGGTTGCGGCAACAGGTACGGGTGTCTTTACCACCGTTGCTGTTACAGATACCTCGACTACGTCATCCTCCACGGGCAACACCTTAAAGAATGTTACCGCTACTGGTAGTACTGGCGCTATCACCCTTACCGGCAATGGCATTACTGGCGTGACTCTGAATAACGACGCTGGCTTGGCAACAGTAACTGCGGCGGCTGGTACTCGTGCGCTGACCGTCAATACGGCTGGTACTGTTGGTCATGGCGGTCTGACAGATGCAACTGCGACGACACTGTCGATCAACAATACCGGTATTGCTACTCTGGGCACCTTTACGGCTGCCAAAGCGACTACTGTTAACTACACTTCCAGCGCAGCAAACACATCAGCTACGATTGCGGCTGTCTTGGCTACGACTTTGAATGTTAGCGGTTCGAAATTGGCTACGGTCGCCCTCACGACGAACAACGCTCTGACGACAGTCAATGTCACCGGAACTGCTGGGTTGACCCTGACGGCCACAACGAATGCAGCAACAGATTATGCTGTTCTCACCTTAATTGATACCTCGGGCACAACGGGTGTTCTTACTGCCACTGTCTTGGGTACTGGAACGGCTGTAACCGGTGGTGCTGGTAACGACATCGTTACTGTAGGTGCGACCACCAAGGCTATTTCTTTGGGTGGTGGTACAGCTATTGCAGCAGTTGCAGGTGTGTCAAATGCTATTGCGGCTGGCAATACAGTTATCCTTTCCACGGGCACGACGGCTCTTGGCCTGGGTGGCTCAATTAATGGTGGAACAGGTGCTGCTGACATTCTGTCACTGACTGCCGCTGACGCTGCAACCTTGTCCACGGCGGGTGCTGTTCAGACCGCATTTAAAGCTGCTGTGACAGGTTTCGAGCAGTTGTCACTGACGGGTATTGGCGCTAGCGCGACATATAACAGCAAGGGCTTTGGTACTTTCGACACTGTCAACATTACCGGTGCCGCACAAACTACAAATATCAGCAACCTGGCTTCAGGTGAATCCATCAACATTACCGGTGCAAACACGGGTATCACAACATCGGGTACCACTGGTTCGGGATCTGCGGATGTGCTGAAGGTTGGCCTTAATAATATCGCGGTAGGTATTACTGCTTTTGGGAGCCTGACTACGCCTAACGTAGAAATTATCAACATCACAACGACGGATACGGCACTTACCCCGGTTGGTTACGCTGATACGTTGACGATTGTGGATACGGCGATGACGACACTTACCGTCGCGGGTACCAGCGGTTTGGCACTGACCTTCGCCGGTACTGCTCTTACCTCAATCGACGCAAGCGGCATTACCAAGGCTGGCGGCTTTAGTTATACCGCCGGTGCGTTGCAATATGCATCAACGTTTAAGGGTAGCTTGCTGGGTGGAGACACGATCAATGCCGGAAGTGCATTGGCCGCTGTCAGCATCACTGAAACAGCCGGAACGAACACCATTACGGGTAGCTCGACAATTGGCAGCACGCTGACAGGTGGTTCGGGTGCCGATACCATCGTCGGTGGTTCTGGTATTGACACAATCACCGGTGGTGCCGGTATTGACGTCATCACCGGTGGTGCCGGTATTGACGTCATCACCGGTGGTGCTGGTGCTGACGTTATTACGCTGGGTACCGGTGCGGACATTGTCCGCTACGAGGTGATTGCAACTTCAACCAGTGCAACAGGTGCTAACGTTGACAAAATCACTGACTTTGTGGCCGGTATTGACAAGATCAACTTTACTGGGTCAGGCGGTGGTTTGAATACGACGTTGACTGGCGTTACCATCAATACAGGTACTGCAGCTACCGCGACTATGGCAGCCGCTGTAGCAAATACCACTTCAGTGGCTACTATTGCTGACGTGTACTCAGCCCTTGCTGCTTACACTACGCTGACAGCATCGAATGCGGCGGGTACAGCTACAGTTGCTCAAGTTTATACATTCGCTAATGGTGCCGCTGCTGGCACGTACTTGGTTGTGAATGATGCAACGCTGGGCTTCCAAGCTGCGACCGACGTTGTTATCAACCTGACCGGTCTGTCTGGAACCTTCAGCGGTACTGACATCACTTACACCGTTTAAGTATTTCCTTATATGCATTCCGCGCTTCGGCGTAGGGTGTAGCTAACCCTCTCGAAACCCCATTGCTCACAAGGCAGTGGGGTTTTGCTTTTGGGATTCGACTTCTGACTTCTGACTTCGAAATGAAAGAAATAAAAGAGACATCCACGTTAGTGAGATGTAGCTAATCCATAGCGATTGAGGTGATGGGCATTCTTGATGCCTTTATGGCGGGGATGAACGTGCGGCAAGGACATAAAAGCGACATCCACGTAAATCAGCCCCACCCAGACCCCGAATCCCACTTAGACAAAAAAACAGGCCACCCATGTAAGCGACGGTAACTAACACCAGCACCGATAACCGCCTGTTAGAGTTCCGAGCATGACTCGATCCCGATCGTCTCTTGTTTCACTGTCAGACACGCCCTGGTACCACGTCGTGAATCGCTGTGTTCGCCGGGCTTTTTTGTGCGGTCATGACAAAACTACTCAGCAAAACTTTGACCACCGCAGGGCTTGGATAGAAACGCGGATTCGTGAGTTAGCCTCGGTTTTCACCATTGACGTGGCCGCTTATGCGGTGATGAGTAACCACTACCACGTGGTTCTTCGTGTTGATAAAGCGCGGGCGTTGTCGATGGATCATGAAGCTGTGTTGCGCCGGTGGACGCAGCTTTTTACTGGGCCGCTATTGGTGCAGCGCTACCTGTCTGCGGCGCGCGATCAGATGGGTGAGAGTGAATGCGCCAAGGTGATGGCGTTTGCTGAGTTGTACCGTCAGCGCCTGCATGACTTGTCGTGGTTTATGCGCGTACTTAACGAGTCAATTGCTCACCAAGCCAATACCGAAGACGACTGCACGGGTCGATTTTGGGAAGGCCGCTTTAAAAGTCAGGCCTTGTTGGACGAACAAGCTTTGTTAGCGGCCATGGCTTATGTGGACCTGAACCCGATTCGTGCGGGTATGGCAGAGTCTTTGTCTGAGAGTCTGCACACTTCGATTTATGCGCGTCTGGCTGAGCTGCAAGGTCAGCAGTTTCTAGCCATATCGGCACCGGTTGTGGCGCCAGAGGTTATGGGTGAAGTTGAAAGCGCTCGCTTGGCAGCACCGGCATTGCCCAGTTTGTCGGGTCTTTTGCCTGAGGCTGCTTTGTCTGCATTGCCACAAGCTCCGCTAATGCCTTTTGATGTTACTAGCCGCTTTGAGCAAGCCGTGCCATTTGGCTTAGAAAAGTATTTAGAGCTAGTTGACACCATGGGCCGCGCTGTTCACCCGGGCAAACGCGGGGTGATTGCGGCGCATACGCCGTCCTTGCTAAGTCGGTTAGGTATGAATGCGGAGGCTTTTATTGCCTGCGCTGACCATTTCTTTAAAGACTTTGCCAGCGCCGTAGGTACGCCGGCCAAGCTACTAGAAATCGCTGCGCAACGCCAGCAACGTGCTTTGCGCGGTTTGGCGGCTGCTCGGCTTGTGTTTGGGGTTAAAAACGGGTTAGAAAAAAATAGTCGTGTTAGCCCAAACAACACCCTCGCTAATTAGCATTAGTAGAAAACCAAAAAAAGATAAACGACACTCACTGAGTTAAGCCGCAAGCCAGCGACCATTAGCGATTCAATAAACACTGAGCATTCACGACGATGGCGTCCGTCAATCATTTAAATGCGCACTGTGAAACATAGGATACCGACTTAGTTTGCCCACACTTATACCCGCCAAGAGCGCTCTGCCGCCGTTACTAAAAGCCGCCCAAGCCCATGCCCAAGGTGGGCGCTTTGCCGAGTTATTGGCTGAATGCCGCAGCATCACATCGGCATACCCAAACGATGTCAGCGCCCTGCTGGACGTGAGTGCTTTACTGTCAAGCTTTGGCTTTCTCACCCCCGCCAGAGAATGCTTGGAGCGTGCCCGTGTCATCGCCCCTGATGATTTGCGCTCGCTTGTCAATCTGGCCAATCTTGCGCGTGACAGTGGGCAGCATGCCCAATCTCGCGCACTGTATGCACTGCTGTTGGCGCGCCTGCCTCAGCAGCCGGTGATTCGCCGCAATGCAGTTGTCAGTCTGGAATACGACCCTGAAGTTTCCGACCCCGACCGCTTGGCCGCTGCCCGTGCCTGGGGTGACTGGGCTGTGGCACAAGCCGGTGGCGTTCGGCCGCGTCCGTTGGTTCGCTCAGCATCGGGTCGTGCTTTGCGGATTGCTTATGTTTCGGCAGATTTTTGTCAGCACACTGTCGGACTTTTGGTTAAAGATATTCTCCAATCCCATGATGTGACTCAAGTCACAGTCTTTGCCTACTACGCGGGCCAGCTCAAGGATTGGGTTACGACAGCTATTGCTGGCAGTTGCCAGATGCGGGATGTAGCGGCTTTAAATGACACAGCGCTGGCTGAGTTGATTCGGCAAGATGGGATTGATGTCTTAGTTGATTTATCCGGTCACACCGCGGGTTCACGCTTGACGGTTTTTGCGCATCGCCCGGCTCCGGTTCAGGTCTCGTGGCTGGGTTACTTTGCCACCACCGGTCTGGCCTATATGGATGCTGTGCTGCTAGACGAATGGCATGCCCCACCGGGCGCCGAGCAGCAGTTTGTGGAAACCTTGGTGCGGTTGCCGGCTGGCCGTCTGTGCTATCAACCCGTCCCGTTCGCGCCAGCGTTATCACCCCCGCCTTGTCTTAATAATGGCTTCGTTACTTTTGGCAGTTTTAACAACACGGGCAAATACAACTCCAGGGTGTTTGATGTTTGGGCGCAAGTTCTTGTCTCTGTACCTAACTCTCGGCTCATCCTTAAATGGCGTAGCTTTAATGACGAGGCTTTGCGTCAGTCGGTGACCGAGGCCTTCGCAGAGCGCGGCATTGACCCTGAGCGCCTTAGTTTGCGTGGCCCGTCTTTCCATGCGGACATGCTCCAGCAATATGCCGATATTGATATTGCGTTAGACCCTTTGTAAGCGCTCCACAAACCCCAGTGTTTCAACCAGCGATATGACCCGATAAATCGGGTATGCGCAGATTCCACGGCAGCAACGCCTCAACCTCTTCGACGGTCTTGGCCGCTGGCAAATCACGCATCACCCGGCGCAGCCAGGCATAGGGCTCCAGCCCATTGGCTTTGGCCGTCTGCACCAGTGAATAGATCACCGCACTGGAGTGCGCCCCAGCTGGCGTATCACTGAATAACCACGCCTTTCGACCAACCACAAAGGGTCGAATCGCATTCTCACAGCGGTTGTTGTCAATCGGCAGATCTCCACGCTGCGTGTAAACGGTAAGCCGACTCCACAAATCGCCCATATAGGCCAACGCCGTACCCAGCGCACTTTTGGGCGTCACCAGTGGCTGCGTTTTCTGCAGCCACGCCTGCAACTGAGCCAGTACCGGTACGCTGCGGCTCTGGCGCACCAGATACCGGGCTTCAATACTGGCATCCTTGAGCGCCCGCTCAATTGCGTACAACTTGCCAATCAAGGCCACGGCCTCATCAGCCTTGCCGCGTTTGCCCTTGGACTGGATCCGCATCGCATCAACAAAGCGCCGACGCACATGCGCCCAGCACGCAAGACGCTCAATTCCCTGGCTGCGCTCGACTTCGTTATAGCCAGCGTAGCCATCGGTCATCAAATAACCTTTGAAGCCCTCCAGCAGACGCACGGGCACCTTGGCACTTCGGCTCGGATCGTAGTCATACAGCACCACCGGCTTGTCCGGCGGGCCGCCAGTCTGCACCCACATATAACTGTTCGATGTGGGCGAGCGGCCCTTCTCCTTGAGCACCTGCACCACCGTCTCATCCATGTACAGCAGCGAGCCGTCCAGCAAGATGTCGCGCATCAGGTTGTGCAGCGGTTGCAGCAGGTGTGAGCAGCCAATCACCCAGCGCGCCAGTGTCTGGCGCGGTACCGCCGCGCCGTGGCGCTCCAGTACGTGTTCAAAGCGTGCCAGCGGCAAACCATCGACGAACTTGACGGCTATCAGCATGGCCAGGAAGTCGGCACTGGCGTTGCTCTTGGGCAGTGGCTGCGCTGGCAAGTCGGCAGTGATGGGTGCGTGCAAGCTGCCGGGGCAGCCGTAGCGCTTGCGGATGTGGCGCAGCACGCGTACCTGCATGGGCACGATGTCGAGTTGTTCGCTGATGTCTTGGCCGATTTCCACCATCGGGGTGCCGCAGGGGCAGGTGCGATCGGACTCGGGCACATCGTGCACCACATCGACCCGCTCCAGCTGGGCAGGCAAAGGAGCGCGCTTGCCGCGGGCGAGCTTAACGGCTGGCAGCACTTCAGCCGCAATGGGGGCGAGGTCTTGCGCCTCGGTGCTCGACTGCGCCAGGGCCTCTGCCTCATCAAACAAGCGGCTCTGGGCGGACAACTGCTCGGAGCTGGCACCGAACATGCGTTGGCGCGCCAGCACGGCTTGCTCCAGCATGCGGACAATGTATTCATGGGCATCCAGCCGAATGGCCTGGACGGCGTGCTGGTAGGCCAATTGTGCCGCTTGCTCGCAGGCCGCTTGCTGGGCTACCAGCAACGTTTTGAGAGCCTCGTTGAGGGCCTCAATATTGGCGGGCAAAACGCTCGATTCAGGGATCTTTGGAAACACGATCTTCAGAGGAGTAAAGGGGGTTTCCAAGGAGTTAAAGGACATGCTGTATTTTAACGAATTCCCCTATGAAACGGACGCAAAATCGAGGGTTTTATGAAGTTTATTTCGCCACAAATCGAAGCCTTCGAGCAGCCAGCCAAACTCCTGCAAGCTGATGACTCTTGTGGCCTCTTGTTCATCACGCGGCCACGCAAACTTGTCTGCCTCCAATCGCTTTTGCCACAGACAAAAGCCGTTGCGGTGCCAGTACAAGGCTTTGATCTTGTTGTGCTGGCGATTGGTGAAGACGTACAGGGCAATGGCAAACGGGTTTAAGCCCAGCTCTTGTTCGACCAGAACGCTCAAGCCGTCGATGGCTTTCCTGAAATCGATGGCTTCGCGGTACAGGTAGACCTGCTCAAGGGTGCAGCCGGGGTGCATCAGTGCACGCCTTGTGCGCAGCAACTCAATGCAATGAGCCAGGCCGGCTCGGGGGGTGCCTGCATTTGTAGTCGTATGGAGCCCGGCAGTATCAGCGTCCAGTTGTGGGGGGTGTGAATATGGCTGGGGTTGGACGCAGCACCAGTGCGTTCAACAATCGGCGCACAGGGTGCAGGCGGTGCAGGCGGTGCAGGCGGTGCAGGCAGTGCACAGCGCGCCGGTGCGCGCACGATGGACTGCGCGCTCTGATCGGGCTTGCCGCTTGTGATGCGCAGGGCTAGAAACTTGCCCGCGCAAACTGCAACGCTGGGCTCAATGTCCTGAGGCGCTGCATTGAAACTTGCCGGGGCACCAGCATCAATTGCAGTGGCTTGTCTCAAGCGCAGTTTTTGTTGCCAGCCGTACACGGTTGAGCCGGCAAGGCCGTGCTTCTTGGCATACGCACCCATGGTGAGGCCCTCGCGCCAGGCTGTCGTAACGTGTTGTTCCCATGAAATCGTTTGTGCTTGCATCGTTGCTTTTCCATCTGAGTTGAGATGGGCCAAGCTTGACAAATTCGACTTCGTCTTTCAAGTCTGGCGTTCTTGGATCGCTTACGACCCTTTCCCCTTTACCGGCGGTCTGACCAGTTGCGAGGCCTTGTGGATGGGTGTGCCAGTGATCACCTTAGCGCAAAGCAGAGCGGTAAGCCGTCAAACGCATGCGTTTTTAAGCACTATCGGACTGGCAGAACTATCCGCCAAAGACACTGCTGATTACCTGCGTATCGCAACAGAACTGGCGAATGACAAGGCGCGTTTGGCGCTTTATAGGTCTAGCCTACGCCAGACAATGCTTGCGTCGCCGTTGATGAACGTCAAAGCATTCGTCCAGCAGTTAGAAGCGTGTTTTAAAAATCTAAATGCTCAACTATTTGAAAGCCAGTCAGTCATGCCAACCCCTGCCATTGCCGCTATCAATGCCGCTACTAAAACCATATTGCACGTTGGCCCCGGTCACCGTCAAAACGGTGCCAAGCTACCGACGGCATTTCAAAACAACGATTGGCAGGAAATTCGACTAGACATTGACCCGGCGAATCAGCCCGACATCATCGGTTCTATGCTGGACATGGCGGCGGTAAAAAGTCAAAGCATGGACGCTGTTTACTCGGCACACAACATTGAGCATGTTTACGCGCATGAGGTGCCGGTGGTGCTGGCCGAGTTCTTGCGGGTATTAAAACCGACGGGTTACTTGGTGATCACCTGTCCAGACTTGCAGACCGTGTGCGCGTTGGTGGCAGAAGATAAGTTAACGGATGCGGCTTACACCGCACAGGCGGGCATCATCACGCCACTGGATATTTTGTACGGTCATGGTGCGGCGTTGGCGGCTGGCCATCATTTCATGGCGCACAAATGTGGTTTTACGCTTAAAACCTTGACTACCGCATTGCAAACAGCAGGCTTCAAAACCATAGCGGGTAAGCGCCGGGAATTAGGGCTGGACTTGTGGCTAGTGGCGGTCAAAGACGCGATGGCAGAGCCAGAACTGCGGGCGCTGGCGGGCAACTTATTGCCACAATAAAGAAGAAATCACCTTCTTGTGCAGTGCTTACGGATAAACCGACGTTAATAAAGTTAACCACATTTGACGGCGTTATTAGATCGCCTTGCGTTGTGTCAGTCTGAACACGCTCAAACTGCTTTTTTCTTGTGCTGGCCCAGCGTGAAGAACTGTTACGGCACGACAGTCATCAAGACGCATGTGGCGAGACACGCTTATCTTTGTTTTACGCTGAGTGAATCTGTGGACCTAGTCAAAAAAGTAGACAAAGAGTTCCTCTAAAGGTTTAAATCAAACCTTGAAAAGGAAATTCATGAGCAAACATCACAGTGAACAGTTCAGGCAGCAAGCAGTCGAACACGTTTTAAATCACCCAGGGCAGTCCGTTGCGAACACAGCCAAGCTGCTTGGCGTTGGCTACTCCACGTTAGACAAGTGGATGCGTGTACACCGCACTAGCATCGGCGTTACCGCCAGCGCGGCCTTATCGATAGATCAACAACGACTTCGTACGCTTGAGCGTGAGAACGCGCACTTACGAGAGGTCAACGACATACTAAAAAAAGCGCACGTGTACTTCGTGAAAAATCCAAGTCTGCCAAGTACACGTTTATGAAATCTCACTTGGACGCCTACCGCATGGCCGCTCTGTGCGCGGCTTTGTCGGTTAGCCGCTCGGGCTACTACGCATGGCTTGCCCGCCCACAGCGAGCAACTGATCTGCACGATGCCATTCGTGCCTGCCACACAGCGCATAAAGCAAGAGTGGGCGCACCCAGCATCCACGCCGAGCTCGTTGGTAGCGGCTTAAACGCTTGCGCGCGCACCGTCGGTAGGCATATGCATTATTTGGGATTACGCGCTAAAGGAAGTCAGAAATTTAAACGCACCACTGACTCTAATCACGGCAAATTAGCCTCGCCTAACTTGCTGGAGCGCCAGTTCGAAGTGTGCGCACCTAATCAGGTTTGGGTTGGAGACATTACTTATATACGCACTGCGCAGGGTTGGCTGTATTTGGCCACGGTGATCGACTTGTACAGTCGCGCTGTTGTAGGCTGGCAGATGAGCGGGCGAATTGATAGCAAGTTAGTGTGCGATGCATTGCAAGCGGCCATTCTCACCAGAGGAAAACCTACTGGCGTGATGGTTCACACCGATCAGGGATCGCAATACGTGTCGAACGCGTACCGCAAAATGCTCAGGGAAAGTTTACTTATTCAAAGCATGAGTAGGCGCGGAAATTGTTGGGATAACGCCGTAGCAGAATCGTTCTTCGCCACACTGAAAAAGCAAGCTATTCACGGTGAATACTTTGCAACCCGAGAGCTAGCTAAGCAGGCAGTCTTTGAATACATAGAGGCTTATTACAATCGCATTCGCAGGCATTCAACCGTTGGCTGGCTAAGCCCACTTAACTTTGAAAATCTGTATTACCAATCTTTAGAGGACTCTGCTGTCCATTAATCTGACTAGGTTCACTGCTTAGTAAATTTTAAAAAAGTTACTCTGCGTTATCGGCACGATTAAGTTAAGTCGCCATCGTTAGCGTCATACTTTATGGCCTTAATTTTCATCTTCACTTTCGCAGCAAAAGTCTATCGCCTCGGCACACGCCAAAATATGATGGCGCTCGCAATTCGCGTTACTTGTCACGACTGAGTCACGCAACACCCATAAGATGAGTTCTTCATTTTTTATATTTCACACCTTATGAGTAGCGTTCAGTTTGCTGCGGCAAGAGCAAACCCTGCAGCGGGTATTTTTTCGACGGTATTAGAAAAACGACGTTGCCTATTCAACGCCAAGTCTGTGCCCACAGCCATGCACTCAGACTTGGTACAGCGTGGTCGTGGGCCACTGGCTAGCTTGATGCGCAGCAATGGGCTTTACTGCGTTTTTCAGCCAATAGTTTCGCTGCGCGACGGTTCAATTTACTCGCATGAAGCTTTGATACGAGGTAGACCAGACTCTGCTCTTCACGCCCCTGACAGGCTGTTAGATGCGGCGGCGAAAGAGGGTTTGAGTGAAGAGTTCGAAAACCATTGCCTCATGGTGGAACTAGGCCAATGGAGCGCGCTGCACGAGTCAAGACGATTGTTTGTCAACATCAGTGCCAAGGTCTTGGAGCAAGTTTATGAACGCTGTGGACGCGAGCTTTTGCTGGCCTATATTCGTGACTTAGGAATTTTGCCGAGCATGTTGGTGCTGGAAATTACCGAGCACGAGCGGGTTAGCGATATGGACTATCTCGCCGAGATAGTCCAAGACATACGCGAGACCGGTGTGAGTCTAGCGTTAGATGATTTTGGTGATGGCCGCTCAAGCTTAAGGTTGTGGTCGCAGCTCAAGCCTGAGATTGTGAAGATCGATAAGTACTTCACCAAAGACATCAGCAAGCACGCAGAAAAAGTCAAAACGATTCAAGCGTTGCAGCAAATTGCAGAAATCTTTGACACCACCTTAGTCGCAGAAGGCATTGAGACAGAAGATGATTTACGCGTGTTGCGTGATTTGGGTATTGCGTATGGCCAAGGCTATTTTCTTGGTCGCCCTGCACTCTTGCCACGCGAAAGCGTAGAGCCACAAGCGTTGATGGTGATACAGGATCGCAGGGTTGCGGTCTACCCTGAATTGCGTCGTGTATCCCATGTTGGTCAAAAACAGCGCGTCTCTGTGGTCGAGGCGCCTTGTGCGACTTTGCACACCACCAACGATGAACTGGCGTCTATTTTGTTGGCACGCACCGATCTGCATGCCATAGCGGTTGTGGACGGCAGTCGTCCGGTGGGCATCATCAATCGCACGGATTTTATGAACGCATACAGCAAGAGCTATTACCGTGAGCTCTGGGGCCGAAAACCTTGTGCATCGCATATCAATCCTGAACCTAGAGTGATTGAGCGCAATCACCCTGTGGAGGAATTGCTAAGCATTCTTACGTCTACCGATCAACGCTACCTCATCGACGGATTTATCGTGACTGAAAATGGTCGCTATGTTGGCTTAGGAACCGGCGATCAACTGGTTCGCTCCGTCATGGAAACACGCATAGAGGCCGCCCGCCACGCCAATCCTTTAACCTTTTTGCCTGGCAATATTCCTATCAGTCAGCACATAGAGCGGCTACTGGCAAGCGGTGCCGAATTTATCGCCTGTTACGCTGATTTGAATAATTTCAAACCCTTCAATGACCAGTATGGCTATTGGCGGGGCGACGAAATGATTCGGCTGGTAGCCAAACTCGCCTTGGCCCACTGCAACCCACAACGCGACTTTGTTGGTCACGTCGGAGGCGATGACTTTGTCATCTTGTACCAAAGCACTGATTGGCAATTGCAGTGCGAGCAAATCATCAGCGAATTTGCGCAACAGGCGATTGAGCTATTCGATGCTCCGGCACGCGAAGCTGGAGGCATTCACGCGGAAGATAGGCACGGAGTTGCACGATTTTTTCCTTTGACCACGCTGTCAATCGGTGCGGTCAATATTCACCGCGACGAATACACCAGTGCAGAACAAGTCGCTTCAGTTGCGGCCCGTGCAAAGCATGATGCAAAAATTCATGGCGAAGGTTTGGTGGTGCGTGACAACACAAACTTCAATGAGGGTGGCGTGTTTTAAACACGCTCGGTTTTTGTATCGCGGGTATTTTTGATGCTGTATGGACTGCCTCGTTATTAACCATGCGTTGATTGTTAGCTGCTGATTTTGTAGGGCAAATACTATGACCATTCAAAAATCAGCTTAGCGTTTAGCCGTGCCTAACTGCGCGACAAAAGCAGATTGAACATTTGCTACGCTCTCTGGTTGATCTCATAGACAAATTAAAAAATTTCAACTTGATGATGAAATACGAAGGCAGTCATAAGTGACCTGAAAGCACAAAGCGGATTTGACTATTTCAGATTGGATATGATGTACTTAAATGCTATGACTTAACGGCGTTTAGCCATGCAAGTTTTATCTGCTTGGCGACTAGACAGTGCAAAGGCGCGAATGCCAATTCAAGCGCCTATATTGTTTGAATCTCTGTGACTACTTGTGCCTCTTTTGCTGTAAGTGCCGTAAGTGCCCTGCATTTCACGGCCAAAACAACCTTACGGTTTTTACCTTGAAGACCGTGTAAAAACCAAGCTCAGTTCACGACAAACCCCCTACTTTTCACATAAAGGAACCGCTCATGTCAAAAATCACAATAGACAACACAGATTACGAACTTGACACCCTCGCAGATGAAGCTAAAGCGCAGCTAGGCAGCCTGCAATTTGTAGATGCAGAACTGGCTCGACTTAACGCCCAAACCGCTGTTTTACAAACCGCCCGCATGGCTTACAGCAATGCATTGAAGGCGGCCTTACCAGCTTCGCCGGATGGCGAGGTTGAGTTGATGAAACTCAATTGACCTTGCTATGAACCTCAAGCACACCAGTCAAGACGATTACCTGCATGAGCTCCAAGCCATCAAGGCAGAGTCGATTGGTTGGCTGCCGTTGGGACAGAACGTTTACTTGCACAGAGGCGCTCCGATTGGTGCGGCTCTAGATTCAGTCATAGAGGTTGTAGGTATTGCTGATGCGGATATGGCGGGCTTGAACGTGCTGTGGTTAGTTTGAGTCGATTCCCGCTTAATTTTCTCGTCACTAATTATTAGCCGCGCGCTATCGCAGTGCAGTTGAAAAGAGAATTTAATCAGCGGTTTCAGAGCAACTCCGACTTGACCGCACATCAATGAAGTCAATTACTCCTTAGGGGTGTGAATGTCTCGAAGCGCGTCATTGCCAACGATTACCACCAAAATCTTGACACAAGACTATGAGCGGCCGATCAGCATCAATTTTTCATCCACCTACTGTTAGGTCGCCTGAATATCAAATTCGTTGAAAAAAAACCTAACCCTTACCTCAAAGCGAACACATAGCCATGCATTGTTTTAATCCATTAAGCCAAAGTACGGCGTGGATAATACGCATTGGCTTAAGCCCGTTTAATAAGCACAAAGGAATACAAATATGTCAAAAATTAAAATAGATAACCAAGAATACGAACTCGATCACCTCTCAGATGAAGTCAAAGCGCAACTCACTAGCCTGCAATTCGTAGACTCTGAACTGGCTCGCTTAAGCGCCCAAACAGCCATATTACAAACCGCCCGCATGGCTTACGCTAAAGCGCTGCAAACAGCTTTGCCTGCTGTGCCCATGGGCGATACGATAAAGTTCAGCTAACAAGTCAGCTCCAATGAATGAACAGTGGGGCATCGCCCTATTCGGAGTGATCGCCATTACCCTCTCCCAAGATCGCAGGCCGGCATGCCAACGCTACGCCTGTCTGTTTGGTTTAGCTGGACAGCCTTTTTGGTTCTACGCTGCGTGGGACTCGCAGCAGTGGGGTATCGGGTTACTAACACTGCTCTACACCTTAGCTTGGTCACGCGGCGTTTGGACGCAATGGATAAAACGCGGCAATAAAAAAACAGGTTAATAAGTTACCCGTGCTGGCGCAGGGTGCAAGTAATGCAGCGAACTGTTCAGCTTCAACAACCACTTTTTGTAAGGTTTAGAGATGGCGGATTCAAGCTTGAAGTGCAACCGTATGCTGATAGGACTCTAACTGTTCCATAAAAACCTGATGCGGCGTTCGATACCCTAAACATTTTCTAGGACGATGATTGAGCCTGTGCATCGCTAAAGCAATGTCATCGTCGGTGATGCAATTAAAGCGCATCCCCTTTGGGAAAAACTGGCGAATCAAACCGTTCATATTCTCGTTTGCCCCACGCTCCCACGAGGCGTATGGATGGGCGAAAAAGAAATCTGCACTCAGCGCAGAAGCTATTCGTTCATGCTGAGAAAATTCCTTGCCGTTATCTGTCGTGAGTGTGTGCACGCAATGAGCGAATGGTTTAAGTAAAGTGATTAACGCGTCCCCTACGGCTTGCGCTGTTTTGAATGGCACGTGGAAAATTATTGAATACCGAGAGACACGCTCGTTAATCGTCACTAGGGCTTGCTTCTGCCCGGCACCAATCACCAGATCAGCCTCCCAGTCGCCAAAGCGCGCACGCTCAAGCACGATGGCGGGTCGCAGTTCTATTGAGACCTGGCGAGAGATGGTGCCGCGCCGTTCACGGCCGCTGCTGCGTTTTTTTCGCGTCTTCTGGCAACGCAGTGTTTTATGCAAGCTGCCGCCCGCGCGTTTGTCAGCGTAGATGTACTGGTAAATGCTCTCATAGCTAACACCGGGTTGGCATCGAGCTTCGAGGTGGCCGCTGATTTGTTCGGGGCTCCAAGCCTCAGCCAACTTTTCCTCCACTACAGCCCATGTCGAGTCAGCAACTCTAGGACTATTGGCGCAGGCAAGTCTACGTTCTTGGGCTTTGTCATTTGCCTGCTTAGGGCGATAGCCTCGTAGACCGCGGTTACGACGCAACTCACGGCTGATGCTCGATTTATCACGGTCCATCATTTTTGCAATTTCACTTTGATTGAAGTTTGCTTTGACGAGGATTGCAATCTGGTAACGTTCGTCACGGGTGAGGTGTGTGTAAATCATTCTGGGCAACTTTGACTTGGTAGTCGGGAAGCTTGGATGCTCTCACATCTCACCCACCCGTACGGTTAATTTCAAAGTTGCACTTCAGACTTGAATCCGCGGATCTTTAAACATCTAGAGAATCTCTGAATAACTACTAGCAATATATGACTGTAGAACACCCGACAAAACCCATAGCGCTATAAAACACGTAGCACGCAAGAAGTCGCCTTACACCTTTAGTTCAGTGTGAAAAATACCCGTCAGCAGGTATTTCTTGAATAAATCGACGCTGTAGTTCCATGCAATACATTGGTCGAGCGCATAGCGCTCTACCTTCCGGAAAAGCGCCCCCTTTGTCAGACTGGTTATCGCCCCTAACTTTTAGCGGAACATGCGCCAGCATCGCTACAGAAAAACAGAAAACAAAACATTCACTGCGTCGATTCAAAGCGTCAGCCTTAAACAATGTCAGACAGCTTGATAAACAGACGCTAGAAACGGCGACTGCCGACCTTAATAGGTCTTTAGGTTCGTCAAAGTACTGGCGGAATGATGAGTGCTAAAACCTGTTGCAGACAATCGTAAAAGTCTAAGCAGACAGCGCGTACCTAGTGCAGGTTCGTACTCAATTTGGCTTGTCCGAGCGCACCGTACAGCGCTGGCAGCACCCCCGATGCACACACTTGATACCACCAAAACCGCGTGTACGGGCTGCACACGCGCGCTGAGCCGTCCAACAAGCTCAACGCACGCAGGCGGAAAGCAGCTTTGGCACTGTGGACCTAGTCAAAAAAGTAGACAAAGAGTTCCTCTAAAGGTTTAAATCAAACCTTGAAAAGGAAATTCATGCGCAAACATCACAGTGAACAGTTCAGGCAGCAAGCAGTCGAACACGTTTTAAATCACCCAGGGCAGTGCGTTGCGAACACAGCCAAGCTGCTTGGCGTTGGCTACTCCACGTTAGACAAGTGGATGCGTGTACACCGCACTAGCATCGGCGTTACCGCCAGCGCGGCCTTATCGACAGATCAACAACGACTTCGTACGCTTGAGCGTGAGAACGCGCACTTACGAGAGGTCAACGACATACTAAAAAAAGCGCACGTGTACTTCGTGAAAAATCCAAGTCTGCCAAGTACACGTTTATGAAATCTCACTTGGACGCCTACCGCATGGCCGCTCTGTGCGCGGCTTTGTCGGTTAGCCGCTCGGGCTACTACGCATGGCTTGCCCGCCCACAGCGAGCAACTGATCTGCACGATGCCATTCGTGCCTGCCACACAGCGCATAAAGCGAGAGTGGGCGCACCCAGCATCCACGCCGAGCTCGTTGGTAGCGGCCTTAACGCTTGCGTGCGCACCGTCGGTAGGCATATGCATTATTTGGGCTTACGCGCTAAAGGCAGTCAGAAATTTAAACGCACCACTGACTCTAATCACGGCAAATTAGCCTCGCCTAACTTGCTGGAGCGCCAGTTCGAGGTGTGCGCACCCAACCAGGTTTGGGTTGGAGACATTACTTATATACGCACTGCGCAGGGCTGGCTGTACTTGGCCACGGTGATCGACTTGTACAGTCGCGCTGTTGTAGGCTGGCAGATGAGCGGGCGAATTGATAGCAAGTTAGTGTGTGATGCATTGCAAGCGGCCATTCTCACCAGAGGAAAACCTACTGGCGTGATGGTTCACACCGATCAGGGATCGCAATACGTGTCGAACGCGTACCGCAAAATACTCAGGGAAAGTTTACTTATTCAAAGCATGAGTAGGCGCGGAAATTGTTGGCAGATTCAAGTTAACGCCGTAGCAGAATCGTTCTTCGGCACACTGAAAAAGCAAGCTATTCACGGTGAATACTTTGCAACCCGAGAGCTAGCTAAGCAGGCAGTCTTTGAATACATAGAGGCTTATTACAATCGCATTCGCAGGCATTCAACCGTTGGCTGGCTAAGCCCACTTAACTTTGAAAATCTGTATTCCCAATCTTTAGAGGACTCTGCTGTCCATTAATTTGACTAGGTCCACAAACCATCTTGTCTTTATTGAGGGTACGTTTAATCTGTGTTTGCTGAGATTGCGGAACTAGTCGACAGAACGTCGAGAGCACAAAAAAGAAAAGCCCAGTCGATCACAAGATCAACTGGGCCAGTCTAGGCATAAGAGCCTGACGATGTCCTACTTTCACACGGGAATCCGCACTATCATCGGCGCTAAGTCGTTTCACTTTCCTGTTCGGGATGGGAAGGAGTGGTACCAACTTGCTATGGTCATCAGGCATAACTTTTTGATCGACTGAGTCCGTGCGCACCAGGGTTTAACCAGCAGCGCACCCTCAGCCCATCGAATCTATAGAGCAAATTAGCTTTTGTCGTAGTAAATGCACACCATGCCTGCTGCACAGCGTGTCTTTTTGTTTTCTTGAATGCGTCAACTTGGCATAACACCTTGATTCACAAACTGCCTGTGTCTCCACAATCAATTCGAGACTTTCAAAGTTATAGGGTCAAGCCTCACGAGCAATTAGTACAGGTTAGCTTAACGCATTACTGCGCTTCCACACCCTGCCTATCAACGTCCTGGTCTTGAACGACTCTTTAGGGGGCTCAAGGCCCCGGCAGATCTCATCTTGAAACGAGTTTCCCGCTTAGATGCTTTCAGCGGTTATCTCTTCCGAACTTAGCTACCCGGCAATGCCACTGGCGTGACAACCGGTACACCAGAGGTTCGTCCACTCCGGTCCTCTCGTACTAGGAGCAGGCTTCCTCAAATCTGCAGCGCCCACGGAAGATAGGGACCAAACTGTCTCACGACGTTTTAAACCCAGCTCACGTACCTCTTTAAATGGCGAACAGCCATACCCTTGGGACCGGCTACAGCCCCAGGATGAGATGAGCCGACATCGAGGTGCCAAACACCGCCGTCGATATGAACTCTTGGGCGGTATCAGCCTGTTATCCCCAGAGTACCTTTTATCCGTTGAGCGATGGCCCTTCCATACAGAACCACCGGATCACTATGTCCTGCTTTCGCATCTGCTCGACTTGTCAGTCTCGCAGTTAAGCACGCTTATGCCATTGCACTATCGTCACGATGTCCGACCGTAACTAGCGTACCTTCGAACTCCTCCGTTACACTTTGGGAGGAGACCGCCCCAGTCAAACTGCCTACCATGCACTGTCCCCGATCCAGATAATGGACCTAGGTTAGAACCTCAAACACACCAGGGTGGTATTTCAACGTTGGCTCCACCGAAACTAGCGTCCCGGCTTCAAAGCCTCCCACCTATCCTACACAGGTCTGTTCAAAATCCAATACAAAGCTACAGTAAAGGTTCATGGGGTCTTTCCGTCTTTCCGCGGGGAGATTGCATCATCACAAACATTTCAACTTCGCTGAGTCTCAGGAGGAGACAGTGTGGCCATCATTACGCCATTCGTGCAGGTCGGAACTTACCCGACAAGGAATTTCGCTACCTTAGGACCGTTATAGTTACGGCCGCCGTTTACTGGGACTTCAATCAAGAGCTTGCACCCCATCATTTAATCTTCCAGCACCGGGCAGGCGTCACACCCTATACGTCGACTTTCGTCTTAGCAGAGTGCTGTGTTTTTAATAAACAGTTGCAGCCACCGATTTTTTGCAGCCTTTCTCGGCTCCCCAAGTAAATGGTTCACCTACCAAAGGCACACCTTCTTCCGAAGTTACGGTGTCAATTTGCCGAGTTCCTTCTCCTGAGTTCTCTCAAGCGCCTTAGAATACTCATCTCGCGCACCAGTGTCGGTTTGCGGTACGGTCGTGTGTAGCTGAAGCTTAGTGGCTTTTCCTGGAAGCAGGGTATCACTCACTTCGTGTGCAAGCACACTCGTTATCACCCCTCATCTAAGCCCGGCGGATTTTCCTACCAGGCACGACTACAGGCTTGAACCAACATATCCAACAGTTGGCTGAGCTAACCTTCTCCGTCCCCACATCGCACTACACATCGGTACAGGAATATTGACCTGTTTCCCATCAGCTACGCATCTCTGCCTCGCCTTAGGGGCCGACTCACTCTACGCCGATGAACGTTGCGTAGAAAACCTTGCGCTTACGGCGAGGGGGCTTTTCACCCCCTTTAACGCTACTCATGTCAGCATTCGCACTTCTGATACCTCCAGCAGGGTTTACACCACCACCTTCACAGGCTTACAGAACGCTCTCCTACCACGTACAAATAAATTGCACATCCGCAGCTTCGGTAACTGGCTTAGCCCCGTTACATCTTCCGCGCAGGACGACTCGATCAGTGAGCTATTACGCTTTCTTTAAATGATGGCTGCTTCTAAGCCAACATCCTGACTGTTATAGCCTTCCCACTTCGTTTCCCACTTAGCCAATTTTAGGGACCTTAGCTGGCGGTCTGGGTTGTTTCCCTCTTGAGTCCGGACGTTAGCACCCGGTGCTCTGTCTCCCAAGCTGTACTCATCGGTATTCGGAGTTTGCCTTGGTTTGGTAAGTCGCCATGACCCCCTAGCCAAAACAGTGCTCTACCCCCGATGGTAATACTTGAGGCACTACCTAAATAGTTTTCGGAGAGAACCAGCTATTTCCAAGTTTGTTTAGCCTTTCACCCCTATCCACAGCTCATCCGCTAGTTTTGCAACACTAGTCGGTTCGGACCTCCAGTGCGTGTTACCGCACCTTCATCCTGGCCATGGATAGCTCACTTGGTTTCGGGTCTACACCCAGCGACTGTCGCCCTATTCGGACTCGATTTCTCTACGGCTTCCCTATTCGGTTAACCTTGCCACTGAATGTAAGTCGCTGACCCATTATACAAAAGGTACGCAGTCACCCGTTTCCAGGCTCCTACTTTTTGTAAGCATACGGTTTCAGGATCTATTTCACTCCCCTCCCGGGGTTCTTTTCGCCTTTCCCTCACGGTACTAGTTCACTATCGGTCAATGATGAGTATTTAGCCTTGGAGGATGGTCCCCCCATATTCAGACAGGATTTCACGTGTCCCGCCCTACTTCTCGCAAGCTTAGTACCACAAGTGTGTTTTTGCATACGGGACTATCACCCACTATGGTCAGCCTTTCCATGCTGCTTTGCTAACACTCTTGCTAT